>CAZCJR010000006.1:0-94930 GCA_964499225.1 uncultured Cellvibrionaceae bacterium | reverse complement strand
GCGAGAGCGAAGAGTAGACCATGCTTGAGTTAACTTATTGATTTGTCGATAACATTCAATTTAACATAATATACATTATGCGCAATTACGTACTATCGCAGCTCAGCTGGCTACTCCTCGGAATTAAGGTATTCAACACCAACATCCATAAATCACAACGATTTAGGCATTGGCGACCATATCAAACAATTCACTTTCCTGTGGGGTTTCTGGTGATGCGCGCAGCATTTCAGTCAATTGGTTGCCAGCTTCTTCACTTAACGCATCCAGCTCGACGCCAAATCCATGGTCTGTAGTGTGCATAACAATCGAGTCAAAGCGATAACGCTGCAATTTCTGTGCACTGCGATATACCAGTATCTCGATGCCTAACTGTTGCAACGGCTTTACAGCGGTTAAATCTGACTCGATAAAAAGCCCATAACGAGTGCCATTTTTGATGCGGCCTATGGCTACCGGAATGTCATATCGATAGATCAGGATTTTAATATCGGCTGTATAGCGTGCGCTGCATCTATGTTCCATAGGGGTTCCTACATAAAGTTGAGTGATTAATGTTCTATAACCATTGGCTTACAGCGCAACTAGCTCAAGCGGTTATAGGCTGTTAACAACTGCCGAATACGTTCAGCAAGTGTGGGGTCAACCTGATCCCACGAAAACGTCCACACCCAATTTTTATCCGTTGTACCGGGCATGTTCATCCTGTGCCCTCCATCCAGTTCCAAAAAATCTTGCATGGGAATAATTGCCATGCGCCCTACCGATGCCAGCGCCGCTTCAATTAGCAACCAAGGCATTTCATCGGCCGAGTTAAAACAATATTGCTTGACCTGTTGGCGATTCGCTTCGGGCAAAGTGTTGTACCAGCCAACCGTTGTATCGTTATCGTGAGTGCCACTATAAATCACGTCACTACGAGTGTGATTGTGCGGCAGATGGGGGTTGTTGGTATTGCCATCAAACGCAAATTGCAGCACCAACATTCCCGGCAATTCAAACTGGTTTCGCAGTGCTTCCACTTCATCGGTAATTACGCCGAGATTTTCCGCTACCAATGGTAGCCCCGGATAAGCTTCGAAGCAGGCTTTTAAAAATGCTTCGCCGGGTGCCTTGACCCATTTGCCCAAACGCGCATCGTGACTCTTGCCAGGAATTTCCCAATAGGCTTCAAAACCACGAAAGTGATCGATGCGGATCAAATCAAATAATTGCAACTGCGTGCGTAGGCGCGACAACCACCACTGAAATCCATCCGCTGCCATTAGATCCCACGCGTAATGAGGATTACCCCAATGCTGCCCTGTCTCAGAAAAATAATCCGGTGGAACTCCCGCAACCGTAAACGGATTGCCGTCTTCGTCCAATTGGAAATAATGTTGCTGTGCCCACACGTCGGCACTGTCGTGTCCTACAAAAATCGGCATGTCGCCGAACAAACTAATTCGCTTTTGGTTGGCATAAGTTTTAAGCGCCTGCCACTGGGTGAAAAAAGCAAACTGTTCGAACAATACAGCGTCAATCGCCGGCTTTAGTTGAACGCGGATTTTCTCCAGTGCTTCGGTGTCGCGTTTGCGTAAATCAGTTGGCCATGCATTCCAGGATGCGTTGTTAAATTCCGCGCGCAATGCAGTGAACAGTGCAAAATCATCTAACCAATAATGCTGTTGTGAACAAAAAGTCTGAAATTGTTCGCGAGTACTAGCGCCCTCGCCGCTCTCGATATACCGGTAGAAAGAGAGCGCGCCCTGTTGCCGTGCATGGCACAGCGATTTCTCACCAACTAGTTGCACATCTGCCGCTGTTATCCAGCTTTTTTCCAACAGCGAATCAAGACTGATCAAGTCTGGATTGCCTGCATGCGCCGAAATAGATTGATAAGGCGACATATCTGCCTGAGTTGGGCCAGTCGGCAGCATTTGCCAAATTGTCAGCCCAGCTTGTGCAATAAGATCTATAAAATGATAGGCGTCTTTTCCTAAAGTGCCGAATGCTTTTTTACTATTTTCACCCCAACAACTTTCAGAGCAAGGTAATGAAGTTGGATGCAACAAAACACCAGCCGTGCGTCGTTGAAAAAGTGGTGATTTGTCTGCCATTAATACCCTTCCCTTTCATAAGTCATAAAAAACTACTGCTACTTTTTTAATAATATTACAGGAATTACTAATTTGCATGACCTTGACGCATCACGCCACCGGTTGCGGGATCGCCACCACCGACACTAATAACTTGATGTAAATAAGCGGGAGCTGGTTGTTCGATTAGTGAATACAAATTCATTAAGTGGCGGCGAAAGAGATATTCAAAATCACTAACACTTTGTGATGGATTGTAGTCGCCGAACCACCAGAACCAATCTGACCCTTCACAAAGCGCCAACTGTTTTTCGATTTGCGCTAGCTGTGCGGGAGAAAAACTGCGTTTGCTGAGTGCGTGATCCACTTGCTGCTTGGCGTCGCAAAGCATATCCCAACCGCGGTTTTTATCTTTGTCGCCAATCCAAGTGGAAAAACTGCCGTAGACCCAGCTACCGGCCACAAGATGTGGCATAGCAACAGGAACAGGGTTTTGTTGATCAAGTACTTCGCTATAGGTTGCAAGCTCAAGCTGTGGGTGAGTCGTTAAACGCTCATAGAGGGTATGTAAAAAGTGATACGCATTTTCAGGGAAATATTCCCACGCATTTTCACCGTCCATGATCACCGAAATAACCGTATTTTTTGAATCTTTACTGGCATTCGCAATGTGCACCATGTGATTAACTAAATCGCCGACCGCGTCATCGGAGTGCCATGTGGCGTATTTGAACCCAATCAAATCTGACAATCCATCATCACGGAAAAATGTATTAATTTTTACATTGGCAAATTCATAAGCGCGATGAAGTGACTGACTCTCGCTTCGGATTTGCTCGGCGACAGCTCTATTTTCCGGTGCCCGCAAGCTGTTGTGCAATACCGAGTCACCAGTTGCCGCCCAGTCAAATTTCGCCTCGTGCAATAATTTTAATGTCTCATCGCTCAGTGAGCCTTCCGATGCCCAGCAGCCACGTGGACGCATACCAAAATATTGTTCGAATGTTTTAAACCCTTCATTCAAATGCCATTTCGCACGATTGCGGCCATCCGGGTAAAAAGTGGCATTAGGCAAGCTAACATCTGGCATTGCTTCTTTCGCGCTATTTAAATCGATCAGTAACGGTATAATCGGATGTGCATAAGGGCTCATGCACAATTCAATTTGACCAGACTCGGAAAGTTTGCGATAACGCGGACCAATCGAAGCAATCAACTCACCGATGATCCCCAATAATTCGCGGCGATCTTCCAGCGAATAGTTGCGTTCTTTTTGTTGCAGGCGTTGAATGCGTTCATCGGCGCGACGCGGAATTTCCGCCAGCCAACTGATGTGATACCAAACCCCAAGATCAATTAAAAACTGTTCGTTCAGGTAGCGACTGATAAACGGTTTTTCGTCAAATGTCCCAACGACATTGGCGAGTTCATGATACGCAGGAAACCGTTCGATCATGCGCTCGCGATTTGCGCGCAAATATTTTTTGGCGAGATCGGTAAATGCCATGGTGCCTGGTGCAGGCAAAACAGGCTCAACCAGCGACGACAGCACGGCGTCTTTAATTTTTTTACTTTGGTCTTTTAAATGCGCAGCAATTTGCTGCGCATAATCATCTAATTGCTCCAACAAAATCGGCGCAAAGTTCACTACGGCTTTTGCCGCTGGCTGCGCCTCTATGTGCGCAGCCATATCCACGTAATCTTTAATGGCGTGAAGATAAGTCCAGGGAAAATAATATTCGCCCGTCATAATGTCGCGATAGTCGGGCTGATGCATATGCCAGAGAAAAACGACCTTCGTTTTGCCATTATTAGCCATTGATTTCATCCTGTCCTAACATGTCGGGAGTAACCAGCACTACACCTTTGGGTGATACATGGAAACGTTTTTTATCCGCTTCCAAATCATAACCAATGACGGTGCCCTCGGGAATTTTACAGCGGCGATCAATCAGTGCTTTGCGAATTTTGCAGCGGCGCCCTACTTCCACACTCGGAAATAAAACTGAGTCTTCAATTTCGCAATAGGAGTGCACTCGCACTCGGGGGAATAACAGGGAATGCTTTATTGCCGAGCCAGAAATAATGCAGCCACCTGCGATCAATGAGTCCACCGCGTAACCGCGACGACCTTCATCATTAAATACAAATTTTGCCGGAGCCACTTGCTCCTGATAAGTCCAAATTGGCCAGGCGGCGTCGTATAAATCCAATTCAGGTGTAATGCCTGTTAATTCAAGGTTGGCTTCCCAGAGTGAATCGACAGTTCCGACATCGCGCCAATAAGCATCGCCACCAGAGACCGGATCCTGGAATGGGAATGCAGTGACACGATGGGATTTGATCATTGAAGGAATAATATCTTTGCCAAAATCGTGTGAGGAATTTGGATTTTCACGATCTTTTAGCAGCTCGCGAAACAGCACCTTGGTACTGAACACATAAATGCCCATGGATGCTAACGCTTTGTCGGGCTTGCCGGGCATTGTTTCGGGCTTTGCAGGTTTCTCTGTAAATTTTACGATTCGGTAATCTTTATCCATATCCATTACACCGAAACCGCTCGCGATTTCCACGGGAACCTCGATACAGCCGACAGTAATATCTGCACCGCGCTCAACGTGCGCGGCGATCATGGTGCCGTAGTCCATTTTATAAACATGGTCGCCCGCGAGAATTAATACATACTCGGGATTGTGGCGACGAATAATATCGATATTTTGCAGCACCGCATCGGCGGTACCGGCATACCAGGATTCACTCAAACGCTGTTGTGCGGGTAACAATTCGACGAACTCGCCGAGCTCACCACCCAAGAATCCCCAGCCGCGTTGCACATGGCGATCTAGCGAGTGTGATTTGTATTGGGTGAGTACGCTGATTCGACGAATGCCGGAGTTAACGCAGTTAGAGAGAGGGAAATCGATAATGCGGAATTTGCCACCGAAATGTACTGCAGGTTTTGCGCGCCAGTCTGTTAGTTGATGAAGCCGAGAACCACGGCCGCCTGCAAGAATTATTGCCAAAGTTTCTCGCGTAAGACGGCTAACAAAACGCCCGGATGATGGTGTACTCATTAATACGTATTCCTTATGGCTATTGTGTCTGAACGATGAATTTTGTGTGACTGTTTATGCTTGGAGTGAGAGCAATATCAATGCCAATAAATTGATTCTCTTCAACCCGTTGCGAAACACAAAATTTTTTATGGTGCATTTGCAGCGACACACTTGCTCGTTTTAGATGCAAAACCAAGTGTAGTTACAAGTTTGGCATTGAATCTGCAAATGTCTTTAATTGAAATCAAATTTTGCAAAAAAATGGTGCAACAAAAGTAACAGATACTCGCTAAGCTAGTAGAGCTCAGCGATATTACGTTTTTATGTAACCCAAAAGGGTGCATTATCCTCTTTTATGCGGAATCGCGCGCCAAAATAATCACTTAGGAATCGATTGAATGTTGAATGTGAAGCAGGACAAACCCTTATCTCACGAGATGTTGCGCATCGTAACCGCTACTCACCACGACCCATTTGAAGTGCTAGGGCGCCATCCTCTCGGTGCTAACGCGACCGCAGCCGCCGATACCCTTGTGCGTGTTTATTTGCCGGGTGCCCGCACGGCCACATTGCTCATCAACGAGCAACATCACGCCCTAAAACGGATTGAAGGCACTGATTTTTTTGAATGGTTTGGGTTAGCAAAAATGCTACCTCAGCATTATTTGGTGCAGTGGTACGACCGCCATAATGTGATGCACACCGAATTCGACCCCTATACCTTTGCACCACAACTGGGCGATATCGACATGCATCTGTTTGCCGAGGGGCAACATTGGAACATTTATCAACATTTGGGTGCGCACCCGCGCACAGTTGATGGTATTGAAGGTGTGCTCTTCGCGACTTGGGCACCTAATGCCGAACGCATCAGTATTGTCGGTGACTTTAACGATTGGGATGGCCGCCACCACCCCATGCGTGTTCGCGGCGGTAGCGGCTTGTGGGAAGTATTTATCCCAGGCGTAAAAGCGGGTGCCTTGTACAAATTTGAAATCCGCAACCGTGCAACCGGTGCGGTCTTCCTTAAAACTGACCCTTATGGTCAGGCGTTTGAACTTCGTCCACTGACAGGCTCAATCGTAAAGGCCCCATCTGATTACGAATGGCAAGATGGCGACTGGCTGAATAAACGTGCCCACTGGGATTGGCAGTCGTCCCCGCTCTCGGTATATGAAATGCATCTCGGCTCCTGGCGCCGTGGCTGGGTCGGCGAGTTTATGAATTATCGCGAGCTCGCCCACCAAGTCGTCGACTATATAAAGCCGCTTGGATTTACCCATATCGAAATCATGCCCGTTAGCGAACATCCGCTGGATGATTCCTGGGGCTATCAAACCACCGGCTATTACGCGCCTACCAGTCGCTTTGGTACGCCGGATGATTTCCGCTACTTTGTCGATTACCTTCATCGCCACAGCATCGGGATCATTCTCGACTGGGTTCCAGCGCATTTTCCGAAAGACGCGCACGCCCTCGCCCGCTTTGATGGCTCAGCGCTTTATGAGCATGAAGATCCGCGCTTGGGTGAACATCGCGATTGGGGTACATTGATTTACAACTATGGACGCAACGAAGTACGCAATTTTTTATTAGCCAACGCGCTTTTCTGGTTGAAGGAATATCACCTTGATGGTTTACGTGTTGATGCTGTGGCCTCCATGCTGCATCTCGACTATTCACGCGAGCCGGGTGAATGGATACCCAATATTCATGGTGGTAATGAAAATCTTGAAGCGATGACTTTTTTGCAAAAATTGAATGAAGTGTGTCACGGGCAACACCCCGGCGCTTTAGTGATTGCAGAGGAGTCAACTGCCTGGCCACAAGTCACTCGTCCTACCTGGGTTGGTGGTTTGGGCTTCTCAATGAAATGGAATATGGGTTGGATGCACGACACCCTGGATTACATCAGCAAGGATCCCATACATCGCCAGTATCATCACAACCAATTAACCTTTGGCATGATGTACGCCTTTACCGAAAACTTTATGTTGCCGTTTTCACACGATGAAGTCGTGCACGGCAAAGGCAGCATGATTAATAAAATGCCCGGTGATGATTGGCAAAAATTTGCCAATTTACGTTTGCTTTATACCTACTTATTTACCTACCCCGGCACCAAATTATTATTTATGGGCAGTGAGTTTGCGCAATGGAGCGAATGGGCACAGAGCCGCACGCTCGATTGGGATTTACTCGACTTCGCACCACACCAAGGTATGCATGCATTGGTGAAGGATTTAAACCATTGCTACACCAGTATGCCGTCACTTTACCAGCGCAACTTTCGCGGCGATGGCTTTGAGTGGATCGACTGCCATGACAGCACCCAATCCATCGTGAGTTATATTCGCAAGAGCGATCGCGATTTCAGCATCGTTATTATGAATTTCACGCCGGTAACACGTACTAGCTACCGTATCGGTGTGCCGGTCGCCGGTGCTTATCATGAAGTTCTGAATTCCGATTCAAGTTTTTATGGTGGCAGTAATTGGGGCAATTCCAATCCCATTTATTCACAACCGGTACCGTGGATGAACCATCAGCAGTCACTGGAAGTAAATCTTCCGCCTCTCGGTGCACTTATCTTAAAACTTGCTTAATTGTTACGAAGAAGGATCACTCATGCAGAAAATTTTATTTGCAACCAGTGAAGTTTATCCGCTAATTAAAACCGGCGGGCTTGCTGATGTAGCAGCAAGCTTGCCACGCGCGCTGTTAAAGCTGGGGCAAGATGTAAAAATATTGCTCCCTGCCTATTCCAATGTATTGGAAAAAGCCAAAACCACTGGAATCAAAGAAGTTGCAAAAATAGAAGTGGACGGCTACTCCATTTCACTAAAGCAAACCCGTTTACCGGGAACAAAAGTGATTGTTTGGCTAGTCGATATCCCCGAGTTTTTCGGCCGCGAGGGAAACCCCTACTGCGGCCCCGACGGTAATGACTGGATCGATAACCACAAACGATTTTATGTGTTTGCGAAGGTCGCGGAATTAATTGCGTTGAACCAGGTAAATCTGGATTGGCAACCAACAATTGTGCATTGCAATGATTGGCAAACGGGGTTAATCCCCGCGTTGCTTTCTTTGCATCCCAGTCGCCCGGCAACTGTGTTTACCATTCATAATCTTGCCTATCGTGGTTTATTTTCCCATCAAGCATTTGCCGAATTAAATTTACCGGCTGCATTTTGGCATCACGAACGCTTGGAGTTTTACGGGCAACTGTCTTTTATGAAAGGCGGTTTGGCTTTTGCAGATTTCATCACCACCGTCAGCCCCAGCTATGCGCAGGAGATTCAACGCCCTGAGTTTGGCTGTGGTTTGGATGGATTAATGCGTTACCGAAAAGATTCGCTGGCGGGGATTTTAAATGGTATCGACACCGACGAGTGGAACCCGGGAACAGATCCCCACCTAAGCTGCAATTACAATCGCCGCACGTTAGGCAGCAAAATCAAAAACAAATTGGCATTGCAAGAGGAGCTTGGTCTTACAGTTGATGCCGAAATCCCGCTGTTCGGATTTGTCGGTCGCTTGGTTGATCAAAAAGGTGTTGATTTAATTCTTGAACAAATGAATCAGTTTTTAACGTTAAAGTGCCAATTGGTGGTGTTGGGGAGCGGGTTTCCACACTACGAAAGAGCGCTAAAAAGCATTGCGGAACAACACCCGACCAAAGTGGCGGTCACACTCGGATATAACGAATCCTTTGCACATCGCATTGAGGCGAGCAGTGACATCTTTCTGATGCCTTCCATCTTTGAACCCTGCGGTTTAAACCAACTGTATAGTTTGCGTTACGGCACTCTGCCTGTTGTGCATGCTGTGGGCGGGTTACGAGATACGGTGTGTGAGCAGACGCTGGAAGACGAAGTGGCAGACGCTAACGGATTTGTGTTTAGCGGAGCCACTGCAGAAGAATTGTTTGCTGCCGTTCAGCGCGCCATTTCTTTATTTCAGAAAAAAGACCAGTGGAAAAAATTACAGCTGAATGCAATGAATAAGGATTTTTCCTGGGATGCAAGCGCTAAAGAATATCTGGCGATTTATAACCAAATCATCCCGCAATAACGACATGTGGTGAAAAAATGGGCATTGCTGCCCATTTTTTTCGCCCTAATTTACAAGGTTGGAATTGCGGCCAAGAGTTGCCGCGTATATTCCTGTTGTGGAGCGGAAAACAATTGCTTAGTCTCCCCTTCCTCCACCAACTTGCCATTTTGCATCACGACTACGCGATCACACAAATAGCGCACTACCGACATATCGTGTGAAATAAACAACATCGTCAAATTGTGTTTTTGCGTCAACTCCAATAGCAAAGCTAATATTTGCGCGCGAATGGTGACATCCAGCGCCGATACCGGCTCGTCTGCGACTATCAATTTTGGTTTTAATGCAATCGCGCGTGCAATCGCAATACGCTGACGTTGGCCACCGGAAAATTCATGGGGATATTTGCGGATAAAACGCCGATCCAAACCCACGTCATCCATTAGCTCGTTGACTTTATCCAGCACTGTGGATTTGGTGGCAAGCCCGTGGACCAGAAGTGGTTCAGCCAGCGTATCAAATACTGTCATACGTGGATTTAACGACGCGTAGGGATCCTGGAAAATCATCTGGATATCGCGGCGCATGTCTTTGAGGTTGGTGGGCGATAAATCCAACAGGTTTTTTCCGTTAAACATCACCTGACCCGACTGCGCATCAACCAAGCGAACAATGCTTCTACCGAGTGTAGATTTTCCGGAACCTGATTCTCCTACTAACCCAAGAATTTCACCGCGACGAATAGTAATGCTGACATCATCTACGCCGCGCGCAAATTGTTTTATGCGATTGAAAATAGAACCGGTGTGTGATGCATAGCCCACCTGAAGATGTTGCACATCAAGCAAAGGTGGCTCATTAACCCTGGCTGCGCTGGCAACGGGTTTGGCTGTGGTTAATACCGCACTTAATAATTTCTTCGTGTATTCCTGTGCGGGATTTTTAAATATTGTTTCGGTTGTGCCCTGCTCCACCAATTTCCCTTTTTCCATTACCAGCACATCGTCTGCCATTTGTACCGCGACGCCGAGGTCATGTGTGATAAAAACCACAGCCAGGTTCCGGTTTTTTTGAAGGCTTTTAATCAGCGCAAGAATCTGCGCCTGAACCGTCACATCAAGCGCGGTAGTCGGTTCATCTGCAATAAGTATTTCTGGCTCAGCCAGGAGTGCCATGGCGATCATAACCCGTTGGCGCATACCACCAGAAAATTGGTGCGGATATTCATCAATGCGCTTTGCCGCATCATTGATACCGACTTCAATAAGTGACGCAATTGATTTTCCCCGGGCTTCTGTTTTGCTCATTTTTTTGTGTTGCAATAACACTTCAGTCAATTGATCCGCAATACGCATATAGGGATTCAAACAGGTCATAGGGTCTTGAAAAATCATGGCAATCTTGTGCCCGCGCACGTGGCGCAGCTCGGCTTCAGACATTTGCAATAGATCTTTACCATGAAAAAACGCGCGGCCCGATTCAATTTTTCCCGGTGGTGAAGGAATTAACCCCATAAGCGCATAACAGGCGACCGATTTCCCTGATCCTGATTCGCCCACAATACCCAGTACCTTACCGGCTTCAAGTGAAAAGCTTAAGTTCTCGACTGCAACTGTTTGACCGTTACGGGTATTAAATAGCACACGCAAATTTTCGACGCTGAGTAGTTTTTCGCTGGTCATGATTAATCCCTGGATGCTCGTGGATCAAGCGCATCGCGTAAGCCATCGCCGAGAAAGTTGAGTGAAAACAAGGTAATTGTTAATGCCAGACCGGGGAAAATAAGCAGCCATGGATATTCTTCCATGGTTTCTACCCCACCCGAAATTAACGAACCCCATGAGCTCGCTGGTGGCTGAATTCCCAAGCCTAAAAAGCTTAAAAACGATTCCAACAAAATGACACTGGGTATCGTTAGTGTGGTGTAGACGATCACTGGACCGAGTACGTTCGGAATTAAATGCCGCGAAATAATTCGCCAGGGTGATAACCCCATGGACACCGCGGCTTCCACAAATTCTTGTCGCTTGATAGTTAATACTTGCCCGCGAACAATTCGCGCCATGGTTAACCACTCAACTGCACCGATGGCTAAAAACAGCAACAACATACTGCTGCCAAAAATTACCGTAAGCAAAATAATAAAAATGGTGAAAGGCAAAGCATAAAGTGCATCGACAATACGCATCATAACGGCATCAACACGACCGCCTAAAAAGCCCGCGACTGCACCCCAAAGTACACCTATGGTCAATGCTACAGCGGTCGCGATAAATCCAACCATCAACGAAATACGACTGCCGTACATAATGCGCGTTAGCTGATCGCGACCAAGCGTGTCTGTTCCTAACCAATGTTCAGCAGAAGGCGCAGATGCGCCCAGATCCAATTTTTGCTCCTCATAGGAGTAAGGTGCAATCCAGGGCGTTAGCAACGCAACTGTGATCATAAACAGCAGCACAAACAAACTTGCCATTGCCATTTTATTATTGCGTAACCGCGCGACTGCATCTTTCGCTAGCGATGTACCTTGTTCAAAATCTTTCAGGGATAAATCAGTAGTTGCTTGAGACATAATCAGTTTCCTCCCCCAATCTCTTGACGAATTTTCGGGTTCAGCCACACCAATAGAATATCGGCAATCAAGTTAAAAAGAATTATGAGAAATGCGAAGAAAATCGTCAGCCCCAGAATCATTGTGTAGTCTCGATTAAACGCAGCCATCACATAAAAGCGACCCAGCCCGGGAATTTGAAAAATAGATTCAACAACAAAAGACCCCGCCAGAAGACCGGCGATAGCAGGACCAAGAAATGAAATTACAGGGCTTATACCGCCGCGCAACGCGTGTACCACTACAATACGCATCGTTGACAAACCTTTTGCACGAGCTGTGCGGATGTAATCTTGCGAAAAAATTTCAAGCATGCCGCCCCTACAGATACGCGCGATGTAAGCCGCATACACTGAACCAAGAGTTATAGAAGGAAGAATTTTATCGCCGGATATTTGCCCCCAGCCTGCAACCGGCAACCAACCAAGCCAGATCCCGAATATCAATAATAGAATGGGACCGAGCACAAAGGTCGGCATACAAATGCCAATCATCGCGGTAGACATCGGAATGTAGTCGAGCAATGTATTCCGTTTTAGTGCTGCCAGTATTCCAATCGGTAAACCAACTACCAGAGCAAATAAAATGGCATACAATGAGAGCTCAAGCGTCGGTGGCAATCCAGCAGCAATTAATTCAGTTACTGAATGGCTCGCGTATTTAAATGATGGACCAAAATCGCCTTGCACCACATTGCTCATATAGTCGACATATTGCTTCCACAACGGGTCATCCAAATGATAGCGCTTGTTTAGCTGTGTCATTACCTCGGGTGGTATTGAGCGATCTTTATCAAAGGGGCCACCGGGGGCTGCGCGCACCATAAAAAAGGTGACTGTAGCAACCACAAACAAAACGGGTATCGCTTGTAATAAACGTTTAATAATAAACACTAACATAAACTACTCGCCTGACTTGTTATCGGGTTCAAGATACAAATGTTTGTAGGAATAATAATCCAATATATTTTGATGATAACCTTTGAGTTGCGTAGAAATAAGATTATTGGTTGTGTAGTTATACAGCGGAATCAGTGGCGCCTCGTCTAACAAAATGGTTTCCGCTTGCTTGAGAATTTCAAATCGTTCTTCTTTATCGATAGTTGTTGCCGCTTTTCTGAGCAAGTCATCATACTGTTTATTTTTCCAGCCAGCTTTGTTGTCGCCACTGTCGCTAGTAAAAATACCTAAAAAGGTATTTGGGTCTACGTAGTCCCCCACCCAGGCCGCACGGGCAATATCGTGATTAAAGCTTTTTATTTCATGTAAATAGACTTTCCACTCCTGATTCTTAAGCCTTACATTAATATTCAGATGTTTCTTCCACATTTGCTGTACTGCTTCCGCAATTTTCCGATGATCTTCAGAGTTATTGTAAATCAACTCAACGGTTGGAAAATTTTTCCCATCGGGATAGCCTGCATCCGCCAGCAAATCACGGGCTTTTTCTGCATTAAATACGATTTGACTTCTTGATGTATAACCTAAGGTATTAGGAGGTGTTAAAGCTCCTGTGGCACTTTGCACACCATTAGTGACACTTTCCACCAAAGTTTTTCTATCCACGGAAAAAGCTAAGGCTTTACGGATGCGCACGTCGTCAAACGGCGGCTTGGTTACATTGAACACATAATAATAAGTGGCAAAATATGGGTAGTGATTGTACTCAGGATCTTTTTTTTCGCGGTAGACCGGCATTTTTGCGTAAGGCATCCACTCGGTGCGATGCAGATGACGCGCTTTAAACATTCGCTCCTCAACTAGCAACTGTTCTATTGGCATAAAGTGGATTTCATTGAGACGAACCACATCTCGATCCCAATAAAAGGCATTCTTTTCAACAACCAAAGAGCGCCCGGGAACCCATTCTTTTAACCTAAATGCACCATTACCTACAAAATTGCCAACCTTGGACCAAGGGTTTGCTGGGTCATCCAGCTCGCCGAATGTTTTCATACTTTCGGTATGCAAAGGGTATAAAGCAACATATGCCAGAAGCTGTAAAAAGTAAGGTGTTGGATTTTCCAATTCTATTTTTAAATGATGATCATCTAATGCCGTAAAACCAATTAACGATTGATCAGTGATCTCGCCGAGATAAAATTTTTCGGCATTCTTAAACACAAAAAGAGCGGTAACAGTTTCATTTCCAAGACCAGGCATTAATCCCCGCAACCAACTATTCACAAAATCGTGTGCAGTTACCGGGTCACCGTTAGACCATTTCGCATTTTCCCTGATGTGAAATATGTAGGTCATGTTATCGCCGGAAACCTCCCAGCGATCGGCGACTGCTGGAACAATTTCAAGTGTTTTTGGGTCTTTGGCAACCAACCCTTCAAACAAAGACTCAATGATCCGCGCCTCTGGCATTCCATTTGTTCCGTGGGGATCGACCCCAGTTACATCTGTACCATTGCCGTAATAGAGTATTTTTTGCTCAGTGCCTAAATCGACCAGAGTTTTACGGTCACAGCCGGTAAAACAGAGCAATAGCGCCATTAAAGTCAGGGCGCTTTTGGTAACAGCTCGAATCATCTTAACCTCATCCTCTTTTGTTCTAGGGCGGCCACGTCAACCGCCTTTATCACAAGATACCTGGTAAGACGCATTTCAGTGCAGTCGGTATCAAAACGTACCCCGTGTCCCGCATGGTAGTACACTTTAAATTTCAAACATAGCGCTCTAAAAAAGCCCTATTTTATAAATACTTGAGAATTTTTCCTGCCAATCTTCTTTAACCGCCATAGCCTCAGGTAATACCTGGTTCACATCCCATGATGTTTCCCAACAAAGTTTTAGATTGCTGCTAAGCTTCAGTTAAATGCCCCTCGGACTGACCATAACAAGATCTGAACTATGCGAGATTATTTGCTCACCGAAGATCAGCGCGACTGCCTTCAGGAAATCACCAATGTTGCTATGGGTCAGGCAGGCTCCCATCTGGCTCGCCTGTTAGATGTTTTTGTAGTGCTATCAATTCCCCATGTGAGCGTGCTTAACCCTACTGATATCGCTATGGCCCTACAGTCTCTTAACCGCGAAAGCCGCAATGACATAGTGCACGGTGTATGCCAAGGTTTCATTGGTGGCGGGATTGCCGGTGAGGCTATGCTGATTTTTCACGAAACAGATTTTGATGATCTTGCCAAGCTGCTGAAATATGAGCGAGTAACCGATGAGCAGGCACAGTACGAATTACTTATGGATACCGCCAATGTGTTGAATGGCGCTTGCCTGAGAGGTTTGGCGGAACAATTGGATACCCACTTCAGCTTTGGTCCACCCATGCTGTTGGGGCAACACTGCAATATCACTGATCTGCTACAAAACAATAATATGAAGTGGAAACAAGCGTTAGTAGTTGAGATCAACTACTCTATTGAGAACCATAAAATTAATTGTGACTTATTGTTAGTCGTAGCAGAACATTCGATTTTCGGTCTGACTGAAAAACTTAACTACCTACTCGATTAGGTTGAACCAAAGCGATGGCAATTAGCGAAGATCTCGGCAAGATGTTCAAGGACGTCCATTGGCAAATGGATATCCTGCAGAATATTGATGTTGGCCTTGTGGTGATGAGCCCGGACTACACGATTGAAGTCTGGAATAGTTTCATGCAAAACCACAGCGGCAAAGCCCCTGAAGATGTCCTCAACAAAAGTATATTTACCGTTTTCCCGGAGTTGTCGGAGCAATGGTTTAGACACAAATCCCAATCTGTTTTTATTCTTCAAAACACGGCCTTTACCACATGGGAGCAGCGCCCTTTTCTGTTTCGCTTTCCTCATTATCGACCGATTACTGGCACTGCAGAACATATGTACCAGAACAGTACGATTATCCCCTTGGTTGACACCAAAGGTGACGTTGGCCATATCTGTTTGGTTATTTATGACGTGACTGATTCGGCGGTTAATAAAATCGCACAGCAACAAGCGAATAAACAACTTCAAAACCTTAGCCGTACCGATCACCTTACCGGATTGTTTAATCGTGGCTATTGGGAGCTTCGTCTGATTCAGGAATTCAAACGTTATGATCGCTACGAGCAACCATCCAGCCTTATTATGCTCGACATAGATCATTTCAAAAAAATCAACGATAAATATGGCCACACTATAGGTGATGAAGCGATCAGGGGAGTGAGCCGAACAATTAAAGAGCAAGTGCGTGACCTGGATATTGCAGGCCGTTATGGGGGCGAGGAGTTTGGGATTGTTCTTACGAATACTAATGGTGATGGCGCTTGTGTTTTTGCTGAGCGCTTACGTGCTAGCATTGAGCAACTGACAATCTACACCGAAGGTCACGAAATAAAATTCACTGTCAGTTTGGGCGTAGCAGAATTAACCGATAAAATTCACGACCACCGTAACTGGATTGAAAAAGCGGATCAAGCACTCTACAAATCCAAAGAAGGGGGTAGAAATCGCTGCACTATGCTTTCCTAATCTCCGCCATGAGTTGATGAAATAAAAAAGGCTCCCGAGGGAGCCTCTTTTATTTCTATTGCTTTTTATTGGTCAATGTCAGCAGCGTCTTTCAAAAATTTCTGGAAGCTGGAGAAATCGGTAGCTCCGTAAATATTGGCCAATTGTGCCGAGATTGCGGTCTTTTGCTCTGGAGTCACCTTCTCGCCGCCACCGGGCGTCACCTCCTCTACTGCGATGATTGCCAAATCACCTGCTGCGGTCATCACGCTGCTAAATGTAGGTGATGCTGGAGAAGGTTTATTCATTGTAAATGCATGGCGCAACACATCTGAATCAATATCTACACTGTTACGTGTAGCTGCTTTAGCTTGTTTGAATTCGACTCCTGCCGCTTCGCTCAATTCAGAAAAATTACCACCGGATTTTAAATCAGCAATTAATTTTGCGGCTTGCTCGTCAAGTAATGACTTGGCTTTCTGATCTTTCAAGGTATTCGCAATTTGCTCTTGGACATCAGCAAGCGGTTTAACCTGGCTAGGTTTGTGATCAGTTTTTTTCAAGACAACAACGTTGCTTGAGTCAATTTCAATCACGTCACTACTGTTACCTTCCTGCAATACCTCAGCTGAAAAAGCTGCTGCAACCACTTTAGCATTGGCCATAAGGCCTGTGCCTTTGCTGCGCTCAAAAAGACCAGAGTTCTCAGCTTTGAGATCCAGTATCTGAGCTACTTCTTGCAAACTTTCCGCATTGTAAGATTCTTCACGTAATTTTTCTAATTGCGTCACGAACAAGTTCTCGGCTTCAGCACGTTTCAACTGATCTTCTATGCTAGCCTTTTGCTCTTCAAATGAGGGCGGCTCGGAACCTTTTTCAGCTAAAAGTTTAATAAAGTGTGTGCCAGCATCCGTTTTCACAGCAGCGGAAACTTCGCCTACTTTCAGCGCAGCGAGTGCCGATTCGAACTCCGCAGGAAAGGCGTCGCCCTTGGTGAACCCAAGATCACCACCCTGTTCTTTGCTGCCCAAATCATCAGAGAACTCGCTGGCTAATGCAGAAAAATCTTCACCAGCAGCAATCTTTTCAGCAACCGTTTTAATTCTATCTTGATCATCACCCTCTATTAGAATGTGCGCGGCTTGACGCTCCGGTGCAGCTACAAAAGAAGATTGATTTTGTTCGAACTGTTTCTGCAGCTGATCTTCCGTGACCGTAATGTTTTTCATCAACTCAGCAACGTTGAGACTGATGTAATCAACCGCAACCTGCTCTTCGCTGGTAAACATTTGCTGATTAGCGTCGTAATAGGTTTGGATCTCTGCCGCATCAATCTGAATCGATTCACGCACTTTTGCTGCAGGCAAAATGGCATATGCTAGATCGCGCGACTGAAAACTTAAGGCAACTACATCATCTAATTGCGAAGAGGTCGCAAAGGCAGTTGCGCTCACCCCTGCTCGCAACTGGTTGACAATAATTTCGTCGGCTAAAATTTTTGTGTAAGTACTGTGGGTGTAACCCATGGTACGCAACACTTGTTGATAGCGATTATTGTCAAAAGCTCCCGCTTCATTTTTAAACTGAGGCGCGCTGGCGATTTGTTCATTGAGATATGTATTGCCAACCGCCATTCCTGCTTCACCAGCTGCCTGCGCAAGCACCATCCGTTGTACAAGGTTTTCTACTACAGGATTGCGCAGATATTCATCAGTAAGAAATTCTGGAGGTATCTGGTCGCCATAGGTATTCAGCATCTGCTGTTTCTGCATGCTAATGGCTCGTGCCACGTCCATCTCTGTGACCGGCTCACCATTTACCTTGGCAGCCTGATTGGCTGACGTGTCCCAATTAAATAATGCTTCAACACCCGTGAGGGCAAAAATGATCACCAAAAACCCAATCAATATGAAAGAGATAACACCTCTGGAATTGTCTCTGAGGTTTTGTAACATTTTAAACTCCTAGCAGGATGAAGATGCCTTGCGCAGATAAACCGGCACGAACAGACAACTAAATACTTAATTATTCGATGTTTGAGTAAGGCATTTGGCCTTGTTTGTAAAAATACAGTACTACTAAAAAAAAAGCGCACCTAGATGCGCCTTTCGTGCTTGAAAATTTCAGATGTAAATCTGAAAAAAAGCAATTGTTAGTTAACGGCATCTTTCAATGCTTTGCCCGGCTTGAACCCCGGAACTTTAGCTGCAGCAATTTTAATTTCTGCGCCGGTCTGAGGGTTGCGACCAGTACGCGCAGCCCTTTCTTTCACTGCGAAGGTACCAAAACCCACCAGAACCACAGAGTCACCATTTTTAAGGGCACCAGTGATACTTTCAACTACTGCATCCAAGGCACGGCCAGCAGCAGCTTTAGGAATATCCGCAGATGCGGCAATGGCTTCAATCAGTTCAGTTTTGTTCACACTTAACCCCTTTTGATTATTTGTTTCTAAAAACACAGTAAACACGCAGTGCAAATTAATGTCGCTATTAACTCACGATAGCCGTGCAGCAAATGAATTGCGATTTATACCAACAGAGCCTCAGGGGGTCAAGGAAAGCTTACAGCTTTACACAAAACCCCGTCATTTCTGATCATAAAACAAGCAGTATTCGCCAGACCTTGAATCAGATCACACCCGACTTTAAGTCTAGTGGGTGCTTAACCGACTATCACTCTCAGTCGTTTTTTGAGCGGCTTTCTCGAGCGCCCTGTACTCTTCATCGCTCAGAGGTTTCGGATTGGACTGCAAGGCAATCGATAACGCCTCATCAATCCACTTCACCGGCTTAATGTTGAGGTCAGCTTTAATGTTGTCCGGAATTTCTTTTAGATCACGTTCATTTTCTGCAGGAATAATGACGGTTTTAATTCCCCCGCGGTGAGCGGCCAAGAGCTTTTCTTTGAGACCGCCGATACGTAAAACTTCTCCGCGCAGAGTAATTTCCCCTGTCATGGCCACATCCGCCCGCACCGGTATACCCGTCTGCACCGACACTAATGCTGTACACATAGCAACGCCTGCACTTGGACCATCTTTTGGGGTCGCGCCTTCGGGAACATGGATATGAATATCCACCTTCTCATGATGATCAGGCGCTATACCCAGAGCTTGACTTCGTGAACGAACAACTGTCAAGGCTGCCTGGATAGACTCCTGCATAACGTCGCCCAGTGAACCAGTCTTTATAATGCGACCCTTGCCAACAACGGCAGTAGCCTCGATCGTCAGCAACTCTCCCCCTACTTGAGTCCAGGCAAGTCCAGTGACCTGCCCGATTTGATCTTTACTTTCCGCCTTGCCGAAGTCGAATTTGCGAACACCTAGTAAGTTTTCTAATGATGCTGAATCAATTAAATCGGCACTTGTTTGGTTGCCTTTGACATGACGCGTTACGACTTTGCGGCAAATTTTTGCAACCTCTCGCTCCAATCCCCTCACGCCTGCTTCGCGGGTGTAGTAGCGGATGATATCGCGAATGGCGTCAGCCCCTATGTTGATTTCTGAATCTTTAAGTCCATTTGCCTTCATCTGTTTTGGAATTAAATAACGCAATGCAATATTTAATTTTTCATCCTCGGTGTAACCGGGAATGCGAATAACCTCCATACGATCCAATAATGGGCCAGGAATATTCATGGAGTTGGAAGTGCAAACAAACATTACATCCGACAGGTCATAATCGACTTCAAGATAATGATCACTGAAATGACTATTTTGTTCTGGATCCAAAACCTCTAGCAATGCAGACGCCGGATCACCGCGATTATCCATGCCCATTTTGTCAATTTCATCCAACAAAAATAGCGGATTTCTCACGCCCACCTTGGCCATTTTTTGAATTAATTTCCCGGGAAGCGAACCAATGTAGGTTCTTCTGTGCCCGCGAATTTCAGCTTCATCGCGTACGCCTCCCAAGGCCATGCGCACAAACTCGCGATTAGTTGCACGCGCAATAGATTCACCGAGCGAGGTTTTGCCCACTCCAGGGGGGCCTACCAGGCAAAGTATTGGACCTTTTACTTTTTTAACGCGCTGCTGTACCGCAAGATATTCAAGAATGCGCTCTTTCACTTCTTCAAGGCCAAAGTGATCTTTGTTGAGCACTTCTTCAGCTCGGGTAAGATCATGGCGAACTTTACTTTTTTTACTCCACGGTACCTTAATCATCCAATCAATATACGCGCGAAGTACTGAGGCCTCCGCCGACATGGGGGACATCATTTTTAGTTTGTTCAATTCTGTACGTGCCTTCTCTGCGGCTTCTTTTGGCATTGCGGCTGCGATAATTTTCTTTTCAAGTTCATCGGCTTCGCTAACCTCTTCACCCAATTCACCCAGCTCCTTTTGGATGGCTTTTATTTGCTCGTTCAGATAGTACTCGCGCTGGCTTTTCTCCATTTGCTTTTTCACACGACCGCGAATTTTTTTTTCGACATGGAATAAATCTACTTCTGCATCCATTAAATCCAGAAGATGCTCTATCCGTTCATGTATATCTGCCATTTCCAAGATAGATTGTTTTTTGGGGAGTTCGAGCGACATGTGTGCAGCGATGGTATCAGCCAAGCGACCAGGCTCATCAATACCTGACAACGAGGTAATGACCTCTACTGGCACTTTTTTACTGAGATTAACGTACTGTTCGAATTGACCAATAGCAGAGGCGACCAGCGCGCGAGCTTCAGCGCCTTCTATTGGCGCACTGAAGATAACATCTACGGTTGCTTTGAAGAAGCCGTCTGCTTCTTCGATTGATTCAATGTTGGCTCGCTCGCGCCCCTCTATAAGCACTTTGACTGTACCATCGGGGAGTTTCAGTAACTGAAGAATCGAGGCAATAGTTCCGATGTTATACAAATCTTCGGCTTGTGGATCATCCTGCTGTGGATTTTTCTGCGCGACTAGCAACACTTGCTTATCGCTAGCCATTGCTCGTTCAAGTGCCTCAATAGATTTGCCACGACCGACAAATAATGGAGTAACCATATGCGGATAAACGACCACATCGCGCAATGGAAGCAAGGGGATTTCAGTAATATGGGATTCGTGCAGAGTTTCAGCGACCATTGGTTCCTCTCTATTTCAAGAAGGCAACAATTACCTTGCCATAAAACCAAGATTGGGGCCTAAAACGGGGAATTACAAGTTATTGAAACATAAAAAACAAAAAGAGCGCTCATGTGCGCTCTTTTTGTTCGTGGTGCTCAAAAGCTAAGCTCCAAATGGCTAATCTTCTGCGGCTGCCTTCGCGTGTTTATCCGTATTTTCATAAACTAACAGAGGTTCAGATTCGCCTTTTATAACCGATTCATCTACCACCACCTTAACCACATTCTCCTCGGATGGGATTTTATACATGGTATCAAGTAAGACAGACTCCATGATTGATCTGAGCCCGCGTGCGCCCGTTTTCCGCTCGAGCGCACGTTCTGCGACAGCATCTAAAGCATCGGTGCGGAAATCGATTTGTACGCCTTCCATCTCAAACAATCTCGCGTATTGCTTGGTCAACGCATTACGGGGTTCCGTTAGTATTTGTATCAGTGCAGCCTTGTCCAGCTCATCCAAAGTGGCGATAACAGGCAAGCGGCCAACGAACTCTGGAATTAGCCCGTAGCGGACAAGATCTTCAGGCTCTAAATCCTGCAGCGTCTGACCAAAGTTACGCTTTTCATCTTTGCTCTTAACTTCCGCACCGAAGCCGATACCGCCTTTCTCGGAGCGATCTCGAATGACCTTATCCAACCCGGCAAAAGCACCACCACAGATAAATAAAATATTGGACGTATCGACCTGCAAAAATTCTTGTTGCGGATGCTTACGACCGCCCTGCGGAGGCACAGAGGCAACTGTGCCTTCTATAAGTTTCAACAAGGCTTGTTGCACGCCTTCGCCTGAAACATCGCGAGTAATTGACGGGTTGTCTGACTTACGGGAAATTTTGTCAATTTCATCGATGTAAACAATGCCCTGCTGTGCCTTCTCTACATCGTAATCGCATTTTTGAAGCAGTTTTTGGATGATGTTTTCAACATCTTCACCAACATAACCTGCTTCGGTAAGGGTTGTTGCATCGGCAATTGTGAAAGGAACGTCGAGCAGGCGAGCCAAGGTTTCAGCGAGTAATGTTTTACCGCTACCAGTTGGGCCCACCAACAAAATATTACTTTTACCGAGTTCAATAGGTTCTTTATCTTTGCCGCCCTTCTCGCCAAAACGAAGGCGCTTGTAGTGGTTGTATACAGCCACTGCCAGTACCTTTTTTGCGCGCTTTTGGCCAATTACATACTGGTCAAGAATGGCAGAAATTTCATGCGGTTTGGGAAGCTTCTCGGAGCTTCCTTCGGTGGCGCTCTCCTGAATTTCTTCGCGGATAATATCATTGCAAAGGTCAACACATTCATCGCAAATGAAGACTGATGGACCTGCAATTAATTTGCGGACTTCGTGCTGGCTTTTGCCGCAGAAAGAGCAATACAGCAACTTTCCGTTTTTATCACCTGCATCATTGGTGTGATCGGTCATTGAACCCACTCCATTTAAATTTCTATAGCAAATGTCAGGTTAAAAAATCAAATTTCAAGCAAGCGGAGATTCATATATAGCAGCCGTTCGCATGCGATGACTGATCCGAGCTTGGTTTTATTCTGACAAAAAATTATTTGGCTGGCTGCGCGCGCTTATCGATTACAGTATCAATCAAACCGTAGTCTTTCGCTTGCTGCGCCGACATAAAGTTATCGCGCTCGGTATCAATCTCGATCTTCTCAATGGATTGACCTGAATGGAATGCCATCAGCTCATTCAATCGTGAGCGAATTTTTAATATTTCTTGCGCCTGAATATGTATGTCAGACGCTTGCCCTTGTGCGCCGCCACTTGGCTGATGAATCATGACCCTGGAGTTCGGTAGGCAGAACCGCTTGCCTTTGGTGCCCGCGTTTAACAAAAACGCACCCATACTACAGGCCTGACCTATACACATTGTACTCACATCGGGCTTTATGAACTGCATGGTGTCATAAATTGACATGCCTGCAGTAACTGAGCCACCGGGCGAATTGATGTATAGATGAATATCTTTATCTGGATTTTCGGCTTCGAGAAACAAAAGCTGAGCTACTACCAAATTTGCCATGTAGTCCTCGACCGGACCAACCAGAAATATCACGCGCTCTTTGAGCAAGCGAGAATATATATCAAATGATCGTTCGCCTCTTGCCGTTTGCTCAATAACAATCGGAACAAGGCCGCTATTAATAAGAGATAACTGGGAGTTCATATGTTCGTATGACATCGTGCGTTTTTGTCCTTAAGCGAGCGAATAGCGCCGCCAATATTGAAAAATATGGATTTTTGACACTGAGAGCTTAACCCGTGATGGGATTATATGCCAGTCAAAATAGGGAATTTGGGAGGTATTCGAAGAAGGGGAAGCCGCAAAACAGGTGTTTTGCGGCTTTTTTAAACGATTAGCGCTGGGCGTTAGCTTTGATGATTTCGTCGTAGCTAGTTTGCACTTCAGAAACCTTGGCTTGTGACAAAATGTGGTCAACCACTTGATCTTCCAAAACTGCTGACTCCACCCCTGCCATCAATTCTTGATTGCCGCTGTAGTACTCAACAACTTCTTTAGGCTCTTGATAGGTAGAGGCAATCTCTTCGATCATGGCTTTTACACGTTTTGCATCAGGCTTGAGCTTGGCTGACTTCACAATCTCACCAACAATCAGGCCCAACGTTACGCGGCGGGAGGCTTCGTCCTGAAACATAGTATCGGGGAGCAGCGTCTTAACATCGAAGTTTTGCTGTTGGCCACCGAAACGTTGCAGCATTTGATTGCGCAAAACCTGAATCTCATTCGCAACCAGCGCTTTAGGCACCTCGGTAGTATGTGACGCGATAAGAGCATCCATCACCTGAACCTTAACCTTGGCTTTGAGTGCATTGGTTAGCTCGCGATCCATATTGGCTTTTACTTCTTTGCGGAATTGCTTTTCGCCACCTTTTTCTACGCCGAACTTTTGAAAAAACTCTTTCTTTAACTCGGGTAATTGCGCCTCTGAAACGCTATTAACGGTGATGGCAAATTGAGCGTCGGCACCTTTCAGTTCCTCTGCCTGATAATCCTCAGGGAAGGTCACCGAAATCACTTTTTGTTCTCCAGCTTTCAGACCAACAATGCCCTCTTCAAAACCAGGGATCATTGACTTGGAGCCAAGAATCAAGGTGTGGTTATCTGCTTTGCCGCCGGCAAACTCAACGCCGTCTTTGGTGCCAACAAAATTAATATTTACTTGATCGCCATCAGCAGCGGCACGATCTACCACGGACCAGCTAGCTTGATGCTTGCGCAACACTTCGATCATGTTGTCAACATCAGCTTCGGTTACTTCGGCTTTGAAGTTAGTGAGCTCGAATGCCGAGAGATCGCTCAACGCAACACTTGGATAAACTTCGAAGGTCGCAATGTACTCAAGATCTTTACCGGCCGCTAATTGCTTGGGCTGGATAGATGGCTGACCGGCAGGCTTAACATTTTCTTTTTGGACGGCAGCATAGAAAGAGCGGCTGATTACATCGCCAACAACTTCTTGGCGGATACCAGCACCGAAACGCTGCTTAACAACAGACATTGGCACTTTGCCCTTGCGGAAGCCCTTGATGCTTACGCTACGCGCCGCTTGTTTCAAGCGATTCTCAACTTCATTTTCTACCTGCTCTGCGGGTACGCCAACAGTCAAGCGGCGCTCCAATCCAGAAGTCGTTTCGAGTGAAACCTGCATATATGCCTCGTGAAATAACTGAAAATGTGTAGCAGTTGATCGAGTACCCTGAAATACAGAATACCGGGGGAGTTTGGTGCGGACGGAGAGACTCGAACTCTCACACCTTGCGGCGCCAGAACCTAAACCTGGTGTGTCTACCAATTCCACCACGTCCGCTTTGGGTCGCCTTCAATTAAACTTATGAAGGCACTGACTTATTTTTTCACGCATCTAACTTGTTGATTTTTAATGTTTTTTATAAAAATCAGCAGCCTCAGTGCGCGAAGGGTGCTGATTGTGCCACAGTCATTCTGCAGGTTCAACTTTTTATCAATACTCAGCACTTGTCTCGCGCTGGCGGATAATCAAGGTACGGAAGCTATCTAGCCATGAAGTTAGCAGCTCGGCAGTTATTTGTAGAGAAGGAAAATCATCAGGCTCCGCCAACTCGACTAGCTCAATCAGGTTTTCATCCCCAAAAGCTTTCTTTTCTTTGGGCTTTTCCGGTGACTTGGAAAGCTGGCTGTAATAATGCTCTAGTTGGTTTAGCCAAGCCCCTTTGGTTCGCGCAAGCGATAACAGCTCGGAGGACTCGGACGAGACTCTATCCGCCTGCCGTAAAACCTCAACCAGATCCTGAACAGAATTTATTGCCGATACATTCTTAATGTGGTGATGTTCCGCAAGTTCGCGCAAATAGAACTTAACTGCCATCGACAAATGAAACAGTGCTCCATCGGCAAGTGCTTGCTGCTGAAGCTTACTCCCGGTTTGGGGTTCGGAATTGAATGTATTTATTAATGTGATGAGAGCGCTGGCATAAGCCAACTTCTGATTCACCAGCGACAAATGACTAATAGACATGATTAGCTAACTAGATGTTTATAGGGGGAAAGAGCGGTCAACTTTCGCCGATGACCGCCCCAGAGAATTACTTCTGCACTTTCCACTTTCCGCCGTCATAAAACGCCTTCCAGCCAGTAGCCTTACCGTTAACCTCCGTTTGGACGTATTGCTCTTTGGTTTTGCGACTAAATCGGATAATGGCCTTGTTGCCCTCAGGATCTTTTACCGGTGCAGATAATAAAAAGTGGTACTTGGGATCTATTTGATCTTTGTAAGGCAGTAGCTCTTCGACCAATGGCGCACGCGTCTCACGATTCTTTGGGAACTGGCTCGCGGCCAGGAATAAACCTGCAGCACCATCGCGCAATACATAGTGATCGTCTACTTTTTCGCAGCGCAATTCCTGCATCACAATCGGATCGACTTTTGGCGGCGCAGCTTCACCACTTTTGAGCAATTTGCGGGTGTTTTTACACTCGCTGTTGGTACAGCCGAAGTACTTACCAAAACGACCCGTTTTAAGCTGCATCTCGCTACTGCACTTGTCGCACTCAATGGTGGGCCCCTCGTAACCTTTCAGGCGATAACTACCCTGCTCCACTTCGTATCCGGCACAATCGGGATTGTTGCCACAAATGTGTAATTTCCGATGTTCATCTAACAGATAGGAATCCATCGCCGAGTTGCATATCTTGCAGCGATGCTTGGCTCGCAATTGTCGAGACTCGGCCTCTTCGTCGGCGTCAGCGTCGATAGCTTCTTCGCCAGACACCAGATTCATGGTGTGTTTGCAGCGCTCTTTCGGTGGTAACGCATAACCGGAGCATCCGAGAAATACACCTGTGCTACCCGTGCGAATTTGCATATGGCGACCGCACAAGCTGCAGGCGATGTCGGTATCGGTAGGATCATTCGCGCGCATGCCTTTAGCGTTGCTCGATGCCAAACTCAGTTTTTTGGTGAATCCCGCATAGAAATCGTCAAGCAATGAACGCCAGTTCTTCCCGCCTTGTGCAACAACATCCAGTGACTCTTCCATGCTGGCGGTAAAGCCATAATCCATAAGATCGTCGAAGCTCTCGACCAACCGTTCGGTGACTATGTCGCCCATTTTCTCCGCATAAAAACGGCGATTTTCCTGGCGAACATAACCACGCTCCTGGATGGTGGAAATAATAGAAGCGTAAGTGGACGGGCGACCAATCGCACGCTTTTCCAGTTCTTTTACCAGACTGGCTTCGGTGTAGCGCGCTGATGGCTTAGTGAAATGCTGCTGTGGATTTAGTTTCACCAAGGGCAGAACCTGCCCCACTTTCATGTCCGGCAACACCACATCTTCATCTTTTTTGGCAACTTGTGGACTGACTTTGGTGTAGCCGTCAAAACGAATTACACGGCCACGCGTGCGCAGCTCATAGTCACCCGCCTCCACAACAACGCTGGTGCTGGTGTATTCGGCAGGGGTCATTTGGCAGGCGACAAACTGTTGCCAGATCAAACCGTAAAGACGCTCGGCGTCACGCTCCATTCCACTCAGTTGATTGGGCAGCGCTCCAACGTTGGATGGGCGTATCGCTTCATGCGCTTCCTGAGCGCCATCTTTACTTGAGTAAATAGTTGGTGATTCGGGCAAGTAGCGCTTGCCAAAGCTTTCCAGAATATACTCGCGGCAAGCTTCAACCGCTTCTTTGCTCAAATTGGTCGAATCAGTACGCATGTAGGTGATGTAACCCGCTTCGTAAAGACGCTGCGCCATCATCATGGTTTTCTTAACACCGAAGCCCAAGCGGGTACTTGCTGCTTGCTGTAAGGTCGAGGTAATAAACGGTGCTGAGGGTTTGGACTGAGTTGGTTTATCTTCGCGGCTGATAACTTTGTAAGCGGCACCCTGCAAGGCTTTAACAGCCGCCATCGCCTGGGTTTCGTTGACCGGCTTAAACGCTTCGTCACTAAATTTTTTCACTTCAAAGCTGGCGATCTGGCTTTTATCGGCCTGCAAATCGGCGAAGAGTGTCCAGTATTCTTCTGGAACGAACGCGCGAATCTCGCGCTCGCGCTCAACCACCAAGCGCACTGCTACCGACTGCACGCGTCCTGCTGACAGGCCGCGAGCGACTTTCTCCCAGAGTAGCGGTGACACCATATAGCCCACAACGCGATCCAGAAAACGGCGCGCTTGCTGGGCATCAACACGGTTTTGATCAATTGGGCCGGGCGTTTTAAACGCGTTTTGGATCGCCGTTTTGGTAATTTCGTTAAACACTACGCGGCGATAACGGGATTCATCGCCGCCAATTGCCTCACGCAAATGCCAGGCGATGGCCTCTCCCTCTCTATCCAAGTCGGTTGCGAGATAGACCATGTCGGCCTTCTCCGCGAGCTTTCTCAGCTCCTCAACAACCTTCTCTTTACCCGGGAGGATTTCGTATTGCGCTTCCCAATTATTCTCGGGGTCAATGCCCATGCGGTTAATCAGCTGGCTTTTGCTTTTTTTAGCTTGATAAACCGCTTTGTCCTCAGGCGACATTTTGCGAGTCGCCGCTGCTTGCTTGGCGCGCTCTTTGGCATCAACGGGTTTAGCGCCGCCGCTGGTGGGCAAATCGCGAATGTGACCAATACTGGACTTCACGACAAAATCGCTACCCAAGTACTTATTAATGGTTTTCGCCTTTGCCGGCGATTCTACGATAACTAAGGATTTACCCATGGTGGTCAGAAAGATCTCTATAAAAAGAAGGAAGTGTGAAAAGTTGAAAAATGCGCCAAGCGATTACAACAACGCCACTAAGAAGGGTTAAACTAGCAGTGAAGGTGCGCATATATAAGTCTTGAATCCCAAGGGGTCAAGCTATAATTTCCTTGATGACTTATAGTCGAGCTTAAATGGATGTGCAAAACGCAACTGTGATGAAGATATGTTTTTACTTTAAATAAAGATTGTATGTGCATGTTATTTAAAAGATTTAAATTTTTCGAGAGCTTAGGGATAAGAAACAGATAAAAACCCGAAACCCAAGATCCCTTGTCTTAGTAGATTCCCGCATGACCTTGATTGTGATTCTCGTTTTTTTGATGCTGGTAACACTTTCAGGTGTGAGTGTCCTCAATCGTATGCAGCAGCGTCAGCGTCAGCGCCGCTTGCAGCAACGCAGATTGCGTGTTCAGGCTGAAGAACTGGCCGAGATAGTCACTTGTCTGGAACAAACCTTACCCAACCGAACCATCACCAAGCATATCAACGACATGATTATCGCCTTGCAACAACAAATGTTGGCACTGGAGGAGAAAAATCGTGAGCATCTCGAAGCTGCGATTCATAAGAGCGAACTCCATTCAGAAGAGTTACTTAATCCCAAAAATCGACAACCCATCAATTATCAACGTGATAGTGATGCGCAAATCGCAAAAACACAGTTGTATCTCAACGAAGCAATGCATCTCGTTATGCAGCTTGCAGCTCAAGGCACCATCACCGAAGTCGAATTAGAGGCTTATCTGGGGGAGTTGCGTTGGGCCTATTTAATGGTGTCGGTAATGTCTTATATCGGTCAGGGCGATAAATCCATGGCCATCAGCGACCGCTTCTCGGCGCAGGCGTTTTATCGTAAAGCGCAGCAACTCCTTATGGAATCAATGCATCAGGATCCACGCCGCTTAAAGATGATCAAAGAATTAAGTGAAATGGTCGACGGTGATCGCGTTGGGCTTAGTCGTGATTTGCGCGAAGTATCTTCAGTGGCCTAAATCCCATTAATCTAATAATGGGCTTTCAATTTGATGCAATTTCCCGATCATTTCGATCAATAGATCCAACGTCTCTTCCCCCTCTCTTTCGGTCCAAAAGACGCAAACCCCTAGCCCTCCATTACTGATACCTAGCACCGATTCCGGTAGTCGGGGTAGATATGTTTTAAGCAGTGCGCAAGTCGTATCGCCCGGGCGAGTATCAGTCTGCCAATCCCACTCCGAATAAAAATTACCTTCATGTACGTAACGGGTGCGCATCAATATCCACTCTGAAATTTCAAGCGTGGTGGGCTGCGGCGGAAAATAATAGACCGGTGTGACCGCTGGTTGATCCATATCTGTTTTTAATGCCGGCAGTTGTCGCATACTTACCCGCAGGCCTTTTTTGCTTGCGTATGAGCGCAGCTGTTCCTTTCTCCGCTGCGCGGGATTGGGTCGGAGCATGCTAATCGGTCCCACAACCATCCCACAGACCACGATCAACAGAATAAAAAACCAGATACTCATTAGAATCCTTAAAACTTTAGAAGAGAACGGCTACTCTTAGGTTAACGATATTTACTTTTGCCGAGGGCGGACATCATGACAGAAGCCATTAGTTACAAACATATTATTGTGGGTGTGGATCTTTCAGAGGATTGCCCTCCCGTCATTCAACGCGCAGCAGCGATTGCGCAAGCCTGCAATGCCAAACTGACGCTTGCCTACGTGTTGGAGCCGATTGCGTTTGCTTACGGTGGCGATATGCCGGTGGATTTAAGCGGTGTGCAAGAACAGCAAGTGCAAAAAGCTGAAGCCGACTTGGCGCTGCTTGCGAAATCAACCACCTACCCCGTCTTGCAGCAACATGTGTTGGTGGGGCAGCCTGCAGCGGAACTTCATTATCTTGCCGAGCAGGAGTCGGCTGATTTAATTGTGGTTGGCAGTCACGGCCGCAAAGGTTTTGCGCTTCTGCTTGGCTCAACGCCCAACAGTGTTCTGCACGGTGCAACCTGCGATGTTTTGGCGGTGTTAGTGAAAAAACAAACCGGTGAAGCTTGAGCCTCACCGGTCTTTGGTTCGTCAATATTTCGATTATTCCTGCTGCATGTCTTCCAATTCAGCCCAGCGTTCGAAGCAATCATCCAATTGCTGCTGCACCTGGGCAAGCTCCTGTAATTTTTGCTCTACCAGTGCGGCTGGTTGGCTGTAAAAATCGCTGGCGGTGGTGATCATCTGCAGCGCATTTAATTGCTTTTCAATTGCTTCAATTTTTTGCGGCAACTCATCAAACTCTTTTTGAAATTTGTAACTGAGCTTTTTTAGTTTGACCGGCGCTTTGGCGCTGACCACCTCCACAACATCTGCTTTTTTTGATTCAGCTACCGGCGCACTGGCAATCGCCTCGGGCAACTCATCCGCCTGGGTCCATTTGCCGCCTTGACGAATCCAATCATCATAGCCGCCCACATATTCGAGCACATTACCGCGCCCTTCAAAGGCGATAACGCTGGATACAATATTGTTCAAAAATGCACGGTCATGGCTGACGAGCAACAATGTGCCGGTATATTCGGTAAGAATATCTTCCAATAGCTCGAGCGTTTCTACATCCAGATCATTGGTCGGTTCATCCAATACTAAGAGATTCGCCGATTTGCTGAACAACTTGGCGAGCAATACGCGATTGCGCTCACCGCCCGACAATGCGCGCAATGGCGTGCGCGCACGTTCACCGCTAAATAGAAAATCACTCAGATAAGAAAAAATATGTTTTGATTTGCCGTCGATATCAATAAATTCGCGTCCACCTGCGATGTTATCGACCGCATTTTTATTGAGATCCAGTTGGTCGCGCAGCTGATCGAAATAAGCCACTTCCAGATTGGTACCCAATTTCACGCTGCCCGACTGCGGTTGTAATTCGCCGAGGATTAATTTAAGCAGCGTACTTTTTCCAGCACCATTGGCACCGACCAAACCAATACGATCGCCGCGCATGATACGCGTAGAAAATTGATTGACGATTTTTTTATCGCCCCACGAATAGGAAACGTCGACCAAATCTGCAACCAACTTGCCTGAGTCGCCGCCCGACGCCAGCGTAAAATTGGCTTTGCCGACAACTTCGCGTCGCTCTGAACGGGTTTCACGCAAGGCTTTTAATGCGCGCACACGGCCTTCATTGCGGGTCCGGCGCGCTTTAATACCCTGGCGAATCCAGACCTCCTCCTGTGCGAGACGTTTGTCGAATAATTCGTTGTGGCGAGCTTCATCGGCCAACGCCTGTTCGCGATACACTAAAAAGCTGGTGTAATCGCCCTCCCAATAACGCAGATGACCGCGATCAAGTTCGGCAATATGTGTAGCCAGTGCCTGCAACAATGAGCGGTCATGGGTGATAAAAACCAGGGCGCCGTTGTAATTCAGTAATTGTTTTTCCAACCATTCGATGGCGGCGATGTCCAAGTGGTTGGTTGGTTCATCAAGTAATAACACATCGGGTTCAATTACCAGTGCGCGCGCTAAAGCAACGCGACGGCGCCAGCCGCCAGAGAGTTCGCGCATATAACGCTCAGCCGGCAAATCAAGACGGGAGATAATTTCATCGACTTTTTGCTGTAACGCCCAGCCGTCGTTTTTTTCGATTTCATGCTGCAAATCCGCCATTCGCGCCAATTGGTTGTCGCTGATTTCATGGGCATGGGAGAGCAAGCGGTATTCAGCCAGCAGCTCGCCGACTCCTTTGGAGCCTGCGGCAACGGCATCGAATACCAGACAATCGTCGGCTTCAGGGAGATCCTGTTCGAGGCGAGCGACGCGAATTCCGGTCTGACGGATGACTTCGCCCTTATCCAGATCGACTTCGCCGTCGATTACTTTTAACAGGCTGGATTTACCGGTGCCGTTGCGCCCGATCAAACACAGACGCTGACCGCGTTCAATTGTCAGCTCAACACCATCGAGGAGGACTTGGAGGCCGTAACTGAGTCCGGCTTTTTCAATTTTTATCAAAGACATAGAAGGAATAATTCAGGTAGTTTTTCAACGAAAATGATACTGGCAGAAGCACCAATGGACTGTTATTCTCAAAGGAGGTTTAACGATCCATTTAAGTGTTGCCGGACCACAACAACATCAATGTGGCGACAACAGTAATGTGACGACGACATTAGCAGCGCCAGCCGAAAGGCGCAAAAAGTGCCGCATCATATCCCACCAGAAAGGCATAACCAACCCGCTTGGGTTTGATAATAATTTGAGGTATCCATGAGGTTTTCAAAAATACTTTGGCCAGTAGCCCTGAGTGCCAGCGTATTCGTTGGCAGTACAACCTTGATTTGCGCCCAAGCCGCAACAGCATCCACAACAAAAACGGCAGCAAAGACAGCACCCGCCAAACCCGATCCACGCCAAATCGAGCGGCAGAAATACGTTCAGGCACAGAAGGCCCTCAATGCGAAAAGCATGACGGAATACAATCGCCTGATTAAACAGTTACAACATTATCCATTGGTGCCCTACCTAGAATATCAGGAACTCACTAATCGCCTGATCACTTTGCCCAAGCAGGATGTGCAAACTTTTTTTGCGCGTTACCCGGATTCTTTTTTATCGGAACGATTGACCCATCGCTGGTTGCGCACGCTGGCGCAGCGCGAGCGCTGGGCCGACTACCTGCAGTTTTACGATAACCGCCTTACCGACCCCGAATTGGCCTGTTTGCATTTACGTGCGCGCTTGGCTACTGGTGATAAAACGGCGTTTAAGGATGTGGCTCCTCGCTGGAATATCGAGCAAACACAATCCAAAGCCTGTGATCCTGTATTTGCAGAATGGCGAAAAGCCGGCTTTATGACTCCTGATCTGATTTGGGAGCGCCATCTAAAGGCAGTCGTAGTGGCGAATAAAGGGCTGGCAAATTATTTAGCAAATCTGTTGCCTGCCGCGGATCGGCCTATGGCGTCACTATTGCAACAGGTGGACGCCAATCCTCGCCTGTTAAAACAAACGGCTAAATTTTCCAAACAGTCGCCAAAAATGAAAACCGTTATTTTGCACGGCTTGGAAAAACTAGCGCGCACTAACGCGAAAGAAGCGCTGTCGCTCTGGCGCGGTTACGACGCGCAGCAATTATTCGATGATAATGACCGCGTCAATCTCAAATACCACATTGCGCTGCGCTTGCTCTATCAGAATCATGAAGTTGATGCTGAACAATTGGTGGCCTCCACGCCTAATTTAACGCGGGTAGATTTACTTGAATGGTTGCTGCGTGAGTCCCTGCGCAAACAGGACTGGAAGCGTGTTAATGAATGGATTGCACGTTTGCCGGAAGATGCACGCAAAACCGAGCGCTGGCGCTACTGGCAAGCACGCACCATGGAAGAGTTGGATATTAAAGAAATAGACGGTGAGACAGCGTCCAACATCTTTAATAGCGTGGCGCCAGCCAGAAGTTTTTATGGCTTTTTAGCGGCCGATAAAACCGGAGTCAATTACCACTTACTAGATCGCCCGATGAAGTTTACCGACGAACAAATCAAAGCAGTAGAAAATGCGCAAGGTATTTTACGTGCCCGCGAATTTTTTGCGCGCGGTGAGTTGGGGGCAGCCAATCGCGAGTTTTTTCACACCACGCGCCGCATGCCACTCGAAGACATGGTGATTGCAGGCCGTTTGGCGGAAAAGTTGGGCTGGTATCGCAACGCGATTCAAGTGATGGCCGATGCGCAATATTGGGATGATTTAGAAGTACGCTTCCCAATTGTTTACAAAGAGCATGTGGCCAAAGCGGCAAAACAAACTTCGGTTAATCCACTCTTTATTTTTGCTGTCACTCGCCAGGAAAGCGCGTTTGTACCTGATGCAAAATCCACAGCGGGTGCTGTTGGTTTAATGCAATTACTGCCCTCCACAGCAAAACAAACCGCACAAAAAAGCGGGCTGAGTTACACACCTCAGGATTTAATTCATCCGGAGAAAAATATCGCTCTGGGCAGCCGCTATCTAGATCACCTCCTCGGTGTATTTGATGGCAACCGTATACTTGCCGCCGCGGCCTATAACGCAGGGCCAACGCGAGTAAAGCGATGGTTAAATAAGGAAAAAGGCGCACAGCTGCCCTATGATGTCTGGATCGAAACCATTCCCTACAAAGAAACCCGCGGCTATGTGCAAAACGTGCTGTCTTTTTCAGTAATTTATGCCTATCGCTTAGGACAAGAAACTAGTTTTGTAACTTCAGCGGAGGCTAATCGTCAACTGTAGGTCAAGAAATAATGTAGGCAATAAAAATCCGCGCCTGAAGATCTCAGGCACGGCTTTTCTATGTTCAATCTGTTACAAGAGCACGTTTACTTTTTTAGATATTCCCGCAAGCGCTTTTGCACAACTGCAGCTAAATCATCTGGCTGAAATTTAGACAGAAAATCATTACAGCCTACCTTTTCTACCATCGCTTTATTAAAGCTTCCACTGAGCGATGTATGTAGTACTACATATAAATCTGCCAATGCCGGATCTTTACGCACCTCCGCAGTTAAACGATAACCATCCATTTCCGGCATTTCAGCATCGGTTATCAGCATTAGAATTTCGTCAGTCACTTTTCTCTCTGCTGCTGTCCACTGCTGCAACATTTTTAATGCTTGCAAGCCATCCTGAACCGACAGCACATCGATTCCTATATTACTCAAGGTTTCTTTTACCTGCTTCACAGCGGTCGGTGAATCCTCGGCGAGCAACACTTTTAACTTGCGCTTTCTTGCTTCAGCCGCTAAATCGGAATCCAGCACATCATCTGAAACCGTGGTGTTATAAGGAATGATATCGGCAAGTACCCGCTCAACATCGAGAATCTCCACCAACTGGTCATCAATTTTGGTAATGGCCGTTAGAAAGTGGCTGCGTCCGGTCCCCTTGGGTGGTGGCAGGATTAACTCCCAATTGAGATTCACAATCCGATCGACAGCACCAATTAAAAACGCCTGAACTGAGCGGTTGTATTCCGCCACAATCAGATTGGCATTATCCAACTCTTTCATCTCACTCATGCCGATGGCGGCACGCAGGTCGATCACTGGCACTGTCTGTCCACGCAAGTGAGCCACGCCGCGAATATGGGGATGACTGTGCGGCACATGGCGCAAAGTCGGCACCTTCACCACCTCTTGCACTTTAAATACGTTGATCGCAAACAGCTGACGCCCGCCCAAACGAAACATGAGAAGTTCGAGGCGGTTTTCACCCACCAACCGAGTGCGCTGGTCAATAGAATCTAATAATTTGGACATAGTACTACCATCAATTTTCACGATTCCCACAGGGAAATCAGTACCAAAACACTATGAGTATAGGCAAATTTTGACAATCAGTTGATATTTCAACCGTGCTGACCAAGATAGATTCTTGCCGGCATAGTTGTAAGCTGGTAGTTGCCAGCTACACTTTCAGCAGCATTGCGCAGATCTTTGGAAGCGGATCTCTCTAACCACAACTATTACTCAATCCGTTTACTTTATGACCGAAGCCATCCCTCTTCTCGCTCGGCAACCCATTTTTGATGGCAATATGCAGGTGGTTGCTTACGAGCTTTTATGTCGCAATAGCGATTTAAAGTTTATTGCCACTACCGATGGCGATGCCGCCAGTTCACAAGTTTTGCTGAATGCATTTACCGAATTATCGATTGAGCAGGTCGTCGGCAAACATAAGGCCTATGTTAATTTTACGCGTAACCTCTTAACGTCTCCCCCACCCTTTAACCGTCAGAAATTGGTTATCGAAGTGCTGGAGGGCCAGCAAGTTGATGCCGAAATGTTGCACTCGCTTAAGCAACTGCGTGAGCAGGGTTACACCATTGCGCTTGATGACTTCGAGCTGGACGAAAACACGCAAAATTTGGTGGCTTACGCTGACATTATCAAACTGGACGTATTGCATCTCTCACCCGAGAAACTCCAATACCACGTTGACTACTTGAAGCCTTTCGGCGTCACGCTGATTGCAGAAAAAGTCGAGACGTATGAAATGTTTGAGCAATGCAAAGCGTTGGGTTTTGATTTATTTCAAGGCTATTTTTTAGCCAAGCCTCGAGTAATTACCGGGCGAAAAGTATCGGAAAATAAACAATCTGTACTGCAATTGTTGTCTGCCCTGCACGATCTGGATGCGCCCATCGATAAGATCGAGCGCATGATTGCCCGCGACACGCTGTTAAGCTTTAAATTATTACGGCTGGTTAATTCAGCAGCGTTTGGTTTGTCCCGCGATGTAGAGTCACTGCGTCAAGCGATTATGTTGCTAGGCTTAAATAAGCTGAGAAATTGGGTTAACCTGCTGGCGCTTTCCAACTTGAGTGGAAAACCTCACGAACTCAGCGTTGCGGCATTAACGCGTGCGCGCATGTGCGAAATGATTGCCACCAAAATGAATCCGCGGAATCGTCCTGACGCTTATTTTACGGTGGGTTTGTTATCCACGCTGGATGCCTTTCTAGACCGACCGCTCAATGAGCTATTAGCTAATCTATCACTCAGCGAATCACTTAATCAGGCGATGTTGACGCATGCTGGACCAGAGGGAATGGTTTTGCAGGTTGTGCAGGCCCATGAACAGGGGTGCTGGCAGGATATTGATTGGCGTCATCTGGCCGAGTTGGGGTTGACCCCGGATCTCATCGCAGAAATTTATATAGATTCGTTACACTGGGTGGCAGAAACCATGAGCACCTTGGGCTTGGCGCCCAGTGCAAAATAAAAGATTTCGCTCAAACCGTAATTCGAGAGAGGAAATCAGCTGCCTGCGCCACATCGAATGGCCAACCCAATTCATCGATATGGCGTGGAGATTTTAACACTGGAATTCTTACCCCATAGCGCTCAATTAGTTCATCTGAATCAGCGATATCAATCTCTTCCAAATGCAGAGAGTAATTGTCCAACAAAGGGAAAATAATCTCCTTGGCCATCTCGCACAAATGACAACCAGGGGTCGAATAGAGGTAAATCGGTTGCATGGAATACCGCCCATAAAAATCAGCAGTGTATCAGCTCGAGGGTGGGCACTTCACCGAAAAACTAACCCAGATCCAATGCCAATAGTTGTTCCATAAAATCGCGGAAACGTTTGCCTTGCTGTTGATCCACTTCCGTATCACCAGTCACTTTTTCCGCCATATTTGACAAGAGGGATTTGGGCTCATTAAATTCTGAGGCGCGATCCAAACTTGCGATCAGATCTTTAATGAAATTGCCCAGCGGCAATAATTGATCGGCAAGCAAAGTGGGTCTATCGGTATTGCCGGCAGTGCGGTCCGGTTCAAAGGTTTGGTAGGCTTGAGTAACCTGTTGGATTTCAGCTTGAGCCAAATTCAGCGAGAAACTGGCAATTTGTTCAGCGTCATAACCCATGTTGATCGCCTGATCGAATGCAACATCCAGATCACCGTCAAAAAACTCGCTCGCAAGATCGTTCACTCGGCCTAGTAAATCATTGATTGCACTCAACTCATCTTCACTTAAATCGCCTTCAATTGAGAGCGAAAATGATTGGCTTGAGCTGTAACTCGCGGTTACTGCACTAACTGAACTATTTCCTCGCCCGGCACGACCAGCTTCTACCGCTAAACCTTCACTGGATGTCGCTTTGATAGTGACCTTATCGCCCTCTTTAGTCATCAGCTCAAAACTGAATTCGCGCGCGCGTCCATATTCATAGTTTCCGTAACCAAGATAGCTGCTGGTTGCCGGTAAAAACTCGGGTACATCCAGTTTGGCTGATGGCTTTTTAGGCTCCGCCGTTTTCAATACCTCGGCAGGTTGACTGGATTTTGGCTCGGCGTTATCCACCTCGGTAGATTGGATAAATTTGGAACGCAACTCATTGATGCCTTCCAGCACCAAATCATAGGTTTTACCGATATCCGTTTTTATCTCCGGGGAAAGTAAGCTCAAGGCCTCTAATTTTTCACTCGCTTCGGCAAAACCCTTTTTAAATCCGCCTAAACCGGCCTCCAGTCGCGCCTGCAGCGCTTCCTGGCTTGCACCCTCGGCAACATCCAACTGCAAGCGACGCTCAATAAAGCCAAGAATATTACTGGATACCTTTTCTGCCGTCAGGGGCTCAAAGGCATTGTATTCGGCACTTGCTGCAATGCCGCGGGAGCTGATTTTTTCGTAGGCCATCGTCAGTGTACGATTGACGATTTGGAGGGCAGTTTGCCTCTTATCTTGTAGGTTGGTTGCGTCGGAGTTGTTCACGCCCGACGCTTTATTTGAATTGCCCTGGGTGGCAGAGTTGCCGGTATTTGTCGGGGGTATTTGGCCGTTATTAACGCCTGAGTTGTTAATTGAAGTATTGTTAAGCAAGGGACCGTTAAGCGAGGACATGTTCATAAATTCACCTGTGTGCAGCAATTGCTGTCTGTAGCATCACAGGGTATCGACCAGTTCCTGCAAAGCTTCAATACTTATTTTCGCGTTAACACCAAGGCCGTTATAACCACAACTGCCAGCACACCAAGGAAGATGAGCCCGAATTTGCCCTTGGTGTTCTCCTGCGGTAGCTGTTTGGGTTTAACGCCTCCGGCCGACGCGCGATTGGGAGATGAAGATCTGGTAGGCGCTACCGCTTTTTCGCGTGGACTGGCTTTGGGTTTTGCCTCGACAACTTCTACCTTGACCGGCACCGTGCGGACTGTCGTTTTGGCCATGTCGTCGGAAGGGCCCATCACGCCGAAGGTCAGCGCATCAAAGCGCAGTTCATCACCACGCTTAACGCGAGCCTCCGCAACTCTTTTCCCATTGAGAAAAGTGCCATTGGCAGATTCCAGGTCTTTTACAAACAACATACCGTCAATAATCTGCAATTGCGCGTGGCGACGCGACAAGTGGGCGGCGGCCAAACTGATGTCACACTCGGCAGCACGACCAATAACATTGAGTTCTTTTAAGGGAAAAACACGATTTGCCAGTGCCGAATGATTTGCTTTTAACGACCAACCAGTCGACTTTGGTGCACGCAGTTGAGTGACGTTAGCCGATTCCTCAGCAATAACCCGCGCTTCGCGTTTGGGGTCGATAACCACTAACTCAACCTGGCCAAGGGTTATTTGATCGTCAGGCTTGAGTTCGCAGGCACCGGTAACCGTTTGCCCATTAACCATAATCGGTTGTGTAGGAATGAGGTTGCGTAACGTGAGGTGCTCGTTATCAACCAGCACTTCCATATGTACATCGCTCGCGAGCGGGTCATCAATAACTAGTGCATTGGTGGCTGACCGGCCTATGGTGATCTTGGGTTCCACAAGCCATACCGCATTGTATTTATTATCTTTAAAGCGGATTTTAAGCATAAAAATTGACCTGGCAGCATAAACCGAAATGGGTTGTGATAATGCAATAGCCGCCTTGTGATTTCAACACCTCAATCATGCAGATCAATTTAAGGTAAATAAAGTTTTAATAGTCCTCCACCCAAGGGACCGTTATTGGCTATGGTCATATAACCTTGCCCTTTTTTGGATTTGTGTAACTCCAGCACTTTGCGTGTAAATAACAATCCCAAACGCGTATTACCTGAACTAAAAGACACAGGTGAGTGCGGTAATGATCCCATCAGCATATTGTCCGGATATCCCTGCCCATCATCTGCAACAGCAATACATAAAAAACCATTTTCTTCCGTTGCATTTACTAATAATTGTTCGCGACTGTAGCGCGCACAATTTACGATTAAGTTATTCAGCACTCCGCCAATTAACTCGTTATCAAAATACCAAATTAAATCGCTGTCACAGTCCACTTGCACATCAATATTACGAGACTTCAACAAGGTATCGTTGCGTGCAATTTGTTCGTCGATAATATCGAATACATGGTGCTCATCAATAACGACGGACATCGTGTTTTCATCCATACGATAGAGCGATAATAACTGCACCAATTCACCATTAATGCGCGCCGCCTCGTATTCCAACACCGAGAAAAACTGGGCCTGCTCTGCATCTTTAGGTGGTGAACTGACCATCATGGCAGACAAGGTATTTAGCAACATGCCCAGCGAGTTTTTCATATCGTGCACACTGGATGCCAGGACGAATGAAAAATCAATTGGTGTTTGCCCGTAACCCTCACTACCGGGTTTTTGCTCAGAAGGTGAGTTCACAATTAACCTCGCTTGTCTTTTTCAAGAGTCTTAACCAAGTTGTTGTAGACATCATTCAACTGGCGATAACGTTGATATTGCGGATGCTGCTGGGAAATGATGGCGCTGGTTTTAGTAAATGTTTGCTGGATTTTTTCACTCACACCTGCGTCAAAGCGTGTTTTTAACTTATCAATCATGGCTTGCACGTAATTCAAGCGCAGCCCGACATGGTTAGGCAATTTTTGCAGTGCGGTTTTGAATGCATCTGCTGCTGCTGCAAAATCTTTAGCGTTATAAAAAGCGATGCCCTTTTTGTTGATTTCGGCCACCATCAGTTTATTTTTTTCGCTCCGCGGTTCATCGAGAAGCACATCCAGACGCTGCAATTGTTCTTCTTTACCGGTATAGCGATGTAAGAGGTCGCCCAAAAGCTGCTGTGCCTCATCGGTCTTGCCAAGCAAGCGAAGCGTTCGCACCAATTCAATTTGTACCGATAAAGCATCGTCATCTTTGGTATTACCCAATGATGACTGGGCGCTTGCCAATGCATCTTGTGCACGCCGCTGATCCCCGGCACACACCTGCAATTGGCTTTCCAACAGCAAAGACTCAACTTTACGCAAATTGGTTTTACCAAAGTTTTCTTCCAAATTATTAATGCAGGCGATGGCTTCGCGAATTAACGGTTTTGCCAACTCTTTATCGATTGAAAATAAATCAATCGTCGTTTGCGCGAAGAGTGAGTGAACTTCTGCTTTATCAAAACAGGAATGTTCGCCAAGTTTAACCGCGCGCTTGAGTGCGTTAGCAGCTGTTACCAAATCATTATTTTGCTGCGCGACATCGCCCAATGCCTGCTGGCGGAGGATGGAAAGTGGCGAAATGTCGGTGGCTTTTTGCAATATGTTCTGCAAGCCTTCTGAATCATTTTGCAGCTTGAAAAGCTCGGCCTGCAAATCATATGCTTTCATGCATAAGGGATTTGCTTGCAAAATATTTTCCAGCCATTGCTGCGCGCCGAGCATATCTTTTTGTGCCAGCTTGGTTTTGACCATGCCCAATTGGGCCCATTCCAATTCGCGGTTATCGAGTACGGCGCGATAAACTGCTTCAGCCGCAGGTAAATCATTTTTTTTCAGGTACAACTGGCCGAGTAATTTTTGACAGGCATTGGCGTAACGACTTCCAGACGCAACGAGCTCCTTACTAAGATTAATCGCACGCTGGTCGTCCCCCGAATTCTGGGCCGCGTGAATTGCTTTTAATTCCACACGTTGTTCAATTAAACGGCTGAGACGTTGGTCCAGAGCTTTCGGAGTGATGGGTTTAGCGAGGTAGGCATCTGGTTCATAGTCGTAAGCAGCCATAATGGTGCCTTTACTATTTTCAGCCGAGACAAGAATAAACAGACTATCCGAGCAGGGATTTTCAGTAGAGCGCAACTCTTCGAGTACCTGCTGGCCACTTTTGCCCTTGCCTAAATTGTTATCGCACAAAATCAGGTCGTAACTGCGCGCCTTGCAAAAACGTAGCGCCTCTTCACCACTGGCCGCAGAATCCGCATTGCCGATTCCGAGATCCATGAGCATCTTGTAAAGTGTTCCGCGAAAATTCTCAAAATCATCAACAATCAGCGCGTGCATCTTGTAGTAGCCAAGATCAGCCATTAGTCCACCTCCATAACGAAATTAGACTAAGAATAGCCCAGGATTATCAGGCTGCTACAGATTTTTCCTGCACCTCGACCGGTCCTCCCCCTTCCGGTGGTCAATCCTCGCTCGCTACCGGCGGCTTGCGGCGACGCGAGTGAAAAAGATTATTGCCGCCCTGCATTTTGGCGCTGTGTTTTGCTTCAGCAAGCAGTTGTGATACTTGATGATGCGTTTTGCAAAACTCCAGATCGGGAGATACGCAGCCTATTGCCAGGGTCAATGCACCGAATTTTTGGCGTTGCCCCTGCCGATCAGCACTCCAGTATTCCGTCGAATCAGGGGGAAGAAATTGTCGACTCGCCTTCGCAAACCTGATCAATATCTGCTCGCAGCGCGGCTGCCAATCGGCGCTGCCAAACACTAAAATAAAATCGTCGCCACCGACATGACCGACGAAGTCACACGTCATATCCACGCTATCGCACAGTATTCGGCTCAAATGCAAAATGGCTTCATCACCGGCACTGTAGCCAAACGCATCATTAAAGGGTTTGAAATGATTAATGTCGCAGTAGGCCACGACAAATTCTTTTTTGTGAACCAATAAGTGATCAACCCATTCATACAGGGGCACATTGCCTGGTAACTGGGTGAGTGGATTGCTGTGACGGGCGATGCGCAGTTTTTCTTCGGTAATTGCACGCAACAAATCACGCACTTTACCCACGCCAAGATAACGATTCTTGTCGCTCACAATAAAATCGACACTCAGATTTTGTTGTGGATCCTCACTGATAAGTTGTCCTACCACTTTTAAATCAGTACCCACATCTACAATAATGGACAATGGACTAATAAATTCCCGAACCGGTTTTTGTGCATGTAACTCATGGGCAAAACGGCGTGAGAAAACATTGAGAATTTCTGCACGACTGATCATTCCCAGTGGCGTATCCCCATCAACGACCGGCACGCAGGCCAATCTCACATCAGCGCGAAACATTTTCACTACGGTTTCTGCATTGGTTGTCGATGTTACCTGCACTGAATCCATTACAATTTCCCTCACCGTTCGGGTGAAATGATCCTGATAACGCCGTACAGAGTTACCCGCGAACCCTGCGATGGCTGGGGGCAATTCAGTAAGCGGTAATGCTTGTGGGCGAGCGATGAAGTAACCTTGCGCATATTCAACCCCCATAGTGACCAAGGTGGCATATTCCGCCGCTGTCTCAATTCCCTCAGCGATAGCTTTGTGCCCCATACGATGGGCTATATCCAGCATCGCACGTACAAACTCGCGCTTGACCGGATCCTTATCTATTCCGGAAATAAAATGACGATCAATTTTTACGTAATCTGGACAGAGTTCACTCCACACCCGCAGACCTGCGTAGCCTGCCCCCAAGTCATCCAGTGCGATGGCGAACCCTTGCCGTTGAAAATGATCGGATGCCGCACGCAATAAATCCAGTTCATCGAGCGGCTGGCTTTCGGTCAATTCGAACACCACGCGCTCTGCACTCAATCCGACACGCTGCAAAATTTCACGCGTGACACCGTCCCGGTATTGTTTGTCGGTGAAACTGAGGGGGCTCATATTGAGGAAAAGTTTCCCTGGTAAATCCAGTGCAGCAAAACGCTCACAAGATACTTCCCTGCAGGCAAATTCCAGTGCAGCTAACAGTCGTGAATCATGCGCAACCGCAAAAAGCGCATCAGGTTTATGTAAAGGGCTATCGTCTGGGCCGCGAATTAACGCCTCGTATCCAATGATGCGAGGGTTTTCCACTGCGACTATCGGTTGAAATACCGGGGACAATAGTTTGAATTCGATTAATCGGCGTAATTCCTTTTGCAGGGTGGTTTGGTTAAACACAGGATTCTGCAAAGACATAAGATGACAACTTGATATCGACTATGGATGAGTAGAATGGATATTCCTGCGGAAATATGACAGTTTTATGAATTTCTCAATTTGTTGTCACAATCAATGAAGGTTACAATGCGCACAACTGTTTTACATCGTCCGTCACGCCATTAACCAGTCACGACTATGCCCAATATTAATCCCGATACTATTTATGCCAATCCGCTGGCAGAGGTCAGTCGCTTTGCATTTGATCAGCGCGTGGTCGATGTTTTCCCCGACATGATCAAACGCTCAGTACCAGGATATGCCACCATTATTAACATGATTGGCAACCTCGCCGAACGCTATGTGCAAGCAAATAGTCAGTGTTATGACTTGGGTTGTTCGCTAGGCGCTGCAACACTTGCAATGCGTCATCGCATTCAAGCGGCGAATTGCAAAATTATTGGTGTCGATAATTCGGCAGCAATGATCGCGCGCTGCCAACAAGTGATTGCTGCAGATAGCGGTGAAGTTCCCGTAGAATTGGTAGAGGCGCAAATTCAGGATGTGATATTGCACAACGCATCAATGGCTGTGCTCAATTTCACATTGCAATTTATTCCCATTGAGGAACGGGTGGAAATGCTGCGCAAGATCTGCGCGGGATTAAATCCTGGCGGTGTATTAATTATCTCTGAAAAAGTTGCCTTTGATGATGAACCCCACCAACACCTGATGACCGAGCTGCATCACAACTTCAAGCGCGCGAATGGCTACAGCGATTTGGAGATTGCGCAGAAGCGCGCCGCGATTGAAAACTATTTAGTTCCCGAAACACTCGACGCCCATCGCCAACGTTTGCGCCAAGCGGGCTTCAGCAGTGTTGACGTATGGTTTCAATGTTTCAATTTTGCATCGCTGATTGCAATTAAATAGAGTAAGTAAAGACTGTGGCACAGATTAATTACGATCAATTGCTTGATGCACTCAAAGATTCACCTCTTGCCGGTTGGGCGGAGCAACTGCCTGCGCAAATCGCGGCCGGACTTTGTGAAAAACGCTACGGGGATTTAGGTGGTTGGAAAAAATCGCTCGCAAAACTTCCGACTGTAAAAAGCTCACAGGTTGCACTTACCGATGAAGTGCGGATCGGTCACGGCAGCGATTGCGATGAAACAACACGCGCGGAAATTCGCAGCGTATTACAAGAATTAATTCCCTGGCGCAAAGGCCCCTACTTTGTTCACGATATTCATATCGATACCGAATGGCGCTCGGATTGGAAATGGGATCGCGTATTGCTTCACCTCGCCCCGTTGAAAGATCGCTTGATTCTGGATGTCGGCTGCGGCAACGGCTATCACTGTTGGCGCATGCTGGGCGCCGGTGCAAAACGCGTAATTGGTATAGATCCATCACCACGTTTTATTGTGCAATTCCACATGATCAAACATTTTGCCGGTGCCGATTATCCCATCGATGTGCTGCCCGTTGGCATTGAAGATGTGCCGGAAAAACTACAAGCGTTTGATACCGTATTTTCCATGGGCGTTTTTTATCACCGCCGCTCACCGATGGATCATTTACTCGAATTAAAAAACACCCTGCGCCCCGGCGGGCAGCTGGTATTGGAAACGCTGGTAATCGAAGGAAAACTGGGCGATGTGTTAGTACCCGAGGATCGCTACGGCATGATGAACAACGTCTGGTTTTTACCGAGTTGCGACACTATGTTGTCCTGGTTGCGCAAAATGGGTTTTAGTAATCCGCGTGTGGTTGATATATGTCCAACAACAACGGAAGAGCAGCGCGCTACTGAGTGGATGCGCTTTCACTCGCTACCGGAATTTTTACATCCGCAAGATTCGTCATTAACTGCCGAAGGTCATCCAGCGCCAATTCGGGCAGTGTTTGTGGCAGAAGCTTGATAAAAAATGGGCGCCTGCCGCGCCCATTTTTTATCACCATTACAAGTTAATCGTCTAACATTTCCAGTGGCGAATCCAAACCAAACTCCACGTGGATTTGCGTACACCAACGATTCAAACGTTCGGCACTTAAATTTTCTTGTTGGTCTTCATCCAGCGCTAAGCCGACAAACATCCCGGCGCCAGGAATCTCCGCTTTGGATGCTTCAAACTCGTAGCCTTCAGTGGGCCAGTGGCCAACGATTTCCGGACCGGTCTGGATAATCACATCGTGCAACATACCCATAGCATCGAGAAAATAATCGCCGTAGCCAAATTGATCACCCAAGCCAAACAGCGCCACTTGCTTGCCGGAGAAATCCACAGCGCCTATATCGTCCCAAAACTCTTCCCAATCCGACTGAATCTGGCCGAAATCCCACGTGGGGATGCCGAGGATGATCTTGTCGTAATTGGCAAAATCTAATTGGGTTACGTCAGCAATATCACGCACATCGACAACATCTGCCCCAAAACGCTGTTGAATACGATAAGCGACGCGTTCGGTATTGCCTTCGTCACTGCCAAAAAACAGACCAATCTGAGCCACGATAACCTCGGGATACTGGAAAAATGGGGGGAATAGTCGAACGGCGCGGATTTTCCCAAGATTAGCTCGCGCAAGCAAGCCCGCATTTTGCCCCCTGAAAATAAATAACCCCGGCGAACCGGGGTTATAGATGAAACCAGTAACTTTCTTCGTTTTTAACTTAACTCTTTGCCGATTCACGAGCCTCTCTGCGTTCGGCTTTGCGCTCCAACCGCTTGGCTTTAGCTTCTGCCAAGGTTTGCTTTTGCTCCTCTGTAAGCACCGCCAAAAACGCTTTTTTCGCTTTGGCACCGGCTAATGCCTGCTCAGCATGCAACTTGCCCAAGCTATCGGCTAACGCATTGAGTTCTGTATCATTAGCGCCGGCTTCCACCGCATTCGCCAACGCACTACGTGCTTCGGCAAGCTTAGTGTGACGTGCGTCACGCGTACTCTCATCAGCTTTGCGCTGCGCCTTCAAGGTTTCTTTTTGAGCATCTGTCAGCGCCAAATTTTTACCCATGTGTTTGAATTCGCCGCCGACAAAACCGTCATGCTGGGCCCATTTGGCAGCATGATGTTTACCCTCACATTTTTTTCCTGATTCACCGGCTATAGTTGGTATCGCTATGCTGGCTGCCCCTAGCAATAACAGACCGGCCATAAATGAATTTTTCGATCTCATATCAATATCCTCTGGATACTTTGGACTCGTTAGATAGGTCACTTACTTCAGACTCCAGAATCAGAGCCAGTGAATTCATTATGGTGGCTATAATGTTAAGATTGGTTAATGAAAACCAAAGAATCATGACTCTCATCTAGGGCTGGTGCACACTCACCGCCTTCCATCACTGGGGACTGTAAATCGCTATGCTCAAAGTTCTTCTCATCGACGACGACAAAGAACTCAGTCAATTACTGAGCGAATACCTGCAAACCGAAGGCTTTGCGATTGATACTGCTTATGACGGTCAAACCGCACTGGAGCTTGCGCTAAAACAGCCTTACTCCGCCATTGTGTTGGATGTGATGTTACCTATCCGCAATGGTTTTGATGTACTGAAAAACTTGCGCCAACACAGTCAAACCCCGGTGATTATGCTCACCGCCAAAGGCGATACTGTTGATCGCGTAATAGGTTTGGAGATCGGCGCCGACGATTATTTATCCAAGCCTTGCGACCCGCGTGAACTGGTTGCACGCATCCGCGCCATTTTGCGCCGAGCCAATCAAAAAGATGTTACCCCCAGCAGTATCGAACGTTTAGCATCGGGCAAGTTGTCGCTTCATTTGGGCACGCGCACAACGACTTGGGACAACAACGAAGTTCCACTCACCGGAACGGAATTCAGTGTGCTGGAGATTCTTGTTCGTCGCGCTGGTCAGGTGATTAGTAAAGATGACATGACAGAACAAGCACTCAATCGCAAACTCACGCCCTACGATCGCAGCATCGATGTGCATGTGAGTAATATTCGCAAAAAAATTACGGCTGCAGGCTCGTCAAAGGATTTGATCATTAATGTGCGCGGCGCTGGCTATATGCTGACCATGAATGATGATGAACCCGTAAATTAATGACGCGTCTCTATTTAAAAATCTTTCTTACGTTTTGGTTGATTACGGTGGCGATTATTATCGGCACTAACATTGTCGTACATTGGTTTGATATGACGCCGGATGGCAACTTGCAGCGCAGCAGTGCTGCAAGTGACGATGACCCTGCAAAACGCTTGTTGTTTCAAATGGTGGGTAATGCAGTCAATCGCAATACCCAACAATTGATTCAGGACTTGCGAGCAATGCCTGCCTGGTCGACACGTTTTGTGTATGTAATCGACAAAGAAAACCGCGACTTGCTCGATCGCCCCCTTCCCCCAGGTGTCATGTTTCTCGCACCTCGCCTTACGTTTAAACACCCTTTTGATAGGGTACAAGACCGCAATCGAAAACTTTTTGGTCGCTATATCACGCTTAACGACGGCAATAGCGTGAAGTTAATTACGATTTCGGCCGGGCGGGATGAAGGGCAGGACCGAGATATTATTTGGGAGTTGTTTCTCGATAATATTTGGCCACTGCTGCTGGTATCTATTTTAGTCAGTGGATCTGCTTGTTTTTTTCTCGCACGCCATTTCACGCGCAGTATCAACACACTACAAAAAGCCACACATCAAATTGCACGCGGCGATTTAAGTGTGCGGATTAGTGAACAGTTTCGCGGGCGCAACGATGAAATAGCCGCGCTCGGGCGTGACTTTGACCACATGACAGAGCGCCTCGAAAAATCCATGCAGGAGCAGAAGCGATTAATTAAAGATGTATCACATGAATTGCGCACACCGCTTGCACGTTTGCAAATCGCATTGGCGCTAGCGCGACAACGCAGCAATGGTGTTGTTGATCATGAATTGGATCGCATAAAACAAGCAGCCGATTATCTGAACGATATCATCACAGACATTCTCACTCTGCCCATACAAGGTCAGGACAGCTGGGTATTAGATGATGTGTTGGATTTAGTTAGCCTAATGCAAACTCTGATCGAGAATTATCAGGCAGAAGCCTACGAAAAAAATATCAACATTCGTTTTAAATGTTCACTGGACGAGGCGTTGGTCGCCACCCATGGAAATATGTTGGTTGGGGTTTTTGAAAACACCTTGCGCAACGCCCTACTCTACACACCGGAAGACTCCGAAATTTGCATCCTTTTGAGTGAAACCGGAGATGGAGAGCAGTATCGGGTTGAAATAATGGATCAGGGGCCCGGCGTACCGGACGATGCCCTTGAAGATATTTTCCAGCCCTTCTTTCGTACCGATCAAGCTCGCGCTCGCGAAAGTGGCGGATATGGCTTGGGATTGGCGATTGCACAGCGAAGCGTTTCTCTGCATCAGGGGCGGATTTGGGCGGAAAATCGCGTGGAGGGCGGCCTTAGCTTAGGTATCCTGCTACCAAAAATTAAAAGCTAGCTATCCTTTTGCCTTCACTATTATTCAAGGCATCTACTTAGCTCCTTCCCCCTTAACAACATAGGCCTGCCGACAAACTTTTGACTGGCGGCAAAGTCTTTCCGCCCTCTCGTTTAATCAACGCTATTTTTCTGGCGAAAAAACTACAATCAACATCAGCTTGATTATTCATCTTGTTGATTAATAAAGGGATTAATAAAAATAAAGCAGGTGGCATGGATTTCGCTAATTGTCTGTCACAGGCGCCTTAATGCACAAAAGCGGCAAACAGGACCGAATAACATTTCACGTGACAGGTAAAAACTATGCGGGACATGACGATGGTGACCAGTGCCCATAAGGCAAACGGCACAAGCAGTATCCCCCTCAACCCACTGACGCCCGAACAGGAACTCGCGACCCGCGTACGCTTGGCGCAGGCGCTGCAAATGAGTCTGGATCCCAATGAAGTGCTAAGTCTCTTTTACAAGCACATCCAGACCCTTGTCAGTGTCTCCGGCATTCTATTTAAGTTTGATATCGGTGCTAGCGATCTTAAAATCGGACGCGAATGCATACATCACTGTGATTATCGTCTCACGACCGATGAAGGGTATCTTGGCGAAATTATTTTTAGCCGCAGCAAACGCTTCGTAGAGGCTGAGCTTATAACCCTCGAATTTTTACTCAGCTCACTCATTTATCCACTGCGCAACGCTATTCGCTATCAAACAGCCATGCGCCTCGCCCTACTCGATCCGTTAACACTGTTAGGTAACCGGGCTGCGCTGGACTCGGCATTGCACCGCGAATTGCAAATGGCGGAGCGCCATCAGCATGAGTTATCGCTGTTGATGATAGACGTCGATTTTTTCAAGAAAATTAATGATGAACATGGGCATCATCGCGGCGATTTAGTGTTGTGCGAAATCGCCAAGGGAATTCAATCCGCTTGCCGGGGTTCGGATATTACCTTTCGCTACGGTGGTGAAGAGTTTGTCGTGGTTTTAGGTAAGACTGGCGCCGAGGGAGCTAAAATTATCGCTGAACGCATTCGCCAGCACATTGCCGAAACCCATATCATTCACAACGGAAAACCTATTGGGACTACCGTAAGTATTGGCATAGCCACACGTCACAGCTATGAAAAAGAACATATCAACGATTTGTTTGAACGTGCTGACAGAGCGCTTTATATTGCTAAGAATTCCGGTAGAAATTGCGTCATTAGCAGCGATGAAATACTGACGAACTCGTAGCACACAGACTACTACGCAACAAAAAACCGCGCCCATTCGAGCGCGGTTTTTTTATTTTTACAAGCCTAACTGTTACGCAAGTTATTCCACAATGGGAGGACGTTTACGCACCGGAACCTTGGGGCGACGTGGCGCTGCCGAGGCTGCACGCAACTTTTTGTCGTGACGCTCGCGCTGCGCGGCTTCATCACGTGTTGGTTCCATCATGCGGGTATAAGTTGAGCTGTCAAAACCGGCGGTCATGCACAAGTCCTGAATTTCCCGCTCAGTCAGATCAATCCACTGACCAACACGCACATGGGATGGAATGAAAATATTCGCATACCGAACGCGTTTTAGGCGGCTCACTTTTACACCTTGTGATTCCCACAAGCGGCGAACCTCGCGGTTACGGCCTTCCATTACAACACAGTAAAACCAGCGATTTTTACCTTCGCCCGCTCCGTCCACGATATCGGTAAAACGCGCGATGCCATCATCAAGCACCACACCTTTCAAAAGGTTCGAACGCATTTCATCCGTCACATCACCTTGAATACGAACCAAATATTCACGATCTATAACCGAGGATGGGTGCATTAATTTGTTGGCCAACTCACCGTCATTGGTGAACAACAATAAACCGCTGGTATTAAAATCCAAACGACCCACTGAAATCCAGCGCTCACCTTTTAACGGTGGCAAATGGCCATAAACAGTTGGGCGACCCTCTGGATCAGAGCGCGAACAAATTTCACCTTCGGGCTTGTTGTATAAAATCACCCGGCGGCGTGTTAATTCGCTACGCAATACGACACGCTGACCATTCACAAAAATTTTGTCTTGCGCCATGACTCTATCGCCCAGTTTGGCAATTTTGTCATTTACTTTTACCTGGCCCGCTTCAATTGCTCGCTCCATTTCACGGCGCGAACCAATGCCAGCACGGGCGAGCACTTTTTGTAATTTCTCATCGCCGGGTGCTGCTGGTGCTACTTTTTTTTCATCGGCAGCTTGTGCCGCTTTTGGTTTGGGCGCTGACGCAGACTTATACGCAGGCTTCCCAGATGTTGCTTTCGCGGGGCGATCACTCACGTCTCGTTTGTGAGTCGTATTAGATTTTGCTGGTTTGCCCGCTACTGCTTTTTTCTCAGCGGATTTAGGCTTGCCAGCAACTACTGGCTTCACAGCCTTGGTAGGTTTTTCAGGTTTATCACGGTTGATTTTCTTCACCATAGATTATTGGGCAGCTATTCGCTGCGGGGTTCTTCTTCATTTTCTGTTGCCACTGCAAGTGGAGTTTCAGCGGACGCTGCCACTTCATCTGCATCGACAAAAGCTTCTTCACCATCAACAAAACCATCTTCGAAGAAAGTGGTCTTCGCATCAGCCGGCTCCGCGTCGAGTTGATCCAGCGTAACCGGAGGATTTTCATCAGGGATTGGCGGATCAGTATCTTTCTCGCCCAACCCGGCTTCGCCCAGATCCAACACCGGATTTAGTTCATCCAGGTCGCGAAGTTCGCTGAGCGAAGGTAATTCATCCAAACTTTTTAAATTGAAATAATCCAGAAATTGCCGCGTCGTAGCGAAGAGTGATGGACGGCCTGGAACATCGCGATGACCGACGACTTTAACCCAATCGCGCTCTAACAACGTTTTCATAATGTGAGAACTAACGGCCACACCGCGAATTTCTTCAATGTCGCCACGGGTGATGGGTTGACGATAGGCAACCAACGCGAGCGTTTCGAGCAATGCGCGTGAATATTTTTGCGGTTTTTCATCCCACAGGCGATTTACCCATGGCCCAAGATTATCGCGCACCTGAAAACGCCAGCCTGAAGCAACCTCTTTCAATTCAAAGCCACGTTCAGCACTTGCCGCTTGAATGTCAATTAGCGCCGCCGCTATTTCATCTTTACTGGGTGCGACTTCAGCATCAAACAATTCCAACAGCCGCGCAATTGTCATCGGCTGACCAGCAGCCAATATGGCGCCTTCAAGGATCTTACGCAGTAATTCGGCGTCGACCGGCATTTGGGTTACCGGTACAGTCGCCAATTCCTCAGTGTCGGATTCTTCAAATAATGCGCGAGACTCTTCGCCAACATCCGCAGACCGATTGAGATCTTGATCGACAAGAGCATCTTCGGTGATATCAATTTCGTTTGTCATTGTGTTCTGGCTTTCACATGAATAGGTGCAAAGGATTCGCTCTGAACAATTTCCACCAGCGACTCTTTAATCAATTCCATCACCGCAAGAAAGGTGACGACAACGCCAAGGCGCCCCTCTTCCGCCTTGAACAGGCTGACAAAGGGGACAAAATGGTTATGTGCCAAGGTGTCCAATACCTGCGCCATACGTTCGCGGGTCGACAATTTTTCCTTGGAGACATGATGGCTCTCAAACATATCGGCGCGCCGCAATACTTCCGATAGCGCGAGCAGTAATTCTTGTAGCTCTACGTCAGGGTCGAGCCGCGTCAAGCTGCGATCCGGCCCCGCCACTGTTACCGGAAAAACATCGCGGGATACACGCGGCACATGATCTAAATCAACCGCCGCCTGTTTAAATCGTTCGTATTCTTGCAAACGACGAATCAACGATGCACGAGGATCTTCCTCTTCCTCATGCTCTTCCGATGAGCGCGGTAATAACATGCGCGATTTAATCTCTGCCAGCATGGCAGCCATCACCAAATACTCTGCCGCCAGCTCGAATTGATGCGTTTCCATCAAATCGACGTAGGCCATGTACTGGGAGGTGATTTCCGAGACATTAATGTCGAGAATATCGATATTTTGGCGGCGAATAAGGTACAGCAGTAAATCTAATGGTCCTTCAAATGCTTCCAGAAATACTTCAAGTGCATCGGGGGGAATGTATAAATCCTGTGGTAGCTGGGTGTAGGCTTTACCATGAACCATGGCAAAAGGCATCTCCCCCTGCTGCGGCCCTTTTTGAGCGTGGGCGACTGGCTCGACAACTGCTCCTTCATCGCTGATTGCAATAGTTTCAGCGGCAAGAGGAGTTTCATCAGACGGCGTGGCAATATCCGCAGATGCCTCCGAAGAGGTAATAGTGTCGAGGGTTTCACTCACGCAAGATAACTCACAGGTTGGGGTTAGAATCAGCGGCTTTTGTTCGAGCACTGGATATCAAGGGCGGCATTATAGCCATTTCGCGATGCGCCGGACAGCGCGCAGGCCGTAGAAGTAACTTCTATATAGATCAATTAGTTAGGATCGAAGGGTGAGAAGTCGCCCTTACCCTGGCGAACCAGCTGGGGAGCGCTGTCAGTCAAATCGATTACCGTGGTCGGCTCAAGGCCGCAATAACCGCCATCAATTACCAATTCCACAAAATGTTCAAGGGTATCGCGGATGTCGTAGGGATCTGTCATCGGGAACTCTTCACCCGGCAAGAGCAAGCTGCTGGTCATTAGGGGTTCACCCAACTCCTCTAGCAATGCTAAAGCAATCGGATTATCAGGTACACGTAGCCCAATGGTTTTGCGCTTTGGATGCATCAAGCGGCGCGGAACATCGGCGGTTGCTTCCAGAATGAACGTATAGGCACCCGGGGTGTGGTTCTTAATTAAGCGATAGGCTTGATTATCAACCCGCGCATAGGTCGCGATCTCGGAAAGATCGCGGCACATAAGGGTAAAGTTGTGGTTTTTATCGAGTTTGCGCAGGGTGCGAATGCGTTCCAGCGCATCTTTGTCGCCTATGTGGCAGCCAAGTGCATAGGCAGAGTCTGTTGGATATACGACTAAACCACCTTTGCGAATAATATCCGCCGCTTGAACAATCAGGCGATGCTGGGGGTTTTCGGCATGGATTTGAAAAAACTGGGCCATTGTAACGACTCCTTGCAGCTCTCTCCCATCACATTGAGGAACGGGGCAGAGAATAAAATATTTTATTAATGTTGTGGGTTAAATCCCAATAACTCCCAGACTGGTTTGGCGTGAGCTGGCAGCTTGCCAAAACCTCCCAATTCTTGCCAGGCTTGATCAGGAAAATGGAAATCGGAACCACAAGAAGCGCGCAATGAACGCGCATTTGCAATGCGTAGCAAGTCCTCAGTCAATGCCGCTGGCTGCAGTCCACTAATCACTTCAAGCGCATCACCTCCAGCAGCTACAAATGAATCGACCATTGCACACATTTTGGTACGCGTCAGCTCATATTTGGCCGGATGCGCAAGCACTGCGACACCGCCGGCTGCATGAATCCATCCAATAACCTGATCCATCAATGGCCACTGGTATTTCACATCGGCCGGTTTACCTGTACCCAGATATTTTTTAAAGGCCGCATTGATATTTTTTACAGCACCCACCGCTACTAGATATTGCGCAAAGTGCGGTCGCCCCAAAGTCGCATTACCTGCAATTTCCTGTGCACCGAGCAGTGCGCCGGGAAATCCTGCTTTGCATAAGCGATCTGCTATCGCCAGCGCGCGCGCATTGCGCGCTTGCTCTTGAAACTCCACAGCGCCTATCAGTGCAGGGGAATTTACATCAACCCCCAAGCCAACAACGTGCACTCCCCCCTTGCCCCATTGACTGGAAAACTCAATTCCAGTGATCAATGTGATGCCCGCATCGATTGCGGCTTTTTGTGCAATCCCCAGTGCAGCTATGGTATCGTGATCCGTAATCGCCAGCACTTCAACGCCGCGCTCTTTTGCGCGCGCGATCACAGCCTCAGGGCTAAGCAGCCCGTCAGAAAAATGGGTATGGCAATGCAGATCAAAAATCACTCAAACTCCAAACAACAAATACACCACCAGGATTGGTCATGACCGACAATAACACTGAGAAGAATGTGAGCATGTTAGCCGATAAACCACCCGTAGAGCCCACAAATTCAAAGCCAAAACCTAAAAAAGAAAGTTTCTTAGCCAATCTGTTAATGAATATTGTTATCCCTACGCTTATTTTAACCAAGCTCAGTGGGGATGAATATTTGGGCGCAACATGGGGATTAATCGTTGCTCTGGGTTTTCCCATCAGTTATGGCTTACGTGATTTTGTGATTAACAAAAAAATTAATGTGTTTTCGGCACTGGGTATTGTGAGCGTGCTACTTACCGGCGGCCTAAGTCTGTTGCAACTGGCTCCCAAATATTTTGCCATTAAAGAAGCCGCCATCCCAGGTATTCTTGGAATAGTTACACTCTTTTCGATCAGAACCCGCTACCCGTTGGTAAGAACATTTATCTACAACGATAAAGTGCTAAAAATTCACAAGGTTGACGCCGCGCTTCAGCAGTACGGCACACACAGACATTTTGAACGAACATTGACCAATGCATCATTGATGATTGCCGCGTCGTTTTTTTTATCCTCCGCATTAAATTATATTCTGGCTAAAATTATTCTGGTGAGCCAACCGGGAACCGCTGAATTCAATGCAGAATTAGGTAAAATGACGGCGTGGAGCTACCCGATTATTGCGATTCCAATGATGATCATCATGATGGGCACACTGTTCTATGTGTTTCGCAGCATTCGCCTGCTAACACATTTGACACTGGAAGATGTGATTAATGATGGCAGCGAAGATTAGTCGTTAGCTGCATTTTTAACCATCTGAAAAATTCTTTATAAATTTTTAGCCAGAGAAGACTTAATGCTTTACGCCATTATTAGTGACGACATTTCAAATAGCCTGGAAAAACGGAAGTTGGCGCGCCCTGCTCACCTTGCACGTCTACAGCAACTAAATGATGAGGGCCGCCTATTTGTCGCTGGTCCGCATCCGGCAATTGACAACAATGATCCAGGCGAAGCAGGCTTCACCGGCAGCCTCGTCATTGCGGAATTTTCCTCTCTTGAACAAGCGCAAACATGGGCAGACGCAGACCCCTATGTCGCTGCAGGGATTTATGCCAAGGTTGTGGTAAAACCCTTTAAAAAAGTTTTACCCTAAGTGTTTATCTTTTTATCTTTTTATCTTTTTATCTTTTTATCTTTTTATCTTTTTATCTTTTTATTTTTAAGGATTGGAGCAACTGTGAAAAAAATAATCCTTCTTGGTTGTACGCTGTCGCTGTTGACTTTTTCGCTAGCGAGTGTGCCGAGTATCGCGGAAGACAAATATGTTTCAGACGTTATCTACATCCCTGTACGTAGCGACAAAAATCCACAAGCCGGCATTCTGCAACAAGGCGTGGCAAGTGGTACGAAGCTCAAGTTTATTCGCGAAGAAACCGGTACGGATAATAATCTCTGGTCCTTAGTAACTACACCCAACGGCACCGAAGGTTGGGTGCGAAGCCAAAATATCACCGATAAACCAACAGCCGCACTGCAGTTAGCCGCGTTATCTAGTTCATCTCGTGACGTTCTGGCACTGCAATCCGAAAATGTTCAGCTCAAAGAGCAGCTCGCAAAAGTACAGCAAGAGCACCAACAGCTGTTGGCTGATACTGAGGATATGCGCCAAGCCGCAACCACTGCATTTAATCTGGAGGAAGATCATCAGCGCATGCTAAAAGATAACCAGCTTTTGCAAACTAACGCCGATTTTCTTAAAGCAGAAAATGAAAAACTTAAAAATACCGACCGCTTTAATCACTGGATCTATGGTGGCGGCTTGGTCTTTGGTGGGGTTTTCCTCTCTTTTATTTTGCAAGCCTTTGGTCGCCGCAAGCGCAGATCGGAATGGCGTTAAGAGTAATGACTATGTTGAAAAAAATAGTGAATTTGATGTGCGGTTTTAGCTTGGCTACCTGTGCATTTGCCCATGCAGCTGAAAACACTCATGTGGCCATAAAAACCGATTTGGGAACATTTGTCATCGAGATGTACCCGAAGGCCGCACCGGCAACTGTGCAAAACTTTTTAGGCTACGTTGATTCAAAATTTTATGACGGTACCATCTTCCACCGTGTTGTACCGGGCTTTGTTGTGCAGGGAGGAGGAATGACCTTTGATTTTGCCGAAAAAGAAACTCGCAAGCCTGTCGTTAATGAATCGGTAAACGGTTTGAAAAACGACTACAAAAGCGTCGCTATGGCGAGACAACAGGATCCAGATAGCGCAACAGCGCAGTTTTATGTCAACTTGCAGAATAACCCCGGACTAAATGCTACGGAAACAAAACCGGGTTACACCGTGTTTGGCAAAGTAGTAGCAGGAATGGAAGTTATTGAAAAAATTGCGCAGGAACCGCGCGGAATGTTTAAGGCCTTTCCCGAAGCGCCAAATTATGCCGTACGCGTCCTGAGCGCAGCCCGCACTGACGTAAACAATGTAAATGCGCTGCTTGAGTCGCAAAATACGCCCAAACCATCCAGCTTTAAAGATGCATTGGTACCCATTAATGAACCCCAGCAATGACACGGCACTCAGCGTCAATTTAAATAAAATTGCGCTGATTCGAAATTCGCGCCCCGGCAATTATCCAAGTGTAGTTAGCCACGGTGAAGTTTGTATTAATGCGGGGGCAGATGGACTAACAGTACACCCCCGTCCTGACCAGCGCCATATTCGACCGCATGATGTTTATGAGCTCAGTGAGCTAGTCAAATCCCACGCGGGCATAGAGTTTAATATTGAAGGAAACCCCTACGCAGAATCACTTGGTGATTTTCCGGGCTTTATTAAGTTGGTGCAAGATGTGCGACCGCATCAATGTACGCTGGTGCCAGATTCAAATGACCAGCTCACATCTGATCATGGATTTGACTTAAAAATTGCGGGCAAAAAACTGCGCCCATTAATTCGTGAATTACAGGATATCGGTGTACGTGTCTGCTTATTTATGGATCCGAATATAGAGCAAATATCGCTTGCTAAAGAGTTAGGGGCTGACCGCATAGAGCTATACACAGGCCCTTATGCTGAAGCGCACAAACATCACGATGAAAATTTTTTCCCCCTTTTTCAAACCTATCTTGATGCGGCAATTCATGCACAGAAAATAGATATTGGCCTTAATGCCGGACACGATTTAAATCTGGAAAATCTTGCACACTTCCGCCAAGTGCCTGCTCTACTAGAGGTATCCATCGGCCATGCATTAACAGTTGATGCAATCGCGATGGGCTTGCCTGCAGCGGTGCAAGCATACAAAAAAATCTGCATGGTATAACTCCTCATTACTACCCTAATCACGCAAGAACTCTACCATGAATAAACCCCGCGATGACAGCCCTGCCTATTTGGAAAAAAAACGTTTTTTTGATTCACTAATGACCGTTTATGGGCGAAAAACTGTTCTCGAGGCACTGCAAGATCCGGCTACTTTTATTTATCGTTTGCATCTGGCCAGCAGCAATAAATCAGCAGATATTCTTGACGAGATTATTTCGCTGGCAAAAACTAAAGGCGCTGAAATTATTTATCATGAAAGGCAGGCGCTGTCGCGTATATCTAAAAATGCATCTCAGGATCAGGGGGTTGCCGCAGATTTACAATTACGCGGCTACAAGCTCTACGATGAATTTCTTGCAGAAAACAGCAGAAAAAATTACACATTGCTGGCGCTTGACGGAGTACAAAACCCACAAAACCTGGGCATGATTATTAGATCGGCTTGTGCTGGAAATATCGACGGAATATTGCTGCCGCAAAGAGGAAATGCACAAATTGACCCGCTGGTAATTAAAGCGAGTGCAGGTACTGTATTTCGCGCGCCCCTATTACGATGTAAAGATCTTCATCAGGCTCTGGTCGACTTTAAACGGGCTGGGGCGATTGTTTGTGCCCTGTCATCTCACGCATCCACAGAGCTAAAAAAATTCATGCCCAATGCTCCGTGCGTTTATGTTTTGGGCAACGAATCCGAGGGGGTTTCACATGAAGTTACTAAGCTTTGTAATGAACAAATCTGTATCCCAATGAATAATGGCGTTGAGTCATTAAACGTTGCAGTCACAGCGGCATTAATTGCGTTTAAATAACCGGTCTTGAATTTGTATACTGATAAAATAAAAAGAGGAGCTTAAGCTCCTCTTTTCTATCGGATTTTCCACTCGCAAATTAAAGCTTGTAGCCGTCCTCCTCGTGCAAGCTCAAATCCAAGCCAATACTTTCCTCTTCCTGAGTTACGCGTAAACCAGAAGTGAATACGCTTGTAACTTTGAGCAGGATATAAGTCACCACAGCGGTGTAAGCAAAAGTAACAGCAACGCCCAGTAGCTGTACACCCAACTGTTCGCCCATAGAGCTAATGCCGCTCGCAAAGCCTTGACCGCTAAATACGCCAAGTTCGGTAGACGCAAATACGCCAGCGAGAATGGTGCCTAATACTCCGCCAACGCCATGAACAGGGAAAACATCAAGAGAGTCATCAATTTTCCATACACGTTTTATCAGCTGGGTCATAACAAAACAGACAACTCCTGCCGACAAACCAATCAACAACGCACCACCGGGACCAACATATCCCGATGCAGGCGTAATAGTTCCAAGACCCGCCACCATACCGGTAACAATACCCAGTGCGCTCGGCTTTCTAAATCGGACCCACTCGATAGTCATCCATGCCAACGCCCCGGCAGCCGCCGATATGTGCGTCACAAGCATCGCCATGGCGGCATTACCATTGGCGGCCAGCGCACTACCGGCGTTAAACCCAAACCACCCAACCCAAAGCATTCCAGCACCGGTAACCGTCATAGTCATATTATGTGGAGGCATTGCCGTTGTTGGAAAACCGTTACGCTTGCCAATAACAACTGCTGCAACCAGCGCTGCAACGCCTGCCGTGATATGTACGACGGTGCCACCTGCGAAATCTAATAGCCCCTTTTCAAATAGCCAACCTGAGCCCGCCCAAACCCAATGACACACGGGAATATAAACAGCAAATAGCCATAGTGCAGAAAAAATAAGCATTGATGAAAACTTCATTCGCTCAGCAAATGCGCCGACAATAAGCGCCGGTGTGATAATCGCGAAGGTCATTTGATACATTGCATGCAAACTAAGTGGAATGTCACCTGCCAATGCGTCCTCGGTGATATTAGCCATAAAGACCATGCTCAAATCGCCGATCCAAGCATTACCTGTTCCGAACGCCAAACTGTAACCCGCAATCAACCATAAAATCGAGACGAGACATGCGATAGCGAAACATTGCATGAGTACAGACAGGATATTCTTTACCCGCACCAAGCCGCCGTAGAACAATGCAAGCCCTGGCAATGTCATGAAAAGAACCAGCGCTGTTGAGGTCAAAATCCAAGCCGTATTGGCGCCATTAATTGTCGTTTCTTGGGCAAAGGCGTTTTGACCATAAAGAGTCGTCAGCCCCCCTAATAGCCCCAAAAGTGAGAAATGTAGCTTTTTCATAGTGACCCCAAGGATGTTCTTCTAGTTAAAAGGATGATATCTAACCGCATCGCAATACCAGTGGTGCAGCGCTCTTTTTTGATACAGATAAAGTTTGCTTGCTGCACAACGTAGAGGATATTTCGCCAATACTTGGCTAGCATCGCACCACATAAAGGCAAAAATTCCGATTTGTTGGATGGCAATCTAAGCGAACAGCGTTATAGCAATATCCAAACCAAAATTATTTTTTATATATTTTTCAATTATTTATAGTTTTTATTATCCTAATACCAAAAAAATATAGCACCATATAAATGCATAAACATATTTATAGCACCGTTTTAATGCACAAGATGATCTTGCGCCATCTCCCCCGCTGTGTAGGATACAATTCGCCACTTAAATTACTCACCAGAGGACAAATCGTTGATCAAGTGGCTCGTTTTATGTTTGCTACCTCTACTTATCTCGCTGGTCATGTCCCGAATAATAATCCACTATTTTGGACGCCGTTTATTGGATGAACCCAACATTCGCAGCTCGCATCAAACTCCTACGCCAAGGGGCGGCGGTATAGCTTTGGCTGCTGGAGTGGTTATCACGGTACTAATAGTATTGTGGCTCGCGCACAAAGACGCCCCCCGGATTTACTGGCTGCTAGTTCCGTCCGGATTAATAGCGATTCTTGGAATCTGTGATGACTTATTTAACTTGAATATAGGGCTACGACTAGTCGTGCAATTTTTGCTTGCTGGTTTAGGCATTTATTTTATTGGAATGAACAATGAATGGTCGCCGTCAATTCGGCTATTAATTACAGGCCTTTTGATTTTGTTCATTGTGTGGATGACAAACTTATACAATTTTATGGATGGGATTAACGGCTTGGCTGCGCTTGAAGCGATAAGCGTTTGTATTGCTATGGCTTTCATTTATTGGATGCAAACAGTGAACAAGGACGCGATTTATTTGTTAATAATTATCGCCTCCAGCGCCTGCGGATTTTTATTTTGGAATTTCCCAACAGCTAAGCTTTTTATGGGGGATTCAGGAAGTCTTTTTCTTGGTCTCAGCTTTGGGCTGTTGATCATCGAAAGCTCCAACGAAAACCCTCGTCTTGTTATAGTTTGGTTAATTATGCTCGGCGTATTTATTGTGGATGCAAGTTATACACTCACCTACCGATTCATCACCAGGCAGGCGGTGCATCAGGCTCACCGAACTCACGCTTACCAAAAAATCGCCACTAAATTAAATTCGCACAAAAAAACTACACTCGCTATCGTTGCTATTAACTTTTTTTGGCTACTACCTATTGCTATTGCAGTTACCATCACGCAGTTAAATTCGGCTGCAGCATTACTGGTTGCTTATGCACCGCTATTATTACTCGCGCAAAAACTTCAGGCAGGTCGTGCTGAATAATCAGCCAACAAGCAAGACTTTATTTTCATCAGCGAACCCCGGAGTATTCATCAAATAACCCGTTGGCACCTCAAATAAAAGTGATTTAATCAGGTCACTGTTATTTGAGGCGCAAGCATCAGCCAAACGATTTAAGAATAACTCCATTTCTTGCCAGGAGATAAACTGCTCCATTGCACGAAAAATCCTAATATGCTCCGTGGGTGCGACATTATCACCAATAAGAAGCTCCTCAAATAATTTTTCACCAGGGCGCAACCCCGTGTAGCTAATCGCAATATCCCCGTCGCGATCGTGTTCGTCGCGAACACTGAGGCCTGACAGGTTTATCATGCGCCGCGCTAAATCAACAATTTTCACCGGCTCGCCCATATCAAGTACAAAAACATCGCCTCCGTGTCCCATGGCGCCAGCTTGAATCACCAATTGAGCTGCCTCGCGAATTGTCATGAAGTAGCGAATGATATCGGGATGAGTTACCGTTACTGGTCCTCCCTCTTTAATCTGTTTACGAAAGAGCGGAACCACCGAGCCGGATGACCCTAACACATTGCCAAATCGCACCATCACAAAACGAGTGGCTGATTCTTTCTGTGCAAGGCTTTGTAAAATCAACTCAGCCAATCTTTTTGATGCCCCCATAAGATTAGTGGGGCGAACAGCCTTGTCGGTAGAAATAAGTACAAACAACTCTACCCCTGCTTTTGTAGCCGCCTCGGCGCAAAATTGTGTTCCAAACACATTATTTTTCATTCCCTCTACGCAATTGCTTTCAACGAGCGGGACATGCTTATACGCAGCGGCGTGATAAACAGTTTGAACCTTATGCTCAACCATAACTGAATCAAGCAGTCGAGAGTTTTGGACCGAGCCAAGCAATGGCAAGAGATCAACTTGATCAATGTTTTTCCCTGACAGCTCGCGCTCGATGCTATAAAGACTAAATTCATTGTGATCAATCAATATGAGTTTGCGAGGCTTTAGCTCAATAATTTGCCGACAAAGTTCTCCTCCTATCGATCCTCCGGCACCTGTAACCAAGACAACCTTACCCAACACTGATGCTTCCATTAAATGCTGCATCGGTTGAACGCAATCTCGCCCGAGCAGATCATCAATATCGACATCACGAATATTTTCGATCCTCGCTTTACCGGACAAAATGTCTGAAAACTCGGGAATGGTTTGCACATTGATATGATATTTTTCCAGCTTTTTAATAATATCCAGTCGTGCGCTATGTGAGGTGCGCCCAAGTGCCAGCAGCAGCTTGCTTGCGCCTGTTGACGAGATTAATTTTGGAATTGATTTGGGGGAGTAGATTTTAATATTAGAGAGAAGAGTCCCGTGTAAAAATTTATTGTCATCAACAAACGCAGCAACACGGTACCCGGTGTCCTGAAGGGCCTGTAGCAGCTGGTGTCCCGTCCTGCCCGCACCATACACAATCACGGGGATTGCCTCCCTTGTTGGCAGGGCGCCTAGCATTAAGATGATGTGACGCACCAACAACCTAGGTCCGCCTATCAGCAAAATCATTAAGGCGATGTAGATAAAAGGAACTGAGCGTGGAATTTTCGAATAGGTCATAAAGCCAGAAATGGCTAATGTTGCCCCGGACAAAAACACACAGATTGCGATAGTTACTATTGCTGGCTGAGTCATATACCTGAGAATAGCTCTGTACATCCCCATGCGTATGAAAATGAATAAACTGGATGCGATAGTTATCAGTAGTGCTGCCACTTCCTTTGAGGTAATTGCTATATCGAACGTACCCAAACGAAGGCAAATCGAAAGGTATACACCAAGCGTTATTGCAAAGGCATCATAAGATAATGAAATCAACCGTTTTGCCGGCCTTGATGCTTCAAATAATTTCGTAAACATAAATGCTAACTCAGCGGATCACAAAGAGATCGCAAGGAACAGTGTAGAGCGGAGAAAGATATCGAACGGAAGGGGATAAAAATAGCAATGTTTTGCAAGCACTGTCAGGAGAAAAATAATAGCTTACGGTTTTGCGATACTTTCGTTGACTCGGTCACGCATCTCCTTACCTGGCTTAAAATGCGGTACATACTTTCCCTCAAGAACAACAGCATCACCAGTCTTAGGGTTTCTACCCGTACGGGGAGCGCGATAATGTAGTGAAAAGCTGCCAAAGCCACGAATCTCTATACGCTCACCGGATGCGAGAATATCGGACATGTAATCAAGTAAGAGCTTTACAGACATTTCAACATCTTTAATAGTTAGTTGATTTTGTTTTTCAGTAATATATTCAATCAATTCTGACTTTGTCATAACCTGATCTCTGCTATTAAAAAAACGTTAGAGCAACTTAACTAGACAACATAGTTATTTATACAATCACGAAACTTAAATCACAATAAAATCGGTGATCAGCATGGCTGATCACCGATTAGCAAGAAAGATTACTCTTTACTTTGCATTTGCGCTTTAATCAAATCACCCAAAGTGGTTGGAGAAGCTTGATCAGATTGCTTTGTAGAAAGCTCTTTCATCGCAGTCTTTTCTTCTTCAACGTCTTTAGATTTAACTGACAGGTTAATGCTACGATTCTTGCGATCTACTGCAATAATCTTTGCTTCAATTTCGTCACCCACTTTAAGCAGGTTACGTGCGTCTTCTACTTTCTCGCGGCTCAATTCAGAGGCCTTGAGGACAGCTTCAACGTCATCTGCCAAAGTGATTACAGCCGCTTTTGCTTCAACCTCTTTAACGATACCTTTTACAACAGCACCTTTGTCATTCACAGAAACGTATTCTGAGAAGGGATCGGTTTCAAGTTGTTTGATACCCAAAGAAATGCGCTCGCGCTCTGGATCGATGGCCAATACCACGGTTTCCAGCTCGTCACCTTTCTTGTATTTGCGAACGGCTTCTTCGCCAGCTTCGTGCCAAGAGATATCTGACAAGTGAACAAGACCATCAATACCGCCGTCCAAGCCGATGAAGATACCGAAGTCAGTGATCGACTTGATTTTGCCGCTGATCTTGTCGCCCTTGGCGCAAGTGCGAGCAAATGCATCCCATGGATTCTCTTGGCATTGTTTCAGGCCGAGAGAGATACGACGACGCTCCTCGTCGATATCCAACACCATAACTTCAATTTCGTCGCCCAATTGAACAACTTTGGAAGGATGAATGTTTTTGTTAGTCCAATCCATTTCTGAAACGTGGATCAAACCTTCAACACCCTCTTCCAACTCTGCGAAACAACCGTAATCAGTCAAATTGGTTACTTTTGCTTTCACACGAGCGCCTTCTGGGTAACGCTTGGTGATTTGTATCCAAGGGTCTTCGCCCAATTGCTTCAGGCCGAGAGACACGCGATTACGCTCACGATCAAACTTCAATACTTTAACGTCAATTTCATCGCCAACATTTACGATCTCACCTGGGTGCTTGATACGCTTCCAAGCCATGTCGGTGATGTGCAACAGACCATCAACACCGCCCAAGTCGACGAACGCGCCGTAGTCGGTAAGGTTTTTAACAATACCTTTAACTGCTTGACCTTCTTGCAAAGTGGCCAGCAATTCATCGCGCTCAACAGAGTTAGCTTGCTCCAACACCGCACGGCGAGAAACAACTACGTTGTTGCGTTTTTGATCGAGCTTGATAACTTTGAATTCCAGCTCTTTTCCTTCGAGGTGAGTAGTTTCGCGCACGGGGCGAACATCAACCAATGAACCAGGAAGGAAGGCACGGATACCAGCAACGTCAACGGTGAAACCACCTTTAACCTTGCCGTTAATAACACCTTTAATAACTTCTTCAGCAACATGAGCGGCTTCAAGAATTTTCCACGCTTCAGCGCGTTTGGCTTTCTCACGTGATAACTTGGTTTCACCGAAACCGTCTTCTACGCTTTCGAGCGCTACTTGTACTTCATCGCCGATTTGGAGTGTCAATTCACCCATTTCGTTGCGGAATTGCTCAGCAGGAATAACACCTTCTGATTTCAGGCCAGCGTGAACGGTCACCCAGTCCTTATCAATATCAATTACTACACCGGTAATAATAGTACCCGGAACCATATCAACGGTTTTTAAACTTTCTTCAAATAACTCAGCAAAACTTTCGTTCATACTCATGGTATTACCTATAAATTAGAGATGCAGGCGTTAAAAACTCGCCCCATCTATTCCGCACGGCCAGTCATACGGGTCAGTTAAAGTAAAGCGAAAACTCCCTCAGGCTGGGTTTGACAGTTTTCACTACTGCTAGAAACAGAATCCGTGGCATAAATCAAAGCATAGGAAACCAGCAGGTGCGCAAGGCTAGCAGAATGCCCTATATTTTTCAATAGGTTAGCAAACTTGGAGTGAAGTATAGCGGCGAGAAATGATTTAGCGTGGCGGAGAGACCGCGGGCTTCGCCAAAAATCTAGCGAAGCCCGATAACTATATTTAAATCAGTGCTTTACAACACTTAAACCACGCCCAACCGCGTAGTATTCAAAACCCAGCGCGGCCATTCTGTCTGGCTCGTATAGATTTCGTCCATCGAAAATTACTGGATTGCGCAGAGCGGACTTGAGCAAATCGAAGTTGGGTGCCCGGAAGTTTTTCCACTCTGTACAGATAATCAATGCGTCAGCGCGCTCCAGAGCAGCCTCTTTCGTGCCCACCAATTTGAGATCATCCCGCAGACCGTAGATGTGCTGTGTCTCTTCCATGGCAACTGGGTCATAGGCTTGTACCTTAGCACCTGCTGCCCAAAGAGCCTCCATCAAAACCCTACTCGGTGCTTCCCTCATATCATCGGTATTGGGTTTGAAGGACAATCCCCACAAAGCAAAAACTTTGTCTTTTAAATTACTTCCAAAATGGCGCTCTACATATGTAAAGAGTTTACTCTTTTGGGCCTGATTAACCTTGTCAACTGCTTCCATGAGTCCGGCCTTATAATCAACATTGCGAGCAATATTAATAAGCGCTTTGACATCTTTTGGGAAGCAAGAGCCACCATATCCGCACCCAGGATAAATAAAGTGATAGCCAATGCGTGGATCGGCACCTATGCCATTGCGAACTTTCTCGATGTCTGCCCCCAACAGCTCTGCAAGATTAGCCATCTCATTGATGAAACTGATTTTTGTTGCAAGCATGGCATTTGCAGCGTACTTAGTTAATTCTGCCGACCGCACATCCATAAAAATCATGCGATCATGACTGCGATTAAACGGAGCATAGAGCTCACGCAGCAACCGCTCAGCTTTTTCACTATCGGTGCCGATTACAATGCGATCAGGTTTCATGAAGTCATTGATCGCAGCACCTTCTTTTAGAAACTCTGGATTGGAAACTACATCGAATGCAATGGTGGCACCCCGCTTATCTAGCTCGGCTGCGAGTGCAGAGCTCACTATCTCCGCGGTACCTATTGGGACAGTAGATTTATTTACCACCACTTTATAATCCGTGAGGCGCTGGCCAATTGTTTTTGCGACAGCAACGACATATTGCAAGTCTGCCGATCCGTCCTCCCCCGAGGGAGTTCCCACAGCAATAAACTGCAGTTCACCGTGCTCAACTGCACGATCCATACTTGTAGTAAAATTCAATAGCCCTTGTTGGACGGCCTGCTTGACGATTGCCTCCAGCCCGGGCTCGTAAATTGGGATTATTCCCGCATTCAGGTTATCTACTTTTTTCTGATCGATATCAACACAAAGAACATCGTGCCCAACATCCGCCAGGCAGGCGCCTGTGACCAAACCAACATATCCGGTCCCAAATACTGTGACTTTCATTAGAAACTCCCTAATCTGTAAAGATAATGTAATTTAAGAGCGACCATAACTATCCTCGTAACGAATAACATCGTCATCCTGAAGATAAGGCCCAGATTGCACCTCAACAATTTCCAGAGGTATTTTTCCCGGATTGCTTAATCGATGTTTTGTGCCGACAGGTATATAGGTGGATTCATTTTCTGAAAGCAGAATAGTTTCCTCACCTTTTTGAACCAGAGCAGTGCCTTTAACAACTATCCAATGCTCGGCCCGATGGTGGTGAACCTGAAGAGATAAACTCCCACCCGGCTTCACCCGAATACGATTTACCTGGTAACGGTCACCGGTGTCTATTGCGTCGTAACAACCCCACGGGCGATAGATTTCGCGGTGCTGGAGATGCTCGGAGCGATTCTGCTTTTCAATTTGAGTGATAATCGCTTTCACTTGCTGTGCTTGAGATTTATCGGCAACTAGCACGGCGTCAGGGGTGTTAATAATCATTAAATTATTAACTCCTAAAGTGGCAACCAGTTTATCTTGTGAAAAAACCAATGTATTGGTGGAGCCTATATCGATACTATCGCCAATCAAACTGTTGCCCGCAGCATCCTTCACTGAAAGATCCCAAAATGACTTCCAGTCACCTACGTCACTCCAGCCGGCATCTAACGGAACGCAAACGACATTTTTGCTCTTTTCCATGAGTGCATAATCGATCGAAATATTAGGCGCCTGCGCGAAAGAATCTTTGTCGACACGAATAAAATCCAAATCTTGTACAGCCCATACTTTGGCTTGTTCTGCAGCGACAATGACGTCAGGGCTTTGCTCTTGCAGTTCACGTAAAAAAACCTCTGTCTGGAACACGAACATTCCACTGTTCCAGTAGTAACAACCTTCGGAAAGATATTGCTCGGCCGTCACAACATCGGGCTTTTCAACGAACTCAGCAACAGGGAAAAATAACTTGCCCTCAGTATCAGGTCCATGCAGGGTTTTAATATATCCATATCCCGTTTCCGGGCGAGTAGGATGAACACCAAATGTAGCAAGATGGCCAAGTTGTGCCGCACTGATAGCCTCAGCGAGAGCTGCCTGAAATACTGCAACATCACGAATCATATGATCCGCTGAGAGAACTAGCAGGATAGGATTATCACCCAGCGTACGGGCATGAATAGCAGCCAACGCCAGTGCCGGTGCTGTATTACGAGCGATAGGTTCTAAAATGATTGACGATTTTTGTTGACCAATTTCATGTAGTTGCTCAGCAACCATAAATCGGTGCTCTTCATTGCACACCACAATGGGAGGGGCAAGGTTGGGCACGCCTTGCAAGCGCAACAGTGTCTGTTGCAACATGGTTTTATCACCAAATAATTTCAACAACTGTTTGGGATAGTGTTTGCGCGACAAAGGCCACAGGCGCGTGCCTGAGCCACCAGCGAGTATTACAGGAATAATCAATTAACTCTCCTTAATGAAAAATATCGCACAACTGAAGCAATTTAAAAGAATCAGTTTTTACCCAATTAACGTCTGGCATCTCAACAATAAGAAGTACGGCTCAACCGACGATCAAACTTTATAGCGATCTTTTAAGAATGCTTTAAACTGTTGGCCGACGTCGTTGTGACGCTCGCCGTAAATAACATTTGCCATGAGATAACCGAGTTTGGTTCCGCAGTCATGGCTACGCCCTATTAGCTGATAAGCCTCAACTGTTTCCTGACCCAAAAGTGCATCCAGCGCGTCGGTAAGTTGAATTTCCCCGCCTGCTCCCGGCATAGTTTTGGCCAGTAGATCCCAAACTGTTTTTGACAGTACATAACGACCAACAATCGCCATATTTGAGGGTGCCTCGTCGACAGGTGGTTTCTCCACCATTGCTTTGATAGCCGCAGTTTTACCTGATGGAATATCTACACCCGAACAATCAACCACACCGTATTTATCAACTTGATCATGTGGTATTTGCTCAACCAGAATTTGGCTGTTACCCGTCTCTTGAAAGCGTCTGGTCATTCCTGCGAGGTTATCGTATCGAAGATTGCATTCTGCGTTATCGACAATTACATCTGGCAGCAACACCGCAAACGGCTCATCGCCAACGACAGATCGAGCAGCAAGAATTGCATGTCCCAAGCCTTTTGCTTCAGCTTGACGAACTGAAATGACAGTAAGCCCTGGAGGGGTAATTGAGCGAACTTCCGCGAGAAGGGAGCGTTTCAGTCGCGATTCAAGCTGGGCCTCTAATTCGAAACTGGTATCGAAGTGGTTTTCAATGGCATTTTTACTGGCGTGCGTCACTAGTACAATCTCCTTGATACCGGCTGCTGCTGCCTCTTCAATAACATATTGAATCAAAGGCTTATCAACAACGGGAAGCATCTCCTTAGGAATTGCTTTTGTTGCTGGCAACATGCGCGTCCCTAGACCTGCAACTGGAATCACCGCTTTTTTTACTTGCATAATTTTGTCCTAATGAATTTCCTGAGTTTTAGCTATTGAGCAGGTGAAGTACTTCAGCCGTTTTTTGATCGACCAACGCCTGATCGCCACGACTCTCGACATTCAACCGCACTACCGGTTCCGTGTTTGACATACGCAAGTTGAATCGCCATGTATCAAACTCAAGACTGATCCCATCCGTTTTATCGATGAATATTGCATCGGGGGAATAGTGATTAAGCACTTTGTCGATTGCTGTTTTTGGATCAGTCACATGACTATTTATCTCGCCTGGCGATGGGAATTTGGCGATTCGGTCTTCCAGCATACTCGAAAGAGTTTGCTGTTTGTGAGACAGAAGCTCGCATACCAACAACCAAGGGATCATTCCACTATCACAGTAAAAAAAATCCCGGAAATAGTGATGCGCACTCATCTCACCGCCATACACAGCATCCTCTTCGCGCATGCGCTCTTTAATAAACGCGTGTCCAGTTTTGGATTGAATGGCAAGTCCACCATTTTTTTGCGCAACGTCCAACGTATTCCAGGTCAGACGTGGATCATGGATAATTTTTGAGCCAGGATTTTTCAACAAGAAAGCTTCTGCCAGCAAACCAACAATGTAATAGCCTTCCGTGAACGCTCCGGTTTCATCAAATAAAAAGCACCGATCAAAATCCCCATCCCAAGCGATACCCATATCCGCGCTGTGAGCAACAACAGCAGCTGTAGTCGATGCGCGATTTTCTACTAACAGCGGATTTGGAATCCCGTTCGGGAAAGTACCATCGGGTTCGTGATTGATTTTGATAAAATCGAAAGGAAGATATTTTTCTATGGCATCAATGACATGCCCGGCAGCGCCATTACCGGCATTGACGACCAATCGCAAAGGCTTTAGTTTCGCAACGTCAACATAAGAGAGTAAGTGTTGCACGTAGGCATCGAGAGTACTGAGCTCTTGAATGCTGCCTCGCGCTGCGAAATTTACTGGGCCAAAATTGTTATCTTCAGCAAGACGTTTAATTTCATTTAGTCCGGTGTCACCGCTAATCGGTTTAGAGTTGGCACGCACCAGCTTCATGCCGTTGTAATCGATTGGATTATGACTTGCCGTAATTTCTACACCACCATCAGTCTTCAAATAACTGGTAGCAAAATAAATTTCTTCAGTCCCTGCCATACCAATATCGATAACATCGACACCTTCATCACGCAAACCGTTACTTAGGGCGTTCTTCAATGTCTTGCTGGTTAGGCGCACATCGCCCCCGACAACCACACGTTGGGGTTTTAGAAATTGCGCGTAAGCGCGGCCTATACGATAAACAATATCTTCATTGAGTTCGTCGCCCAACTTTCCGCGTATGTCATAGGCTTTAAAACAAGTCAAGGTCATATTCTAATCTCATCTTGAATGGAGGATATCGTGTAGCCCGATATTGGTGTTTTAAAAAATTGATATGAAACGAATATCCCGTGCAAACTAATTGAGCATTCTTACCGTTTGTTGACACAGATGTAGCGGAGAAGGAAGTCATGTAATTGCTGCCAGCATTTTTGTAAAAACGTCATTGATCGTCATGGACGTGCTATCAATAATGACAGCATCCTCTGCTGGTCTGAGAGGTGAAATTGCACGATTTGAATCTCGCTCATCGCGTTCAAGTATGTCTTTGACTAACGCTGCCATATCAACAGATTCTCCTTTTAAACATAGCTGCTTGTAGCGTCGCTTCGCGCGAGCTTCTGCACTCGCGGTTAAAAATAGCTTTACCTGTGCTTTTGGAAATACCGTGGTTCCCATATCACGACCATCGGCAACCAGTCCTGGGGCAATTGCAAATTCTCTCTGACGTTCCAGTAACGCTGCTCTAACACCAGCGTAAGCGGCAACTTGCGATGCGGCCATACTCACAGCTTCTTGCCGAATTTCATCACTTACTTTTATTCCTTCCAGCAAAATCTGCGCCGACTCGTCATTCACAAGACTAAATACTACATCAAGTCCTATCGCAACAGAGCTCACAGCCTGCTCATCGGCTAAATCGACACTTTTTTTCATCGCTGCCAGTGCAACCAGACGGTAAAGCGCACCACTATCCAGCAGATGGTACCCCAAGTGACGAGCCAACATGTGACTAAGGGTTCCTTTGCCAGAACCACTTGGACCATCGATAGTGATAACAGTAGGAGCGGAAGATTTCATAGCGAACACCAAATTATTTAATATCTGCGTAAAACCCCACTAGGGTAGAGTTTGAATAATGGATTTGCAGGTGGCAGCAGGATCAGGAGACTGTGTAATTGGCCGGCCAATTACTAAATAGCTGCTACCAGCAACAATTGCCGCAGCAGGCGTCAACGTGCGTCGTTGATCATCAGCAGGCGAAGTATCCAGACGAATGCCAGGCGTCACAAGACAAAACTCATTGCCGAACTGCGCCCGCATTAAGTTGGCTTCTTGAGCTGAGCAAACTATGCCGTCGAGACCGCATGCGTGCGTCAGACGGGCCAACTTCATAACTTGTTCTTCCGGTTCACATTCAATTCCGACACCGGATAAATCGCTAGCCTCCATACTTGTCAGTACTGTAACGGCAATTAATAGAGGCGACTTATCTGTGCGCCGCGCCAACACTTCTCGCGCCGCAACCATCATTCGCTCGCCACCCGATGCATGTACATTAACCATCCATACCCCCAATTCTGCCGCCGCTTTGACGGCTTTGCTGGCAGTAGTGGGAATATCATGAAATTTGAGGTCGAGAAAAATCTCAAAGCCCAGCTCCATCAATTGTTCGACTATTTTGGGGCCGCATGCGGTAAAAAGCTCTTTACCTACTTTCAGACGGCAATCTAATGGCGATAGTCGTTTTGCCATTGCAAGACATTGATCAGCATTGTCAAAATCCATCGCGACAACAATACGCGGACCCGGAGTAAACATTTATTGACCTCGCAAAAAAGAAGAGCCCGAGTCGCTAGACTCGGGCTCTCATTAAAACAAAAATCTACGCAAAATTCATTCGTTAACGCCCATTGAGCGTCCCCAAATGCTTAAATGCGGATGTTTTCGCGATTTTTGGTGAGCGTCGCTTCACCTATACCCTTAACTTCCAACAGCTGATCCACAGTTTTAAAGTTACCGTTCTCCTTGCGCCATGCAATTATGGCCTCGGCCTTCTTCTCACCAATACCGTTTAGCTTGGTCAATTCTTGCACATCAGCAGTATTGATATTAATTGCCTCCTGACTCGCCACTGCTTCCGCTTTTATTGCGGGCGCTTTGGTAGCCGGAACTTCTGCTGCAAATGCCAGTGAAGAAGTACCAAAAGATAAAATAACGATAGCTGCAAGAGAAAGAATAAATTTCATAAAATAACTCCTTATTGATTGAGGGATACACGCAACTTCCTACCTTTGCGTGTTTGGAAATAATATTTTCCTTTCGGTCACTTAAAAAGCAGACAACTGCTACATAAATTGTGCGACATTTCTTACAAAATTTATCCAAAAAAAAGCCCTAGTTCACACCAGGGCTTTTTAAGCGTCTCTCCGCAATCAGCTAATCAACGTTCTTAGATCGGTCGCATTCCAGTGTGGGAAATGTTTACGAACAAGCGCATTCAGCTCTAATTCGAACTCGCTGTAATTAGCTGAAGTAATGGCTTTTGCTTCTAACTGTTCTATTACCATGCCCGCGCCGACGGTAATATTCGTCAAGCGGTCAATCACAATAAATGCGCCGGTTGCGCGATTGTTATTGTATTGATCAGCAACCACTGGCTGGGTCAGCAGAATATCGACGACGGCTATGTCATTCAATTGCAGTTGATTAATAATTGAGTGCTCTTGCGTATTCACATCAATACGATATTCGATAGACTCGACAACACCACTCACTACCTTGCTGGCAAATTTGATCAGGTACTCTGAGTTTGCCTGGGTGGTTTTTTCTGCCATCCACACGATATGCGCTTTAAGATGATTTGATTGCGGCACAGAATCTTTTGCCAACACCAACATATCACCACGGCTTACATCAACTTCTGTTGTGAGGGTCAGTGTTACCGCTTGGCCGGTAAAGGCTTCCGGCAATTCACCATCGTAAGTTACGATGGATTTTACATAGCTGGTTTTACCTGATGGTAACACACGGATTTCATCGCCAACTTTAACTACTCCTGAAGCAACATTACCGCAAAAGCCGCGGAAATCCAGATTGGGGCGATTTACGTACTGCACCGGGAAGCGGAAATTCGAGTAATTTTTATCACCGGCAATAGGCACCGTTTCAAAAATTTCCATTAGCGTTTGGCCTTGATACCAAGGTGATCGGTCGGAACGATTAACCACATTGTCACCATCCAACGCTGAGATAGGCACAAACATCACATTGTTCATTCCCAGCTTTGCAGAAAAATCAAAATAATCTTGTTTGATTTTTTCAAACACAGCTTGATCGAAATTTAACAAATCCATTTTGTTAACGGCTACGACAATGTGCTTAATTCCAAGTAGAGAAGCGATATAGCTGTGGCGACGAGTTTGGGTAACAACACCATAGCGCGCATCGATCAAAATAATAGCCAGATCGCAGGTGGATGCACCAGTTGCCATATTGCGAGTGTACTGCTCGTGGCCTGGAGTGTCCGCGATAATAAATTTGCGCTTCGCGGTGGAAAAATAACGGTAGGCCACATCGATAGTAATACCCTGCTCTCGCTCAGCTTGCAAACCATCCACTAACAGCGCCAAATCAATTTTTTCACCGGTTGTGCCGTGTTTGACGCTATCGGACCGTATTGCATCCAACTGATCTTCATAAATCATTTTGGAGTCGTGCAGCAAACGGCCGATTAAAGTACTTTTTCCATCATCTACACTGCCGCAAGTTAAAAAACGCAGTAATTCTTTTTGTTCGTGTTGAGCGAGATATGCATTGATATCCTGCGCAATTAATTCGGACTGATGACTCATAAAGGTCTCTTTGCAATCAGTAGGTAATAAACAATATTGTCGAAGAAATGGTTGCCGGAAAAATTAGAAATAGCCTTCTTGCTTTTTCTTTTCCATTGAGCCGGAGCTGTCGTGGTCGATAACCCTCCCCTGACGTTCGGAAGTCGTCGTCAGTAGCATTTCTTGAATAATTTCTGGCAAAGTTGTCGCTTCAGATTCGACAGCTCCGGTTAATGGATAGCAACCAAGTGTGCGGAAGCGCACCATTTTCTCCTCAACTTTGTCGTTGGGACCAATAGGCATGCGGTCATCATCGACCATTATAAGCGTGCCATCGCGCTCAACCACCGGGCGCTTTGCCGCAAAATAAAGTGGAACAATAGGAATGCCTTCCAGATGTATATATTGCCAGATATCCAATTCAGTCCAGTTTGACAAAGGGAACACGCGAATGCTCTCGCCTTTATCAACACGTCCGTTATAAATATTCCACAATTCAGGGCGCTGGTTTTTCGGGTCCCAGCGATGATTTTTATCACGGAAAGAATAAACACGTTCTTTCGCGCGTGACTTTTCTTCATCGCGGCGAGCGCCACCAAATGCGGCATCAAAACCGTATTTGTTCAGCGCTTGCTTCAATCCCTGGGTTTTCATTATATCGGTATGTTTGGCGCTGCCGTGCGTGAAGGGACCTACCCCCATATCAACACCTTCTTGATTGATATGAACAATCAAATCCCAGCCCAAATCTTTGATGCGCTGATCGCGAAACTCAATCATTTCCTTAAATTTCCATGTGGTATCCACATGCATCATCGGGAATGGTGGTTTACCGGGAAAAAAGGCTTTCATGGTGAGGTGCATCATCACCGCTGAATCCTTGCCTACTGAGTAAAGCATGACCGGTTTATCAAATTCAGCCGCGACCTCGCGGATGATATGAATACTTTCAGCTTCAAGCTGCTTGAGGTGAGTCAAGTTGTAGTTTGACATTCAATAGTTACCAGATTGAGTAAAGCGTTGGTGATTAATGCAGGTGTTGGAAAAACAGCAGCGATTATATAGAACCAAAGCGTAAGGTTTAATGACTAAATACTTCTAAGTTTATTCCTTTGAGTTCGGATACTCACCGATCAATCTTCTTTGTGCGCTGCATGGCGCTTGGCCAGCATCAGCGTAAATTCGTCGCGGGCTTCTTTCGCGCGACTAAATACATTGAGTAAATAGTCGCTATCTTCATGTTCAATGCTGCTGCGCAGGCGCGACAAATTATCAATAAATAAATCCATCGATTGCAAAATCGCGGTTTTATTTGCACGCATAATGTCGTGCCACATCACCGGGTCGCTGGACGCGATTCGCGTAAAATCGCGAAAACCACCGGCGGCATAACGAAAAATATTGGGGTTCTTAATATCCTGCGCCAGAGTATCCACTAACGAATAAGCAATTACATGTGGCAGATGACTGGTTGCGCCGAGAACCTCATCGTGCTCTGCTACCGACATACTCAATACTTCTGCGCCGACGGCCTGCCACATGCGGGTCACAAGATCGAAATGCTGCTTGGAAGTATTAGCTAGTGGTGTGAGAATGACGCGATGATTCTCATAAAGGTTTGGATTAGCGGCAGTGACGCCACTTTTTTCTGAGCCGGCGATAGGATGCCCAAGCACAAATTGCGGTGGCACTACACCAAACACGCCTTCCGCAGCACGTTGAACACTGCCTTTCACGCTGGCGCCATCTGTGATGGTCACAGTATCAGCAACACAGCTTTTAATTTCTTCTAAAACTGCGTTAGCAGACAATGTAGGTACCGCGATAAAAATTACATCGCCCTGCCCTAATTCATCGGCAACTTCTCGCAAAGAGGTATAAGCGCGATCAACTACTGCATGATTCACTGCTTCAGTGCAGGTCTCAGACTTACGTGCAATACCAATTACTTCTGCGCAGGCACCACGCTGTTTCAAACCGGTAGCAAGACTGCCACCAATTAAACCTATGCCTACGACAACAAATTTATTGATCAAGGGTTGGGACATAAGTAATCACAACACCGCTTTAGGATAGGAGCCGAGTAATTTTAAATCGGCGCAACGGCTGGCTACTTCCTTCATTACATCGCTAATCAAAGGCTCATCGACATGGCCGGCAAAATCGATAAAGAAAACATAAGTCCAAGCGCCTGTGCGCGATGGACGTGTCTCCACTCGTGTTAAGTCAATATTGTGGCGATGGAATGGCTCCAGCAATTTATGTAATGCGCCCGGCTCATTGCGCATAGCGACAACAATAGAGGTTTTATCAACGCCGCTTTGCGGAACCGCTTGTTTACCAATAATTAAAAAGCGCGTGGAGTTATCCGGCTGGTCTTCAATTTTTTCGGCAATCATTTTCAAGCCGTACAATTCTGCCGCCATAGAGCCAGCGATCGCAGCGGCGTTCCATTCACCTTTAAGACGTTTTGCTGCCTCTGCGTTGCTGCTTACCGCGATGCGTTCAGCGTTGGGGTAATGCGCATCCAACCATTTACGGCATTGTGCAAGGGATTGAGAGTGCGAATAAATACGAGTGATGCTATTAACGCTAGTGACATCGGAAACCATTAAATTGTGATGGATACGCAATTCAACTTCGCCACAAATTTTCAGGTTGGAGCCCATAAAATTATCGAGTGTGTGATTCACCACTCCTTCCGTAGAATTCTCTACCGGCACCACACCATAATTTACAGCGCCCGCTTCTACTTCACGAAACACTTCGTCAATGGCGGAAAAGGGCAAGACCACTGCCGAATGGCCAAAATGTTTCAGCGATGCCTGTTGGGTAAATGTTCCTTCAGGGCCAAGGTAGGCGACTTTGATTGGGTTTTCCAATGCCAAACAAGCCGACATAATTTCACGAAATAATCGTGCAACTTCTTCGTTGCTGAGCGGGCCATTATTGCGCTCCATCGCTTTGCGTAATACTTGCGCTTCGCGTTCGGGGCGATAAAACAGAATCTTGGCATCTTCAGGTAGATTCGCTTTTTTCACATCAGCAACTTCTTGTGCGCATTCAGCGCGCGCCGAAATCAAGCGGCCGATTTCTTCGTCGATCGCATCGATTTTGTTGCGCAGCGCAAGCAGCTTCTCTGCTTCAGTTTGGTCAGTGCTCATGTGCCCACTCAATTACTAATTGGTCGATTGCCCATCGGTCGCTTACTGGTCGCCTGCTTCATCTGCAGCGTCATCGACAATATCGTCCGCCGCATCATCTACTGCTACGCCGTCGTCAAGCGCTTCTTCGCCTTCAGCGGCCTCTGCTCGCGCTAATTCGCGCTTGGCATTTTCTTCAACGTTTTCTTCAATGCGTTCCAAACCCTGCATGCGCTCGCCTTCTTTTAATTTGATCAGGCGTACACCTTGGGTGTTACGGCTCAGCACAGAAACCTCATCGACACGCGTACGAACCATAGTGCCCTGATCAGAAATCAACATAATTTCTTCTCCATCGAACACTTGTACAGCACCAACTAACTGGCCGTTACGATCTGTGGTTTGCATACCGATAACGCCCTGCGAGCCGCGACCTTTAGCGGGGAATTCGCCGACTTCAGTGCGCTTGCCATAACCGTTTTCGCTAACGGTAAGCACCTGGCCATTTTCCATCGGAATAACCATGCCCACTACGCGCTGACCTTCCGCTAAACGAATACCGCGTACGCCGCGAGAGGTGCGACCCATCGCACGCACTTGCGATTCACGGAAGCGTGCCGCTTTACCGGAACTTGAGAACAGGATTACATCGCATGAACCGTTGGTGATAGCAGTGCCAACCAACGTATCACCTTCATCCAACTCAATCGCACGCAAACCAACACTACGTTGACGCGAGAACTGAGTGAGAGCGGTTTTCTTCACTGTACCGTTAGCAGTCGTCATGAAGATAAATTTATCATCGTCGTAAGATTTAACCGGCAGAATCGAGGTAATGCGCTCACCCTCTTCCAGTGACGGCAGCAAATTAATCACTGGGCGCCCACGGGATTGTCGACCAGCAACAGGAATCATGTACACCTTCAACCAATACACTTTACCGGCGTTGGTGAACAACAACACAGTATCGTGAGTACTAGCAATTAAAAGATGTTGTACATAGTCTTCATCTTTCACTGCGGTTGCAGATTTGCCCATTCCGCCGCGACGCTGCGCCTGGTAATCATCCAACGGCTGGCTCTTCGCGTAACCACCGTGAGAAATAGTTACTACGCGATCTTCCACGTTGATTAAATCTTCGTTAGTCAGATCCATGCTTGACGCAACAATTTCAGTGCGACGTTTATCGCCGTAATCGTTGATAACTTGGGTTAATTCTTCGCGGATCACTTCCATCAGACGCAAGGCATTGCCAAGAATTTCGAGGAATTCGGCAATTTGGATTAGTTTTTCATCGTATTCGGCGAGCAACTTGTCATGCTCCATGCCGGTCAAACGATGCAAGCGCAATTCTAGAATCGCCTGCGCTTGTGCGGCCGATAGATAATAGTGGCCGTCCCGCATACCGAACTCAGGACCTAAATCCTCTGGGCGACAAGCGTCTTCACCGGCACGTTCAAGGTATGGCGCCATTTCGGCGGCATTCCAACCACGCCCCATCAAACTGTCTTTTGCTTCAGCAGGAGACGCGGAATTTTTAATCAGCGCAATCACTTCATCAATATTGGAAATCGCAACCGCCAGACCTTCAAGTAAATGACCACGCTCGCGCGCTTTGCGCAACAGATACACGGTGCGGCGCGTAACCACTTCGCGGCGATGCTTAACAAAAGCTTCGAGCAGTTGTTTAAGGTTGAGAATTTTTGGCTGGCCGTCATCTAGCGCAACAATATTTACGCCGAAGGTGGTTTGTAATTGGGTTTGCGAGAAAAGGTTGTTCAGCAACACATCGCCAGATTCGTTGCGCTTAACCTCAATAACGATGCGCATACCGTCTTTATCAGACTCATCGCGCAGTTCGCTAATACCTTCGATTTTCTTCTCTTTTACCAGCTCGGCAATACGTTCAATCAAACGGGCTTTGTTCAACTGGTAAGGAATTTCGTGAACGATAATGGTTTCACGGCCGGTTTTTTCATCGCGCTCGATGTCAGCTTTGGCACGAACGATAATGCTACCACGACCGGTGCGATACGCCTGCACAATACCGGCGCGGCCATTGATGATGGCGCCGGTGGGGAAATCTGGCCCGGGAATAAACTCCATCAATTCTTCGATGGTGATATCCGGATTGTTGATCAGCTCCAAACAACCCTGCACCACTTCTTTCAAATTGTGCGGCGGGATGTTGGTCGCCATACCTACGGCGATACCGGAGGAACCATTGACCAACAGGTTGGGAATACGTGTGGGCATTACTGCCGGGATTTGCTCGGTGCCGTCATAGTTAGGCACAAAATCGACGGTTTCTTTATCCAGATCCGCAAGCAGATCATGGGCGATTTTTGCCATACGGATTTCGGTATAACGCATAGCCGCTGCGCGGTCGCCGTCCACCGAACCGAAGTTACCCTGGCCATCAACCAACATATAACGCAACGAGAAAGGCTGAGCCATACGAACGATGGTGTCGTATACCGCTGTATCACCATGAGGATGGTATTTACCGATTACGTCACCCACCACACGGGCAGATTTTTTGTACGGTTTATTCCAATCGTTGTTAAGTTCGCTCATCGCAAACAGCACGCGACGATGTACGGGTTTCAAACCATCGCGCACATCGGGCAATGCGCGACCAACGATAACGCTCATGGCGTAATCAAGGTAGGACTGTTTGAGTTCGTCTTCGATACTTACCGGTGATATTTCTTTGGCGAATTCGACCATGGGAATACAGCTTTCCTTTCTTGTTTAAAGCTATGGACTTAAAAAGCGTTCGTTATGGACCGGAATTAGAAGCAATTAGACAGATAGCGCCTCTTTTGCGCACCAATCAAATTGAAGCAAAAACCGCTACCCTACTACCTGCCAACCAAAAGGCTGGCTAAAAATGCATCTAACGCCTAATTCAGGGGCGCGATGGTAGCATAAAATCTGTTGGATAGGCAGTTGGCGGGTTCGTATCACTATGAAAATACAGATGAATTTGGCCATAAAAGAAATGAGCCAGAACTGATGGGTGCACTCGCAAATCTGCCGTAGCCGATCGGAGGCTTTGCAGTATACTGGGCGCCCCTTTTTATGACCTAAGCCGCCAGTTTACAACTATGTTGACGCCGACCGCAGAACCACACCCGATTGATCTGATTGTGAAAGCCCGCTGGATTATCCCCGTGGTACCGGAAAATCGCGTATTGGAGAACTGCGCACTGGCAATCGACAAAGGGCGAATAGTTGCGCTTATACCCAGTGATGAAGCTGAGCGCCGTTTTAGTGCGGCAGAGACAATCAATCTCGGCAGTCACGTATTGATTCCAGGGCTCGTCAACGCCCATGGCCATGCAGCGATGAGTTTGCTGCGTGGATATGCCGACGACCAACCGTTGCACACCTGGCTCAACGATCATATCTGGCCAACCGAAAGCCGCTGGGTCGGTGAAGAGTTTTTGCGCGATGGAACCCAGCTCGCTATGGCCGAGATGATCAAAACCGGTACAACCTGTTTTGCTGATATGTATTTTTTCCCTGAGCAAGCCGCGCAGGTTTGTCTGGATGCAAAAATGCGCAGCCAGATCAGTTTTCCGATTTTCGATTTTGCCACCTCATGGGGTTTAGGCGCAGACGATTACTTCGCCAAGGGTCTCGCACTGCATGACAGCCTGCGCGCTAGCGATTTGATAAATATTGCCTTCGGCCCCCATGCGCCTTACACCGTGTCAGATGCACCGCTGCAAAAAATTGCCGTGCTCGCGCAGGAAATGGATATGCCAGTGCAAATCCATCTGCATGAAACTGCATTTGAGGTCGAAGAATCGCTTAAACAATATGGCAAACGCCCGACCCAGCGACTGATGGAATTGGGGTTGCTATCACCTTTGACGCAATGTGTGCACATGACACAAATTACCGATGTGGACATTGCGTTACTGCAGCAAACTGGCGCGCATGTTGTGCACTGCCCGGAATCGAATTTGAAACTGGCAAGCGGTTTTTGTCCAATCGATAAATTAATGAAAGCTGGGATTAATGTCGCGCTTGGTACCGATGGTGCAGCGAGCAATAACGATCTGGATTTATTCAGCGAATTAAAAACTGCCGCATTACTAGCCAAAGCAGTCGCGGGTGATGCCGCTGCGCTGGATGCTCACACTGCCCTGCGCATGGCAACGCTCAACGGCGCCAAAGCCTTGGGGATGGAAGAAAAAATCGGCAGTCTGGAAGCAGGTAAATTTGCCGACATTACCGCAATCGATTTAAGCGGACTTGGAACACAGCCTCTATATAACCCTGCATCACAACTGGTTTACACCCACTCAGGTCAAGGCGTAACCCACGTTTGGGTGCAAGGCAAAGCATTACTCGTTAATCGTCAGTTACAAACGCTGGATGAACGTGAAATTTTAGGTAAAGCCAATTGGTGGCGGAAACAAATCGCCACTCACTAAATTTGAATAATGGAAAAAATCATGGCCAATGTCGATACCGCCGAAATTGCAAAATTTGAAGCCCTCGCCAGCCGCTGGTGGGATAAAAATAGCGAATTCAAACCGCTGCACGATATCAACCCGCTGCGTGCAAATTTTATTGATGAGCGCTCACCCGTTGCGCAGAAAAAAATTATCGACGTAGGTTGTGGTGGCGGCATTCTCGCTGAATCACTTGCACAGCGCGGCGCTCTAGTAACCGGAATCGATATGGGGGAAGCCCCGCTTGCCGTTGCGCGCTTACACGCGCTGGAAAGCGGAGTTGAACTGACTTACGAGCAAATCACCGCAGAAGATAAAGCAATGCAAATGCCGGGTGAATTTGATGTGGTTACCTGTATGGAAATGCTGGAGCACGTACCCGATCCATCATCAGTTGTGCGCGCTTGTGCACAGTTAGTGAAAGATGGCGGCGATGTTTATTTCTCCACCATTAATCGCAATCCGAAAGCCTACGCATTTGCGATTTTGGGTGCTGAGTATATTTTAAAATTACTACCCAAAGGCACTCACGAGTACAGCAAATTTATTCGCCCTTCTGAACTGGCTCAGTGGATGCGCGCCGCAGGTTTGGAGTTGCAGACTATTACTGGAATGACTTACAACCCACTCACCAAACACTACAAACTTAATCCAAATGATGTGAGCGTTAATTATCTTTTGCATGCAAAAAAGGTCAGTGAATAATGGCAAAACCCATTCGCGCGGTGATGTTTGATCTGGACGGAACCTTATTGGATACGGCCCCCGATTTTATTGTCGTCGTCAATCAATTGCTTGCCGAACAGAACCGTCCTGCACTTCATGCCGACACGATTCGCGCTGGTGTTTCCAACGGTTCGAAAGCGCTGATCAAACTTGCGTTTACTATTGACGAAAACAACGAACAATTTGAACCCTTGCGTCAGCGATTATTAGAATTGTACTTGCAGAATCATTCGGTGCACACCAAGCCATTTCCTGGCATTAATACATTGATTGAACAGTTGACTGCGCACAATATCGCCTGGGGCATCGCCACCAATAAACCTGCTCTCTACACACTGCCATTGATGGTTGATATGAATATGCAGCCACCGCCGGCCAGCGTAATTTGTCCCGATCACGTTGTACACCCCAAACCACATTCTGAATCTTTATTTCTGGCCGGTAGTCAATTGGGTTGCACGCCGGAAGAAATAATTTTTGTGGGCGACCATAAACGCGACATCGACTGTGGCAAAGGAGCTGGTAGTATTACTATCGCCGCAGCATACGGTTATATTGATGACGGAGATGATCCGACAAGTTGGAATGCAGACTATTGCGTAAACCACGCCGATGAAATCTGGCCAATTATTGAAAAGCTTTTGCAAAACACCTCGAAAATTTTCTCTTAATTCCAACCATTTTTTAAAGCAACTTTTGTTAAAGGCATAGCATGCAAATTCCAAGTGATTACACCATTAAACCCGACGCCCTGAGCGGAAAAATCATCCTCATTACCGGCGCCGGTTCGGGTATCGGCAAAACAGCCGCAACAACCTTTGCTGCCTGCGGCGCAACCGTCATTCTCTGCGGGCGCACCATGGCTAAGTTGGAGCAGGTTTACGATGAGATTGAAGCGGCAGGTAACCCACAACCTGCGATTTATCCCATCAACTTTGAAAGCGCCATTGAAAAAGATTACGACGATATGTGTAACGCACTTGAAGACACTTTCGGGCGGCTGGACGGAATCTTATTCAACGCTGCTGATTTAGGTGAGCGCACACCATTAAGTAATTATTCGGTCAGCGCCTGGCTGCGCTGCATGCAGGTGAATGCGAATTCACCGTTTATGATGACGCAGGCACTGCTACCACTATTGGAACGAGCTGAAAACGCGAGCATTTTGTTTACCAGCTCCAGCGTCGCATTTAAAGGCCGTGCTTTTTGGGGGGCTTATGCAGCATCAAAGGCCGCAAACGAAAATTTTATGCAAACACTGCATGACGAGTTGGAGGGTGCTACTCGCATACGTGCCAATAGTATCAACCCCGGCGCAACCCGCACTGCGATGCGCGCATCCGCCTATCCTGCTGAAGATCCTGTAACAGTAAAAACACCTGAAGAGCTAATGCCTTCTTATGTGTATTTGTTAAGTGATGATTCTGTGGGCGTTAGCGGGCAGGCATTTCATTACCAATAATAAATCCGCGCTTTAAATTCTGCGCAATAAAACGAAGCAATAAAACGAAGCATTAAAAAAGGAGATCGAATGATCTCCTTTTTTATATTCAGGTTTTGAAATTTTTCTAATGACTGGATTTTTGCATCATCTCTAACAGCGAGGCTTCCGCACGAGACAAACCACAGCGCCTTGCCACTTCATCGCAGTCCATACCCATCTTAAACATTTGCGCGGCTTGCGAATAAGGTTGGAATTCGTCGTCGTTGTAGTAATCAATTTTCTCTGGTTGTTTGGTCGCATTGGCTTGCAAACGTTTTTCCATCGCCAACAAGCGCTGCCCCATACCAACGGAACCACTGCTCGATGCAGCCACTTCACGCATCAGTTTCTGGATCAGCTTTTCGTTTGCATCAGCCTGACGGCGCACATGCTTCAAACTGAGTACGGCAATCACCAGCGCAATAACGCTAACTACTGCGGATGCCGATAAACCTATCTCCAACACTGTCATGGCTATTTCTCTGCACCCAATTCCGTCATTTACGATCCGCTTGCCTTAGAGTGTTCACAAAAGTTGCTAGCTAACTCAAACATCTTCCAATTCTGACCATTCCTCACTAGTCAGCAATTTGTTTAAATCGATCAGAATAAGCAGCTCATTGTTTTTATGACAAACACCCTGAATAAACTTGGCGCTCTCTTCATTGCCAACATTCGGGGCCATTTCGATTTCTGATTGGCGCAGGTAAACCACTTCGGCCACGCTATCCACCAAAATACCAATCACATGGCGATCAGTTTCGATAATCACAATGCGGGTGTTATCGGTGATCTCACCGCTGGACAAATTAAAACGGTGGCGGGTATCGATGACGGTTACGACGTTACCACGCAGATTGATAATCCCCAGAACATAGGATGGCGCACCGGGAACGGCGGCTATCTCGGAGTAGCGCAGTACTTCCTGCACCTGCATCACATTGATGCCGTAGGTTTCACCGTCGAGGCGAAAAGTCACCCACTGCAATACGGGATCATCGCTACTCTTATTTTTTGCTGCATCAGTTGCCATCGTCTAATTCCTCTGTAGCCGCGTCCGGTGGGCGGCAAATCATGTAAATGTCGCTATAACTATAGCCGAGGACTTTCCCTATGCCACTTTTGTTTAATAACCAAAGCTGGCGGAATAATCAGGTGGGTATGAAGTTTTTGTCTGCCTCAATCAACATCTGGCCAATACGGGGGATATCAAGCAGCGCGCACATTTGGTCTTTCACTGTGCCAGCAAGCCATGGTCGCTTGCTGCGGTCACTGCGCCACTTAACGTCATCCGGCGTTAACCTGATTGGTTGGTTAACTGAATCAACGGCTAACCCCCAAGGTACGCCATTAATGGAAACCACATACTTAGCGGTTTTTAAAAAGCTCTCATCGTAACGTTCCGGCATAACAAATTTGGCCGTATTTACGGTGCGGATTTTACCGGCCGGTGTGGGCTGCAACCCCATAAACCAATCGGCTTGACCAAACAATGGGGTCAGCTCGTCAGTTAGCGGCTGTATTTGCCCCAATGATATCAACGGCACCGCCAGCGTTAATCCCGATACTTTAAAAAGCAGCACATCGAAACGCGATTGCGCCCACTGCGGGCGACCATTCTCTAACCATTCCAAACCTTCGATTTGAAAGTGCGCCACCCGATGAGTTTCTTTTTGATCGAGCTGCTCATCAAGCCCTCCATCGAGAACAGGCACCTCAATAATCCATTCCTGAATTTCATCAGGATTGACGACAAAGCCGGTTTTTATTTCCGTAGTAACCTGTGTGATCACAGGTGCTTCGACTAATAATTGCGTTCTCGCCGACTGCAAAAGCTTTTCAAGTTTAAGCTTCTGCTCCATCGTTTGAACCTGCTCAGGTTCAGCAAAAATGGCGATTGGCTTGGGGGCAGATTTAAGTCCTGGCTCAGCACGAACGTTGGGCTTATTAGGCTTTTCCTCAAAATTCTTTTTAGTTGGCAAAGAAACAACCCTTGCACCGCCAGAACTGGCAGCGACGGGCATTGGTCGCTCATCGATTGCCGTAAACGCATGTTCAAGTAAATCTTCACCGCCAAGCAAATCATCGAAGTAATTATTCAAGCTATCGTCGGGCGGCTTGATAATATCGTCAGGAGTTTTTCGGTTACTCACGACACCACACCCGTCTTATTGGTAACCACAGCAGGTGATGTATCGATTTTGGATTCATCGGCGCGAATGGCTTTTTCCAGCCAATTCCACAGGGATAAATAAGCTTCTGCCCCACGGCTGGTTGCATCAAAGAGATGGGGAGGTACGCCGGCTTTGCTAGCATCCCGAAAGCGCGTATCAATAGGGATATGACCGGGCCACGCCTGTTCAGGATAAGTATTGCGAATGGTGCGCAAGCTGGTCACCGATGCCTGGGTGCGACGGTCAAACATAACAGGGACAATGGTGTAAGCAAGCGCTTTTTTGCGCGAGCGCGACATCATTTTGAGTGTGTTGACCATGCGCTCCAAACCCTTGAGCGCGAGAAATTCAGTTTGCACGGGAATTACCAAATACTGACAAGCCGCCAAGGCGTTTACCATCAACACGCCCAATAAGGGCGGTGTATCTATCAAGACATAATCATATTCATCGGCGATATGCGCTAGCGCGCGGCTCAGCACCAAGCCCATGCCGTCCTGCCCTATCGCCTGACGTTCAAGCGTTGCTAAAGCTGTGGTCGACGGGAGTATGTGAAGATTGGGATAATCGGTCGCGATAATTAAACGGCGAATGGATTCACGCGAAAGCTCCTTGCGCTCCTGAAATAAGGTGTAACTGCTGAGAGTTTGTGTGTCAGGATCCTGACGAAAGTAAGTTGACAGAGATCCATGAGGATCAATGTCCAGCAACAGCACTCGCTTCCCGGACGAAGCAATCAGCCCGCCAAGCGACACGCTAGTGGTCGTTTTACCCACCCCACCCTTTTGGTTTGCTACTGCCAGAATACGCACGTTTGAATCCTCGCTGGCGTCAAACACCAGACATTTTTGCTATTACATCAAGCGAAGCAAGCTCCATGCCCACTCGGCCGAGAGCCGGATCACTTTTTGACCAACTGGACGTTAAGTATTGCCCAGCGTCAAAGAACGTCAAGTTATCGGCATTTATTAGGGAATATTTAGAAACGATGCGAATCTCAATTCTCCACTTGGATGGTGCGGAAGGCATAGCAGATGCTCTGTGCCTCCGAACTACTCCTGCGGCGCATCACTGAAACTAAAATTACTTAGTGGGATCACCCGGCGATCTCCTCGCTTAAGCAAAGCTTCCGCCCAAGCGAAGTGTTCAAACTGATTGAACAACGCATCAAAGCTGCCATCTTGCATCGCTTCCTTCATCCCAAGGGAGAGCCGTTCAGCAAGCAAGGTATTGGATTTGTTCACGTAGAAATATACCGGGTTGTCGTAACGCAGGAGCAACTCTTGCTCAAGTGCCAAACCTTTATCCGCATAAGCGCTAACCTCGGGTAATACTTGATGGACACCGCGGGAGTAATAATCGAATCGGTTGGAGGCGAGCATTTTGAACAAATTAAAATAGCTCAAGCTCAACACCAGCGGCAGCCCGTTTTCTTCCATCACGATTCTATCCGGCCAGTGAGAGCCGATACCGCCGCGCAATTTGCGCAAGTCCTCAATAGTCTTGACGTTGGAGAATCGAGGCTGATCATCGGTGCGGATTAAAAACACCCGGTGGTCGCTCAAATTTTTTAATAGGCGCACTTTAATCGGCATTAACTTGGCAGGTGCATTAATGTTGTATGGCATCCAGGTAACATCAACACGCCCCAGCTCGATGTCGCGCAAGAGCCGGTTGGCAATGGGCATCACCGGAACTAATTTAATTCGATAAGGGCCGTGAGTAGACACTGTTTTCGTAAGTGCCAGCTCTAACACTTTACTGAAGTAATAATCGTCGTGATCGGGAGTCAGTTTTTTCTCGCGTGAAATCACCACCGTCATTACCGGTTTTGCGCTATCGGCGAATGCATTCTGTGGAGACGCAATGGAAGACCAGGCAGCCAGAACCAATAGAAAATGCTTGCAGCGCAAATGCGCCCATTGCAAAAAAAACTGACGTACGCTTTGCAATAAAAAGTGATACACAAAATGCAACATAATAAGCTGACCTCGGTAACGCAGACATTTACAACCTGAAAGCGCTAGTAGGTTAATTTGGCGTAGATACAGATGATGTTGACTGAGGTAAAGGGCTAGCGGGGACAGGGCTCACTTTTGGTCGATCCATTTTGCGTTTGGCAACCATAATAGTAACGCGGCGATTTTGCGCCCTGCCCTGTTCGGTATCATTGGTGGCCACAGGCTGGTATTCGCCATAACCCACTGCAGATAAGCGCTCGGGCGCAATACCTTTACTCGCCAGGTACTTAACAATTGCACTTGCGCGCGCGGTGGATAATTCCCAGTTGGTAGGATATTTGACGCTCTTGATCGGAATATTATCGGTAAACCCTTCCACTTGAACCGGATTGGAATAGCCTTTCAATATGTCCGCAATTTCATCAAATATTTTTTGTGCTTGTTCGCTGGTATCTGCACTGCCCGATGTAAACAAGATGCTGTCTTTCAATTCAATTTGCAACCACAGCTCGTTGCTGGAAACCTGGATCATTTGATCGGTAATTAACTGTGTAAATTTTTCACTCACCAAATCAGAAATTTGGGTTAGTTCGTCACTGGTTCTGACCTGCTCGTCTGGCGCAACCGGCTCCTCCACCTCTACAGGGGTGGTCTCGGTCACTGTCGGATGCCCCAAATCGATAGGAGCGATGATGGATGTGGACGAGGCGATATTGTCTTTCTCGTCCGAAATTGGTTGCGTGTTGGAAGGCTGATTGAAGGCTTCAATAAAGGTATCAGACAGGACGCGATATTTACTGTCGTTCACTTGGGAAATAGAATACATCACTACAAAAAAGGCAAACAGCAGGGTAATAAAGTCGGCATAGGAAATTAGCCAACGCTCTTGATTAACATGAACTTCTTGCCGTCTGCGACGCACCATAAAAGACTACTGCTGTTTGCTTAATGAGGGTGTAAATAACCGTTTAATTTCATTTCAATTGAGCGGGGATTCTCACCGTCGGCGATTGCAATAATACCTTCGATAATTAACTCACGGTATTGCGAATTTTCATTGACGCACATACGCAATTTGTTCGACATGGGAATAAACACCAAATTGGCTAAAGCTACACCATAAATAGTGGCGACAAAAGCGATGGCAATTCCGGGCCCGAGAGTGGCTGGGTCGGCCAGATTATTCATCACATGAATCAAACCCATAACCGCGCCGATAATACCAATGGTCGGCGCGTAACCTCCCATGGACTCATAAAATTTTATCGCATCAAAATCGCGCTGCTCATCGACAATTAGATCGGTTTCTAAAATGCGTCGGATCACTTCAGGTTCATTGCCATCCACCAACAACTGCAAACCTTTTTTCGCGAATTTATCTTTTTCCCGCTCGGAGATCGCTTCGAGCCCTAACAAACCATCTTTACGCGCTGCCGTCGCCCAGCGCACTATATTGGCAACTCCCTGTTTAAATGGAACGTAAGGTGGTTTAAAAACCCAACCAATAATTTTTAAGGCGCGACGCAAACTATTTTTGGATGTCTGCAGCATTGCAGCACCCAAAGTACCGCCGAACACGATAAATGCAGCTGGGCCGTTAAGTAGTGAGCCTATGCCACCGCCCTCTAAAAAGTTCCCACCAATAATCGCGGCAAACGCAATGATAACGCCAAAGATACTGAGTAAATCCATTACATTACCTCTCGCACCAAACGCGGTCCGATATCTTTTAAACTGAGCACCTTATCGGTTAGACCGGCGCGAGCCACTGCCATTGGCATACCATAAATCACACAGCTTGCCTCGTCTTGCGACCAAAGCGCAGACCCTGCCTCTTTGAGTAAACGCGCACCGTTGCAACCATCTGAACCCATTCCGGTTAAGACCACGCCCAACACCTTGTCGGCATAAATGTTAGCGGCCGACCCAAAAGTGATGTCCAGCGAGGGTTTGTAATTAACACGTTCATCATCCGGTAAGACGCGCACTGAACCGCCATTTCGTTTATCGAGCATTAACTGTTTACCACCGGGTGCGAGCAGTGCCAAACCAGGCTGTAACTGATCGCCATCAACCGCTTCGCGCACACGAATATTGCACTGCTTATTTAAACGCTCCGCAAAAGCTTTGGTAAAGTTTTCTGGCATATGTTGTACGAGCACAATGGGCAAAGGGAAGTTTGCTGGTAGCGTAATGAGCACTTCAGCCAATGCGACAGGCCCGCCAGTTGATGCGCCGATCACCAATAATTTAGGCTGCTTTTTTAAACGATAATTATCGGGGCCAGATGCCTTGGGCTCATCGTGATAGGCATTCGCCGGCGCACGAACAGGAGCCGGAGCAGCTGAAGCCGGAACCCGCAAATTTGGTGCTGACGAAGCTGATAAGAGCTTTGGCTCGGCGACGGGTGTTGCGCGGGCGGTGACGCCAGCCAAGGTAATTAATCGCTCATGCAATTTCTTCTTCAGCGATTCAGAACTTCGCGACACCTCAGCAAAATCTTTGGGTATAAAATCCAGGGCTCCGGCGGCCAATGCGTCCAGAGTAACTTTGGCACCTTCATAAGTGAGGGAGGAAAACATCAGGATAGGAGTTTTGCGATTGGCCATAATGAGCTTAATTGCTGTAACACCATCCATCACCGGCATTTCAAAATCCATGGTGATGATATCGGGTTTGAGCTCTTCGGCTTTCTCTACTGCTTCGCGGCCATTGCTGGCAATGCCGATAACTTTTAGATCCGGGTGCTCATTAATAATTTCTTTCAGGCGATGCTGAAAGAAATTTGAATCATCAACTACCAATACCCGGACTGGCATCAAACTTACTCCGCAGTCGCAACTGCTGTGGACAATAAAATAATTGAGTAACTCCCCTGGAGCACCAGTAGCATCAGTTCATTGATGGCTAACTATGTCCCCAGCTCGTTGACCCTTTCGCGTAGCGGCGCAACAGGCTGGGTATATCTAGAATTAATGCGATGGTGCCGTCGCCAGTAATGGTCGCACCCGCCATACCCGGCGTACCTTGTAACATTTTTCCGAGCGGCTTGATCACCACTTCTTCCTGACCAATTAATTGATCCACCACAAAGCCAACACGACGCGTGCCCACAGTAACGATTACCACATGCGCATTATCGGGGCGGTCGCCATAAGAGTTTTTGACCAGCCAGTCTTTCATATAAAAAAGTGGGATTGCCTGATCGCGAATGGCGACGCAATCCTGCCCGTCAACAATATGGCTTTTGGTGAGATCCATGTGGAAAATTTCATTCACGCTCACGAGTGGGAATGCAAATGTTTGTTTGCCAAGCATAAACATTAACGTTGGCATAATTGCCAAGGTCAGCGGCACCTTAATGATAAAACGTGTGCCCTTGCCCAGCTCTGATTTAATTTCGACAGTGCCATTCAATTGGGTGATTTTTGTTTTCACCACATCCATGCCGACACCGCGACCGGACACATCGGATATTTCTTTTTTGGTCGAAAAACCCGGCGCAAAAATTAGATTGTAGGCTTCGGTATCGGATAGGCGATTGGCGGTATCCTCATCATAAAGGCCTTTTTCTACGGCGATATTGCGCAGTTTCACTGGGTCCATACCCGCGCCGTCATCGCTGATCGACAACAGAATATGATCACCTTCTTGCTCGGCTGAAAGCACTACTTGGCCCAGTCGAGGTTTGCCGTTGGCTTCGCGTATCTCTGGAAATTCAATGCCGTGATCGACGGAGTTACGCACCAAATGCACCAAGGGATCCGCGAGTGCTTCTACTAAATTTTTATCCAGATCGGTTTCTTCACCGACCAATTCCAGATTAATTTCTTTGCGTAAGCTGCGCGCCAAATCGCGCACAACACGAGGGAAGCGACCAAACACTTTCTTGATCGGTTGCATACGGGTTTTCATCACCGACGTTTGCAAATCGGCAGTGACCACATCGAGATTCGCAACGGCTTTTACTAACGCCTCGTTGGTAGAACTATTACCTAAACGCACCAAGCGGTTGCGCACCAATACCAACTCGCCAACCATATTCATAATATCGTCGAGGCGCTGTGTATCAACTCGCACAGTCGTTTCAACTTGTGGCGCTTCTTTATTGTCACTAGCTGGTGAAGGCGTGGCTGCGGGTGCAGCGACTGGTTTAGGCGGTTCAACTTTTTTGGCCGCGACCGGAGCAGGTTTTGTTGCAGGAGGAGCGGCTTTTACTTCTGGCGCTTTTGCAGCAGATGCTGACGAGGTAGATGCAGCGGCTGTAACGCCAGGCCCCTTACCTTTGCCATGCAGTTGATCAAGCAATGCATCAAATTCATCATCACTGATTAATTCGCCGCCTGTGCCAGCAACAGTCGGGGCGGGTGCTGCGGAAGGAGCTGGTGCCGCCTGCACTGCCCCCCCAGGTCCAGGCCCTTTTCCTTTGCCATGTAATTGATCGAGAAGCGCCTCAAATTCGTCTTCAGAGATTTCATTGGAGGAGGATGCAACCGGAGGAGCAACTGCTGCAGGAGCACTTATTCCAGGCGCACTGCCTTTACCGTGCAATTGATCGAGCAACGCATCAAATTCATCTTCCGTAATTTCGTCGCTGCTTGAAGAGGTCGTTGGCGTCGTTTCGGCTGGAGCTGCAGCGGCAGGCTTATCGGCGATGGCATCTAACAATTGCTCAAATTCAGCATCTGTTATATCGCCACTGGGCGTTTCTGCAGATGCTTCTGGTTCGGCGCCAACAATGTCTTGTAAGTTTGCAGCAGCGTCAGCCGCTTCATTTAAATCAGCACAAGAAACCAAACGCTCTAACGAAGCAATCAAAGAATGATCAACCGGTGGTAAAGCTTCGCGCTGGGAAACCAATTCAAATTGTTGGTTCACCAAGTCCAGAGCTTCAAGTACCACATCCATTAATTCAGAGGTAACAGTGCGCTTACCATTACGTAGAATATCGAACAAATTTTCAGTGAGGTGGCAACATTCAACCATCGGGGTCAACGCCAAAAATCCAGCGCCGCCTTTGACGGTATGAAAACCGCGAAAGATCGCATTCAGCAGATCTTTATCTTCCGGGCGTTGCTCCAAGTCAACCAATTGCTGGCTAAGGCGCTCAAGGATTTCTCCCG
>CAZCJR010000005.1:51203-97659 GCA_964499225.1 uncultured Cellvibrionaceae bacterium | reverse complement strand
AATTTCTGAATCTTATAAATATATTTTTTGGTGCGGTTCTATAAATATTATCATCACAAATAATTATATAAGATTCAGAAATTATATCAGAAATATAAGCTTGATAATATTTATTATAAATGAGGTTTAAATTTTTCTCATAAGTTTTTCCTAAAGTTTTTGATGAATCTTTATGTTTCAATTTAACTTTGTATATTTTTTGACCGTCAATTAATTTCATTTAGTATCCTATTTAGTTTATGTTTTCTTATTATATTATTATTAAAATATTTAAAATAATTAAAGTCATTCATATATTTTTTCTTCCAGATTTCAACTTGTATTGGGTCAAATATATCATATTCGGATACATTATTAGTATGTATTTTAAATCCTGAAACTATTTCGAAGACATCACATGGATCATATTTTAATTGTTTGTTTCTAAAATCCTTATGGTGATAAATGTGTGAAGCGAATTGATTAAGTTCATCTCTTATTATATCATTGTTGTGTGGATAAATTTTTCTTAGATGTTTACCTCTTAATGGGTCTTCCATGCCTTCCAATATATATTTATAAACTTTGTAAGTGAATGGATGTATTTCAACATAATAATGTTCGAAACACATAACATATTCTCTAAAAGATGTGTTAAGTATTATACCATTTTTATTTATAACTTCTGGAATTATGTCGTCAATGTGTATCATAGTTTTAAAATTCTTTTTAGTTTATTTTCTCTATTACAACAATTTACTTGTTCGAAATGATATCCGGTTGTGTTTGAATGTGACAATTCTTCATTCATAATTTTTGTTTGATTTTCAGTAGTTAAGTAATATATGTGGGTTATATTTTCATGTTCGTCGAAGTATGTAAATAAACATTTATATACTTCTATTTTTTTACCAATGTAATTATATTCCCAATCATACATCATTTTAAATGGGTATATGTATATTTTATCGAGTGTTGAATAATCAACATTATCTATATCACAATATATTTTCATTTAAAATTCTTTTTAGTTTATCTTCTCTTGTTGAGCAATTTTCATGATGAAAATGATAAGCGACATATTTTGAACTTTTATTTAAAAATTCATTCAGTAATTTAGTTTGTTTTTCTGTACTTACATATAATTTTCTACCTTTAAAATAACCTGTATCAATCAAAACATCATATACTTCTATTTTTTTACCTAATATTTTTTCATCCCAAGAATTTATGGATTTTATTGGTATAATATATTTAGTTGGTAAAGAATTTTTATTTTTGACCATTTCGAATTCTTCTAATGTAATAGTTTTCATCCTTTCTTCAGTTTTTCTAATCTTTCAGTCTCTTTTTGTTCTAATTCTCTTTTAGTGTTTAGAATATTAATAACGCCATCTTTCCAATGTTCTACAATGTCACCTAAATCATTCATATAAATTTTAGGTAGACCTTTACCGTCTTTTGTTTTAACGTTCCATGTATGATTAGTAACTTCTTCTGCGAAGTCTTTTTGGAATTGTTTAGATTTCAAATAGTTATTAATATCATCATTATCGTCATCTATAGTGCTTGCATCATCATTCACATCTGAATCAATTTTATTTTGACTTGTTTCAGACGATGAAGATAGAGTATTCGCAAACCACTCTCTTGCATCAGGCACAGTTCCAGTATTATATTTCAATTGACATTCTACTTGGTAAGCATCAAGTATCTTATTGATATCCTCCCAATCTACGTCATCTTGGTTAATTTTTAAACCAGCTTCAAATCCACTGATCCAAATATTTCTATATTCTTCATTATCGTCTTCGGAAGGATTATATGGATCATTGATTAATTTTGGATATATTTCAAATGCCAATTCTATAATTTCATTTTTTCTCATACATTTAAATTTTTAATATTTCGTGACAACATTTTTATTTCTCTTTTCAAATCATAGATTGTTGCGATGTCATCATCGTTAGAATCTATGCTAACAGTAACATATATTTCATTGAAAAGAATTTGTTTATATGTACTATTTGAATTTTTTAATTGTTTTTTACATTCTTTTACTACATCATAGAATGCCATTCCTTTTTCAGCTTCGTAAATCATAATTTATATTTTATTTGAAATACAAATATATGAAAAATTATTTAATAAAAAAAGAAATAATCAAATCATTTATTGGTTTTCAAGTATATGTGTGAGATAGTTTATTTTATTGTTATTAATTTTGTAATTCTTTTTGATAATTCTGTTTCTATACCACACCCTTCTATTGGTGTGTCATCCAAATCAATTTTAATGTATCCTTTATCATTAATAGAAATAGTGTTATTTCTATGTAATCCATATGGATGACATTCAACATCAAATGTAATATTTAATAGATTTTTAGATTTTTTAATTTTTACATTCTCCATAGTTTCACCATTCATAATATCATCTGAAATATTATAAAATTCTGTAATTAACCATTCTTTTGTCAATTTACTAAAATCTAATTTTAAACTATTATCTTCTAATAGAGTTGGTAATTTTTTAAAATTACCTCTTTTATAAAATTCTTTAATTTGTGGTATTACTATTTTATCTATATTCATTCTGACATAAGATTCAAACATATCTTCATTATCGAATTTATATCCATCATTTCTTTTATCATCAGAGGAAAAAGGTGTAGAGTAAAAACAATTCTTATCATACATTATGAAATGTTCACCATCGATAATAAAATCAGAACCAATAGAGTATTTACATAAAATAATACTTATTCTATCATTACCTAATTCTATATCAATTTCTTTAAAATCTCCAATTTTTTCTTTAATAATTTTTTTAACAATAGTTAGATACTTATTGTTTTTTTGTGTTTGTTTATTTTTAATTAACATACAAAGTTTATTTTTTATATTTAAAGATTGCAAGATTTGCATTGGTCGTCTATTTCACATTTAATTAGATGACAGAAGCCTATTTTTGATTTCAAGTATTTTTCATCATTTTCTATTTCTTTGGTGAATTTGTCTAAATACTGTATAATATTTTCAATTTTTTCATATTTGAAGAATTTACAAGATTTTATATGGTATATACCAGTTTTCATATCAAATGATAAGCCTTTATAACAATACAATCCGGATGGTATTTGTTTTTTTAATTTTCTTGGTATTCTTTTCATAATTTATGTTTCAATAAGTATTCATACATATTATCTCTGAAGACTGTATCGTTGCAACCCCATTTAATTGATGTTCCTTTGATGTTTTCTGGTAACATTTCCCAACATTCTTTTATTTGTTCGTCAGTTGGAGAAAAATCTAATGCTTCAAGTATTACATCGTGCATTGCATTTAAATCGTCTTGTTCTAATTCAATTGTTATTTTCATTTTATTAATCTTTTTAATTTTAATTCTCTTTTTATTTTGTTTGGATTTAATTTCAAATCATATTCATGAACTACATCATAGTGATTGATTCTAAATACAATTATATCATCATCAATTAAAAATATTTTACAATCGTTATACTTTTTTAAAAAGTAATTTTTTGTTTTCCATTCAACGATATATCTATTTATATTGAATATACCATCATTTTTAATAACCTCATTGAACAGTTCTTTACTTAATTTAAATTCATGAAACCCATCATCATAAACATCACCAGAATCAACAAAATTTGATAACTTATGTGTGTATCTTTCATTAGTGGCTTTGATAAACTTATTTTTGAGTCTTCTAATATAAAATGGATCTACAAATCTAATATATCTATCATATTTGTTAGATGTTTCGCAATTTATACTTTCATAAAAATTATAAGTTTTCATTATTTTAAAATTTTTTATTTTTCTTGTATACGTTCATTATTATTTGTGTTTCGACTTAATTTAGTACTCTTTCTAATTTATGTTTTCTTATTAATTTTTTATATTTTTCTTTAAAATTATTATTTTCAATATCACGTTTTAATTGTGTTAGAATAAAATTATTATTATCTTTTAATGTAACATCGTAGTCCCGATTAAAAACATAATATTCTTCTCTTGTTGAACAATTACCACTATCAAGTTCAATGAATTTATTAGTTAATAAACACCAAAATAAACACTCATCTATTTCATTACCGCTATATAAACCTAATCCTGTTCCATCATATATCATTATACGTGGTTTATTATCTATTTCTATACAATATAACCAAAAACGTTTATTGTAAATAGATTTCATCAAAATCTTTGGATCAAGTACTATGTGACCCATATCTGGTATAAATTTATTCATTTTGTTAATCTTATTAATTTTAATTTTCTAGATTGTATAGGATATATTTTATGTAAGTACTTATTTAATTCTTCAATTGAATAACATTTCATATTTATTATATGATCACCATTATAACTTCTATCAATTTTAATATTTTTTGAATATTCTTCTGTTAAATTGAAATCATATATTGTATTACTTTTATAATTGATATGAACATTAATATGATTTAGTTTTGAATCAAAATTATTATCATCTATTGTAATATTAGTATATCTATGTTTTTCGGTATGTACATAATATCTATTTAGTAAAAATTTATTATCTATTCTGACTATGAAACCAAAATAATTCAATAATATTCGATATTTTTTATATAATTTATTTTGTAACATAATTCAATATGAAATTTGCGATATCTAATTTATCGTATAATTTTGTTTCAGTATCATTTGTTAGAGCATATGCTATGTGTGATTTTTCTCTAACCATTTCTGAATTATCATTGGCAATAACAAGATCACCATTTGCGTTTATCATTGAATTTTTTGCAATATGAACCAATTCATCATGTTCTAAATCAACTTCAAATTTAAAAGAAATCAATTTACAATTAGGATTCCATATTTTAATAAGTGGTAAAATTTTAGGATTTATTTTGATTCTACTTCTTAGACTATCAATAAAAGCCATTGGGTCTGAACTTTTCAATTTAGTATGAGCTGGTTCAAATCCAAAATCTGAAACAGCCATTGCGTGAATAACAACATCCATTTCAGGAACAAGTTTTTCCATAATTTCTTTTAGATTATCTACGGTAGATATTTCGTGTAATTTAATATTATTTGATGAACTAAAACATATCTGATTTATAGTATTTGGTAATTCTGAGCCTTTTGCATATACATAATGTATTTCATAATTTTTTTCCCATTGAAAATCGATATACTCTTGAAATACATCAGCAATTAATGCACCTAATTTACCTGAACTGATATTTGTTAGTACTCTAACATCATCAATGAATTCTTTTGTTCCGCCTGAAGTAATTAATATTTTTTTCATTTTTTTTAATTTTAGTATCTATCAAATTTATCACAATCATCTATTCTTGCACTTATACCATCATTCAAATGTAACATCCAAGCTAATTTAGTTGCTGGTGCAACTGGTGAACCCCATTCTCTTAAACCGTGATGTGATAATATTGCGTGTGTAATAATTTCTTCATCATCTTCAAACAATTTCGAAGATTTAACAGCATCATGCCAAATTATTGCTGATTTTGATACGTGGTGAATTTGTCTTGCGTGAGTACCTTTTGACCAATCTTGATATGTATCATCTTTTGGTATATAATCAAACATTTTTCCGGAATCATGGAATAATGCAGCAAGAATAATATATCGTGGATTGACTATATTATTATAATACTCATTAGTTCGTAAACACAACTCTATTACTTCTAATGTATGTTTTGCTAAACCACCTTTACCGTAATGGTGTTGATGTGGTTTAGAAGAACCAGACCATAAACTAAATCTCGGATCATCTAATAAGATTTTAGCAATATCATATACATAATATTCTTTTGTTATTTTTGTTATTTTTTCTACTGATTTCATTTTATAATTGATTTTAATAAATATTTAGTAGGATCTAAAATACCTTCTGGTTTTTCTTTACCTATTTCCCATTGTTCTGTGTGTATGTGAGTTGGTTCGTGTAATTCCATGTGTAACATAGAACGAGGTCTACCATTATCTTTTTTAAGAACTGTTAGAACTGTACCCAACCATTGAGTTTCATATACACCATCACCTATTTTCAAATCATCTCTGACTTTAATTTCACCATAAACTACGATACCACTTTTACCTTTTACATAAATACCCCAAGTATTTTCCCAAAAAGGAAATCCAGCAACTTCACCAGTAAATGCACAAATATCAACAATTACACCATCTTCGACAGCAGATACCACAGCACCAACTTCAGCATATAAATCTATACCTTTGTGAACATCGTGTCTTCGTCTTATACCAAATGAACCAACATGTGAGCCAATAGGTATTTGTACTTCTTTTTTCCAATCGAAATCAAGGAAAGAGAATGAATCATCAGTTGATCCAATTTTTTTAGATTCGAGTGGGAATGACCATATTGGAAAATTTTCAATGAAATCTGTGATAGTTTCAACGATAAATTTTGAATTTGGTAATTTACCAATTCCTTTATCACCACAAGCCAACATACCAATTACAGGTTCAATAACGTGCATATTGTTTACTTTATATAATCTTTTTATATTATCTTGTGTGATAGGATTTTCATACATTTGAGTATTCATTGCAGGACAGATGAATTTTAATTTATCTTTAGGTAGTGCAAGAAATGTAGTTAGAACTAAATTATCAGCAAGACCATTAGACATTTTAGCAATTGTGTTTGCTGTTGCTGGAACCATAATAAAAGCATCACACCATTTAGCCAAATCGATGTGTTTAGTTTCACCAGGCGATTCAGTGACATGATTACCACCACTAATAACATTGAGTGCATTAGTAGTAACGTAATTATGAGCGCTATCTGTTGATATCACTCTAATTTCATAATTTTTTGATTTGAAACAGGTAATAATATCTAATGATTTATATGCTGCGATTCCACCTGTTACTGCAATAATTATTTTTTTCATTTTGTGCGGTTTTTCATTCAAGTTTTTTTCTTCTATGTTCATAATATTTTATCTTTGATTTAATATTTATTATTTTGAATTCTAATTCATTTTGAGTTGCATACGGATGTCTTTTACTTCTTAAAACCGATAAACTAATTTTTAAACGATTAAGTAACAATTCATATTTTTTCTTCATAATTTTCTATTTCTTCGAATCCAACTTCACGTTGAGTAAACTCCATATTGTATACAATTTTTTTTAGATTGTCTAAATTATCAGAATAAATTAAAAATCCGTGATTTACAAGATTAAAAACACCATAATCACCAATCATACATTTTGATGCTGAATCAACTTCTCTCATATCACCACAAGGATAATATTCATCAGTATAAACACAAGATTTTATATAAGAATGACCATGTATCATATAATTAATATTTGGAAATCGTTCATATAGTGCTATTTGAATGGGTGTATCAACACTTGGTTTATTTTCTCCATAATAACCTATAACATCACCTGAACAAGTCATAACTAAATCTTCTGTAGTTAATCTTTGTTTAGAACTATCCCTTCTACTTACAATTATGTGAGTTTTATCTTTTTTAATGGTTGGAAACATTTTCATACATCTGGTTGATGTATTACCAAAGTAACGTCCTTTATTTTCTTCAAATAGATCGGCAACTTTTTTATTGATATCAATAAATTCTTGATATTCTGAGAAATCAAATTTATCATCACCAACATTCACACATCTTTTTCTAACAGATGAATTTGTCCACTTATAAATTTTTATAATTTGTTTTGCGAGATGATTTATATCTTTTGTATCACACCAAACATTACCTAAGGCGTCCATCATTTTAAATATGAATGGTTTATATAAAGAATAAATAGCTATTACAGCATTTGCGTGCATTGTAAATATTCTTGATATTGCATCAACTTCTGTTCTATCTTCTCTCATAACTTTTGTTACAATTAGTACAGATCCAATATCTTTTTTAGGGTAAATTTTTTCGATTGTGTTATCGATGTTTGCTGACCAAATGATAAGTTTATAACCACTTAGGTTTACATTTTTTATATCTTCTAATGAACCACCATTTATACAATCACAATGTAGAATATCTGATAGTTTAGTAATTACAGAAGATTTTTTTGGTGTTGAGCCGAAATCACCACCGATTATTATTGTTTTCATATTTCAGTTTTTAGTATTCGTTTCAGTTTATCTTCTCTTTTTAATTTAACATAGTTAAGATAAACTCCTTCTTTAATTAAATCATTTTCAAAATCATCATGTAATTTAAGAGATTCTTCCCAGACCAAATTATCTTCATATGTAAATTTAAAACCATCATTAAACATAGTTTCATAAATGTTGAATTCATCTTCAATACTATCACCATTATCAATTAGTTGCCAACCAATTTTATTATAATCTATTTGAATAAATGCACTTTGGAATTTTCTATGTGAACTATCAATAAATTCATCTATATCAAATGGTTCAACTTCATAAATTTCATTTGTTTCATCATTTGATTCATTATATATCAACATATTATTATCTCTCATTTCCAAGATATTGTTGTATAAATCAAAATTTATTGAAGATTTACTATTTTTAGATAGATAAAGTTCAGAACTTCTAAAATCATCAAATCCACAATAGCTTTGTGAACTCAATATTTTTTTCTTCTTGAAATCAAAAACAACAATACCATAACCATCTGGAGCCATTATATCATAATTATTCATTTTATATGAGTCATTTCTATTCACATATTCATCTATATGATTTTTATCAGATTCGAAGAATCTTTTATTTTTAACAAAATATGGCAGTTGGTTAGTCCACCTAACCATCTTGTGTACTTTACCACTTTCTTCTCTTACTATTACTCTTATTGAACCACCCATAATTATTTATTTTATTTATTACTCGATCAAAAGTAAAATATTTTATTATCTCTATTTGATTTAATTATCCAATAGTGATGAAATCCATATAAAAGAGCCCATTTATATTTAGACTTATCATAGTATTCTTTAAATTTACCTTTGATAGTTGCACTTAATCTGGTTTCAAACTCAACCAAATCAATTTCATTTACTTCTAATCTATCGAGTAAATTTACCCAACAGTTAGCATGTATTATTTCATTTAATTCTGGAACTTTAAGATAATTGTCTTCTTTAAGATCTTCTAAATGCCAAGGTAATATAACACCTCTTAAATATTCTGCGTATGATTTTGTTTTTTCTAATAAACTTTCATCATTTTGAATTTCATCCAAAAACAAAAATACTTCACTCAAATCACTTGTTTCATAATCATTATTATTAAATTTAATATTAATTTCATCTGCGATATCTTCAAGTTTCAATATATTCGTTATTTCATATTCAGTATAATGATTTGATAAATAATTTAATCTTTTTAATCTTTCTACTTCGTTTTTCATTTTAGTAATCTTTTAATTTTTTCTTGTCTATTGTAATTGATATCAGATTTCATTCTTTTTACTTTTTTAAATAGTTGAAACATTTTATCTGTATTACCGGCTAAATTTAATTCTTCTGGTTTAGAAGTCCAAATATATCCTGAATTTTCTTCATTTAATTTAATAGATGATGTAAATACAGCAAATAATCTTTTGTAATATATTGATACTTTGTAATCTTTTTTATTAGTCATAACTGATTTTATTTTACCAACAAAATCATTTTCTATCAATGCAAATGGTTTATTAAATCTGATGTTAGTTTCTTCATATACTTCTCTAATGACACCATCAAGTATTGATTCATTTTCTTCAATTTTACCACCAGGAAAACAGAAACCCATAGGTTCATAATTTCGTTGTAACAATAAGAATTGTCCAAGATCATTTTCTATTATACAAACTCCAGCTTTTTTCATTTCTTGTTTATTCTTTCAAATTTATCTATTCTTAATTGTTTTTTATAATATTTTTCTATTTCATTTAGTATTATTCTTTCAACATCTGCTTGAATGTGCATATTATCAGGATATGTTATATTATATTCTTTTTCTAACATATCTTGAATTTGTGATCTTAAATTAGGTTCAGTTATAAATTGTATAAGTGTATCTTTTTTCATTTTAGTATAAAAAATTGAAAAATTGAGCTGTTAAATATCTATTATTTGTTTTTTTACCTTCCATCATAGAATAAAAATTATATTCAATATAATTATCTTTCTCTATAATTTCTAATGTTTTAAATTTTAAATTATTATTTACTACATAATCATCATTTTCACATATTATTATAAGTGAATTATGATTTGTTAATACATTATTTTCATATGTTGTGTCTTTACAATATAATTTATATTTTGATGGTGATAATGTATCTGTTTTAATTATATCATCAAATATTTTACCACAAATCAATTCATTTATTGTTGTACCATCTTTAATTTTCATTTTTTATCAATTTAGTAATCTTTCTAATTTTCTTTTTCTTAAAACTTTCTTTAATAATGGTATTTGAAACCATTCTATATTATTTAAAATCATTATTTTATTAGTTTCTATTTGTACCTGATATTTTTCAATTTTCTTATTTATGAGATCAATATATTTTTCATACATTTCTTGTTCTTTTGATAATGATTCTTCATAACTATCAGAAACATATGATAACATACCAGGTTCCCAACCATCACAACTATTTTTTGAATTAAACCCATATAATATCAAAGTTACCTAATCTGTTCTTATTTCAAGATATAATTTCCATTTTTTATGGTTTGTTTTTTTATTTATACGTCTTTCAAATTTTTTCATTCAGTATTCTTTCTAATTTTTCACTTAATAGATTATTTTCTAATTTTAATGTTTGATCTGATATATCTTTATAGACAAAATGACCATTTTTTGTTTTTACTAAATAATGAGTATTAATATTAAACCAATTGATTAAAGTTGTTGAACCAAGTTCAATTTGTAATCTACGTAAACCAGCGTTAAAATATTCAGAATTGCAAATATCAATAATTTTTGCAGTTATTCTTTTATTTTTATTATTTATATATGATATATGTTGATGGATTTTATACATTAAATATTCTATTTAATTTATTTTTTCTTTCATTACAAATTCTAATTTTTTTCTCTTCTATTGTTTCTTTATGTTTTGGTTTGGAGTCTCTCCACCAAACATTATCTATTGGTAAAAATCTTAATTTAGATCCAGGTGTTATCTCAAAAAATTTTTTATTCATATTCTTCGTATTTATCATTTTCATAATCCCAATGTCTTATGTCGTATGTACCAATATTAAATATAAACCATAAAAAATCAATATCAAAACTAAAACCAGCATGATCTTTCTTTCTTGACCAACTAAAATCAATTCTTAATAAATCACCAAATAATGCAAAGTAAAATCTGAAAAAATAATTATCAGTTAATAAATTAATATCTAAATCAAATATGGTATAAAAAAAGTTAGATATGGCATTCAAACTAATTTGTATACAATATGATTTGTTTTTAATATATTTGAATGATTTTTCTCTTAAAAATAAGTTTTTCATTATTTGTGTCCCCTTATAAATTTTTCATATATAATTGATGACATTTCATTGTCATTAATTCTTTTTATTTTATCATTTGATATTTTTTCAAATGATGATGTTGTTCCGAATGGATACCAATGACCAAATATCCAGAATGTTTTTTTCCAGAAATAAGTCACTAATGATTTACCATCGTCTTCAAGTACTATTTTTGTTTTTACTAATGTTTTACTATTCATATTTTTTAATATTTTTAATTTATACAACTTATACAAAACTCCATTCCAGTATCATAAATAATTTTCATGATATCAGGTGTAAAATCCATACTACATTCACTATTAATATCATATATATAATATAACCAAAGAGTTGGTTTCAATTTTAATGATTCTAATTTAGATTTATTATCTGTTACTAAATTGCAAAAATCTTCAAATGAACCATCACATTGTTTTATCCAAAACCAATATTTTTCTTTACCTTTACCAGTTCTTTTGAATCTTATACTATCAACAGGATTAGTAGTATCTGATTCTCCTAAAATAGATACTATCTTATTATATTCTTCTTCCGTATCAGGATCAATATGTATTTCAAAATTATATCCATTTACCCACTCTTTTCTATCTAAATTACCCATTTAATATTCGTTTAAGTTTTAATTCTCTATTCCAATATTCAGTAACATCTTTTATTTTTTCCAATAAAAGACAATCTTCTATTGTATATTTATAATCTATCATAGGATTCAACACATTTATATTATTTGTAAAAATCATTTCTTTTTCTTTATTTTCTTCCTTAAAATATGTTTTCTTATAATATATCTTATCTAAGACTTTTGTTGATTTATATTCATAATTTTTAACATATGGATATTTTGTTGGATCATTTACTAATTCTTTAGACCAAAAAATTTCATCTCGTATAAAGAAAAAATCACCAACATATATAACAAATTCTGTTGCACGACCATCATCACCACGATATGATATTACTTGTTCTATTAATGATTCATATACTTTCATAATTTTGTTTAATTCACAAATATACAAAAAATTATTGATAAAAAAAAATTATAATTTTTTAAAACGAACAATTATGACATAACAATCAGATAATTCATTTTTGAGTATCTTTTTTACTTTACTCCATTTTAATCCTGCTAATCCACATCCGATTAAAGGAAACCCTACAATCTTACCTTTATAATTATTATTGATTTCTATCATACAAGATTTTATAGCTTCATATCTATTAAATTCTGAATCTTGTCCCCATCCATTACTACCAGGATATATTTGAGTATACGCATTTATTACATCACAACATTCGTAATCTTTATTAATAGAGATTTCACCCAACTTAGGAATGCTATTTTGATCAGTTAAAAATGCTTTTGGATAAGCACTTTTCATACTTAATGCCAATCCTTTGCCCCAATTTTTTTTACAATTACAACCATGAACAATACAATCAAACTTACCTTGTTTTGATAATTTTATTAAGTCACCAGTTATTTCCACAAAATCTTCCATTTTAGTTCTATTTTCCATCAATAATTCTTGTTAATTTTTTCATTCTAATTTCTCTTTTAATTTCATTCATCTTTGATACAAGTTCTCCTATCAAATTGAATTTAAATATATCATTATTTAATAATACAGCCCAATAATATAAATTACTATAATTCAATAAAACCTTACTCTGCATATTACAATCTTTAAATAATTGAAGTATTTCAAACCAAATACCACCATTTGGTTGATTACCCAAATATATCATGTGATATCCAAAATATTCAAATTCTGGTAAATTATCATACCAATCATTACTTTTTACTATCAATTTTTTTATAATATTCTTTTTAATTTATTTTCTCTATCTATTATTGTTTTATATGATTTGATATACTTTATCACTTCATCATCTGTGCTTCTCGCATAATATCCATTACTATCAGGTTCACCTCTTGGTATATGATCATATGTTTGTAAATAACCATATGTAGATACAAATACACCATTTATTTTTATAATAAATTGCATTGTTTGGTTATTACAAGAACACTTTATAATATTTAATGGTGCTTGAATGTCTGGTATTCCAGTATCATATAGAATTTGTTTATTTGGTGATGGATAACACCATTCACCAAATACACCATCTGATTTGTTGGTTCCATAAGATCTATTTTTCACAACATTAACATGTAATATATGAAAGTATTTATCTAAATATTCTTTAACTTTTTTCACAGATTCTTTTTAATTTTTCTTCTCTTAAATACGTATTAAAACATTTTTCATATATTTCACAATTAATATGGTATGATGGTATTGTAAACCATTCACCATTTAATAATGATGAATACCTCCAAACAATTTCACCATTATGAGATAATATTCTTTTTAAATATATTTTGTTTCTCTCACTTTCAGTATCAGATTCAAACAAATGAGTTTTTGCTGGTAAATTAATTTTAATCCATTCAGAATAACCCCAACGATTATTATCATCAATTGGTATATTTTTCTTTTCTATTAATTTTAATATCATTTTATTATTCTCTTTAATTTTTCTTCCCTCAAATAATTCAGATATAATTCATCTAATTTTTTAGTTGTTAGTGTTATAATAATACCATTTTCAATTACTTTTATTGAATATATATCAGTTATACTTCTTATTTTAATACCATTGTCATTTAAAGACCATAACACAACATTATTTATTTTTTTTCTACTAATCGAATAATCATAAATATGATTATAATCCATTGAGATTTTAACATTACTAAATACATCAAAATATTCTTCTATTTCAGTGATTATACAATTATTAGAAGAATCTTTATAATCCTCTGTTTTTATTTCTGTAATTTCTTTTTTCCTTATTTTTAAAAACATTATGATATTTTATTAACAATTCTTTTTAATTTTAATTCTCTCAAATATTTATTATAAATTTTGTTTAAATATTCAATATTAATAGGAACACCAGATATTTTAAAATATGATTCGTCAATAACATTTTTTATATCTTGTAGTCCTGAATTACACAATGACCATTTCACCTCATTTTTTTTATTTTTGTCAGGATATTCAACATAATGTCTTTTAAATATAGTAACATCGACTAAATAATTTTTATTTTTATGTGTAAAATAATCCATTTCCGTACCAAACATTGTTGATAAAATTAGAGCTTCATTCGATGTAATATAAAAATATTCTTCTTTTGTTATTTTGTGAAATGATGTAATTTTTTCATCATATTTGTTGAAATCTGTTACTGTTTTTTCTGTATATTCTTCTCTGATTAATTTAAAATTCATTTGATTTTTTTTAAATATTTTTCATTTCTTTCTTGAATTCTTACATTTATTAAATTAATAGCTTCATCGGTTGGTATATAATCACCCATATACTCACCAGGTACATCATTCCAAGAATTTACATAATTAGTTATCTTAAATCCCCTTCTATAACACTCATTTCTAATATCGATATATCGTTTTAATAGGTATAAGCATTTATCATAAAAAAATTTCACATGACCTTTACCAAGTGTAAAGGTCATAGGTTGTCCTTTCATATCAAATTTACCGTTTGTTATTGCATTGGGTATTCTTTTAATTTCTCTATGTTCAGCCAATAAATGTTTATCACTTAAGTTTATTGGGTTTATACCTGCATTAATCCTTGTCATTATGATTTTTTTAAATCTTCAATACTAATATTTTTATCAACAGCCTTAATGGCATATACTACTTGTTTTGCAATTGATATTTGTGTGATGAAATCTTTAGCCTTTGGATATTCACCTTGACCTAAAAAAATCTCACCGTTAATTGGTAATGAATCAGAACATATAAATTCTGTTAATATGTTATCTTCTAATGCGTTATATAATCTATCTAATGCGGTACCACTTAATACTCCGTGAGTTACAATTGATCTTACAGTTTTTGCACCTTTTTCTAAAAGACTTTCACACGCTTTAATTAAAGTACCACAAGTATCAGCCATATCATCTACAATTATAACATCTTTATCAGTAACATCACCAATAAGAACCATCTCATCTACTTTATTGGCTTCAGAACGAGTTTTATCAATCATAACCATTGGTAAATCAACACCAAATTTATCTTTAATTCTATCTCTAATACCTTTTACTCTTTTTGCACCACCGGCATCTGGACTACACAACACTAAATTATTTTTGTAATTTTCACGTTTATCACCAATATGACCAATTTGTGTAGATTCATATATTTCAAAGATTTTCTTATCAAAAACGAATTTACCTTCCATGTGAGTAACTGGAATATTAAAAAATCCTTGAATTTGGTCCGCGTGAAGATCTAAAGTTATAATAGATGTTGCACCACGATTTTCAATCATTTCTGCCACTATTTTTGCACCAATTGGACCTCTTGCTTGGTCTTTTTTATCTTGTCTTGCATATGGAAAATAAGGCATAATTGGAATTATTTCTTTTGCTGCGGCTCTTTTTGCTGCATCAATAGCCATATTCAGTTGAATTAATTTATCTGAATTGTTTGGTGATGATACAATATAAACTCTCTTACCTCTAACAGATGTAGTGAAATCTACACAAACTTCACCATCTGAAAATACTTGTGTGTGAACTTGACCCAATAAAATTTCAAGGTCATTCTTAACCATTTGTTCTTGAATTTTAATTTTTAATTCTGGTCTTTCATCCAGATAAAATATAATTGATTTCATAGTATAATGTTTTTTATAAATATATGTTTTTTATTATTAAGTTTAATCAGGTTAATTTATATTTTATATAATTCTTTGTATGTATATGGATATAAATGTTCTATAATATCACCATATTCATCAATATTTTCTTTTATATATTTACTAAATTCTGTATCATCAAGTTCATCTAATATTTGAACAATAGCCTTTATAACATCATTTGTTCGTTCATTGAATTTTGCATTATTTCTTATTTTTATTTGTTCATTTTCAATATTGATTGATTCGTTATGTTTGTATAATGAATAATGATCACTATCATAATAAGAACATTCATCATAAGTAATAACATCTGTTATATTTTCGTAGTTAAGTGGTTTATGTCTTATATGTTTAATTTTTTCAGATAATATTTCACAATAAATTTCAAGTTCTTGGTAAAACTTGTTAAGTTTATCTGAAATAGATTTGGCATTTTCTTCATTAGTTACAAATCCAATTGGTTGTGAATCACATTCATCATGAGGATTTTTTATTATCATAAATATTTTTTCCATTATTCTTTTTAATCTAATTTATTTTTTAATGTCTTATTTGTATGGTTATTGTTGTTTATTTCAATAAAACTTGGGTATGTAGATACTTAATTTATCGTGTTCTTCCAAGCACCGACCATGATGTCTTGTTGAACTTGTTGGTATTGAGACACTTAATTTGTCGTGTTCCTCCAAACAGTAAGCACCAACATTGTCAATTTTTATAGGTATGGAGGCACTTAATTTGTCGTGTTCTTCTAAGCCGAAACCTTTTTTAAAGTAACCATCTACTGGTATGGAGGCACTTAATTTGTCGTGTTCTTCTAAGTAATGTCTTGTGGTTGATGAACAAATTCTTGGTATGGAGGCACTTAATTTGTCGTGTTCTTCTAAGAGTTCTTTTATAAATGATTGAATTTCTTGGTAGTTAGATGATAAATTGGTTTCAAAAAATGACCAAATTTCTTTATAATTACAATATAAATATTCATTTTTTAATTCCTGATCAAATAAACATATACCAACAACTTTTGATGGATAAATAATTTCTTCTCCAACAATTCTACTTAATTTTTTTTGTCTAATGAATTGTTCATCATAAAAATAATAGGTATGATTTTGGTAATCACAGTGTTTTACCTTGTAACAAGAATTTAATTTATTCCAAAACCATTTCTTTAATTCTTCTTTATTCATTGTTTATATTTAAAATTCTTTCTAATTTTTCTTCTCTCAAATATTTATCATATTCTTTTTGATATTTCATTAAACAATCTCCGGTGATTGTAATCCATGAACTATTATTACTTATTCTCCAAACAATTTTACCAGTATATGACATTATTCTTTTAAATAAAATTTTTTCAACATTTTCAAATAAATATGTTGTAGCTGGTAAATCAATATTAATCCATTCGGAAGAATTATCATCTTTTGGTATATTTTTCTTTTCTATGAATTTAAGTTTGTAATTTGATTTCATTCTTAATTGTTACAAATATCGTGTGTATAATTCCTATTGATGTAATCAGGTATGGTGACACTTAATTTGTTATGTTCCTCCAAGTGTTGATGAACTATCAATGAACGTTGTAATGGTATGGAGACACTTAATTTGTTATGTTCCTCCAAGTAATTCGGGCGTTTCCATTTGTTGTTTAGAGGTATGGTGACACTTAATTTGTTATGTTCCTCCAAGAGTTCTTTTATAAATGATCGAATATCACCATAGTTAGGTGAAAAATTGGTTTCAAAAAATGACCAAATTTCATCATATTTGCACCATAATCTTTCATTTTTTAAATCCTGTTCAAATAAACAAATGCCTTTTACTTCTGAAGGATATTCTAATTCTTGATTACCAATAATCCTTGCAAGTTTTTTCTGTCTTAAAAATTGTTCATCATAAAAATAAAATATACTTTTAGGGTAATCACTATGATTAACTTTATAACAACTATTAAATTTATTCCAAAACCATTTTTTTAATTCTTCTTTCTTCATATTTCTAAAATATAAAATATATTATCATTATTTATTACTGTTTTTTTATATTTGTTTATTTTTTTTTCACCAAGACAATCAATATATGTCATTGAGGTATTTTTATCTTTGTAGTTCGAATAATGTTTTATTTCATTTTGAGGTGTATGTCCAACTATTTGATGATATCCTATTAATGGTTTTTTGTAAGATTCTTGAAAATCACACCAAAATGGACCACCAACTTTTTGTTTTCCGCCTCGACTTAAACCACAATCAAATATAGGTTGATGATTTGATTCAAAACAAAAATTTAAAATATCTGCAACATTTCCAGATTTATCAATATCAAGACCTTCTATTACAGTGCCATTTTTTCGCATAACATATTTTTTATTTAATATTTGAGTTTGATACCAACCAGTATGAACACCTGCGTGAGTCCATAAAAAATTATCTATTTGGAAAGCTAATTGAAATAGATTTTTATTTTCTGTAAAAAATTCATTTAATTGTAACCACATAGATGGTCGGTAACCTGAATTTTTTATGTGACCTAAAAGATATATGATGTCGTGATTTCCTAAAAGTAAAATAATTTTATCAGGATATAATTTTTTTAATTCAACAATTTCTTTTAGATTTTCAAATATTTCTTGATCTGAAAGTGTGTTAGAATCAACATAATCTCCAATAAATACAACATGGTCATATTTAGAAACATCTATCTGTTTCCATTTTTGAGAGCCGTGTATATCTCCAATCGAGATAATTAATTTTTTCATAGTTCACAAAGATATGAAAATTATTTGATATTTAAATAACAATTTTCGGAAAGTTTTATCTTATCGATATTATTATGTATAGTATTAACTAATCTTTTTAATTTTTTCCTACGCATCATCTTAACAGATGATATATGATTTTTTAAGTCTTTTTCGGATAATAAAATTATGTTATTTTCTATAATCTGTTCAAATCCCATTCCCATACGTGTTCCAAATATTTCCATAAAACACCATGCCTGAAATCTAACATATCCATCTTCATCTTCTTTTTCTTTCAATTTTTCAATTGTTGTTGTAATACCCTTATAATTGAAATATTTATATTTAAGCCAAATATCATAACCATAATCAGTCAATTTTACAAATAAATCATCATTTATATTAAATTTTTTCATTGTAGTATTCTTTTAAGTTTATTCTCTCTATTATATAAGTTGAGATCTTGTTTAGAAACATAAGTGCAAATATCACCCTTTCCATACATAGGTATTCTATTAACTTCTACAAAATCTTCTCTATCAACATTATTAACACTGGTCTTATGAAAATATAAATCAATTTCTTCTTCAATAGGTAAACTAAATGGTATAATCTTTCCATATTTGAAATAAGTTATGAAATCATTAAATAATCCACCAATATACGATGGATCATGACTCACACCATATAAAACATATTGATTATTTTCTTTCTTAATTATTACACTCATTTAGTATTCTTTTTAATTTATCTTCTCTTGATGGTAATAATTTCCATCGTTTTTCCTTAATGCAGTTAACACAAGTTACCAGCCTGATATTTATTATTTTTTCATTAAAATGAATAATTGTTACAAAACAATCACCATTATCATAAATAATATTTGAAAATATATATGTTATTTTCAAACTATCCACAAAATTGCGTCCTATCATGTATGTATTATAATATTCAATATCAGTCATTTAGTATTCTTTTTAATTTATCTTCTCTTGATGGTAATAATTTCCAATTATTTTCTTTAATAAATTTAACACAAGTAGATACATTATAATAATTTAATATTTTATTATCAAATTTTCTAATAAGTCCAACTGTTGGATCTATAGAATTATGAGTATTAACAACAAGAATATCAGTAAATTTGAGAATATTACCTACACCATCTATGAAATCTCGACCTTTCAAATATTTATTATAATATTCAATATTAGTCATTTAGTATTCTTTTTAATTTATCTTCTCTGAAATCTATTATCCAATATTTAGTTTTTACATATTCGATACATTGTGATATATAATAATCAGTAACTAAAGTATCATCTATACCATTTATTTTTGCTTTTTCAAATCCTTCACCTGTCGATAATATAATTTCACCAAATTTAAATTTGTTGTTTTTATTTTCTCTTAATGAAAAAACACGACCTAATAATTTGTTTTTGTAATATTCAACTTCATTCATATCAATAACTATTAAATTCAGTTAGTTCATTTGCTAAGTAATATTCTATAAATTCTTCAGTTTCTACTTCCAATATGAATGTTCCATCTTTCATTGAAAATATTTGTTGATATACATCATAATCACTATATGGAATTGAACAATTAGGTCGTTGTACAAGTATATTCATACTTACTTTTTTGTTGTATTTTGAATAGAATTCTGATTCAATCAATTTGAAATTATCTGATTCTTGTTCAGTTGTCATATTTTTCATATTATCAACTGATATTTCGTAGTCGTTGTCTAATTTTTTCATTTTAATATTCTTTTTAATTTTTGTTGTCTTCCTTCTAATGGGAATATTTCATTTAATTTTTTATGTATTTCTTTAGAACTATCGTAACCATTATAATTACGATATTGTTGAGTGAATTCAGAATTATAATAACTTATTTGAAATGGTACCCGACAGGGTAGTATTGAAGCACAAGAACCATCAGTATTTTTATGTTCATATAATCTCCATTCTACATAAGTATGTGTTATAAACACAACTAATGTATAATGTGTATTAATCATGTAACTTGGTGAATATTTATATTCTAATGATTTACCTTTAAGTTTTATTAAACCGTTCATTGATGTAAATTTATGAAATTTAAAGCCAATATCCTTAAAATGATTTAATATTATATTTTTACTGTTCATTTTGATCTATAAAATATTGACAAGATTGTTTTTTATCTTTAATGTACTCTTTTGATGTAACTACAGTCCATTTTATTTGACATATTTGTTTTTCATTCAAATAATTACATTCATCTACGGCATCTTTTTCTTGATATGAAAATGCTGTTGGAATTTCTTCAAATATATTATATGGATTGTGACATCCATCATAATACACTATTTCACCTTTTTTTGTTAAACCTTTTATAAAATTCATTTCAAAATTCTTTTTAATTTATCTTCTCTTGAATATATTATTTTCCAACTTCCATCATTTATATTTCTAATACAATTTGTAATGCTGATACTTGCAATTGATGGATTTTTTTTAATAAATAAATCATAATTAGAAACATTATAATTATTTAATGAATGATGAATTTTAGCATCTTCGCCTACAATTTCACCAAATACATAAAAATATAATTTATTTTCAGTTTTGAATAAATGTGTTTTAAATTTGCTATTATATATTTCAACTTCAGACAACATTACATCGAATAATTAAATTGCAAATATACATCTTCATCAATTTTAATACTTACTGTGCCAGCGTATTCATCACCAGTGTATCCACCATTGGTCGTTTGATCTACCCAAAATCCACCTAAATATACAAAATCATCTTCATCTTGAAATTTACCTTTTGGTTTATCTAAAATTTGAAAATTATAAGTATTTTCTGATTCTTCAATAACGATTAATATTTCCTTATAGATGTCATCTGAAACTTTCAATTTTATATCATCTAAAATTTTTAAATTTTTTTTATTCTCTAATATTTCCATTTCTTGCCAATCTTTAACACTTTGGTCAAATTCTTTTTGTTCTTTTTCAGATAATTTCATATTGTTTGTATAGGTTTTAATTTTTGTAATATGTCCAGAATCGATTTTCTCTTCATTTCAGCCACTTTAACTATCTCAGGCATCACTTTATTCTCAATTATCTTTTGGAACATATCCATACATTCTTTATGATTATCGACATTTTTATGATTTTGTAGTTCTTGTATTTCGTCTTGAATTTTATTTTTTATATTATCCGGAACTAAATCATATCTATAATAACACATAATTCTTTTTCCACCTTTCATATCAATATAAAAATTGGCAGATAGGAAAGGATTTGGTTTTATACCAATTTTTAATTCTTCTATTTTTTCCATAAAAGATTTAAATGTCTTTGGTATGTATGTTGTTATCTTACTTACTGATTGTATGTGTTCAGCAATTACGGTTGTGTCTTGTATGTCTAATAGTGTCATTTTAATATTTTTAATTTATCTTCTCATCAATCATTTTCAAGTTTTTTAATATTATCTACCATAGCATTTAATAATATTATAATAGTATCTTTATCATATTTTATGGATGATGAATCCATAGATTCATCAATAGTCATTGATGTATCATTGTGTTTAATTGTTATTTTCATTTTATTATTCTTTTTAATTTATCTTCTCTCGTAATTATTTTGATATCCCTTTTATATACTCCTAATCCTGTTGTGTTTTTAACACCATACAATATATATTTATCATTTGATCTTTTTGTTAGCGGAAAAATATCATTATCTTCAATATATTCTATTTCTACAGTAGAACCTATGAAATTAACATACCAATATATACTATAACTACATTTTTTTATTATAGCTTGTAATTTCATTTCATAATTCTTTTTAATTTATCTTCTCTTGTAATTATTTTGATATCATCCTTAAATACTCCTAATCCAGTTGAATTAAATTTAATTATAATATGTTTATATTTATCATTTGAACTTTCTGTTAACCAAAAAATATTTTCAACATTTGGATTATCATCAATATATTCTATTTCTACTTTAGAACCGATAATATTATTATACCAAAGTCCTTTAGCCCTACATTTTTTTATTATAGCTTGTAATTTCATTTTTTCAAAATTCTTTTTAATTTACCTTCTCTTAAAAATTTTTCTGGATTTAAAGCTAATTTTTTCAATTTGATATAAGCTATATTATTTTTCAACTCATTACCATATTCATCAGTAAAATTAACATATTCTAATTGTTCTATACATTCTAACAGTGACATTTTATTCATAATTCCAAAATGATAATTTACCTTTTATATTTTTTATTGGTTCGTCATATAAAACCGGATTTTTTAAGACCCAATTCCATTGTTCTTTTTCAGACCATACAGAAGGATAATTTTTAACACAATCAATTATTTATATTTCACCAATAATTGATGAATTATCAAATATACCATAAACCATTTTATTTTGTTCATTGTCTGTTAATTTATCCCATTGTGGTTTAGTAAATAACATACTCATATCTCTAAATCTTATATCTATATTTTTTGCAGAATGTATTAATATTTTTCCTCTAAAATTTGTTTTCCAACTTCTATTTTCAACATCTTTTATTCCGTTTACGATCTAATTTCTGTTTCGTTCTTTTGTTAGTGATTTTTTATAGTTAGTACTTTCATTTTTTCAAAATTCTTTTTAATTTCAATTCTCTACTGTATTCTTTGGTGTATTTTAAATTGGTAATATCTATATTATAACACATATGTTTCAATAACAATAACTCTATCTCCAACTTTAAACATTTTGTATGATACATTTTGTATCATACTTTTTGTATTACCAAGTTCTATCATATAAACAATAATCTGTTCCAACACAAGCCGTTGACCATTCACCAGATCGTAAAGCAAACGTTCTCACATTACCACTACATTCATTTCTTACATCTACAGTATGATATGTATCGTTTATTGATTCGATCACACCACAATCGCAATATTCGGTTTTTGAGCAACTTATTAGTAGTATTGTTGCTAACATTAATATTAATTTTTTCATATTTTTATTTTATTATTTCGAAATAATGTCCATCTAAACCATTTGTAAATGAACTGATACCTATTGTTTCTTTTATATTATCAAAACTATCATTAATTAATTGAGTATACCAATTTATTTTTCTTTTATCTTCAGTTTCACCCAATAAATATACACAATTATTTCCAAATTTAATATTAAAATCTTTAAATATGAAAATTAATCTTTTAATTATTTCATGACTTTCATTCAACATTGTTTGTTTTTCATAATCTTGATAATTTGATAAGTTTCTATTTGTTTCTAATGTAAATGATAAATTATATAAATCTTGATTTGAATATGGTCCAATAGTATCTTTCAAATAAATAAAATCTACAACATATCTATTACCAGAATTTGTTTGGAATTTATAAAAATAATTGAATTCATCTTCAAATTGTTTGGATTTTTCAAAATCTGTTTGAAAATCTGTTTTTAATTCAGTGTATTTTATTTCATTTATAAATCCAGTAAAATCTTCAATTTTTCTTTTAAATGTTATCATTTTACCACCGTTATTTGAATGATAATATTTTTTATTTGGATGATAAAATAATTTATCATTACTAAAATAATTTCTTATAAAATCAGGATTTTTACCTTCTTTTATAAGATTTCTTAATTCATCATTGTCTTTTTTTGTCCAATTTTTATTGAATTCCATATTTATCTACCATATTTTATCATAAACAATGTTTTTCGATTTTCCAACTCTTAAATATTACGTGTCTTTTTTTAAATTTGTTTATTGCTTCTGATTCATTTTTTGCTTTTATTTCAATATATGGAACACCATATACCTTTTCAACCAAATCATCAACATATAGATGTCCATCGAATAGTTCACTAAATCTAAAAACACAATTCTTATCAGATATATGTAATTTTTCATTACTATTATCCAAGTTTTTACTTTCTTCCATTTATTAAATTTTTGTTGAATTTATTATTTTCCGTAATATCCTGAATAAATTGAGGCTTTAATATTGTGTTTTTCACACAATTTTTCTATACCTTCATTTAGTTCACCACCATAACATTCATCGAAATATGGTCGTTTAGGATGAATGTAATAACTATTAAAATAATTTTTTTCTATATTATATTCATAAATGTTTAAAATATCATTATTTAAAAAGTATTCTGTTAATTCTATTTTAAATTCTTTAAGGCGAATTTCTTCAAGTCTATTTTCTTCATCTCTGTATGATATTACTATTTCTAAAGCATTTTCATATTCTTCTTTTGTTGGTATCATTTTATTCAAGTTTTTCATTTTAGTTAGTATATTAGTTTATATTTAGTTTTTTAATTATAGTTTTAATGTATTTTAATTATTTCTTACAAACAAAGATACACAAATTTTTCTATAATTATTATTTTAATCCTACGGTCAAATTTTATTAATATATAAGAATATGTATTATAGAAAAAATATTAATAGAAAATTATGGTTGCCTTATTTAAAAACTTATGAGGATTTCAATAAAACAATTCCAGAAGAATTGAAAAAATTATTTTCAGAAATAAAACTTATAATTGGTGATAGATCAAACTCATTTAAAAAATCTATTGATTTAAATGATTTAAATTTTTGTGACACAATAATAAATATTGATGTTGATTTCAATCCATTAAAAAGTGGTCAACCATATCATAAAAAAGATATAATATATTACTCAAATATTAATATAAATGATTTATTAGAAAATAAACACATAATAGACATACCAATTAGAATAGATGATATTAATATGAATATGAATAAATTAATATCTGTGATTTCTCATGAAATAAGACATATTTATGATATTTATACAATTAATGAAGAATCAGATATGGATTCATTTGTTAAATCTTATTATTATGGTAATTTATCGACATTGGAAAATAATAATGATTTTAAATATTTTCTTTTTTTAGTTTATTTATCATTGGAACATGAATTAATTGCAAGAAACACTATGATATGGGAAATGTTTATTGATTGTCATTGTTCAAAAGAAGAATTAATAAAATTATATCAAGAGTCTTCGATATATGACTCATTTACTAAATTAAATAATTTTGATTATCGTGATTTATTAAAAATACCAGATATTTTAGATAAAGTTAATGAATTTATTAAATTTTTTGGTGTAGACAAATGTTATAATATAGAAGATGTTGAATTATTTTTTAAAAATTGGAAAATTTATTTTGAAAATAAATCGAAAGAATATCTTGATGAATCTTATAAGGTTTTAGATGATGTTTTTAATCTTATAAATGAAAATAAATCAAATAAAAAAATAATTAATGTGAAAGATTTATTATTTGATATTTACATTAAACATATAAAAATTAAATAATTTTTTTCAATTTGTGTTCTCGGAAGAAAATATTGTATTCGTCTAATATGTTTCTCTTTAATTCATCTTTAGTTTCACATAAATCATCATGAATAGTTGGCTTATAAACAAAACATTCAAGAGTATTTACTGATTTATAAACACTCATCGTAATATGAAATGGCATTAATACAATATTATTATCATCGTAATATATATCTAAATTATAATATCTACCATCAATCTTTTTAAAATAAGAAATATTCAACATTGTTTTTCGACGCTCGAATCCTATACTTTCCAACAGTTCAATAACCTCCTTAAATTCAATAAAAATATATTTTTCCATTTTTTCATTTAATTCAGTCATTAATTCCTCAATATTATTCGATATTTTTATTATTTCATTTTTCATATTATACTTAATTTTTCAATAATTTTTTCAAAATCGTCTCCTTTTGGTATGCTTATTTTACCATCTACTGTTAAGGATTGACACACCATTGTTGTATAATTTACGTTGAGATCTATTAATAGTTCTGTTATAGTTGATTGTATTTCGTTATTCTTTGGTGATGAAAAAGTTGAATTTGTTTTAAAAAATGACCAAATATAATCATCACAAAAGAAAAATTCATTTAACATATCATGTTCAAATAAACAAATACCTTTTACTTCAGTTGGATAAATAATTTCTTCTCCAACAATTCTACTTAATTTCTTTTGTCTAATAAATTGTTCATCATAAAAATAATAAATTCTTTTAGGGTAATCACAATGTTTAACTTTATAACAATTGTTAAATTTATTCAAAAACCATTTCTTTAATTCTTCTTTAGTCATAATATGATACGTATTTTTTCATCATTAAAGCGTTTATTATCAAGATTGTTAGTTTTTAAAAACATTGTATCTTCATATATATCTATATCATTTAATATTTCTTTTATAAATAATTGAATTTTTACTGATTTATTAGATAAATAGGATAAATATGTAGATGGTAAATTTGTATCTATGACTAACCAAATTTCACTATCAAAAAAGAATATATTTGATTTTTTACAATGTTCAAATAAACATCTACCTATCAATTCTATTGGATAAACAAGTTCTTCACCAACTATTCTACTTAATTTTTTCTGTCTTTGAAATTGTTCATCATAAAAATAATAGGTGCTTTCAGGATAATCACTATGTTTTACCTTGTAGCAACCATTTAATTTATTTAATACCCATATTTTTAATTCTTCTGTAGTCATAATACACGGAAATTATTATAATTATAACTATCATCGAAGGTAAGACTTTCAATGTTTATTAATTTCTTTTTTCCTGTTGATATATGTGTAATAGAATCTCTTATAAATGATTGTATATTTTCATATTCATATCTTACAAAATCTGGTGTTGAATTATAAACATATCGTGATTGTATATATTTTTCTAAAAAATTCCAAATTTCTTTTTTATTACAATATAATGTTTCATAATTAGGATCATATTCAAATAAACAAATACCTTTCACTTCTGAAGGATAAACAATTTCTTTACCAACAATTCTACTTAATTTCTTTTGTCTAATAAATTGTTCGTCATAAAAATAAAAGGTGCTTTGGGTATGATTTTTTGCCTTATAACAATTGTTATATTTATATAAAACCCAATTTTTTAATTCTTCTTTAGTCATTTAATATTATTTTTGTAACTACTTTTCTGTCTGGATTGTGGCGTTAATTTGTCATATTTTATATTATAGATGAACTTATTTTGGTTGTACTTATTTTGTGGGCTGTAAACACTTAATTTTGTCATGTTCCTCCAAGTGACACTTAATTTGTTATGTTCATCCAAGTCCATATAGTAATTTAATGAAATAACATTTGGTATGGTGACACTTAATTTGTTATGTTCCTCCAATTTGTTATGTTCCTCCAATAGTTCTTTTATAAATGATTGAATATCACTATAATTAGGTGAAAAATTGGTTTCAAAAAATGACCAAATTTCATCATTATCACACCATAAATATTGATTTTTTGAGTCCTGTTCAAAAAGACAAATACCTCTCACTTCTGAAGGATATTCTATTTCTTGACCACCAATAATCCTTGAAAGTTTCTTTTGTCTTAAAAATTGTTCGTCATAAAAATAATAGATATTTGGTTTATCAATGTGATTAACTTTATAGCAACCATTAAATTTATTCCAAAACCAATTTTTTAATTCTTCTTTAGTCATTTTCAATAAGATTTTTGTAAATCATTTTCATAACCATAAGTCGTTGGTATGGAGACACTTAATTTGTTGGAGACACTTAATTTGTTGTGTTCCAACAAGATGTCTTTGTAGACTGTTTCACCAACTTTAGGTATGGAGGTACTTAATTTATAGTGTTCTTCTAAGTATAATAGATATTTTTGTAAACTATCTTTATTTGATGCACTCAATTTGTAGTGTTCTTCTAATATTTCTTTTATAAACGACTGTATATCATTATATCCAGTTGATAAATTGGCTTCAAAAAATGACCAAATTTTATCATAATTACAAAATAAATATTCATTTTTTAAATCTTGTCGAAATAAACATTTACCAACAACATTAGTCGGATATTCTATACTTTCTCCAACAATTCTTGATAATTTCTTTTGTCTAATAAATTGTTCATCATAAAAATAAAATATATTATCAGGGTAATCACTATGATTTACCTTGTAACAGGAATTAAATTTATTCAAAAACCAATTTTTTAATTCTTCTTTATTCATTTTTCAATAAGATTTTTGTAAATCATTTTCAGCAGAATCTAATGACATACAACAAATTATAGATTTATCATTACCATTTTTTGTCATATTATAAGCATTTACAAAAGTATAATAATCTTTTTTTGCAACCATATGATTTTTTGATCTACTAAAAATATTAAAAGCTTGTTCTCTAAATTCTTCTGCAAAAATATCATCAATAGCCAATTTCAATTCAATATCAGACATTTCAATTGGTGTATGATAATCAATTTCCCATTGCAAAGAAGCTTCTTTTGCTTCGGATTTAGTCCTACTGAAACATTTACCTACTATATTTTGTTTATGTGCAGTATAATCTTCTTGACATGTTTTTGGAGATGCTAATTGTTTGCAATTTTTTTCATCTTTTGGATAAAAATATATACCGGATAGTTTTTTCTTTATTTTTCTTGGTATTCTAAATTTTTTCATATTACTTTGTAAATAGTTGTTCTAACATTTTCATTTTTTCTTCATCACTCATAGGAATTTTTAATTCATATTCAACAAAATCTTTAGATAATCTGATTTTTTCAACATATTCCCATAAAGATTTCATGTCATAACAAATGTTATTACCATCTTTGTCTGTTGCAGTTAAAATTTCACCACTCATGGATTCTCTTTCATAAAGGAACCAATCAATCCATTCTGAACCTTCATCAGAATAATGTGCAGACAATAATGTAGATATGATTTTATTATATTCATCTACAACATTAGTCATATCTAATCCCAAATCATAAAACTTTCTATCTGTTTCATTTGTTTTGATGATATTCATCAAAATATTTTCAAAAACTTCGTATTTCATATCTTTAATTTTTTTATTACAAATATAAGACTTTATTTCAATATATTTTCTAATTTTAATTTTCTTAAATAATTTTTCTTATATTCTCTAATTTTTTCATATCAATCTTTTCAATTTTAATTTCCTTAATTCTAATTGATATAATTTTTCTATTTCACTATCAGATAATGTTACTTGTACATCACCAGGTGATAATACAGATGATATATAACAAATTCTATCATATACCATATACCTAAAATAACCTATATTATTATGTGTTATATTAACTTGACCATATTTCATATTTTTAATTATCATACACCATATATTTTTTCTAATTGATAAATATCAACAAAATCTTCCAAATTTTTCTCAAAATATAAGTTATAATTTACTCGATATTTATAAAACAAAGACCCAAAATTAGGTTCAGTATCAATTACACAATTTGAGTAATAATAAAAAGGTTTTTTGATAATCATAACCTTATTGCTTCCAAATTTTATAAAAGAATTTACACAAATATTTGCATTTCTAAAAGTTCCAATGTCATATAAATAGTTATTATCCATCAACATATTTGAAGGAGTAAAACACTTAAATTCAAATTCAGACTCACATTCTATTTCAGATGTTACAATCACATCAGAAACAAATGTAACCGGTGACTTATATTTAAGATCTAAAATATCATTATAATCATAAATTTTAATAGGTTTTATATTTTCTTCTAAGTACGATTGAACTCTCATTATCACATATTGTTCAAATTCTTTAATTTTAATACTATCAAAAGATGTTAAAAAATGATAATTTTTAACAACTATATTAGAATCTTCACCAACAATTCTGTTCAATTTCAATTCTCTATTTATTTTTTCGCTTATTCCTGGATACATTTTTCAAAATCTTTTATTTCTATATATGATAAATTATCAATATCATTTAAATATTCTGTATATTGTCTTTCAATAATTTCTTTTGTTAAATACATTTTTTCATTTCTTTCATGATGTCGTTCTAATTTTTCCAATGATATATTTAAATCAAATGTTAATTTGATAGCTACACTATTTGGAAACATACTTTTTAATAATTCTCTATGTTCTAATTTTGAATTATTTGCATCAAATAATACATCACCTTTTTTCAACAATTCTTTTATTTGTTCTAATGCAATAGGCACAGAAGATGTATTTGGATTTTCTTCTCTTATTTTATCTAATGAAACTATTTGTATTTTATCTGAATATTGATTACAAAATGTAGATTTACCTGCACAAGATATCGCAACAGTATAATATAATATATTTGAGTTATACCCACTTAATTTATTATATTCTAACAATTTTAGTATATTTATAGTAACGTCGATCATAATTTTTCCATCGTAATAGTTGGTATAGTAATACTTAATTTGTCATGTTCCTCCAGTTCCTTCAAGGTTGTTACCATTACTTTAACCGTAGGTATGGAGACACTTAATTTGTCGTGTTCCACCAAGTCACAAAAGTGATATGGGTGGAGTTGCGGTATGGAGACACTTAATTTGTCGTGTTCCTCCAAGTTTACACTGAAATAAATTAGCCCATTATATGGTATGGAGACACTTAATTTGTCGTGTTCCTCCAAGTCACAACCATTTACACTTGTTAATGTATCAGGTATGGAGACACTTAATTTGTCGTGTTCCTCCAAGAGGTTTTTTATAAATGATTGAATTTCACTATAGTTAGGTGAAAAATTGGTTTCAAAAAATGACCAAATCTCATTGTATTTACAATATAAACAACCATTTTTTGAATCCTGTTCAAATAGGCAAATACCTTTTACTTCTGAAGGATATTCCAATTCTTGACCACCAACAATTCTACTTAATTTTTTTTGTCTTATAAATTGTTCATCATAAAAATAATAAATGCTTTCCGGATAATCACTATGTTTTACCTTATAACAAGAATTGAATTTATTCCAAAACCATTTTTTTAATTCTTCTTTATTCATTATCTTTTAAAATTCTTTCTAATTTTTCTTGTCTTGTTCCATCGTAATGATTATTTATTATTTCAAATAAATTTTCAGCATCCGAATCTGTATCACAAAACATATAATATTCATCAAATTCTATAGATGAACGATTTAATGTAAAAACACCAATATTTAGATTTTTATTGATGATTATTTTTGATATAACACGATTAGAATTAGTTTTACGTATGTTACTTATTCCTAATTTTCCTACTTCTAAAATCATAATACTTTTTTAAAAATTCTTTCTAATTTTTCTCTTCTTTTTTGTCTTTTTAGTACAGCTTCAATTTTTACCTGTTCATTTTTAATCCGTTCATCTAAATCACACCAATAATCAACTTTGAATGTAAAACACAAATCATCATTTTCATCAAAATCTTTAAAATTTTTCATTAAATATATAAAATATAACAAATAATTGGTATAATACAACCAACAGAAACACCTAAAATCTCAATCAATAAGTGAGAACTTGGTTTAACAGAAAATAACTTCTTAAATAATATACTCACAAATAATCCAACAATAGCTCCAATGACATCTGAGAATGTATTACCAATCATACCAGATAATATTGGATTTTCTTGTGGTTGAAGAAATGGATTAATATCCATACCAACAATAAGAAAAGTATTGTCTATTATACCAAAAACCATCATAAAAATCATTCCTGCGAAGAAACTGACTATTTCTCCCTTTCTTGATAACTTCACCTCAATTTTAGAAGTAAAGTTCTTACAATATCTATTTTCTATAGTGTAATCTTTATTACAAGTTCCACTTTCAAATAAATCACAATTCTTACAATTATTCATTTTATTTTTTTTAGCCAATCAACAAATTTAGTCCAAATATTTGATTTCTTTTCTATTTTTTCCATTCTATTGAAATTGTTATTTTTCTTTTGTTCAATTAACCATTGCCATTTTTCCGGAGTTTGTGCATAGTCTTGATATTGACTATTTGATGTAAATGTATATGCAGTTGTACTCTGTAAAAATTTCAAAGATCTCATATTCAAATAATAATTAAATAACCATACCCATGTATTAAATAACCATAGTAATGAATTTGATGTATCACCATTAAATAATTTCAGTAAAAATATAATGAAACATAATGCCGATATTGATAAAGCTATAATTTTTAATTTTTTTGTTTTTTTAATTCTATCAGATTCAACAGATAATATATAAATTATATATACAAGTGAAGCAATTATTGATATAGTCATTAGTAATGTTGTAATTATTGTTATCATAATTTTTTATTTTATTATTTTTTTTAATTTGTTTTCTCTTAGTTTATTTTTATATTTTTTCCTTATTAAATCTATATCAAAATCATAATCATTCAAATTTTCTGGTTCGGTGTCAAATGATTCATCACTATCTATGAAAAATGATGAATAAATTTCCAATTCTTTAAATCCATATTCATCAAACAATCTTGTACACACACTATCATATAAAGCAGTTGCTTTTTTATAATAATTTATTCTACCGTGTATGATATCTTCATCAATCCAGTTATTTGTTTTTTTAAAATTTTCAATTGATTTAAATGATTCTTCGATATACAAATTGGCACAAATATCTTTAAATTCTGCATCAGAATAGTTTGTATCATTTATCATCTTGGTAATTGAATCATTATCCCAATCACTCATTCTAAATTCATATATTTTCCCCATATTAATCCTCCGTAGCTATTTTAATGTTCCACAAAATAACGATTGATGTGTGTACAATTTCAGCAATAGCCTTACCTTCAAACATATAAATAAATATCAATGGTAAAAAAATCATTGTCATTGATATACCTAAGTTTATCATCCAATCTCTATATTGTAATGTTTTTCTATTCAAGTGGGTAAATGCAAATATTGCAAACGGATAACAGAAAAAATATAAATATGCAGCTAAATTATGTATCTGCAAATAATTAACATTAAATGCACCAACTAAAAATAAACATATAGAAACAAATCCAAACATAAGATATGATGTCTTTACCCAACTTAATCTATTATTGTTTTTAATATAAAGAATAGAATTTATAAATATAGAAATAGATAACAAACACATAATTGAATTCCAAATATTAGCTGTTATTCCACTTTCTCCCCATTTTGATAATTGTATTTCTGTTATTTTAAAATCTGTAACATGCCAACAAAATAAAAATGCTACACAAAACAATGTTATAGAAATAAATGTCTGTGATCTTCTTATAATACGTAGTAGGTCTCTTTTATCCATTTTATTTTATATATTGAAGCCAAATCCAGTTTGGTGATTTTTTAACAGGAAATGAAAATCCTCTTGATGGACTCTCATTGAATCCAACACAATAACCAGATTCTAAAATAACCCAGTTCATTACATTTTTATGTGTTCCGAATTCTTGCCATGAAATCCAATTTTTTTCATCACCAAGAAAAAATTCTTTTAAAATGTCAATATCCAACATCTTAGATACTCTTTTTTGTTCTTTTTCAGACAAATCTTTATTTTCTAACCATTCTCTTAATTTCATTTTAAAAATTCTTTAATATTGTCACTCATTGTTATTCTAAGTATTTCTAAGAAATCTAATGATTCCTGAAGTGTATTTATATCTTTATTTCTTGATAATCGGTCAACATTATTAATTTCATTAATATAATTAAAACTATCTAAGAAATTATTAAAAATACCATATACTTGAAGATGTAACGACTCTATTTTAATATTAGAAAGTCCTTGACTAAAATCAGGAGAAACAAGACCAACTATTTCATTTTTGTAAAAAATGCGAGCAGTTGTGAAAAATCCCCTATTATAATTGAATGCGTTATCTTCTGATTCCGGATCAAGTATATCAATTCTGAATTTTTTAGGTATTTTTAATTTTGATAAATCAGATGTACATTTTCTTTGAAAATTTTTATAAACTTCTAATTTTTCTACCTTTGATTTTTCGACTAATTCTTTATATTTTTCCATGTTTTAGATTTTTAATTGAAATACAAATATAAGGAAATTATTTGATTATACCTAATATTTCAATAATTCTTTTAATTCGTTATATCTTGTTAATTCTTCTGTTGTGAAATCATCAATATGTTTCATCAACATACGACCAAATTCTTGCTTTAATTCGTATTGTGGATCTTTTTTAAATTTTTCAAGTAATTTATCGTAATAATTTTTTAATTCTTCTTCAGATGGTTGTTTCATTTCTTTTCATTTAATTTTTTTTAATATTTCATAAACTTCCTCGATGGTTTTATTAGGAAATAAAGTTCTTCTGGCGTTAATCATATTTTGTTTAAAATCATCAAACATACTTTCTGTGTCTGAATCAAGTTTAACTTCAACTTTATTTCTAATTAGTTCTCCATCATAAGAGTAAATGAAATCATATTCACCATCATTCCATTCAGTCACATATATTTTTTCCAACTTATCTATATCTGTACTGGATATCATAACTTGTTTGGTTTGATTATTTAATATGTGATATATTTTTTGTTTCATAATTTTTGGGCAATTTTTACAATATCGTTTATGTTTTTTATACTTGTTGCAACATTCCGTTCTTACTTTCTTTTCCATTAAGATTTTAACTTTTAATACTTAATTTTTTTGATTTTTTAATTTTTGATACCATGTGTCTGGGTACAATTATTTCAATTTTAACTTTATCACCATCTTCTATAACAGTGCCTATTTTGTTAAAAATTACTACTTCATCACCTTTATTCAAAGTCATTTTTTTTACTCTCTTTTCATTTGATTTAATCAACAAAAAAGCTATACCTGCAAACATAGCAGATATTAACAATATGAGTAATGTTGGTGTAATTATTTCATTCATAATTTTAATTCATTATATATTCTCTTGGCACAAAATCGGTCAGCCAAACCCCGTTATCTGATTTATAAAATTTATAACCATCATCATACATTTTTTCAGCGGCTACAAGTAAAATATATACATTACCGTGACGACTACCAACTTGTGTGGCAGTTTCTTCATTATCTGATAAATGTACGTGTTGTCTGTTGCCTTTAATTAAACCATCTTTATAAATAGATGTTAAATATTTAGTCGCAGTACCGTGAAATAATATTTTTTGTGGTTTTTGTTCGATTAATTGTAAATCAATATCAACTGAATGACCTTGATTTGCACGAATTTTTGATTTATCTTCAGAAAAAGAGAATCGTTGTTTGTTGTTTTCTTCAACAATTTCTTCTAAATCAGACATTGTAATATCTAATCTACTTATTAATTGTTTTACTGGAACCCAACCATATCTATCCATATCCAGATGTTCTTTCTCTGGTGTATGTCTTAGTAATAATGACATGTATTTTCCGGCTCTTGCTACTTTTTTATCCATTTTTACAAATATAATATTTATTTTTTAATTTTTTTAATTGTTCTCTAATAATTAACTCTAAATCATCGAAGTAAACTGAGTTTCCTGAACTAATTGAGTATATACTTAATTTATCATGTTTCTTTATTATTTTCTTTATAAATGATTGAATTTCAGTATAATTAGGTGAAAAATTAGTTTCTAAAAATGTCCAAATTTCATCATAGTCACAACATAAATATCCATTTTTTATATCATGTTCAAATAAACATTTACCAACTACTTCGGTTGGATAAATAATTTCTTCTCCAACAATTCTATTTAATTTTTTTTGTCTAATAAATTGTTCATCATAAAAATAATAAATTATATTAGGATAGTCAACATGTTCGACTTTGTAGCAATTATTAACTTTATTCCAAAACCAATTTTTTAATTCTTCTTTATTCATTTTAATATTCTTTCTAATTTACGTTCTCTGATCTTTTTATCAACGTATTCACCTTTCTTTTTCATACTCAACAATATATCTAAAAGATTCACATCAGAAGGTATATTTTGTTCAAGTATTCTACCAAATTCAAAATTAATATCACTTTGATTTTTTATAAGTGTTTCAAAATTCATATAATCACTTAATGTTTTATTCAAATTTTTATAAAAAGTTTTTAAATACCATTTATATACGTTATCATACCAATTATTATTCCAAAGGTTATCTTCAAATTCATCATATAAATCATTTTTAGTAAATCTTGTTTTATTTTTTTTATATTTTTTTAATTTTATATGAAATTTACTTAACACAAACTTTAACATTGTTAATCCTGATGTATAATAAGTATTATAACCATTTGTATTTTTTATCCAAGAAATATCGAATTTACCGTCTTTATATAAAAATTTTAATTTCCATGTTCTACCAAGAACATTTCCCATTTCATCACCTTTATAGTTAAATTCTATCATAGGTTTTAAAAATAGAAGTGTAAACCAAGGAGATAAATATATTTTACTTTTTAAACCTTTACCATATACTTCTATTTCCATCTTCTTAGCAAATGAATTTAATGCAGCATATCTATCATCTGGAAATACTTTTGTATCATTCATGTCACCTCTATAATATTCACCATCATCATCCCAACAAGCATTCTTTTGTGAACATAAACAATCTACATTAACACATACCCATTTATTACTTCGACTTTGGTGATCACATACATCAGTAATAATCATTGTATCAGTTGACTGTAATTTTGTCCTACATACTGGACACATCATTTTACTTTCTATCATTCGACAATTCTTTTTAGTTTTTGTTTTAGTTTATATCTTTTTAAATCTTTTTCTGTTACACAAGATGTATCTCTCCATCTATATCCATCATATTTATACATACCTTCTTTCATTTCATCAGTTACATCATTTTTAATAACAATGTGATCATGTGTATAAAATCCTCTTGCCGAAACACAATCTTTTGGGTCCATAACTCTATATAAGGCACATAACCAAGAAAACACATAAGTTTTATCATATCCTGATTGAAACCAATCTATATCACCAATACCATCATTTCCTCTTGGTATTTTTTTCATTAATTCTAAAGCTTCTGTAGAAATTCCTACATTCTTTTCGGAATCATAAATACACGATCCAATAATACCTGTATCATTCACTGGAAACCAACCTTTACCAATATTTTCATATGGTTTATTAGGTACAAATAATAGTTTACCGTCATGTGCTAATATTCTTAATTTTAAATCTTTACCAATAGGTGGATTATTTTTAGCGTCTTCTATTCTTTTTTCTGTTTTTATTCTCTCTGACCAATTCCACTTTTCTTCTCTTTCATCAAAAAGTATATTATCATCTTTATCTACCCAATATTGATCATAATAATTATCAGGAGAAACATCATCATGTTCTCTAACAGTATATTCGGTTCCATCTTCATCAATAACTTTTACAACTATTGCATTTTTATTCGATTTTTTTAAAGCTTCAATTATATTCTCACCTCTTAAACTTGATTTGACACCTCTATGATGATAATACATAGCATAATAACATTCGTAACTTTTCATGACTTTATATTTAAAATTCTTTCTAATTTTTTTGATCTATCACCATAATAAAACATACCTGTCCTGGTTATACCTGGATTGTTTTTACCAGTTACACTAATAGAATATGAACCATCATCATATAATTCTGGTTTACCATCTCTAAATCTACATATTTCTATAGTACCTTTTTGATGTTTACCTATGATAATATATCTACCATTACCCCAAGAAAAACTTTCACTTGGAAATTCAATATCTACAATTTCTAATTTCATTTTACAATTCTTTTTAATTTAATTTCTCTAATAATGTTTTTTGTCTTATCATCATTTTTCCACAATTTTTTATTATCTAATACATATTGTGGTATCCAATGTTCTGTTTCCATTTTTTCTAAAATATTATATAAATCATATACTGACCGATTGAATATACTATCATCATATCTTTTTAATAATTTATCATTTTTATATAATCCTAAATAACAAGATTGTGGAAATATTAAAGATGTTTTTATAATTAAAAAATCAACACCAAATATTTCAGTTTTATATTTAATATCACCATCAAATAGGAGACTTTCTATAAATATTCTTTTTTTCCATTTAATAATAGACAATTTAGTTAATAATATAATTAATTTTATCATTTCACAAGTCTTTTTAGTTTATTTTGCCTTAGATTAAAATTATATAAATCGTAGGCTTTATTAAATTCTTCAATACTAAATTTTACATATAAAACAAAGATAAGAAAAAATATTGAATAAAAAAAACACCAACTTTAAGTTGGTGTTTTTTTATTCAATATTTTGTGATACAATTAAAGCTTATAGCAAAATGTTGGATTAAGTCCACTTCTTATATTATTTTGTTCTTGTACAATATTCTTATGATGCAATTCTGCATTATTTTTTTGTTCTCGTATATAACTTTTAAACCACTCAAAATTTTCTTCAGAACAATCAAAATCTTTTCTATTCTTAAACATATACTGAATCATTTCTTTATAATCTTTAATAAGTAATTCAAGAAAAGATATACTCATCTTATTTAATTCTTCATGTGTTATTCTGCATATTTCTTCTTTGTTAATGTTTGGATACCTTGTTTTCACGATACGTTTATTTAATTTATAATTCTATTATTTTGTTCTCATGTTCATTATTTTCCATATCAACATAACCAAATTGATTTGTAACTACTTGTGTACCATTTATTTCAGTATCAATATTTCTATGAGAATGACCATAAATCCAAAAATTTATGTTACTATCATAAATAGTATCAAACATTTCTACACAAAAAGCATTGTTTATTGATGAATTTTTGTGTTCTGATGAAATACATAATTGTGTTGGTACGTGATGTGTTACAACAACTGTTTTTCCTTCAGTGATATCTGCAAGTGCATTTACTAAAAAGTATTTAGACATTGAATGTAATTCATTCCATTGATGTGCAGTTATGAAATTTTTACCATATTTTATATGTTTAAAACATGCAACACCAGAAATAACAGCACCAATATTATATGGTTCAATATGTGACCATAATGTAGTGAAAATAAAATTAACACCTTTATATTTGATTGATTTGTTATTATATAATTTAACATTATGTCTAATATCAATGTCTAAACTTTCTTTTTGTATAAGACTAAGATCTGTTATATCGTAGTATTCGTGATTCCCTGCGATCATGAAAACTTGTTCAAAGTCTTCTGAAACTCTATCAAAAAATGGATGACTTAAACCAATTTTTGTTAGTTTAGTGATGTCACCAGCAAGCACAAGAATATCAGCCATTGGTTTTATTCTGTGTTCTAACCAATAGGCATCATTTGAATCTCTTTCTAAATGAAGGTCTGATATGTATTGTATTTTTAACATTTTACAAATATAAGGATTATTTTTCATTATATGAATATTTAACGAAAAAGTTTATAAACGAAAAACGACAAACATCTAAGGTTTGTCGTTTTACTAACTCAATTCAACATAAGGTGAACAAGTAGTTCTATTTTACGAGAAAATAGCAAATTCTTAATCGTTTTTTTGTCGTCGTACTTTTATTGGACAATCATCACATACTGTCATCAAAACAATTTCTGTACTATTTAGATAATCTCTATATGATTTAATCTCTTTTTTGAAATTATTTTTTATTTCTTGTATATAGAGTTTTTTGTTTTTTTTAATCTTTTTAATTTTTCTAAGTAATCCATAAGTTTTTAAATTTTAATTTACAAATATAAGAAAAAATATTTAAATTTTTTAAAGTCTATTTAATTTTTTTGTTCTTTGATATAATTTTAAAAGATTCAATCTTTCTAATTTTTCAAAAATAGTAGTTTCTAATATACCATCAACAATTTTTTTATATTCTACTATTGTTTTTTCAACATCAATATTAATTTTAAAAGTTGTCATTATATGATATTTATCATCATATTTAGATATTCTCATTTTCATAGAATGAAATGTTAAATCTAATATATGTATGACTTCATTAGGTACTTTTGGTATATCAATATCTTCAAAATTAAACATCCAAAATTTATCTTTTAATTTTTTTATTTCTTTCATTTGTTGTGGTAATCTTCTTTATATTTCATTGACCATTTAGGATCTGGTCTGTATTCAGTTGATGTAAAATATTCATATAGGAATTTCCAATCTCTGTTTGGATCGAATCCAGATTTGTCTTCACATTCAACGTTGAAATAGAATTTATTTTTATAGTAACCAAAAGAACCTTTTTCACCTTGAACTTCAGGATTTTCACCAACATAATTAAAATTGATGTTATCTTCTTTAAATTCTGATTGATAAATACTAAGTTCGTCAGGATAAGATGAAGTATTTATAATCATTATAATATCTTCTCTTTCTGATAATAGTTGTAAAGTTTCTTTAGCATATGGATAATAATCTATACTTTTTACATCTCTACGATAATCTGGTTTAGAAATTGTACCGTGAATATCAAATGACCAATATGTTTCAAACCATCTTTTCTTTTCAGCATGTGAAAACATTACTTTAATCCATTTAAGAATTGATGGTTCATATGTTTCTTCTAGATTTTTTTCTAACCATTCAAGATATTCTGTTGTAGGAATATTCATATTAACAAAATCGACAACACCATCAATATCAGTATCTTGATAATTAATAAATTTATAAGGCTCTAATCCAGTTTCTTGTCTATATATTTCTGATGTTTTCATAATTACCATTTATCTTCATATTTGGCTCTATGCCAAATTCTGTTTAACATTTCTTCTTTGAATGTACTCGCTCGTTCACCTGATTTTTTGTGCCATACAGTACAATCACCGAGATATTTAGTTCTCTCTGGTTTCATACCAAATAATCTTTGTATCTTATTTGGTCGACTCTCAACGACTATAATCCAATCGTGTGTTTCTTCATCATATCTTACTCCTAATGTTGCGTATTTCATATATATTTTTTTGTAAAGATACAAAAAATTATTTTAATATTATTCTTTTTAATTTTTCTTTTCTTAATTCTCCAATTATTATATTATCAACAAAATCTTCAAATGATTTTTTGTTTTTTGAATCCAATGTTTTATAAAACTTAATAATATCCCATGTTGAAGAAAATTTACTCCACAGATTTTCTATTTGGTATTCTTTGAGATGTGGAAATATATCACAGAAAATGTATTTACCAGAATCGAATCCAGTATCTTCATTTATATCATCTAATATTTTTAAAAATATTGAACTTTTCATAATTTTACTATCCTTTCTAATTTTAATTTTCTTAATTCTTTTTCTGTAAGACTATCATCTTTCATAATAATATGACCTATTAAATCTGATAAATTAGAATAATAATTTGTGCTAACTGACTTTTGAATATCTAACATATTTGACAAATTATTCTTAGTTTTCATAAGAGTATAACAATTTACACTATATGGTGATTCTTTTACATCAAACCATACACCAATCTTAGTTCTATACCAAGAACCATTACCACCATCACCTATGATTTTTACTCTTATCATTTCTGTTTTCTAAGGTAATTTTTTTCTTCTTCAGTAAGTGAATCTAACCCAAATTTCGAAGCTTTATCTAAAATAACATCAATGTCATATATAATTTTTGGTTTTTCTTCAAATCCTGGTACTTGTTTTAATTGATCAAAAACATAATTATCTTGATATTTATCTTTCAGATACATACCAAGATTATTCAATTGAGCCATATACCAATTAGTATTTGATTTCATAGTTTCGTCCATTTTTTCAATTCCAGTATTTAAATCTTTATTCATAGTATCGTATTCCTCTATTTGATATAATAATTCTTTTATTTCTTCCAATAATTCTTTTGGTTTGTATAAATACATGGCTAATAAATAACCTAATACAACACAAAAAATAGTAAATACTATACAACCTAATATCAATAATATCATATTTTATTTTATTTTATTTTTTGTAAATACTTTCTTTTAATGTTTTACAATGGTTTCCTGTTATATTAGTTTTTTCAGATTTTTTACATTTTTCAATTAAAAAGTTTTTAAATTTTTGTGATTGTTCAATTTTTTTAAAATAAAAATTTATAATAAACCTAGCAAGAAAAATAAATAGAAAAATAGATAATACATCAAATATTGCGATATAAACACCATAGAGTTTACAATCTAATGAGAATGCCAATATAATACTTATAATACTAATTAAAGATACACCAGCAATGGTAACATACATTTTTAATTTTTTCATATTTTTTAATTTTCTAAATTATCTAATTCTTCTTGATACAATGATTTTTCGAACCATTCAGTTTCTATTTTTGTTAGTATATCTCCGATACATTCTCTGGTAACACCATATTTATCTGACAATTTACCATATTCCAGAGATAAATCTTCAAAATCCATAAACATATCATGTGATTTTTGAATTAATTTTTCTACATCTTTTTTAAGTGAAGCTTCTATTGATCCAGTTTTTTTTATTTCTATTAGTGTTTTTAATTTTTCATATTTTTCTTTATTTTGTAAAGAATAATAAATACTCAATGGTTGTTTTGACTTAATATTATCTAAAACACCAGCACCAGAATAAAATCCATCAACTAAATGAATTATTTCTTCCAACGAGTATTTTGAACCTCTTTTGTCTAAAAGACCTTCTAATCCAAGTTTCCAACAAGGATGTGTTATATCCTTTAATTTTCTTTTTAGACTTTGTTTATTTAAATCAAATTCTGACAAGCAATATGTTTTTCCCATTTTTATGTTTTGTTTATATATTTTACAAATATACTAAAAAATATACTTAATTGAATAATATATAGCAATAAATTCTTCAAATGTCACATTATTTGACATATTGAACTCAATATCACCTGAATAAGATGAATTTTTACTATATACTTTATTGTTTGATAAATTCACAACAATATCACCACTATAACTTGATAACCCTTTATAAATTTTACCATCTTTAACATTACAGACAATATCACCACTATATGATGAATTTTTCTTATATACTTTACCATCTTTAACATTACAGACAATATCACCACTATAACTTGATAAACCTTTATAAATTTTACCATCTCTAACATTACAAATTACATCACCACTATATGATGATGATTTCTTATATACTTTACCATCTTTAATATTACAGATTATATCACCACTATATGATGATGAACCTCTATATACTTTTGTTTGACCAAATATCGAAATGGTCAAAAACATTAAAATTATTACTATTATTTTATTCATCTGAGTCTGCTTTTTGTTCGTTACACAATTTACACATTGTTTGAAAATTGATTATTTTATTTACTCCACCTTTTGATTTAGGAACGATATGATCGATTGTAATTAATACTTCTTCTTCATCTATCAAACCATATAAATCTAAGTGTATACCGCCTCCCTTGTCTTTTTCTAAGGCAAAGAACATACCTTCTACACCACAATTGACACAAATTAATCCTTTCTTATGAAATACTTTTGCTCGTCTTGTATTAATATTATAGTTTCTTGTTTCCCAATATATTCTTTTTGGATTATTTTCTATCCACTCGAATACTTCTGTTATTGTAAAATTTTCTAATCTTATTAATCCATTATGTGTGGGTATTATTTTTGGTTTATTTTTTTTAACCATTTATTTAATTTATTTTTTATTCTTTATACTCATCATAAGATTTCATTGTCTTTAACCTCAATTTACACATTCTTATAAAATCGTTTTTGTATTTTTCTAGTGAAATCAAATCCTCACCAGTTCTCATTATCATACATTCTAATTCCGGAAAACATTCAGACAAATCTTCTTTCGTATATAATTCTTTACCATTCATTAATGATATACTTTGACTTAATTGAAATGCAACTTTTTTCAAGAAATCATCCCACATTATTCCTTTATCTCCTAAATCTGTAACCATAGATAAATCAATACTTTCTAATGTTTTTATTTTTTCTATAAAATTGCTTCTTAATGCGTTTTTGACAATGAATCTGTGTTCACTTCTTGTTAAATACATCAATATAAACCTCGCACATCTCATAATCTTTGAATCAATATCCCTATCAACCATTCTAATTATTTGTTGTTCGTGAAATTGTTTATGATAATCATATGTTACTACTAATGAATTATTCACTTCACTCTTTGTACCTTTATGAACATCAGAAATTACACCATCTGTAATAACAGCAATATTACAATTTAATGCTTTTATTTTCATTCCATTATCAATAAACTGCATATATAACATTTTGTTAAATTTTTGACATAGTATTTTAGATTCCTCAATGTTAGGAATTTTATCAACGAAAACCATTACATCATAGTCTTCTGATGATACACTACCGAATATTTGAAATTTATTGTTCATTTTCACAAAGATAGGTTTTTTCTTTTATATTTTTGTTATATATGATTATTTATCTTTTGTTTTTTTATATATATAAGAATAATGAAAAACTATAATAATTTCATCTTAGAAAAAAATGTAAATAAAGAACCGCTTTCTTCTGTCTACAACAAATATTATAAAAATATTGATAAAAATGATTTTAATAAAATTGTATCTGCCGATCCAACTTCTTTAATAGATGATAAACTTTACATGGGTAAATACTCCAAATGGTTAGTTAATTTATTTAAAAATAAAAAACTAAAATTAGAAGACCTTTATAAAGCCACCGAATACCTTCATCTATTTGATAAACAATCTGTTAGAAATAAACTTGAAAGGAAAAATATAAATGATTATGATTCTTTACCAGACCTTGCAAAAGAAATCCTACCATTTAAAGACTCCAATGAAATAAAATCCAAATCAGAAATAAAAGACGATAATTTTATCATTTCTTTTATAAACTATGATTTATATATTCCAAGAACATTTAAAGATTCCTGCATTTTAGGGAAAGGAACTGAATGGTGTACAGCCACAGAAAACACTTCATCATACTATAAACAATACCATAAACCTGGTAGAGAATTGCTAATTTTTATCTCAAAATTAAACCCTAAAATTAAATTTCAACTCCACCTAAGATCCAAACAATTCATGGATATCTATGATAACCAACAAGATTTAACTGATTGGTTAAGTGAAAATAAAGATATAAATGATTGGTTATTAATAAATTATGAAAAAGAATTTAAAAAATATTTTAATCAAAATAATGTTAGATGGACTGAAAATACATTACAAGGGTCACCAGAAATAGTAGAAGGTGATTTTTCTTGTTCTAACAATAATTTAACTTCGTTACAAGGTGGTCCAAAAATAGTAGAAGGTTATTTTTATTGTTATTCAAATAATTTAACTTCTTTGGAAGGTGCACCTGAAATAGTAGAAGGTGAATTTAATTGTGGGTACAATAATTTATCTTCGTTACAAGGTGCACCTGAAAAAATAGAAGGTGATTTTGTTTGTTCTAACAATAAATTAACTTCTTTA
>CAZCJR010000005.1:0-51103 GCA_964499225.1 uncultured Cellvibrionaceae bacterium | reverse complement strand
GATGGCTGTCCAAAAATAGTAGAAGGTGATTTTTATTGTTCTAACAATAAATTAATTTCTTTAGATGGCTGTCCAAAAATAGTAGAAGGTGATTTTTATTGTTCTAACAATAAATTAACTGAAAATGATATTGAGTGGCTAAAACAAAATTGTGACATAAAAGGTAAAATATTTTGGAAATGATTTTAAAATTTAACGAACATATCAACGAAAATAATAGTAAAAAATATGGTTTAGACATAGTAGAAAAGACTATATTGTTTACAGACATCAAAAAAAGTTCTGAAATGTGGTCTTTAGATGAAGGAAAAATGTTTAAAGCTTTAGATAAACATGAAGAACAAATTTCAAAATTAACAAATAAATATAAAGGAGAAATCATCAAATCTATTGGTGATTCGTTTATGATTTCGTTTGATAAAATAAAAGATGCTATTGAATTTGCAATAGAATTACAGAAAGATTTAGAAAAAAATCCAATAAAAGTAAACAATAAAAAAATCCAATTAAGAATTGGTATTTGTGGTGGTGAAGTTTATATCAAAAATACTAAACGACAAGATAAAAATATGATTGATGTATTTGGCAATGTGGTCAACTCCGCAGCTAGACTCGAGTCAAAAGTATCCGATGTAGGTGGTATTGCATTTGGTTATGTTGGTAAAGTAGAAGATTTAGATTTAGATGATTATGATGTCGATGTTATTGATTTTAAAGAGGATTGTAGAATAAATGATAGAAAAAGATCAGAAAGATTATTAACAGATGCACACAATTTTATGTGTAAAAATGTATCCGAACTTAAAGGAGTTAAAGAAATAACAGCATACAAAATAAAATTATGAAATTTTTAGAAACATATAATATATTTGAAGGTAAACAACGAGGAAATCTATATCACATATTTGATTTAGAGAAATGTGATTTTATATTAAAAACAAATAGTTTACAATCATACAAATTTGGTGATATTTCAACTACCAGAAACAAAAACATGAATGGATATTTGGGAGATTCAGTAATTTCTATTTTTAAATTAGAATTAGATGGAGATAAAATAACGAATAATTATAAAGTTGTTCCTTTTCAATTTTCTTCAACAGAAATTGGTTATGGTGGTTCAAGAACACCAATAAAATTAGAAGAATATGAAGAAACTATAAAAACAAGTAAATTACCAAATTTAAATAAATATGTTAATAAATTTATAATTATTAAATCAAGAGTAGAAAGCATGAAAAAATATGGTTGGTTTGATAGTGATGGTGGTCATTTTAAATATGGTAAAAATTATCATATAAATTTACCTGATTTTTTCAAATTATATATACCAAAAATAAAAGAATTATTTGGTGAGATATATGTTCAAGATGGAACAAGAATAATAAAAGATGATGGTTGGATAGAAAGTATAATGAATTTTCCTATTAAACAAATAAATCATGGTTATGCCTTATATTGGAGAGGTTATAAGAAAAGTGAAAAACAAAAATTTGGATTAGTAGATGATATACAACCATTGGATAAAAGAAATAATGATATCGAAAAATTAATTGTAGGTTACGATTATGATGATTTATATTTAATGAAAATTAGTGATTTCAAATTAACTGATGCTAAAAAAGATTATGATTTATACATGTTTGATTTTGAATATAATAAAGAAGATATAATAGAAGAAAAAGAAAATTTTGTTCATATTAAAACAGGACATTTGACAAATATAAAAATAATTTTAAAAAAATTATGAAATTTTTAAAAACATATGAAGGTTATAAAAAATCTAATTTCTTTGGTAATGAATTAACTACTGAAGAATTTAATAAATTGTATAAAAAAAATTGTAAAAATCATAAAAATCAAAAAGTTAAATTATATCGTGGTATTCAACACAAATATGAAAATGATTTATATGTGAATCCGAAAGGTCATATTAGATCTTCGATAGAAAATGAAAATATACATGTTATATTAATGAGTGAAATGGATTCTTGGAAAAATTTTCCAAAATATAACCAAAGCGTTATTGGAACAACAATGATAAAAGAAGCGGAATCTTATAATCACTATGGAACATTATTTGAAATTATACCTTTTGATAATACAAAAATTGGTGTTTGTTCACAAAGAAATATTTGGAATAGTTATGGTGGATATCATTCAGCTTATAATATCATAAGAATTGTTGATAATTTTTTGCGAAGTTGGATAAATGATTATGATTCAAAATCTTGGGAAAAAATTAAAAAAGAAATATTAAAAAAAGATATTCGTGAAAATATTAATAATCAAGACTCATCATATTTTAACACATATGCTAAAGACAAGAAATTATTTTTCGAAACGATGATGTATAAAAAAGAACATGATGAATTTGGTTATGAATATGAATATGATAATTATAAATTTTATGAAAAATTTATAAAAATTGTTGAACCAACACCAGAAAAAATAATAGAACATATTGAATGGTTATTTGATCCGGAAAGAAGTGGCTTTAACTCAATAAAATACGATAGTAATTTCTCAAAAAATATGAATAAATTTTTTGATGATTATTCTGAAAATTTACAAATTTGGTGTGAAGGTCCAGTTTTATTAAAAAAAGTAAATGATGATAAAATAGGTTTCAAGGAAGATGAAGAAAATGATGGTGATTATTTTAACGAAATATGAGAATTTTTAAACACACAAACCCACCACACACAAACGGATTCTAAATATGAAATATTTAATAACATATGAAAAATATAAAATAACTAATACAAACATTAGAAATAATGAAAATTTATATTATTTTAAAACACCAAACAATAATTATATGGTAAAAATTATACCGTGGCAAGGACAAGATAATTATTATGCTGTTGGATTTGGCGTTGTTGATGTAATAGGTTATGATACAAATATAATAGTTAATGAAAATCCATATGAAATAATGGATACTGTTTTTGATTTAATGAAAAAGTTTTCATTAAATAATATTATCGATGGTTTTATATTTTCACTTACTGGTGATAAAACAAAGAATGAACAGAGGTTAAAACTTTATAAAAGATCAATAAAAAAATATTTTCCAACATCTAAATTGGAAATAAAAGATGGAATATACTATATAGAATTATGAAATATTTAAAGACATATGAAAAGTTTGAACAATCATTTGATAGTCTATATAAAATAGCTAAAGATGTTGATTATGAAACATTTTTAAGTAAAACAGATAGTTTAACAAGTATTTACAATATTCTATATAGAGGTATGGTTGAAGGTGGTTCGTTAGTAAATATGTCTTTTATGACTGATTATATTGGTCATGCTAGAGAATATGGTGAAGCTGATGTTGATGGTATTATTTACAATGATGGTGACATATTATATTTTAATGATAATGTTTTTAATAATCTTAGAAAAAAATTTAATAATTTGACAAAAAAAGATCTTAAAGAGATATATTCACAATATTTTAAAAATTATAAATTATTTGATGCTATGGAAGGTGAATATGAAACAGAAAGAGGTGTTATAAAATTTGTGTTTAATTTTATTAATTCAGATACACCATATACAAAAATACAACAAAACAAAATAAAAAATGATTTATTGATACCAATTATGCAACATTATGCAACAATTAATAATAAAAATATAATATCATTTCTTGGTGGAGATTATTTAGATTATGGTGGTGCTGATGAATTTGTTGTATATGATATTAGTGGATACACTACATTAAAAGAAATATGGAAAAAATCTAATTCTTGATGAAATAAAAAACAAAAATATAAATTAATATATAAAACAAAATAAAATAATATCATGAAGAATTTAAAAACATATGAAGGATTTTTGGACAAATTTAGACCAAATACATCAGCACCATTACCAGAACCAAGTGTATCTGATGCAACATTTTATAAAGTAATATTTAAAATACCTGCAATAGTTAGAAAGGAAGTTGATGAAAATATTTTTGGTTACAATTTCTCTAATATTATCATAATAAATAAACTTGAAGAGGAAGGATTTGATTCTAGTTGGTTAGAAAATCAATTTGATTATTGGAAATCAAATTTATCAAGTGAACCTGGTGATGAACCAGATAGAGATGATTTTGAAGAAGGTGATGATGGAGATGATAATTTTAATGCAGAATACGAATACTGGAAAGAATTAAATGATAAATATGAAAAAATACAAAATTCTAATGATTCTGATTTATTGGAAGATTTTGCTGTTGATGAATTTTCATCTTGGCGTAAATTTATGGAAGAATTTAAAATTGAGAATGAAATAGATGATGTTTTAGATCGTCATGAATTAAGAGAAGTTCATAATATATTAAAAACCGATTTTAATGATGCTAATATGATTGAATATTTTGATGAAAAAGAGGAATTGGAAGTAACAAAAATAAAAGTTATAGGTGATAATTTTAAAGATGGTAAATTCGAAGTTGAAGTTGTATCAACTGAGCTTTTAACTAATGAAGGTATAGAAATTGTAAAAAATTATTTGGAAGGACAATTTTCTGATGGTTGGGGTGAAGGTTTTGAGCAACAAGAAGTTGGAGAACGTAAATGGATGGTAAGTACTTGGTGGTCTGGTAAAGGAGAAAGAAATAATTTACATGAATATAAAATAGAGGTTGATCAAAAATAATAATTATATGAAAAATTTAAAAAATATAGAAAATGTAAATTATTTAATTAACGATTTATCTAAAGTGAATGATATATTTTATGCTTATGGTGGTGATTATTTATATATTGAAAATAATTTAATTTTTGATATGAATAGATTTGAATCATTCAAAACAAAATTTTTAGCTGATATGGAATCTTATTTATCAGATAATAAAAATTTTAAAATTAAAGAAGTAATAAATAATAAATTAATTCTAAATATCATATCATAATTTTAACACAACAACAAATCATAACTTTAACACAAAAAAGTTTTAGGCAACCTAAAACTTTTTTTTTCGTATATAAATGGTAAAAAACACATAGAATTTGGTCAAGTTAATGTTTTAAGATGAATTTAGATGAATTAAAAAAAGGAGAAAGTGGCATCATTTATAAAATAAATGATGCTAATTTAGCCATCCAATTACTTTCTATGGGTATTCTTATCGGAGAAGAGGTTAAAGTCGAAATAATAGCACCTTTTTATGACCCAATTTTAATTTCTTCCGGAACAAATCGTATAAGTTTGAGATTAGAAGATGCTAAAAAAATAGAATTATTCATTCAATAGATTTTTTCTTTGATATTTACCGTGTCATAATTTAATATATAAAAAGAAAAACTAAATTATGATACTTGACAAAGAAGTAAAAATTATAGTAAATAATCAACAATTAGTTTATTATAAAACACTTGGTTATGATGCTGAATATAGGAAAGCACTAATGATAAAACCGGTTGATTTAAGTATAGGTAGCCACTATAAAATAAATGTTTGTTGTGATATTTGTAGTGTAAAAACAATAGTTGAATTTCGTCAATTAAAAGGATCAGAAAACTATTTATGTAAATCTTGTGCAGCAAAAAATAAGAAGAAGAAAATATATACAGAAGAAGAAAAGAATATAATGGTTAAAAAAACGAAACACACAAGAGAACAAAAATTAAAAGAAAATCCAAATTATTTATTAAATATGATAAATAAAATGTTAAATACAAAAAAGAAATACATTAAAAGAGAAGTATGGTGATGAAAACTATAACAATACTGAAAAAAGAAAACTAACACTCGAAATTATTTATGGTGATCCTTGTTTTAATAATCAAAAGAAAAAAGAAGAAACATGTTTATTGAAGTATGGTGTCAGACACACAAACCAAGTTACTAATATAATGATCAAAATACAAAAATCAGCATTTAAATTAAAATATCACGAAGATTGTAAATTAGATTATAGAGGAACATATGAAAAACATTTTTTAGATTTTTGTTTTGATAATAAAATAAATATTGAATCATTCAATGGTAATATAACATATTGTTATGAAAATAAAATTCATAAATATTATCCCGATTTTTTTCATAGAGAAAGCAACACAATAATAGAAATAAAATCCACATACACTATGAACTGTGATTTAGAGAAAAACATGTTAAAGGAAAAATATTCTAAAAAGAATTATAATTTTCTATTTATAATAGATAAAAATTATGAGGATTTCTTATCAAGTATTTAATAGATTTTTTCTTTCATCTAATCTTTCCAATTTATCAACATATTTTTTAAGTATATCTCCATGACAAGATTTTTTTGGACGACACCAACATCCCAGAGTTTTATATTTCAATTCGTGTAAATCATTCATCAATTCTTTATTAGATAATAAATAATCTTCATACGCATCAACGATTTCTTTTCTTGGTGTTCCTTCAGGAAATGATTCTCTGAGAACTTTTGGATATGACCATTTATTATATTCATTGTTTGGTAATCTACCAATATAAATATCATATTCGTCTTTCTTAAAATGTACTACGTTACACATAATTAAAATAATGTTGTCATTTCTATATCAGGACTTGATGGATTTTTAGGTTCTGATAATTTTTTCCACTCTTTTTCTTCTGGTTGAGGTTCATCTTTCTGATATGAGAATTTATAGAAATAATATTTATTTCCAATTTGTGATCTTTCAAAACAATTTATAAAATTTTTATCAAATTCATATGTTCCAATAAAATCAGATTTTGTTAGCATTTGTGTTTGAGTATGTTTTGAAATTTCGGAAAAAGTAATATCAACATCAAATATGAACATAACTTCAGACCAACCAATATTAGTTGTGAATACTCTACATTTTTTCATATTTTAGATTATTAATTTGTTGTCGTGTTACTATAAGAGTATAAATATTGTCTAATTGGTGTAGACACTTAATTTGTCATGTTCAACCAAGGCAGGATCACTAAAGGTAAATATTCTGGAATATAATGGTTTGTAGACACTTAATTTATCGTGTTCTTCTAAGAGTTCTTTTATAAATGATTGAATATCATTATAGTTAGTTGAGAAATTGGTTTCAAAAAATGACCAAATTTCATCATTATCACAATATAAATATTCATTTTTTGAATCCTGTCTAAATAAACAAATACCTTTTACTTCCGAAGGATATTCTAATTCTTGACCACCAACAATTCTACTTAATTTTTTCTGTCTAACAAATTGTTCCTCATAAAAATAATATATATTATCAGTGTAATCACTATGGTTTACTTTATAACAACCATTAAATTTATTCCAAAACCATTTTTTTAAATCTTCTTTTTTCATATATTTTTAAGAATTTCTATAACTTTTTCCATGCTAATATATTCAGCATCAACAATGTAGCCACCTCGTTCATTATATTTAATTGTTAATTGACCATAACCTGAATCATCAGACCAATCAATTATCAATATTTCGTTTGTCTTTTTTAGTATTTTTGTTTCCATAGAATAAAGTGAGAGTGTAAATTGATATAATAAATATAATAAATAAAATTATAAATAAAATATATGCGAAATATATAAATACAATAACACATATTGCAAGTAATATAATTGATAGTTTATAAAGATATTTCATGTTGTTTGTAATCTTCTTTTTTTATGGCTACCATAGTTCCTAACCACCAACCATAAACACATTCATCAAACGATTCAGTTAATTTAAAATCGTTTATATCAAATGTTGTTACATTATCGTAAAAAGATTCATTCGGAAATTTTATTCTTGTTATCATTTTATTCTATAGTTTTTTGGATCTTATTTTTAATTTTAACAATTTTTTATCTATATCATATTTTACCATCTGTTGTTCTTAACCAGTTGTCTTTATCATTCCATATCCAAGGAGTTTTCATATTCACTTATATATGTATATTTTTACTTTGTTGTTTTTAATATATAGATTTATGATAAAGAAATACAAACAATTTTTAGAGACGTTTTCATATCAAGTATCTGAACAAGAAAGAGATTCTATTTCAAAAAATATCTCTTTTGGCTTTAATTTTCCAGAAGATGCAAGAGAAGAATTGAATTGGTTGTTAGATACAGATTATCCAAAAGGTTATAAAAATATGCCTGAACAAGTTTATTTATACCGTTTATTATTTTTAGAAGATGGTAAAAAATTAGACTCAAATAGGTTGGGTTATCATTGGATAATGAACCCAGAAATCATAGATAAAAATTTCATAGAAACTATTAGAAGTACGTCAGATGCACCTTGGGTTGACCCAATAATTATAAAAGGTTTATTTAATAGTGAAGATTTAGATTGGGTAGATACAATACATCATAATATGAATTTTCCAAGTGAACAAGAAATAACAACAAAATCAGAACCAATTTCATTTGAGGTTTATGATGGATTAGAAAAATTTAAAAATTCAGAAGAAAATTAAACAAAAAAGCCAACATTTCTGTTGGCTTTTTTTGTTATACTATTTTATGAATTCTGTGTATTGGTATATGAACTCCTGATTTTAACGCAATGTTTTTTTCTGTTGTTGCCCATATTGTAGTTTCAACTTTTTTTAAACCTTGTTCATCTTCAAAATAGATAAATACTTTTTGTTGTTCAATATTACCCAAAACAGTTGATCGTTCTAGTTCAATTCTTCTTCTTTTTATTTCTTCTATATCAATCAAAACATCTGTTTTTGGAAATTTAAAATTTTTAATTTCTTCTTTTGATACTAATTCGTATTTATTCATAATTTTAGTTTATTCTAATCCGTGTTTATCAATGTAGGTAAGCTTCTTTTCAATTTGTATAAGGATATTTTTATTTTGTTGTTTTTTATTTTGGAATTATTTGACCTTTTTTAATTTATATATAATAATATGGGTAAAAAATCAAATACAGAGAATTTTATTAAAAAGTCCATAATCATACATGGTGATAGATATGATTATGGATTGGTTGAATATAAGAATCAAAAAACAAAAGTTAAAATAATATGTAAAGAACATGATATTTTTGAACAAAGACCTTGTAATCACATTGATAATCTTAAACCACAAGGTTGTCCATCTTGTGCAGGTTTAAAAAAATTAAATACAGATGATTTTATTAAAAGATCTAAAATAATACATGGTGATAAATATAACTACTCATTTGTTGATTGTAAAAATTCATACACAAAAGTTAGTATTGAGTGTAAAATACACGGTATTTTTGAACAAAAACCGGATAATCATTTAAATCAAAAACAAGGTTGTCCAGAATGTGGAAAATTAGTTAAAAAATTTTCAACAGAGTTATTTATTAAAAAGTCAAAAGAGATACATGGTGATAAGTATGATTATAGTTTAGTTGAATATAAAGGCGCTAATATGTGTGTAAAAATTATATGTTCTAAACACGGTATTTTTAAACAATCACCAAATAATCACACACATTATAAATCTGGTTGTATAAAATGTAAAATAGAAAACAATACCTTCACGAAAGAAGAATTTGTTAATAAATCTAAAAAAATTCATGGCGATTCATTTAATTATAGTTTGGTTAATTATGTAAATAATAATACAAAAGTGAAAATATATTGTAAAAAACATAAATACACATTTAATCAATTACCAAAGAATCATTTAAATGGGCAAGGTTGTTATTATTGTGGTTTACAAAAAATAAGAATTTCATACCTTAAAGAGATACAAAATCGAAAAAACAATGGTTATCAGATAAGTCCAAATTTTAATAAAAATGCGTGTTTAATATTTGATGATATATCTTTAAAAGAAAATATACACATTCAACATGCTATGAATGGTGGAGAATATCATATAAAAGAATTAGGATATTGGGTTGATGGTTATGATAAGGAAAATAATGTTGTTTATGAATTTGATGAAGAATATCATGAAAAACAACAAATGAAAGATGATATTAGACAACAAGAAATTGAATTTTTTCTTGGTTGTAATTTCATAAGAATAAAAGATAAATAAAAAAGGTTCATGTTTATATGAACCTTTTTTATTTATTCTTATTATTCTAAACCATGTAAGTCAATGTAGTTAAGTTTTTTTTCAATTTTCTTGACAATTATTGATCTGCCTTTTTTTATCTGAGATTTCACCGTACTCAAATTTAATTGCAAATTTTCAGAAATTTCATTGTAAGTCAAATTATCAATTTCACGCATAATAAGAACTGTTTGATATTTACTTTGTTTTTCTGTCATATTAAATATAGCTTCTCTAACAATTTCAGCTTTTTTACACAATTCGTTTTGTTTTATCAATTCTTTTTTACTACATTCATATGGTAAAAACATATTCATCGTAGCATTGTTACCCAATTCTTTATCCATTGAAATTGTTGGTAATTTTTTACTATCCGAAAAATCTTTTTTGACAAAATTAACAGCGATTGTATAAAGCCACGTATGTACTTGTGATTTAGTACCTTCATAACTATCTATCGAACTAAGTGCTTTAATAAATGCTTCGTCAGCAAAATCCTCAGCAATATCTAAATCTTTTGTCCATTTAGATAAATACCAAGTAAGTTTTGGTTTTTGTTCTTTATAGAACGTTTGGAAATTTAATCCCGTTTTATTTTCAAATTTTTTCTCAAAATGATTCATAAATTAATTTATTTTTTTTTGTGAATTATTCATTATTAGACATAATAACATCAATAGAATATTAAATTTTCTTTCAATTGGTTAAAGACCAGGACTTTATAATAGTTCTGTGTTTATCATATCTATGTTGTTGTAAAAATTGGTTTGATTAAAACCAAGTAATATTATACTCTAATATATTAAAAAAGTTTAATTAAAAAATCAATTATTTTGATTTAATTTTCAATACAACATTTTTTATATTTTTTACCTGAATTACAAGGACATTTAGAATTTCTTTCTATTTTTTCCTCTATGTAATTTGGTAAATCATGTTTGGAATATACTACCTCATCTATGCCATTAAGATGATTTATTTCATGTTGCCAAACTTGTGCATCAAATCCTGTCGATTCAGTAGTTTGTTTTTCACCATTAATATCATAATATGTTGCAATTATTCTATGATTTCTTTCAGAAACAATAACTTGTTCTTTCCAAGTTAGACAACCTTCGGATTTTATTCTAATCATTCCTAATTTTTCAATTGTTGGATCTATTATAATTGACCATTTACCATTATTATTTTTAGCGAACATTCTTTTATTAAATCTTTCACCATTGAAAGAAACTTGATTTGCGGCTAATCCTGCAGCATTATCAGCGTTTTGTGCGAACATTAGGAACGCCTCGATACTTTCTTTATTTTCTGATATAAAGTTGTTTATATCGTCTATTTTTGGTGTCGATGGTGTTTGTTCGTTTGGTATAATTTCAAATCTATTCATATATGTTTTATTTTTTAAAAAAGTCGTCAATCTTAGAAATATCCTTTAATCCACGATACAACAAACGTAGACATAATAAAACTACTGAAAGACAATATATATATTGTATAATTTCAAATCTATTCATATTATTTAAAATAATTATCTATTTGTTCTGTTGTATAGTTCCATTTTTTAAATTGTTCAATAACTTCTTCTTTAGATATTTCTTTTGAAAAACTACCACCACATATAATACGAGCTGGCATAAGTGCTGAACTTGTACATATACCTGGTTTAGAACTTTCTTTTGCAATCATTTGACCACATTTATCACATCTATAATATTTTTCTTCCATAATTTTATTCTATTCCTCTAAGTGTATTCACAGCATCACATACCATGATAATTCTTTGTTCTGCTCTTAAAACCAACTGGTAAGAATCTTTTTCAATACTATCATGCATATCTTTTTTCAAAATATCAAGTTCATTTAATAAAATTAAAATTGCGTAGCAATCAGTTTCACCAAATGGTAGAATATCACGAGTTACTAATTTTGCTTTATCTGTCATTTTTTATTATCTATCTAAACTATTCCAGTATTCCCAAAATAATTTTTTTTTATCTGGTCTTGATAAAATTTCTATAAATGATTCCCAATCATATTGTTTATTGTCATCATCTGAATAACCATCTCTTTCATATTCTTCTAATTCATTCAATGCTGATTTATATTGAGTGTTGAAGTGTTTAATTTTTTCATCATCTGTGAAATCTACTAATGGTTTGATTACATCATTTCGTTCATTATTTTTTTCTTGGTATTCGAGTAAAGCCAATTTTTCTTTAGCATCTTGAATTTCTTTTAATAATTTTTCTTTTGTTTCCATTTTAATTTAATTTATTATAATTACTAAACTTGTTCCTACTACTAAAGCACCACCTACGATAGCATACATTCTTGGTCCTTGTTGAAAGAATGGTTTATCTTTACCATTAAATCCTTCATAAGGTGTTGGAGTTAATAAACCACCAACAACAAATGCTGCACCACTAATTAATAAAGCTACACCAATACTATTGTTATTACTGTTGTGTGAATATGTTTTTGATGGCAAATTCAACATCAATTTATGTTCTATATTTTTTGGTATAGTATTAATTGATGCGAAAGTTGGTTCTGTTTTTAATTTACTTTGAGCATTTGTTAGTGTCGAAAGTAATAAAAACACTATTAACATTAGATTTTTCATATTTTATTTATTTTATTTATTTTAGTAATTTAATATCTTTTTTATCAACCCAATACATTGTTTTTACATACGGACGAGGTCTACTATGATTACTTTTAGGATATGAAATAATTAAATATCCATAATATCCTCTAAAAAAAGAATGAGTTTGAACCTTATATGATTCCTCGGTTTCTTCTATTATTTCACATTCTATCCTAACTACATAAGAAAAATCTTCATTTGTAAGTTTATCATTAGTTAATTTATAACCAAAGCTTACCTGTGTCCATGTATCTGTAACCGATGGTTCATTTAAATAAAATGTTAAGTCAAATATAGCTTTTTGTTTTTTCATAATTTTTTAACTGTTTTATATCTTTTCATACCTGTATATTTATTTGTACTTTCATAAATATCACATATAACATTATGTTTTGATACACCAAATATTGGATTTGATGTTTCCTCAATGTATGGTTTGTTTGATGTATGTAATGTCCATTCACTCCAACGACAAAACACTCGATTTATTAATTTATTCATTTTTTTATTTTAATTCCACTACCTCAAATTCATCCACACTAAATTCACCATCTTCTGTACAAATAGGATAATCATAATATGAAAATATTTTATCTGCTTTTGTTTTATCACCAAATGTAATAAATCCTTCTGATTCGTCAACTAAAAATGAAACACCTTCATTTTCATATAAAAATTTATTACTTGGTATGTGTTTAATTGCGTATCTCATTTTCTGTTTATTTAATAATTCCTCATTATGATATAACTCTGCAAATTGAATCATACTGTTAAATGAAAATAATGAAGCATCTTTTAAGTGACTTACAATATCCCAATTTGATGGATTAAATTCTTTTTTATAATATTCCTCTGGTGTCATATTCATTGTTTTAAAGTGTTCCGATTAATTATTTATACTAATTCTAAAATTCTATTAGTTTCTCTTTTAAGAACTGAAGAATCATATTCTCTATAAACTTCTGTCCAACAGTTTAAGGCTTGATAAGCTGTCATTTCAATATCTATTCCACTAAACTCTGGATTTAAGAAAAGATTAGCATTTCTTAAAAGTGATTCTTGGTCAGATTTAAGATCAATCAATCTATCAGTTTGAGATTCCATAAGTTTTTTAGCAAATGCTCTTAATTTAAGACCACTATTAGCATTGATGATACCATGTTCATCAAGTGCAATTTTAGAAGCAAGTTCTTTGAATGAAACAAAACGACCTTGAAGATTTTCAATGATTTCACTTTGTTTGTTGATATTGATATCAAAATTATCAAGACTATTGATAAATAATTCTACTTTTTCAGGAAGTGAAGCTTTGAAATGTTTAGTTCTAAGACCAGAATGTTCACCATCAAGAGCTACAACCATTCCATTCGAACATATAAATCTAATCAAACCTACATTTAATTGTAAGGCACGACTTTTATCTGTTGAATTAAGAATACTAAACATTTTTGAGTATCGGTCACCATTGATTAAAACTTCTTCTCCAATAAGACGAAGTTCTTGACGACCACCAGTAATACTTAATTGATAAGTTTCTGGAGAGAAATAATTTTCAACCTCACCAATAACATTTTTAGCAAATGTAGGGAAATCGAAAAGTTCATATTTATGTGTAACTAATGAATTTGAAATTAATTTACCATGATAATTGGTAAGAATGTTGTTATCATTTCTTGTGATTTTTAATTGGTCTAATGATCCAAAGATTAAATCTTTATCATAAGGTTTTGATATTTTTCTAACTCTCATATATTTTTGTTTTAATTGTTATTAAATTTTGAACTACAAATGTAGATATTATTTTTCTATAAAAAAATTATTATTCGTATTTATTTTTTAATTTATTAAGTAATTCTTTTTCTTGTTCTTCAATTTTATTTTTATATTCTAAATCTCTTTTTAGTCTTTCTTGTTCATGCCTATCTTCTTCTTCTTTCAATGCAATTTCATATTGTATTTTTGTAATCAAACCAAGTTCAACTAATTCCATACTTGTATTATCTTTTATATCATCACATATAACTCTAACATCATTATCATAACTAAAACCACTTGAATAATTATCTGTATCAAAAATTACAAACGAATCATCTGTAAATTTTATCCATATATCGTTACCACTATTTAATAATTGAGATATCGTTTTTCCTATAAGTTCACTATGTTTTACTAATTGATTCATGTTTTATACTTTTTCTATTGAGAACATTCCCAATTTTTTCATTCCTAATTCTAAATCAGATATTAAATCAGAAAATATTTTTATATTTTCTTCATTTCCTTTTATATAATGTGTTTCATACATAACATTTATCTTCTTACAATGATTAACTAATTCATTGAATAATAAATTTGGCGTAAGATTTATTTTTGATTTCAATTCAGCAAATTCTAATTCTTTAGAATAATATGTGTCTTTGCCTTGTGTAGTTACACCACAACTTTTTATGTGTGCCATCGTGTAACTTAAATAAAGTCCTAATGATAATTTTGGATTATTAATTAATTTACTATCAATAGATTTATTATTACCTGGAACAGATTTTAAAATCTGACCAACTAATATATTATATACTAATTTTATATCATTGTTAAATTTTTTCATCAAATCATCAATGAAATCTTGAAGATAAATTATATTACCCTCACTGCTTGACATTTTCTTACCATCTAATAGAACTAAACCAAGACCAAGATGTTTAGTCTTTGGATATAACTTATTTAATGAATTGAAATGATTATCTTGTTCAAAACCAGTTAGATATAATGTTGATGCGTTTAATTTTTCAGCGAGAGCTACATCTTGATAAAAGTAAGTTGTTGAACCAGAACTCTTTATGGCTACTATTTTTTCATCATCTAAGTCAAATATTTTAGAACCACTGTAATCATCTTCACCATCTTTCAATACTGATTCGTTTTTTAGTTTCATTTCTGAGGCATAAAAAATATCATCAACTTTGTAGTTGAATTTATTACAATAACCATAATACAAATTTAGTGCATCATCTTTATCGACTGCACCATCTAATGTATCACCAAGAATAGCTATGAATTTTTTACCAACACCAAGTTTTTGAAATGCGTTTGCAAGAATAAGATTTGATAAGTGTCCTACGTGTAGGTGCTTATTTAAATTAGGACTAAACCCATCGACATAATCAAATGTTTGTGGTTCGTTAAAGGCTTCAGTAATATTAAAATCATCATTAATCATAATATTAGTATAAGGTCCAGAATCAATAATATCAAGTTTCCAGAAATTACACCACTCTTTTATTTCATCGGATAATTTTCCATATACGCAGAAATTAAAGCCAAATTTAGCAGGAGCCGTTTTTATCTTATTTATATCTATTTTCATAATACAAATATAAGCAAAATTTATTATAATTAAAAATTAATATATACTAAAAAAATGAAATTATTATGAGAAATATAAAAAATTGGAAATCATTCAATGAAAGTAACAAAAAAATTGAATTAAAAACAACAAATGGTATAAAAAGATTTCTTAAAATAGGTGACGAAGTTAAATATGATGGTGGTGTAGGAATTATTGTAGAAGATGAAGATGGTGATTTGTGTATAAGTGATGGATTAGAAGAATGGGATATATTCGGTGATGAAATAATAATTGAAAAATAAATGAAAAATTATAAAACATATACCGAAGAATTGAATGAAGGATTAGCATTCAATAAATATGGTAAATTACAAAATAAAGTTGTTACTGAATTAAAATTGGATTTATATTTTATGACAACCTTTGGTATGGCTATAACGGCATTATATCCACTATTTGATTCACTTGTAAGAACCGGTGAAATCACAACAAGTGTAAGTTCAACAAATGTAGTATTATTAACACTTTGCGCATTATCTATACTTTTTAAAGAAAGTCAATCAGATATTAATAAAATGATAGTTGTAATTAAAGAAAAGAATTTAAGTGAAATATTAGATAAAATAATAAACACCATCAAAAATGTTAGTAAATTATTTAACGTTATTTCTGATAAAGTAGGAAAAACAATAACAGGTTTAGTAGATATGTTTTCTTATACAGCCTTATTCATACCATTTTTATTAGGTCTTTTAGATGTTATAAAATTATATGAACTTGATTTTTCAGAATTTGATCAGATTATGACAGATCCAAAAGGAGCCTCAATTAGTGCATCCATAGGATTATTGACTATTTCAATGAAACATATTATAAATTTTCTAATGAAAAAAATAACAAGAACTAGTAAAAACAAAAAAACACCGTTATCGGGTAACGAATTTGTTCAAAAAAATGAAAATTTTACTGTAGATAAAATATATGAAAGTTATTTCAGTCAAAAAACTATAACTAGTTGTTCTTCTTGTATTCATTCAAAATTAAATAGAGATGGAAACAATCCATATAGTGAAGAAACAATTTTTGTGTGTTTAATTGATAATACAGAACACAAAAGAAATTATACCTGTAAAAAATGGCAATTAAATAAAAATATAGTTGGTAAAATTGATTATTGTCCAACTTGTGGTGGTGACACTTACTCAAAAGATTGGTTTTGTTCAGTGTGTTGGTGTGATAGAGATGATTCAGAATTATTTGACATATAATTATTTCAACATTTGATTTCTAAGTTCAATTAATTCCGGACAAATATTACCCATAGAATTACTATTATCAATCTTAATAGAAATAAATTTTTTCTTATTCTGTTTTGTGAAATTTTGTTTTGCCTCAATTTCATTTTTACCAAGAACTAAAAATGTCTTAGTTTTTTCAATGTCAATTCCTTTATCATTCTTAAAAACATAAGACACATAAGTTACTTCGTATAAATTCATATATTGTGATTTTTTTTTATTTAGATTAATTATATATTTAATAAATATCTTTGTTTATTTCTACTTTCCATTTAATACCTTTTTTTAAATATATCAGATCGAAATCTGGATGACGCTTCATTTCTGAACCATCAACAATGCAATAACCATCATTCCATTTTATGATGCCATACGCCATCCACTCATTGATTTCTTTATCATCTATTATTTTTTTTGCTTCTTCTAATTTCATTTTTCTGTACAAATTTTTTCAAGTTTATTTTTTCTAAGTTTTATTTTTTTATTTTCAATAGTATTATACATATCTATGAATTTATTAATCTCACTCTTTATTATTATCTGAGATTCCAATAATAATTTATCATATCTTTCGCACGCATCATTATAAGAAAAAAATACTTCCATAGACCAACTTTCTAAATTTATTGCTTTTTTATTTTCTAATTTATTTTCTAATATTAATTTAATATCAAAAGGTTTTTTTATTCTCAACACTTTTGTTGGTGGTATAGATTTCATTAATTTTAATTTAGTTTTAGTTAATTCAACCTGTATTACATAGAAATTTTCATATTTCATGAAATTATTCCATTCGTGTTGTGTCATTTCTCTCAATATCATAATATTAAGGTATAAATAAATTAGTTGGATTGTTTTTATGAACCTCAATATCAGGATATTTATCCTTAAAAAATTTAAGATTAAACGCTTTAGATATAATATGATAACCTGATTTACTTGGTATAGTTGTCATATACTTATCTCCTTCAGGTTGAAGGTTATTTATGAATTCTATCATTTCTGTTGAATCATAATCTAATTCATCTATATCAATTAACCATGTCTTATCTGATTCGTTAGAATGTGTTCCACAAACAGTATTATATGCTCTATGTGACTTATTAAAGTCTTTGTTAAGTATTTGATCAGTTATTTTTTTAAGATGTTGAAAAGATAATTTTTCAAAACTTTTTCTATTAAGATTTATACCAGCTCTTGCATTGAAAATTTTACATATTTCAACGATTTCAGGCATAACAAATTCAAAATGTTCTAATGATTTAATATAATAAGCCTTTATCAATCTACTGTTGTTATTTGTACCATTAACATTTCCACCTGATTTGTGATCTTTTTTTCTTTGTAGTATTTGAACAAAGTAAAAATCATCACTTGATCTAAATGTTAGTATATTTTTTATTTTTTCATAATTATTTATCATACTTCCTCCAATATTCTTTTTAATTTCTTTTGTCTTAATCTATATTTGGCGACATTTAACATGTCTTCTTCTGTTTCATGATATGTCAAAATACCATCTATGTCAACATAAACATTTTCAACAATACTACGACGATAATATCTGTTACTGTTATTAGACATATATTTTGTGATATATGGTATTTCATCAATATATGTTATGTGTTTATGTGGATTACCATAACTGATATAATTATTTAGTAAATATCGATATTTTGGTTTTGTTTTTTTAATCATATCAACATAAACATCGTCCCATTGTTCACCAATTTTAGATATCAAATATTTTTTACAAATATACCAAAAATCTAATTGAGTTTTATTTCTATTATAAGAGTCTGAAATAGAACCAATTGATAAATGAAAAGGCATTTTATCATAATCCTCAATACACATAGGTTTATGTTTTGTAGATTTTCTATTGTGATTACCTTTTAGATTAATCCCACTTTTTCGTTTTTCATGTATGTATTTTTGTTTGTTCATTATTCATCATCTTCAACTTCATTAGCTTTTTTAATAGATTTAGAATTAAGATAATATAAAATATCACCCATACTATCTTTTGATAATATATATGTTTTTATTTCTTTTATTGTAAATTTTTCATCAGAATCCATAATAATAGCTTCTATGTCTTTTGTATCGAATTCTGTTTCACCATCACCAAATTCACAAATAATATTAATTACTTTTTCTCTTATTTTAGATATGTTCATTTATTAATCTTTTTAATTTTTGTTCTCGTAAGTATTGTTTTCTTTTTATATTCTCTGACCATTCTTCTTTCGAATATGGCACACCATCTATACAAAAATGTGAATATTCTATATTTGGTTTATCATCTTTATAGTTCTTCCTTTTTATAAAAGATGGTCCAAAAAAACAGTGTTGATATTTATTATTTAAAAAAATTTCAATTTCTTCCTGTTCATCACCACATTTTACATATGTTATAGTTTCTTTATTTTTTAAAATATGTCTATAAAAATTTTGAATTTCCGTTGAAGTTATAAAATCACTCTTATATAAGTTCACACCATCAATATTGATAGTGTGAATTTTTTTACACATTATTACAGTGTCAGATGAACTTTTGTGCATTGTTCTTCCTAAATTTAATCTACATTTTGCCATATTACAAAGGTAAGAAAATTTTTCATCTTTTTATTATTTAAAATTATTTTAATACAATAATTTAGTTTCATCATCTTTTTTAGAACCAAAAACAATACTAAGTTTTTCATCTTTTTTAAGATATTTTATTTTAATTTCTGTTCCTGCATCTGGTTCATTTCTCAAAATTTCTTCTGAAATTAAATCTTCAACTAATTTTTGAATACCTCTCTCAACAGGACGAGCACCATACATAGGCTCAAATGTTTCTTTTGCAATAAAATCAACAACTTGTTTATTCCAAGTTATTTTGTATCCAAGTTCACCAATTCTATTTTTTAATTTATTTAATTGAATATCAACAATCAATTTGATATCATCTTCAGTTAATTGATTGAATGTTACTAATTCATTGATTCTATTTAAAAATTCAGGAGCAAATTTATCTTTCAACGATTTCATAATATTATTTTTAATCGCCTCTTCTTCTTTTAAAGCTGAACTTGTTGCAAATCCAACACCTTTACCCATAGATTGAGCATTTTTAACACCAACATTACTTGTCATAATGATAATTGTATTTTTAAAATTAATAACTCTACCGGTATTATCTGTTAATCTACCTTCATCTAATATTTGTAAAAGAACATTGAAAATATCTGGATGTGCTTTTTCAATTTCATCAAAAAGAACAACTGAAAATGGTTTTCTTCTAACGGCTTCAGTTAATTGACCACCTTCCTCATAGCCGACATAGCCTGGGGCTGCACCAGTAAGCTTAGAAGTAGATATTTTATCAGAATATTCACTCATATCTATTCTAATTAATGAATTTGGACCAAAAATTTCATCAGCAATAACTTTTGCAGTTTCAGTTTTACCAACACCTGTATTACCTAAAAACATAAATGTTCCAATTGGTTTATTTGGATTACTGATTGCTGTTTTATTTCTTCTAAGAACTTTAGATACAAGTGATACAGCTTCATCTTGACCAATAATTTGTCTTTTTAAAATATTTTCTAATTCCAAATATTTTTTAGCATCATTTGTTGATACTTTTTCAACTGGAATTTTAGAAATCATCGAAACAACTCTTCTAATATCATCACCATTTACTATTGTAGCATTTTTTGCAATTTTTTCTTTCCACTTATTTTTTGCAATATCAAGTTCTTCTTTTAATTTCTTTTCTTCATCCCTATAAACAACTGATTTTTCAAAATCTTGTGCTTTCACAGAACTCGTTTTAAGATGAACAATTTCTTTTATAGTTTCATTTATTTTTTTTATATTTTCTGGTATAGATTTACTTATTTGTGTTCTTGAACCAGCTTCATCTAAAATATCAATAGCCTTATCAGGAAAACTTCTTTCGAATATGAATCTTTCAGCTAGTTTAACACAAAGATCAATCGCTTCATCTGTATATTTTACATTGTGATATTCTTCATATCTTTCTTTAAGATTTTCAAGAATCAATCTCGTTTCATCTGCTGTTGGTTGTTCAACAATAACTTTTTGAAATCTTCGTTCTAAAGCACCATCTTTCTCAACAGAATTTTTATATTCATCAAATGTAGTTGCACCAATACATTGAATAACACCTCTTGATAATGCAGGTTTCAAAATATTTGCAGCATCTAATGATCCACTTGAACCACCTGCACCAACCATTGTATGTAATTCATCAACAAAAATAATAACATCTTTTCTGACTTTCAACTCATCTATGATAGCTTTCATTCTTTCTTCAAATTGACCACGATATTTCGTACCGGCAACAAGAGAACCCATTTCTAAAGACATTATTTTCTTATCTAATAAGTTTGTTGGACAATTACCACTAACTATCATCTGAGCTAAACCTTCAACAATTGCTGATTTACCAACACCAGGCTCACCTATTAAAACAGGGTTGTTTTTATTTCTTCTACTCAAAATTTGAGCAACTCTTTCGATTTCTCTATCTCTACCAATTACAGGATCAAGTAAATCTTGTTTTGCTAATTCTGTAATATCTGTTGCAAACTGCAACAATACACTTTCTTTGTTTGAATTTTCGCTCATGTTTTATTTGTTTTTTTGTTTGTTTTTTATATCAATTAATAATTTAAGTTTATATAAACACAAAAGTAATAATTAATATTTACTTTTTTAATATTCTTTCTAATTTTTTTGATTTGAGTAATTGTATACATTCCTCATCAATGATACTATATCTTTCTGGGATTTTTATTTTTGAACCAGCCCATTCTAAATCTAAAATATAATAATTGTCATATTGATATTTAATCTTACGTAATACCAATATTGGTTCTTTAATCAACGCAGGATATTTTGAATTATATTTTTCTGAAATTTTTATATACATAACAACACATATAGTATAATAAAATATTCTTGTTGATATTTATTTTAATATGTAAATGATTTAAACTTTGATAATAAAACTGACTAAAATTATCAAAACGAATAAAAAATGAATGTCATCCAACTCTACAACAGAAAAGAGAAGTTATTTATATCAATTTTGCCCAAGAGAGTTTGAATACTTGACAAAGCAAAAAACCATAATATATGATAACGAAAATTTAAAAACAGACTACCTAATAAATATAATACACGAACTTATTCTGAAGTTCTATTTTACTAATGAATTATGTCATAATTTATGGTCAAGTATTTTAAGAAGAAAATATGGTAAAACTTACAACATATACATAAAATATTTATGCGAAATAAAATTTATGAATCTTGTTAGTAATTACTATGCAGGTAAAAAAGCTAAAACATATAAATTAAATATCACAACCTTAGATATAATAAGACATAAAGCTATTGATAAAACTTTATTAAAAAAACATAAAAAAGATTATATTTATAGAACATTTACCGCTCAACAAGAAAGTCCTATACCAACAGAATTAAGAAAGAAACTAATAGATGATTTATACCATATTAATATAGATTATACTAAAGCATTTGAATGGCTTAAATCAGAGAAAAAAAATAAAAATATAGATTTAAACCAATATTTTAAAAACCTAAGTTCAATAGATGGTATCGAAAGTGGTCACATATTTTTTAAATTCGATTCTTATGGTAGATTACATACAAATTTCACAGTCTTGAAAAAATTCATTAGAAGTAATTGCTTAACTATTGATGGTGAAGAAATATCTGAAATAGATATTGATAATTCACAACCTCTATTTTTTGCAGTATGGCTTAAAAAAGAAATTGGTGAAGATAATTTTAATGATGAAATTAGAAAATATGTCGATTGTGTTAAAAATGGATTAATTTATGATGAAATACAACAAGCATTTCCAAAAAAATTAAAATCAAGAAAAGATGCTAAAATTTTAATGTATAAAATATTATTCGGTGATAATATTGATAAAAAATCAGAAAGTAAAATTTTTAGTAGCTTATATCCTACTGTTTATGAGTATATTAAAGAATTTAAATATTTGTCCACATCATATAAATCTTTAGCACATGAATTACAAGCCTTAGAATCAGATTTTATTTTTAATAAAGTTGTTTTAGAAATTAAGAAAAAATTTCCAAAAATTAAATTATTCACAGTACACGATTCTATTGTATATCCAAGTAAATATAAAGAAGAAATCAATATAATATTTAGAAAACACATGAAAAAAATGATTTAATATTATTAAAAATAATTAAAAAAAGACCAGATTTATATAAATCTGGTCTTTTTTTTAATATATACTTTGAAGAAATAAGAATTGAAGAAAAATTGAATTTTTTATTTAATATATAAATGAAAGACAAAAAAAAAAATTAAGCAATTATGGGCGGAATACAGGATAAAGATCTCGGAAAATATAAAAGACCGGGTATTTTCATAAATGAAATTGATAATTCAATCATTGAATTACCAGTTCAAAATGTACTAATCAATCTAGTGCCTGGGTTTTCTAAAAAAGGACCAGTAAATAGACCAGTTTATATTACAAACCGAGTAGATTTTGAAAAAATATTTGGTTCTATTGATAATGGATTAGAAAGAAAAGGTTCATTTTTTCATAGAACTTGTCTAAAAATGATAGAAAGTGGTCCAATTTGGGCACTTAATTTATTATCAACAGATGATACAAGAGATTTATTAAATTGGAAATCTGTTTCTGTCGGTGCAGCATTTACTAATGGTTCTACACAAACAATGCCTTACTCTAGACTTTTCAATAGACAAGATTTCTGGGAAAGAGACACAGAATCATTTTTGGATTATGTTAATGATCCAACTGTTGATACTGAAAGATTATTACATATAACTAACTTAGGTGAAAAAACAATTACTACTTTTATTTATAAATCTGCTATCGGTGGATTTGATGTTACCGCAGAAGATTGGTATGGTGGTATCACTAAAGTTCCAGCCTATATCAATCCTAAAGATTGGATGTCTGATTATTTAGTTTCAGTTCTTGTTATTGAAGGTGATTGGTCTAATTATGATAACTTATCAGTTGATACTACTTGGGGATCGTATTTCGATGCAACAGGTTTAGATAAAACTTTAATTCAAGATTTCGTAGATGAAGCAAATGTAACAACATTAGCATTTTATGATGTTTCTTTAATACCTTACTTTAAAGATATTAACGGTAGAGATATGTATATCAAAACTGTAATAAATAACAACACTGATAAAACAGGATTATTTTGTACTTATTACGAAGATTTATTATTAGATTCTGATTATCCTACTGGTAAAATGGATTTAATTGGTGATGGTTTAGTTGGTGATACATCAACAAGTATTGATTTCTTATCTTATAACGAATCAATAGTTGAAACATTATCATACGATAACACATATTTAGATACTTATGATAACGTATTCGGTAATTATAGTGTAGCTTTAACTGATTCATTTGGTGGTTTTGGTAGTAGAACAGCCGCAAAAACAAATTGGTATGTTAATCTTGCTACTATGAGTTCAACTGGTTCAACATTATATTTAATTAATGATAATCAAACATCAACCGGTAAAACTTGGTTCTCAATAGATGTTGATGATGCTAATGCTTTCGCAGATTATAATCAAATATTAAATGTAAATGATATCGTTTTCTTTAATAAGGCTTATGGTGGTGTATCAGCAAATACTGCATATTATATAGAAGATATAACTCAAAATTCAACATATTTTACTGTATCCGCTACATTAGGTGGATCTCCAATAAATATTGAAAATTCAATCACACCAAGTAATTTATATATTCAAAGAATTAAAACTGGATTAGGCAATTTAACAAATGCGACATTTAATTTAAATTCAACTGCATATACATTTGATACAGGTACAACAAATACTACTATAGTTTTTGATCCTTTAGAATTTTCAAACTTAACATCTGGAACTGGTTCAACTGGAACACATGGATATGAAAGATATGATGTTTTATATTTAAGTGCTGGTCAAAATGGTGATGTTAATATATTAAAAGGAACACAAGGTGATAGATTTAGTGTTTCTACACTTGCTACTAAACCAGAATTTACAACAGATTACAATGATGCTATCATATTAGGATATAACCATCAATATATAATTTACAATTCTACATTATCAGCAGCTACATCTTACTATGTTGTATCAGAATATACACCAGTCACTCTTAATAGTACAGGTTATATTCCATTAAGTGGTATTACAATAACTGGTTATACTTCAAGTAATATTAATTACTTAAAATTAACTTTCGATAATACATTAGGAACAACTGATTTGACAAATTATAATCAACTTAGATATAGATCAGTTTATAATGAAATGGAATCTTATCTTAATGATGGTAAAGGCGTAATTATTAATCACACAACAGGATATAAACATTATTTTGAAAATGGTACATATACTGATTACGCAACTGCATCAAACGCTACAATAACTGTATCTGTTGGTTCACAAGATTATACAAATTTCTATAGTGGAACAACTACACAAAATTGGTTAGTTTATTACTTAGATAATGAATTTGTTATGCAAGATACTGCAACAAGTAGATTAATGACAACTTTAGCACCAGTTGATATTTTGACAACATCAGGAGCATCAAGTTATGCCGCAGGTGTTGTTGGTAAATATTCAGATATATACTTAGACTACTACAATGGTATCATAAGTAATGGAGATTATGGTTATATTAATAATGTGTCAACAGGAACAACAACTAAAATTTATTGGAAAATGTGGTTACAAGGAACAGATTTATATGTTGATTTCTTAGGAGATGATAACCTATCAACTACAACTATTTCTGATTGGACTGGTGTTTACAGTTCATCTTTTGACATCACATCAAATAACTCAAATTATAAACAATCATTAGAAATTGAATCTTTAGATGTTACTAAATTACCTAACTTGATTTATGAAATTAAAGTAGATAAAGTAAGATTCTCTGAATTGAAAAAAGGTGACTTCTTAGAAGCATACTACGATGAAACATTATATGAATCAGGTGGATCTCTTTTTGGAACAGATCCAAGAAAATTGACAAGAATTGTTAGTGTAACTATTGATACAACTGATACAAGCCTAAAAGTTCTTAAAACAGATGCACCAGTTAAAATAACTACTTATACACAAACTGATGGAAGCACAGCAGATTACCAAACAACTGTATATCCACAAGTTGATACTTATGTATCTACTTATAAAGGTATCACTTTGATTCCTTTTACTATACACGCTGACTCTATTCCAAATGGAACAGAAACAAGATTAAGTTCAATACTTGATGTAATTGGTAAAACTACTAACCTTACTAAAGGTCTTGTAAATAAAAATAAAATCTCTTGGAGATACTTAGTAGATTCATTCGGATTAGGTTTAGCAAGTGGTTCTAAACAACAATATGCTGACCTTTGTGGTCTTAAATTGAACTGCTTAGGATTCATCAACGCACCAAGTGTTAAAGACTTTAAAAATTCTGTAAACCCATCATTTATTAATGATGATAGAACTTTAAATACAGCATACTTGAAAGCCGGTGGTGATGAAACTCAAAACCCTTCATTCTTATACTCTTTCGCAGAAGGTATCGGTAGATCAACAGTAGGTTATTTCTTCCCTTATGTTAAAATAGATGATAATGGTGTTCCTAAAAATGTTCCACCAGCATCATTCGTAGCTACAACTTATATGAAGAAACACCTTTCATCTTCAGCCTCAATAGTTCCTTGGACTATAGCTGCAGGTATATCTAATGGTAGAGTTGCCGGAATCGGTTCAGTTGAAATGGACTTCTCTGATGAAGATTTAGAAAACTTATATAGTATGAACCTTAACCCAATCGTTAAGAAAAGAAATGCTGGATATTGCATTAACTCTGAAAGTACAGCACAAGTTTTCCCATATAGTTCATTGAGTGTTATACATTCAAGAGAAGTATTAATCGAACTTGAAAACTCTCTTTATGATATGCTTTTAAGATACCAATGGAGATTCAATACATCAGAAATTAGAGGTGAAATTAAATTTAGAGCCGATAAAATCTGTAAAGACCTTCAAGATAGAAGCGCACTTTATAACTTTAGAAATGTGATCGATGAAACTAATAATACTAACTATATCATCGACCTACAAATGGGTGTTCTTGATACATACATCGAAATAATTAAAGGTATGGGTATCATCGTAAATAATATCACAATACTTAAAAAAGGTGATATCGAATCAGGTGGTTTCCAATAATAATTAAAAAGACCAAAAATTAAAAACTTTTGGTCTTTTTTAAAACAAAACAAAATATACATTTTTACGAAAATAATATTTAATATATAATATCAAACAAAAAATAATTAAAAAAATATGGCATTACCACATTTTACTAACGTTCAGACCCACTTCAAGAATTGGGAACCCGTTTATAAAAATCTGTTCGAAACTGTTATCATTCTTCCAACTGCAATACAAGCTTTGCACCCAGATCATGAAACATTATTGTTAGAAAATATATTGACTATTAAATTTCCAACATATCCAGCAATAGAAACAATTGAACAAAGATATAAATATTCTACAAGAAGATTTCTACAATTTCCTTCTACTACATCAACTGATTTTGATTTGACTTTTAATATGAATCAAAATGACGCTTACCAAGTATTTACTTGGAGAATGATGAAAGATTGGTATGATTTAGTTTGGAATAATGAAGACGGTTCTGTTCACTATAAGAAAAATATAATTTCTGATATCATCGTTCACGCTCACGATAAAGAAGGTCACGTTATTAGAAGAGTAACTTATTTTAACGCACAAATAAAAAATATAACAGGCTGGGAAGATCTATCTTGGTCAGATGGCGGAATCGCTGAAGGCTCAGCTTCTTTTAGTGCGGATTATTGGGAAGACATGTACTACTAAAATCTTGATTATCAAGTACTTACACAAGAATCCACTTTTAAAGTGGATTTTTTTTGTTTTTTATTCGTTTCTCACTAATCTTTTTAATATATAAAAGAAAAACAAATATTAAAATGGAAATAAAAATATGTAGAGTATGTAAAGAAAAAAAAGAATTAGAAAAAAATTTTCATAAAAAGAAAGGTTCTTCTGATGGTTACCGAAATGAATGTAAAGAATGTGTAAAAGATATTCAAAAGAAATATAAGGAAGATCCATCATTCAAAGATAAAAGAAAAGAATATGATAAGATTAGATACGATGAAAATAAAGAAAAAATATTAGAAAATAAAAAAATATACCATCAAGAAAATAAAGAAGAAATAAACGCAAGAAAAAGAAAATATTATAGTGATGATAAAATAAAAGATAAACATAATGAATGGATGCGTGAATATTCAAAAGATCCAAAAAACAAAGAAGTCATATACAAGTACAGGAATGAGAATCCTCACATTATAGCTTGGCGTTCTGTATTATATTCAACATTAAATCGTATGGGTACAAAAAAGCATGGACACACTGTAGATGTATTAGGTTATTCAGCCGAATCACTCAAAGAACATATAGAGAAATTATTTACGGTAGGAATGAGTTGGGAGAATCATGGAGAGTGGCATATAGATCATGTGATACCGGTATCATATTTCACTAAGGAAACGCCAGTGAGTATTGTATGTGGATTAAGTAATTTACAACCATTATGGGCGACAACGAGGGAGATAGATGGTGTGATATATGAGGGTAATTTAAATAAGGGTGATTGGTTTTAAAAATTTCACCTACTACAGTTTTCTATAGTAGGTGAATAATCTGTAAGTTAGTGTGGTATTTATTTATATCAATAAAAATGTCCAGTTTATTTCGAAATAAACTGGACATTTTTATTTTTAAAAGTGTGATAACGTAATTTATTAATATAGCCAAATATTTTCATTTTTATATTAACCAGAAATAATTTTATTTTTTCTGATAAATTTAATGAAATTTCTTCAAAAAAAACTTCATCAAAATCTTTTTTATATGAATCACCAAAACTATAAATTAAATCATAATTCATATCTAAAATATCATAACCATATGATCTTTTTAATCCACTATAAAAGTATGTTTTTCCAATTTCTAAACCAGTATTTTTTATAAGTTTAGTTATTTTATTTATTTTTATTTTTTTCATATCTTTTTATTTATTTTTATTTTTTTCATATCTTTTTATTTAGAATTTAGGCATATTCATATTACCTGGTTTAAAGTTATTAAAGTTAGGCATTTTCGGCATCATGCTACTTTGTTGTTCTTGTTGTTGTTCGTTTTGTTTTTTCGATCTTTCGTTTTCTTCTTTGTTTCTATCGTTCATCATTTTAATAAATTCTTCAAATTCGTAGTAAGGCATGTTATCAAATTCAGATGGTTGTATTTCTTTTTGCCAAAGAAATTCGAATTTATTTTTTAACAAAGTCGTCAAAGATATCTGAAATAACGAAAAGACTTGACGCTCCGTTGGGAAATGCCATGTCGGTGTGGACCTCCTCGCCACACCCAGTGCAATTCATTTTTAGACCTTTAAGACCGAAAGTCATTTTATCAACTGCTTGGTTAATTACTTGGAAAGTATACATTTCCATTTTTTTAAATTCATCTTCTTTTGATTTTATACCATCTTCTGTGATAGTAGTTCTATCATAAAGCATAAATGGAATAATTTTAAGGAAAGACACATTTGGTGTTTTTTGTGCTTGAACTTTATTTTTAATATCTGTGTAGAATAATTCTTGTATTCCGATTGTTGGTGGAGCCATTTTATAAGTTCCATTAACTTCAAATTCAAAGCATTTCAAATCTTTGTTATAAAATTTTTCTAATTGTTCTGGCATATCGTGTTTATCGAATGTTTTTGGATAATCGGCATTGGCTGTAGCTCTAAAAGGAATTGAAAATTCGTGTGAACAATGTTTACAAGTAACTTCTTTAGCGAGAGAGTTACCTTTTTGGAATGTTAATTCTCTGATCATGAAGATTATAAATAATCTATCACCATCTTTAAGATCTTTATATGAGCCATTGTTACCATTTGGTAATGTTACTTTAACACAACTTGAAAGCATTTGGTTCATTTTTTCTGTAACATCCAAAAAATTTTGGTCATCTACAACAGAGTATGCTTGAACTTCGTGAACTTTTGCGGCTCTTATTTTAATTTTAGTACCATATTGATAAAATAAACCAAGAGGTAGCATATCAATATCAACACTTAGATATTCTAAAGAGTTTTTGTCGTTGTTAACGGAATTCTTTAAATTCTCTTTTATTTCTTTGATATCTTCATGATTACTTAAAAACTTGTTTAAATAATCTTCTTGTTGTTTTTTATCATCTTTTTCCATTATTATATATTCTTTTTTATTATATATTTCTTTAAGTGTATCCAACCATCAATTATTTTTTATTTTACTGTTCTTAATAATTAATATATAGATTAAAATAGATTTGTATTAGATGAAACCTAACGATAAAAGATTACATATGTTTGACTTGGATGGTGTATTATGGGATATTGATAGTAGAGTTTGGGTAATAGACAAAGAAGAATCACATAAGCCAATATTAAGATTAGATAAAAAAGAAACAAATAAAATATTATCTGGTTTATATAAAAAGGATAATTTAAAGATTGAGTATAATGGTGGTGAATATTTCATATCTAATACTTTATTTGATAGGGTTAGTAAAAAATATAGATTACCTATTGAACGATTTGGATTATCATGGATTGAATTTTATGATGATACATATATAAATAACACAAAATCTAAATTTTTATTTAAAAATATTAATCATTTGAGAAACAACAATGAGAAAATATGTTTATTAACTGGTAGATCACATCGAGAAAGACATGCTAACATTTTAAATCAATTGAGAATAAAGTTATTGGACTTAGGTATAGAAATATATAAGATATATTTTGTTGCTGATAAGTTTTATAATAAACTTGACGATTCCATAAGTTTGAACAAGGTTCATATTTTATTGGAGCATTTAGTTGGATTAAAAATTGAAGATGGTTCATTTAAACCATTCAAGCAAGATTGGTATAATGATGTTTATTTTTATGATGATGAAATTATGAATATTGATTATGCAAATGATATACAAAAAATTTTAGATAGGGTATTGAAAAATACGGATGATGATTTGTTTAAATTGGTTGTTGAAAGATTAAATAATAATAAAATAGTATTACACACAAATCTTGTTACAAACAATGAAATTAATATTTTTGAAACAAAAGAAATAGTATTAAAGTCACCTTCAAGGTTTCCTATTAAAATGAATGATGAGTATATCAAAAATTTTAATAAATTTTTAGATGAGTCTGACAAGTGAATTATCAACAAGAAATAGAATTTTAGAACAAATAAAAGAGACACAGGATATTATTTCTGGTGAATCAAATAAAGTTTTATTAGGTAAGATATCTGGTGCAAAAAATGTTCGTAGTTCGATTCTAACTGAATTTAAAGATAAGCAAAATCAAATACGAAGAGAATCATCTATAAGTAATTTGGTGAGAATAGAACAAGAATTAATTGTTTTGTGTGGTGATTTAAGTGATATCGAGAACAAAATAAAAATGTTAACAGATGAATTGAAATCAATTAGAACAATTGGTGATATTGGTAGTCAACAAAAATTAGATAATCTATTAGAACAATTAAGAATCAATACGGAAAATATATCTAATGAAAGAGAAAAAGAAAGATTAAAAGTAGAATCTGAAATAAAAAACAATAAATATAAGGGTTTAACTGGATTTAATGATCCTGGATTATCAGATTCTCAACGAGTATGGATTGATGAAAATTTTGGAATTTTTATAGATTATCCTAAAAAACAGGTTATATCTGATTCAGTTAATCAATTATTTGGTCCGACTAATGCACCTAATGTTCCAAAAGTAAACGACCAAGGGGTTACAACTCTATTAAATATGTTTATTGATGTTTTATTAAAAGCCATAGGACAAGGTTTTGCTAAGCCATTTTTTACATTTAAAAACACAATAGATATGTTGGCTGGTATGGATCTTGGTAAATTATTAGGAACATATATTCCGGCATTACCAAAAATAATATCAGATATAACATTATTATTATCAAATCCTCAAGCTTGGATGTTTAAAAAAATGTTGGGTCCTTTATTTGATATAAATATTCCTATAAAAAGTTTCAATTTCGATTTAGGTGCATTAATACCAATACTACCATTTGGTGTTAGAATACCAACAATAGATCCTTATGGATTTTTAACTAAAAATACACCATTCAACATAAATGCTGATCAAAGTAAGGTTCCTTCTGATTGGAAAGAACAAATCATGGCTGATGTAGACAAGAAACAGAAAGATTATGAAACAAATTTCAACAATATAAGAAATAATAAAATAAAGGAATTAAATGATAAAATTAAAAAATTAACAAACGAATTAAATAAAATAAATAAATATACTGCACAAAGAGAAAAATCAGATAAAAATTTAAAAACTCTTTTATTGAAAGAACAACAATTGAGAGATGAAATAAATAATAATAAAAACTCTGATGATGTTGAATATTTTTTAAATAAAGAGAAAGAGTTGATAGACATTTGTATTCAATTAGAAACAGAAAAAAATAAAAATATACAACTTCTTGATTTAGAATCAAAAGAACAAATAAGATTAGATAATATTGAAATAGATCCAAACACCAAAGATTTATTACAAAAATTGAATGATGATAAAAAAGATTTATCTGAACAACCTACAGTTACATTCAAAGATTTTGCAAAAAGATCTGTTATATTAGCATATGACCAAAATATAAGTCAAGATGAATTACCAGAAAAATTATCAAGATTATGGGATATTGGTGTTAATATTTTTGATAATGAAGTAACTGAATATTTACAAAAAATTGGACACAATTTAACAAATGATGATCATGTAAACAAATTACTAAATTTAAAAGAAAAATATGGTTTTACTTTCAGTAATGCCTTGATGTTGAAAAGGTTATATGAATTAGGTTTTAATATAAATGATCCGTCACACTTACAAAAATTAGGATTTTTACGTTCATTTAATATAGATGTAAAAGATACAGAATTGATGTTATTATTAACTGAATTGGGATTAAATTTCAACAATATTAATTTTAAATATACAATAGATTCAAACTTATTAAATAGTGATTCTAAAAATTATTATGATCCGGAAAACATTAAACGTGTTTCAGAAACATCTATTTTTGGAAATGATATAAACATTTTCAATGAATTAAATAAATTAAGCATAAAAATGAATGATATTGAAATTCTTAAAAAGTTAAATACTATGGGATTCAATTTTAATAATCCATATATGTTGCATAGGTTAATCGTTTTATCAAATTATGTTGATTTGAGTAAAGGTTCAGGTTATGATAATGCTTTAGCTAAAAATGTAAATTTGAATAATCCATATTTTGAAGATGTATTAAGAAAATATTCACGAATAGGTCTGACTTGGAATTCTGATAATTTTGCTGAAACTGAGGCTGAAATATTAAAAGAGGTTACAGTATCAGATGTTAATAGTTTATTGAGAGTTGTAAATCAATATAAAAAAGGTAATAAAATCAAATTATTCAACTATATTTCAGAATCCGGTTCAGATGCAGAAGAACCAATAGTTCAACTAAATATATTTTCATCTAATTTACAAATAAGTCAAGATAATTTAGTTTTGGAAGAATTATATTATCCTGAAACCGAATCTACAATTTATAGAGGTTATGGTTCTGATCCATATCCAAAAGATGGTTGGGGTGTTAATAGATCACATTATAAATGGGGTCTAAATAATTTATTACCATATGATGAATTTCTTGGTTATCCTAGAAACACACAATGGGTTTATAATGATGGATTTTGGAAAAAAATAATATCAGATCCGGATTACAATAATATGTATGTCGAAGGTTCACGTTTATATCTATTTGGAACATCAATAGATATTATACAAGTTACTTCTGTTACAAATGATTTTGAACAAAATTTAACTGGTGTTGTTGCAACAATTAATCCAGTTAATAATTACTATACTGGTGCTACATTTACTATAACACACAATTTAAATCTTATAGAAGAACCAATTGTGGAAGTATTTTCAATATCATCAGGTGTTGTTATACCACAAGCAACTGGATATACATCACTTGGATATTTAATTAATGTTATTTCAAATGATGTCATAGAAATTTATTTTCCAACACAATCAGTACCAAATAACGTATATTTTGTTACTATTGGTGGTATAACAATGACAGAAACCGTTGTAACAAGAGATGATTTTAAGAAACTTCAATGGAAAAATATATTTGATATAGATATATGTACAACAAGTGATATATTACCATTATCTAATATAAATAAATATGAAAAATATGGGATAAAATTAGATAAAACTATACTTGATGATGTATATATTGGAAATTCTGTTAAAAGAAAATATTTATATCCAAATAATACATTATTTAATCAAGAACTTATTGGGGAAGAATCTGAAATTGAAGCAAAATTAAAATTGATGTTAGATTTTGTTATTAATGGTGGATGGAAAATAAATGGAATAAGAGTAGCTGATAATATTGGTGAATTAGATTATCAAAGAATAGTTGATGCTAGTGGTGATTATAATCTTACAGCAGTTACATCATCTAATCCAAATGATGGTGAAATATCTTATGATCAATTACAAGGATTATATGGTAATTTTGATAAATTAGGATTAAATGTTAGAGATCCTGAATTTAGTAAAAAAATATTAGATTTAACATCTAAATTAAAAATTAAAGTAGATGAAACAAATATATTAGATACAAAAACAAATGTTACATTAACATATTATGATGATATTAATATACCTGGTTCAGCAAAACATGAGGTTAATTTAAATAATAACAAAGTTAATCCAAATATATATGAAGATGAAAAATATAACCCATCTATAAAAATAACTAATGTGATTAATCCTAATTTGAAGAAACAACCAACTAAAACAATTGTTCAATTTAACTCATTGAATAAATTAGGATTCAATTTTCAACAACCATCATATAACGAGTTTTTAATTAAATTATATGGTTTATCATTTGATATAAGCAGAATAGAGTCGGTAGATATAGTAGATTCAATATCATCTATTGGTTGGCATTGGACAAATGGTAGTATAACATCAAGAGAAAAATTAGATAAATTAATATCATTTGGTTTCAATTTTGAATTACCACCAGATATTGAGTTAACAGGTAATGAAAGTGTAGAAACATTTGAAGAGTTGAATGGTAAAAATATGTCAAATAAATTGAATTTGTTGAATGAAATGGGATTCAATTTCAATAGAGATGATTGGCATAAACTATTAGAATATTTAACTACATTAGGCTTTAATTTAAAGAATTTTGATTTTGAAAGAGCTATTGAAGAAATAAATGGATTTGGTATAAATTTTAATGATTTAGATTGGATGGATAAAATGAATAAATTTATATCATTAGGTATTAATTTTAGTAGTTTGACAAATGGAAAAAAGGATTGGATAGCAAAGATGTCTAATTTAAGTATGTTGGGAATTGATTTTAATGATAGTAATTGGTTAAATAAGTATAATGAAGCTATAAATTTTAAAACGTTGGGTATAGATTATAATGATGTTAATAATAAACAAAAAATTGCAATATTAAATAAATTAGGTGTAGATTTTACTAAACCTAAAGATGAATACATGGATAAACTTGAATCACTAGTTAAATTGAAATTGATTTATATTCCAGCCGAAGTAGAAAAAACAAAAGTAGATTTTTTAAGAGAACGTTCTGAAAAATTATCTGTTATAAACAGTCGAATATTATATTTACAAAAAATTTTATCAGGTGAATTAATTTTAGAAATTGATAACAAAATTAAAAAATTAAAAAATATACAATTACAATTAATTTCCGAACTATCATTAACAAAAATAACTAATGTTAATGAAATGAGTGTTGATGAATTAAATACATTATCAAAAAGACAAGATAAAATATGTAGTGATACACAAAAAACAAATGATGATATTAATAAATTATTATTGGAAAGAAAAAAAATATCAAAATTGAATAAGAATGATATTGAAACAGAATTAGCTAAACTTAAAGACGATAAAACTAAATTAGAAGATATTAAAATATATAATTATAATAAAAATATAACATTGGCTGAAGTTGAAAAATTCAAAGGTTTAGAAAAATTAGGTATAAATTATTATGATCCAAATTGGAATAAACATGTTGATTTATTAATTGATAATAAATTCAATTTTGGATTAGTTGATTGGATGATATTATTACCTGCATTATTAACGTTGATACCAAAAAATCCGATTTTAGCATGGACAAAAACTTTAGTAGATGCTATAACTACTTTAATAACTTTACCATTAAAAATATTGATAAAGATTATTACTAAATTCTTAGATCTATTGAAATCTGTTATAAAAATACCATTAAACCCATTGAAAATATCAAAATGGGGTGTTGGTATAATTAAAAAATTTAATGCTTTAGTAAAAATGTTAGTTGCAATACCAACCATGATAGGTATGATGGATTTATTATTTAAAAGTGCAGATGGTTTAATGATGATAGATGGTTTTGTTCCAGGTTATGCTGCATTTATGACTAAATTAGATTCTATTGTAGCTGGTTCTAATAGTAAAGCTAAGTCATTAAAATCTACAAATAAGAACAAAAAATTGGAATTGAATAAAACTTTAGATTTGAAAGCACAAAAATCAAGAGAATTAAATGCTAAAATAAAAATTGGAACCGGTGATAAAAGTGATGTATTAGCATTAAATAAAAAATTAGAAAATCAAATAAAAATACACACAAACAACATTGAATTGTTGAAAGGATTAACAAATACAGATTTATCAGAAAAAGCTCTTCTTGATATAGAAAAAGAATTGATATTAAATTGTGAAAAAATAGAGGAATTGAAGAAAGAAATTGAAAGAAATAATGAATTACTAAATAAACCATTATCAGAAAATGAATTATCTACATTAAATAATGAATTGAATAATTTAGACAATACATATGATACTTTCACTTTACAAAATGATATAACTAAAAATGAAATAGAAATAAAAAATTTAACTGAAAATGCAGAGGCTTTGGGTAATTATTGCACAGGTGATACAGATAAAATAATACAAATATTAAAAGGTATTATTGATGTTGAAAAAAATAAACCTAATCCATTTGATGATCAAATAAAATCTAAAGAAGAAAAAATAAATAAATTGAAAAAAATTATTGAAATAAATAAAAACACAATAAACAACACAAAGAATAATACAATAGATACGAAATCTATAAACAATTTAAATAAAGAAATATTAGATATTAAAAAACAAATAAAGTTGATAGAAGACGATCTTTGTGAGAATAGATTGAATATGACCGATAGTGAGTTTGAAAGTAAGATGAAAAAACTATCACAATTAACAAAATTATTAGAAGATAAACAAAAAGATTTGAAAAATTTAAAAAGTCCAACCGAAGAAAAAATAAATAATTTATTAAATAAAAATTTAGAATTGGATGCAGAAATATTAAAAACACAAAAAGAAATGAATGGCTTAAAAGATAAACAATCTGAATTTAATGTTAATAAAATTCAAAATTTATTAAATTTAGACAATGTAGCTAAATGGTTTCCTGTTATTAAGAATATTTTATGTGGTCTTCCAAAAACAATTGTTAATATATTTGTTGGTATATTAAATAGTATTGGAAGTATGAAAAATTTACCACCACTTTGGAATTTTGATTTGGTAAATTGAGTAAATTGAGTTAATACTTATTTTTATTAAGTATTAATACTTAATAAAAAAATTGATAAACCGTCTATAAACATTGATAATTTTACTTTTTTTTAATTTTTTTTTAATATATAGATATATGAAATATAATAAAAAGAAAATGAATGAAATGGATCTTATCAACAATTTTTCTAAAGATCAATTAATAAATTTATTAAAAATTCAAATTGATCACGAAAACTATGAGGGTGCCAAAGTCGTAAAAAGCGCTATTGATCAATATGATGAAATCGTTGATGATGGCGAAGATTATTTATTTGGTTGGGATGAAGAAGAAGATGAATCTGATGAAGAAATAAATATATAATTTTAGAAATTGTTTAAAATAAAAAACCTCCACAATTTTGTGGAGGTTTTTTATTTTAAACAATTTCTAATAATTTATATAAAAGTAATATAAAAAATAATAAGGCTTATGTATATCATATCATTAAACATTATCTATAAAGACGGTAGAAAAATAATTTTAACAGAATCACCATATCTTTTTGTTAATCAAGAGTTGAAACCTATCATAACAGAAATTAGAAAATTAATTAAAGATGATTTATCATCTATAGCAGAACAAATGAAATTACCAATTAGAAAATTATCTTTAGGTATGACTACATTTTCTTTTACTGAAAATGTAATGCACTTTTTTGAAGTAGATGCAATAAATGTCAGAGAGTTAAAATTCACTTTATTGGAACACTAATGGCTGGATTACCACATTTTCATGGAGTACATTATTTTTGTGATACTTGTTTTTCTGTTTTTGCCGACCAAATAATATTTTGTAATTTTTGTGGAAACTATACATCTGAACTCGGATGGTCAATGAAATTACAAGAAGAATATAAAGAAAAAAGAAAAATATATTTAAGACAAGAAAAATTAAAAAGAATTTTACAATGAAAAGTCCTATCAGATATTTTGGCTCTAAAGGGTCATTCCAAAATGAAATATTAAGTAGATTTCCAGAATCATCAACATATGGATTTATGTCTTTTAATGTTTTTGTTGATAGTGATATATCAAAACCATATATAAAAATTGCACAAAGAGAATTAAAATTAGAAAGAATTTTGAAATGAGATGTAAATTGTGTAAAAATTATGTTTATCATTCACCAACTTGGCAAGATCCAACATATGAAGAATATTGTAAAGTTTGTGATAATTTTGAATTAGTATGTGATAAATTTATACTTTCAAAATATGGCGAATCAATAAAAAAATTAGAAAGAATTAAAAAATTAGAAAGAATATGTACATAATTATAAAAAAATCAAAATCAACAACTACTTGGTATGCTGATAAAATCAACATTATATATAAAATTGACCAAAAAATATCATTACCTGATCTTTATACAATACGAATAAGTTACCGAAAAGATAAAGTAAATTATGGAACTATTAGTTTAGATGATGCTGAAGTAATTTATCCAACAAAATCCGATAAAATAAAGATATTTTTCAGAAATATAAAATTAAGATTCGAACAATTTTTATCAAATTTTATAATATGAAAAATAAAACTAATATAATAGTTGTGTGTAATAATATAAAAGAATATATTGAATGTCAAGAAAAATCATTAAGAATATTTAATATTAAACAGGACAACGACATACAAATGATTAAAGATGAATTGAAAATGTATAAACTTCCAATTCTTTTAATAATCGAAAAAAATTTTGATAACACAAATATTGATTGGTGTGTCGATAAAGAATGTAAAGGTTGTGCATGTTTATCACAATGTACAATAAATAATAAATTAACGAGTGAAGATTTTTTAACAAACTATAGAAAGAAAAAATTAAAAAGAATATTAAATGTTTAAATTTGAAATAAATAGTATATATCATGGTGATTGTCTTGAAGTAATGAATATTATACCTAACAAAAGTATAGATTTAATTTTTGCAGATTTACCATTTGGAACAACAAAATGCAAATGGGATTCTATAATACCATTAGATAAATTATGGGAACATTACGAAAGAATAATAAAAGATGATGGTGCAATTGTTTTATTTGCTCAGACTCCTTTTGATAAAGTTCTTGGTTCTTCTAATCTAAAATTGTTGAGGTATGAATGGATCTATGAGAAAAATCAGGCAACAGGTCACTTAAATGCTAAGAAAATTCCAATGAAAGCTCATGAAAATATTTTAGTTTTTTATAAGAAACTTCCAACTTATAATCCGCAAAAAACTTTTGGTCATGAAAGAAAGGTTTCAACAGCACATCATAAAAGAAATACAAGTACAGGAGAAATTTATGGTAAATGTGATAACTTTTCAGATTATGATAGTACAGAAAGATATCCGAGATCAGTTTTGAAATTTGCAAGTGATAAACAAAAACTTAATTTACATAGTACACAAAAACCATTAGATTTATGTGAATATTTCATAAAAACATATTCAAATGAAGGAGATTTAGTTTTAGATAATGTTTGTGGGTCTGGAACATCAGGTGTGGCTTGTAAAAAATTAAATAGAAATTATATTATGATTGAAAAAGAAGAAGAATTTTATAATATTTCTAAAAAAAGAATTGAAACAACATGATACAAAAAGAAGATTTAAACGATTTAAGTATTGATGAATTAGAAATAATTAAATCTAAAGAAAAAGAATATATCAAAAGTGGTGATGTATTATTAGAAGCTATGTTGAATTTACCATTTAAAAATAGAGAAAAAGTAGAATCATTATTGAAAAAAATTAGTGTACATAAATCAAATATTACTATCATTGACACTGCTATTCTACATTTAACAAATTCACAACTCGTTCAAAATGGTATTATTAGTGGTTCCATTTGGATAGGACAAGGACATAATGGTTCTAATATTAATTTATCTGGTACAAATAGTTATTTGTGGGGTGGTACAAGCAGTATTTATATTAATGGTGGTACAAGCAGTATTAATGGTTATTCTTCATATAGTAGCATAGATTATATGTTAAAAAAAACCAATATTTGTTATTTAGATTTAAATAACTGTAAAGTAACCGTAGAAGTCATAGATGATATATTTCATTCTGTATTAGGAAATTATTATTTAAATACTATTACTGGTTCAATTATATCATTAAATAGAGTTATTGAAATCGATGAAGATTCTACACTTGGTAAATGGTATCAGAAAATGTGTAAAAATTTTGAAAGAGAAGTTAAATTAAATAGAGTTTTGAAAGATGGAAACGATGAATAAAGGATTTTTTAAATCACATACAAAAGAAATTATTTTAAAAAAATGCGAACAATTAAAACAATCTGATGGCGAAGGTTGGATAATAGGTGATTTCGTTGAAAAATATATCAATGGAGATATAATTATACTTGATAAAAGTAAGATAAGAGAAATTAAATTTGAAAGGATATTAAACAATCAGAATAATTTAGACTAAAACAACAATAAAAACTAAATAAAAATATGAAGAAAATAGCATTCCATAGTTATTTTGGTGGTAAAAACCAAATGGGTAAAACATTTATAAGTCCATACACACCAAAAAATATAAAAACATTTGTTGAACCATTTAGTGGTTCGTTTGGTATTTATTTTCAAACTGATTTTGAAGATGATGTTAAAGTAATTTACAACGACTTCAATAAAGACCAAGCTAATCTTTTCTATTGTTCAAAAGACTATAACAAAATGTTAGAAAAAATAAATTATCATCTTACTGATACTAAAGGTGTATTATATTGTCCAAAAGATATAGATCAAAAAGAATTTTATAAAGAATTGTATTACTCGACAAAAAAATCTGATTTCAGTACATTAGAATTTGATTTAGGTAATTATGATAGAGCCTGTATGTATGTTTTTCTTTTAACTTCTGCATTCAATAGTTGCCATTATATGGCGGCTGGTTTCAGCGGTTTTAATAAAGATAGAATGAAGTTAATGACTTTCATCAACAAACTTAATAATGAATACATAAGATATAAATTAGATAGAATAACCACGATTGAAAATCTTGATTTTGAAGTACTTATTAATAAATATGATTCACCAGAAACATATTTTTATCTCGATCCACCATATGCTCAAGACGAAGGAATAAAAGACAAAGGTAATAAAAGATTAGAATGGTATGGTGTTGAATCCGAATCAAGTTTTGGACCATCATCCCACAAAAGATTAGCTGATTTACTAAAAACAGTAAAAGGTAAATGGTCTATGAGTTATTATGATTTTCCTGAATTATCCGAATGGTTTCCAAAAGATAAATATAAATGGGTTTCCAAAGATTTCTTTCGAAGTTCAGCAAGTTTTTCTGATAGTAAAGACACAAAAGGTACAGAAATTCTTATTATGAATTATGATATGTCTGAAGAAGAACATCAAGAAAATTATAATCATTATAATTCTGATACATCAAGAAAAACTACTACAAAATTAACAACAACAAAAAAATCTTATAAAAATAAACCATCCGATGAATTAATTAATAATGTAATTGAACAAATTAAAGAAGATATTAATTTTGAAGATTATACAGGAATAGAAGAATTATTAAGTTTTTGTCCTATAAAAAATTTAGAAAGTTATTTACCTGAGGAAGAAAAAATTGAAGAATTAGAAAAAATATCAAACTTAGGTCCAGATAATTTTGGTGGTGAAGATTATCCAAGTGATCCAGAAGGCTTACTTGAAGCATCAGGATTAAAAGAGATTTTTAAAGAAGAAATAAAAGAACAAGAATCAGATGATTTTTGGGGTTAAAAAATAAATAAATAATTATGGAAAACGTAGAAGTTAAAAGAATAGATATCAAAGAATTTAGAGAAAATGGTTATTTACAAGAATTAAATAGAAGATTCTTACATCCTCTTGGATTGGCTTTAGAAATAATAACATATGAAAATGGTGTTGAAACATTAGGTGGTATTTGGGATTATAGAGAAGATGAAGAAGGTATTTATTATGATATTAAAAATTCAGATGACAAGAGAATAGATAAGTTTAAAAGAAATAAAAATTTCATCGATTCTGAATTAGAAATTAGAAACAAAAGAAGAATTGAAAAATTGGGATTTGATATTGAAGAAATATAGTATTTATGAAAAAGGAAGAATTAAAGAAATGGTTTTGGAATAAATTCAATTCTTGTTACAAGGTAAATCATAGCGATTACCCAAAACGAACCTATTATTTTTATGATGAACAATTTATAAGACATAAAAAACTTGCAAGGCTTGTTGGTGAAGAAGTTGTTTATCCTACTGAAGTAAAAGGCATTTGCCTATTTGAACAGGATTCAAAAAATGAATATTTATGGTGCAATAATGTTGAAATTTGGTCATTTTTTGAAACCAATTTTTCAACTAACTATAATGATATTCAATCATTTATAAAAGAATTATTGGATGAACACAATAAATTAAGTGTCTCCACACCTGCCAGCTACTTTAGAGGAAGCAACCTTATATTGGAGGAACACAATAAATTAAGTGTCTCCACACCTGACAATGTTCGTGATGGAATGGACATTGCATTGGAGGAACACAATAAATTAAGTGTCTCCACACCCAAGGCTCATATACTATCTGCAACAATGGTATTGGAGCAACATAATAAATTAAGTGTCTCCACACCACTTTTCACAAAGTTGCAACCAAAACATTACTTACAAAAACATTACTTGAAGGAATACGACAAATTAAGTATCCGAAATAAATAAAATAAATTAATTAAATAAAATGTCAGACGGAATAACAGAATCACACAGATATATGAGAAAAGAAACATATTTAAACGAAATCGAATTAACAAGAGATCGTTTATTTGATCAATATATGGAATTAACAAGAGAATTATTAGACCTAACAGATTTATTAATTGGTGTAAATAATTCATTCAGTTTCATGAAAAGAAAAACTATCAAAAAATATGAAAAAGATTTAATTATATTAAGAACTAAATTAAACGAAACTCACAAACTTATTAATAAATTAGATGTAGAACATCAAGATGCTGATAAAAGACCATTAAAATCATTTGTATGAAGAAATCAGCAGGATTATTAATCATTAAAGACAAGAAAATATTATTGTGTCATCCAACAAATGCTGGATGGACAGGAACATATACTATACCAAAAGGTGGTATTGAAGATGGTGAAACTATTAAAAAAGCCGCAATACGAGAAACAAGTGAAGAAGTAGGTATAATCATACCGGAAAGTTTTTTAACTAAAGAAAATGTGATTGATTATTTAGATAAATCCGGAAACATTTATAAAAAAGTTTATTTCTATGTTATAGAATTAGATAATTTACCAGATGTCTTACCAAAAAATCAATTACAAACAGAAGAAGTAGATTGGTCCGGTTTTTTAGATTATGAAGAAGCTAGTAAAAAAATATTTTGGCGTTTCAAACCTATGTTAGATTTTATAAAATAATTTTTAATATATAGAAATATAAAAATAATTTACTGTTATGAAAATTAAAAAATTTAACGAATTGAACGAGAATTTTAAAACAGACAAGAGAGATTTAGACTTTAATCCAATTTCTTTAGATGTATTCGAATCTTGGATAAAAGAAGCAAGGGAAGCTGGCTATACTGATATAACTGTATCTTATGAACAAGATGAATATCCATTTATTGAATTTAGTAAATCAGAACAAAAATCAGAAATGATTGAAGATGAAGTTCTAAAAACACCTAAATATAATTCAAATCGTTCAAAATATTTCAATCAATTTCCAATATAATTACAACTTTAAAACGATTTATCTATTTGTTCGATTTCAATTTTCTTACCATCTTTATAAAAAGTAAATAAATATCTTTCATGTAAAACAACTTGATATGTTCCACCAGCAAGAATAATTCTTGTGTGTAATTTCAATTTAAAACCATTATCCCAAGCTAAATCAAGAGTTCCTTCAATATCACCACTCGCAGAAAAATCACCCATTGTAATTTGTGGAATACCTATTTTACTTATCAATACAGAAAGTTTATCATTACTTCTATTAATAAACCTTGAAATTACACCATCAACATAATCATTTAACATATTTTCGACAATTTTATCAAAATTTTGTATTCTTGTTGGTTTTGATTTATCGTAATAATTTTCTTTTTTATATAATTGATTAAGAGTACTATTAGCTGTAGGATTAGATTTATTAAGTGTCACAGCAAAATCGTAAATTGTGTTATATTTAGATTTATCAAATTCATCACATAGAGATTCTATCGATCTTTTTTTTCTATCTTTAAGTTGTTTAATTACATCATCTTCTTTAATGATTTTTTCAATAGATTTTGCAAATTCTGCACTTTTTTGAATACCACGTTCTGCACCCTTTCTAGTGTAGCCTTCATTTTCAACTTTATGTTTCATATCTAAAATTCTTTTAGAAATTTTTAAACCAACAGAATTAAATATTTCTACTAATTTACTTGGTGAAAAACCATCTATTAACGATTCAACATATGTTCCATCATCAATAGCCCTTCTAACACTTCTTTTATTAGAATTTGTTTCATCACTCTCAACTTTATTTATATTTTCTTCACCAAATAACTTTCCAAATTTTTTAATAAATGATTTATATTCGGATAATATTTTAGATGGAACTTTATCTTCAACTTTACCTTTTTCTAACCACTTTTTTTTAATATAATCTTCACCAAGTGAATATTTTTGTTTTTTCAAACTTTCTAATTCAATTTCCATATATTCAGGAAATGTATATTGTTCTAAACCACTATAATTTTTGTTTTTAAAATATTTATCATTCTTTTTTAGAAATTTTCTATATTCTTTAAGAAGTGGTGAAACTTTCTCTTTATATTCTGTTAAAGTCATAAAATATGTCTTATCATCACTTGATATACTTTCATTCATTATTCCGTGTGTTTTAAAATTCTGTAAATATTTCATTTTTTGTAAAGTTAATTTTTTTAGATAATCTAATTACGACCAAATTCTTTATGTAGTTTTATTTTTTAATATATATTAAAAAAAAGTTATAAAAGACACAAAGATGAAATAATTGAAAAATATGGGGATGAAATTTTTAAAATATTTTGAAGGATATGTAAACAAATTTGATTTTGTTATAGGTAAAATATATAGATATGATGATTTACCAAAAGAAATTCAAAATGATATAGATGTTCAATTTGAGGACTATTCAGAGGAATCAGTATATGATTTTGAATGGAAATTTAAATTGTTGAAACCAAGTGAAATAGAAGAATATGTTCATAATTTTTTTGGAGAATATGACATACAAAAAATTATTGAAACTCCACACATGCAAGAATTGATAAACGATATTAAAAATAATGGTTTAGATTATCCATCTGTTGGTAATGAAGGTAATCATAGAGCATTAGCACACTGGTATTTGAAAAAAACATTACCATACTTAGAACTAATCCCATTTGAATAAATTATGATGAAATTTTTAAAAACATTTGAAGGATATCACAACGGTAAAAGATATTACATACCAACATATAAAGAATGTGTAGAGATTGTTGAATCTAATAACGAAATGTGCTTCTATGAAACTAAATATGTCGTTGATGGTTATAATGTTTCTACATTCTCTTATCGCCTTGCTAAACACGAAAATTTTATGAATCCAGTACCAAATAAAGATATGAAAGCCACAGAATTGAAAGGAATAACATTTGTTTTTAATAAAGATGGTTCGGTCTTTAATCATTACTTAATGTTAGATAAATTCTGGCAATTAGATCAATACAACCATTGTTCATACAAAGTTTATAAAAATAAAAAAATAAAAAGTATTTATAATAAAGAAGATGGTTCATTACTTACATTTATTAAATTACCAAATGGTAAAAATGTAGCAAAAACAAAATATGGATTTAAATCAGAACATTCAGAAATAGCCAACAATCTATACAAAAGAGATGAATCAATTAAAAAGATAATAGATTATTGTTTAGATAATGATATCGCACCAATGTTCGAATTAGTTGGTAATAGAAATGTTATCGTTCTTAAATATGAAGAAACTCAACTTATCTTACTAAGATTGAGAAATAATAATACAGGTGCTTATATAGATCTTGATGATTTCCAAAAAGATACAGGTCTATTAGATGGTCTAAGAGTTTGTGCAAAAGAAGATATTAAAACACTTGACGAACTAATAAAAAAATCAAAAAATGAAATTGATAAAGAAGGTTGGGTTGCAACTTTCGATGATGATACACTTTTAAAAGTAAAAACTGATTGGTATACAAAACAAGATAAAACATCTAAATCATTATTATTAAAAGAAAATCACCTTATAGAATTAATACTAAATGAAAAAATAGATGATATTATTTCTAAACTTAATAAAAAAACTGATGCTGATATATTTGAAAATATTGAATATATAACAGAAATCATAGGTAAATATATCAATAATGGTTTGAATGTTGTAAAAAAATCAAAAGAATATCATAAAACATTGAATGGAAGTTTAATAGAAATTAGAAAACAAATGTATATAAAATTTAAAAATAGTAAATATTTTAATCTAATAATGTCATCATATCGAAGTAATAAAGATCCATATGATATACTGAAAGATTTTATATTAACAAAAACATCAAGTTTGGAATCCGCTAGAGAATTTTTGAAAAAGAATGAAATGAAATGAAATACTTGAAAAAATATGAAAACTATATCAGTGATGATTTTTATAACTTCATAAAAGATTTATGTATAAAAAATAATATAAATTTTGATAACGTTTTAGATACATATATATTATCAACACCCGGAAATCCACTATATTGGGGTGGAACATCTTTAAAAGATTTGATTTCTGGTGATACATTAACCATAAATCGTTGTATTTCCATAGATAAAGACATTGTATTAGATCCTGATTTTCCTAATAATATCAATAGGAAAAATGATTTTGGTAGATCATGGACTTGGTTTAAAGAAGGAATACCAATTTATGGTCGTTATAGTGGATCAAAAGAAAATAATACAAGATATTATGTCAATTTTAATGGAAAAGTAAACCTTGATGATATAGATTGGATTACTACAATTAATAAAAACATAGAATATGAAAATGAAGGCGAAATAAAATTAAATAAAGGTGCCGAAGTTGAATTAGAATGTTATTGGCTATCAAAAGATGAAAATTCACCAGAAGATGAATTTTCACTGAATAATTTTCATAAAAAAATAAAAATAAACTTAACCGTTAAAGCATAAAAAAAATGGGTCTGATTTAATCAAACCCATTTTTCAACATCATTAAGGTAATAACCTAAAAGACATACTTTTATAATATGCTTCTAATGATTTGTTCTCAGCAAGTTCTGAATAACCATCGGCTTTTTTAAGAGCCTCTTGTTGGTTAATCGCTGATACATAAAATTGTAGACCTTCACCACTCGTAAGCGTGATTTCTACCAACCAATATTTCATTGGTTGCTTCTCTTGTCCTTTTAGGACGGCTTTGTTTGCACTCATCATAATCTAAAAGATTATGTGGTGCCGTCCCTTATATGTATTATATTTATTTTCATATATTTTATATCAAACATTAATTTTTATATATTATTAATGTTTAGTGTATTTTTGACATTAAGTTTAAATGTTTTATGCTAAAAATTTTTGATAATTGTAAATTATTTACATACCAAATCCGCTGCACTTGAACTGGCATAAGATCCTGACTTTCCTACAACCTTAAATCCCATTCCGGAAAACATACCCATAGCAGAATTAAACAATTTATTAGATTTGTTTTGCTTTCCAAGACCTTCATTTGGATTGAAATCCAAATGTATAATTGGCAATCTGTATGGTATTGTACCATCATATTCATTCATTTCATGTTTAATGAAATATTTACCTTTCAATTCTTCATCCAACCAAATACCCAACTCCAATAAATATTCAACTTCATTCCATAATCTCTTAACAACCAAATCATTAATATCCATTTTATCAACATCACCATTATATTTGAATTCTTCAATCTTATCAAAATGCCATTGTGATACTCTCATATTACGCTTGATATATGATTTAGGTATCTTAAGCCTCTTAAATACATAGTGAGCTCCATTATGTTTAAAATCATTATACATAACTATTGTTATCGCATAATTTATATTCTTTCTCTTAGTTTGTGAATCACAACCTATACATATTTGTACATTAGAAGACATAGTTCCATGATTTTGAGTTTTTAAATACTCAACCAAGTAATCTACAATATTATCTATTTTTGGACCACCTATTTTTTTAAATAAATTTTCTGTCATCTCTCTTAATTATTTTATACTTATTAATTTACCAACCAAAACCGAAATATTTGAAAGTTCTGATAATTTAAAATCATACGTTCCTTTTAAATATTCTTTTAAGGTATCTTTATTTATATTTAATTTTTCACAAACTTCTTCTTCAGTAACACTATTATATTTGAAATAATTTAACATTAAATTACTTATATACAATGATGTATTTGAAAATACTCTGTCACTTTTTGTCGAATTTAATAAATCATCAATACACTTATTTACTATTTTTAATTTCGTGTGTTGCTCCAATAATTCAATTTCTTCTTTTTCTGTTCGAGGAATCATACCATCATATAACGTCATTTCAAGGTTATCAACAGATTTAGTTATAGTTATACCATCAAAATATATAGATACATGAAATGGTTCATTGAACCAAGAATACAATCCATCCTTTTTAAACCCGAATTTATCTAATGTTTTTTCCATATTAATTCTATATATTGAAAATATCTGGTCTTGTTTCAAATTTTTTTCGCCACTTCTTATCCAAAACATTATCAAAATCTCTCAATAATGATTCTGGTATTATTATTCCTTTTTCTTCAAAAATACCTAAAATATTGTTCATTGATTACGAATTTTCATAATTAAAAACTGTTACTAAAATGACCTTCCCAGTCTAAATCAAAATCTTCGATATAAACTTTACTTGATTCAAATGAATAATCAACTATAACAAATGCGGTTGGATATATTTCAGGGAAATTTTGAACCATTTCTCGAACTTTCTTCTTTGAATATGTATTATTATCACCATCATCTGTTGCATTGAAATAATCATATAATGCGTTGTTAAATCCATTTTGATTTTTGGCAGTATATAAATGTCCTGTGATTTTTTTAAATTTGCCAATCGACTTATTCTTTGTTTCCATCTTTTATATCCTTTAGTTTTTTTGACAATGCAAAATATTCATGCCAAGTTTTTATTCTCTTTTTAGTACTTACATTAGGAGTTTTTAATTCCTTGTGCAAATCCAACAATTTATCGTATAATTTATCTATTTCATCTCTATTCATAACTATACAGATTATTTTTATGCTTATATATCAAATTTCTATTTCCGTTTATTACAAATATTAGTAATTAATAGAAATAAACTATATGCGACAATTTATCTCACATAATATTATTATGCACCATTTTTTAACTTTTTGGTACATGTCAAGTAAACGGCTTCATTTACTTGACTTTTGTAGTTCTGAAGGGATTCGAACCCTTGACTTCTTACATGTTACGAAAGCACTCTTCCGCTGAGTTACAGAACTATTTTAGTAATAATTTGAGAAAAGTATCATATTTAACTACTTTTCTCAAATTATTACTATTGAGCGATAGACAGGATCGAACCGACTCTATACCAACTTGGAAGGCTGGTGCACCACCATTTATGCGTTACCCGCTTTTTGAGCCCCATGTAGGATTCAAACCTACGTTTTCAACTTCGCTACCGATAACTGTTTCGAAGACAGAACGGGTTAATGAGGCTTATTGAGGCTTTACCCGTAC
>CAZCJR010000004.1:0-101097 GCA_964499225.1 uncultured Cellvibrionaceae bacterium | reverse complement strand
CCTCTAACCAAACGATTTTACCTGCAGAATCTATACGTTTAAATTTTCCGGAAAAATGCTGACCACTCTGCAAACGCCGCCAAAAGTCTGGACTCTCGCGATAAAAATCCGAGTCACAGAACATTTTATGATGTTGCCCCACAATGCTTTTGAGTGTTACGCCCATTGTTTTTTGGAAATTTTCATTTGCAGTAATAATGATTCCATCTGGGGTAAACTCGATTACCGCAAGTGATTTATCCAATGCCTGCAAAATCGCGTTGTTCGATTTTAAAGCCACTTGAGACTGTGTAACATCACTGGCGATTCTTATAATTTTGGTTACTCTATTATTTTTATCTTTTACTGGAAAATAATTTGCGGATAAAAATACAGACTCACCATTATTTTTTAATCGCTCAAAAGTTCCGGAAAATGATTGCCCCAATGCAAGATCGCGCCAAAAGTTTTCATACTCACGGGTTTGGCTAAACGCCGGCCTACAAAAGATCCTGTGATGTCTGCCTATTACCTCATCGCGGGAATAGCCAACTGTAGCGAGAAATAGATCATTCACATCCTGTATGTTGCCTTGTGGGTCGAAGCTGATATATGCCGTGTTACAGTAAATCGCGTTCATATCATCCTTTAATGATTCTAAACGTTCCTCTACCTCAGCTCGCGACTGTCTTTCCTGCGCACTTTTTTTGAAGAAAAGAATATCCATAAATCACTCCAACTTATCAATCGATTATTTACTGCAACAAACGCAGTTACTCATTAGGCACTTATATATTCAAGCCTAAAGCAATTGCGGCCTTCACGCTTGGCTGCATATAACGCTTTATCTGCGACACTTAAAAATTGCTCCGGATTCATTAGGCCGGCCATCCCACTTCGATTCGTGGCAGTGACATTTGCCCAAATGGAACTATCCTGATCTAAGCAAGCAATACCTATTGAAACTGTCACTACACCGTATTCAGTCTGGCTGTGGGCAATCGCACCGGACCTGATAGTGTCTAGAATTTTATCAGCAACTAACGTCGCGCCTTCTGCATCCGTTTCCGGCAAAAGTAAAGCGAACTCCTCCCCGCCGTAGCGCGCCACTACGTCAACGCTACGATTCACACTCTCGCGCAAACAATTTGCGACCTTAATTAAACATTCATCGCCAGCTAAATGACCGTATTGATCATTATATTTCTTGAAATTATCAACATCTAGCATTAGCAGTGAGACCGCTCGCTGGTTACGTAATGCACCATGCCAGATGTTTTCCAAGGATTCATTTAACACTCGGCGATTGGTTAAGCCGGTGAGCCCATCGGTCCGTGCAAGATGTTGAAGTTGATCCCATGCCAGTTTCAAGTTGAGGTGAGTCTTGACACGCGCTGCCACTATCGCGGGCCTGATCGGTTTACCGATAAAATCGACTGCCCCCAAACGCAAACCCTCTTCTTCCATAGTCGATTCGGTATGGCTGGTGATAAAAATAACCGGGGTCGCTTGTAGTAATGGATCTGCCTTCAACAACCTACACATTTCAAATCCAGACATGCCGGGCATTTCCGCATCAAGTAGGATCAGATCAGGAATATGGCGTCGAGCCAGTTGCAATCCCTCGTTTCCAGAAGTTGCAAAATGAATTTCGCCCACATCGACCAGCACCTTACTTAGGGCTCTTATCGCCGACACATCGTCATCAATAATTAATAGTTTTGCGATCACTGACACAGCTATTCCTCACTACCCAAAATAAATCCAGCATCCTGTAAAAGACCGATCGCTCTATCGAATTGCAATGTATCGACTGCATTCCACATATGTTGAACAAGTAGTTGTCCGCCGAGAAACTCAATCGCTGCCACCGCTGATCCGAACCCGTCTAGCGCGGCTATATCACGCTGTTTGAGTAATTTCTGCAGACGGTGCAGCGATTGTGTTGACTCTTCTATATTCACAGCGTTTGAGTCGGGAGCTGAATCTATTGTCGGCACATAAGGCAGCGCCGCTGTTTTCAATTGAGCAAAGATTGCCGCTAGCTGCGCTAATAACTCGTCCTGTTCGTCACTAGCTTCCTTTTCTCGCAAGCTGATTTCCAGCTTCGCAGCAAGCGCAGCGAGTTCGTCGGCGCCCACCAGGCTTGCAGAACCGCAAAGTTTATGAAACCTGGCTGCCAACAACGCCGGCGAGTGTCGCGCAATTTGGGTAGTGGAAGGATAATTTGTTAAATCAGAAAATTCGCTAAACAAACGATTCACACATGACCACAAGAGTGTCGTATCGTTACTGAATCGGCGCAGTGCCTCAACAAGTGAAAAGCCGTCAACTTTTAGCAGAGCATTGGAGCTTTCAAAACGAGGTTCGCAATCAACAATTGGCAACGCCATTTTTCGCTCAGACTCCACCACTCGTCGCACCACGCAAATAAGCGCAGCAATATCTAAGGGTTTGGTAAGGAAATCGGTCATTCCGACAGCGTAGGCACGTTTCTTTTCTTCCGGTAGCGCGCCAGCAGTCAGTGCGATAATCGGCAACCGTGCCATGCCCATTTCATGCCGAATAATGCGTGTCGCTTCGTAGCCGTCCATCTCTGGCATTTGAATATCCATAAGAACTGCATCGTACAAACTACTCGAATCACGCAACGCGTTTACCGCCTCGCGCCCATTACAGTACATTTGTACCTCCGCACCCTGCTGTTGCAACAACAAGCTGGCCAACTCCAAATTCAAATCACTATCGTCCACTACCAACAACCTTAACCCATGCAACCATTGCGCTGCAGATGAATCCACTTTAGTGGTGCTAATCACCCGGTGTGTAGTGCCAGTCCGCTCAAAAAATAACTGGCTAACCAAATTAAAAAGAGCGCCGGGGCTGATGGGCTTATAGAGAACATTTTTTTGCAATTCAGGCACGATGAAGGAGGCAATAGGATGCTCGCCGCCAATAAAAATCTGCGCGATCGGCATTTTTAATAACGACAGGATTTGCTGGTGATGGTCAAGCAGATCACCCGCCTTATTTAAGAGCGGCACCGCTTCCATGATGAGCAGATCAGGAGCCTGATTAACTTTTTCTGACTCTGCGCCCAAATGTTGAAGCACCTTTTGGGTTGAACCAAATAGTTGCGAGTTCCAACCAAGTAGTCTGCAAAATTCGCTAATCGTCTCTCCGAGCTCAGGACCCGCAACAATCACCACATGGAAACACTTCGATGCCATCACGGAACTTTGTGCATGATCAAATAATGGCAGTGGCAAGTGCACACAAAATTCACTTCCTCGGCCAACCAAACTTGTTACATCCACCCGTCCATTCATTTGCTCCGCCAAACCCCGCACGACTGACAAGCCTAATCCCGTTCCACCGAACCGACGTGTTGTAGAAGCATCAGCCTGTGTGAACGGACTAAATAAGGTTTTCAATGCATTTTCATCGATCCCGCAACCGGTATCGTGCACCCGAAACATCAAATCAACCGTGCGATCTTGCTTAACATAATCAGCAATTACTCTGACCGAGCCTGTGGCTGTAAATTTAATAGCATTGCCTACCAGATTAATCAGTATTTGGTTTACTCGCAGCGAATCACCCATCACCATATCGGGTAAAAAACCACTACCTTCAACAATAAAATCCAGCCCTTTAATTTCCGCTTGCACCGTAAATAATTCCCTCAACTCGAACAACAATTGCCGAGGGCTAAAAGGCGCTTGTTCAAGGTGCATTTCACCCGCTTCAATTTTAGCGATATCGAGAATGTCGTTAATAATACCGAGTAACGATTTGCCAGCGATTTGCAACTTTCCAAGCAGTGTCCGTTGCTGCTCACTTAAGTCTGTATTTTGTAACAGCGTGGCCACACCTATAACGGCATTCATGGGTGTGCGAATTTCATGGCTCATATTGGCAAGGAATAAACTCTTTGCCGCATTTGCCGTTTCAGCGACTAAGGTCGCCGCATGCAGTTCTTCGCTGATGCGCAACCGCTCGGTAATATCCTCTGCCATGCCAAGATGACCAATCAAATCACCTTCCGCTGTACGGATCGCCGTTACCACCAACGACACAGGCACATGGCTTCCATCGCTGCGCACGTATGTCCACTGTCTTATTTCCGCTATACCCATATCGGGCTTCACATAAAAAACTTCGGCGGAAGACACCGTTCGTCCCAGCTCTGCCTCTAACTCCAGACGACGTTTTTCAATTTCTTCCTGCAGGTGAAAATGATCCGGTGATTTGCTCATCAATACTTCTGCAGCACTGTATCCCAATAAAAGTTCTGCGCCACGATTGAACACCACTACTTGACCATTTTTATTGGTCGCGATAATGGACACCTCAGATGAAGCATCCAGCACCGCTTGCAACAACCCCGCGACTCTCGACAACTCCGAGGTTCTCTCGCTGACCTGCAATTCCAATTTCGCATTAAATTCTTTGAGATATTCTTCAGCGCGCTTGCGATCACTAATGTCATGCATTAACTTTGCCGCACCAAGAATGGTGCCATTACTTTCACGAATAAAACTGCAGGTAATTGCAACATCAATCAGGCGGCCATCCTTACGTATGCGCCGCGTTTCCATCGAAGGCCCTCGCTCACCGCGCGCTACTCGCGCCAGTAATTCTTCATCCTCCCAAAATAATTCATCGGGAACCAACAAGGGCGCAAGCGGTTTACCCAGAACTTCTGCTTCGGTATAACCAAACACCAACTCTGCAGCGCGGTTCCAAGTGATGATGGAACCATCCAAGGCCTCACCAATAATTGCATCGCTCGAATTTTCAACAATGGTCGCGAGCCGAGCCTGACCTGCACTGATTTCTTCCTGACGTTGGCGTGATAGCAACAACATACCGATCAATCCCCCTAACATAAGCGACAGGAAGCTACCGCCAACCAAGATGCTGGAAGTGTTGACCGGCTGTAGCGATGCCAGTAATTCAGGATAAGCATCGATTTCAAAGCGCCAGACGCGCCCATAAAATTCCCGTTCGCTTGTATAAGTGTTGATGTGTTGAAAATCAGGCTGTTCACCTTCGGTTTTATAAATCAATTGAGTTGACCGGGGATCTGTTATATCAAACAGCGCAACGTGAAGCTTTCGGTCTGCAATATGCAAGTGCGCGATAACTTCGCTCATGACCAAAGGCGCGTGAATCCAGCCGATAAGATCTTGCTCGCGTAGCAATGGGATTTCCGGAGTGCCTAATATCCGGTAGATGGGCAATAACAGCAAAAATGAGCGCGATAATGCCGGCTGGTCGCTAATTAAATTGATTGGTGCAGTGAGCGTTGTCGCACCGGTTCGCATCGCTTTTATTGCAGCGTCTTTGCGGCGGGATTCAGACGCTATATCAAATCCCAACGCTTGGTCATTAATGCCAGGCGGGTCAATGTATTGGACAATGTAATGATCGCCGTCGTGCGGCCGCAGTTGGCGCAGTGCGAAATCAGGACTGCCATCTTTTCTTGCATGCAGCAGGAACTTATCTAATTCATTTGGAGATACACGACGGATAAGGCCAAATCCGCGCGAGCCAGGATATTCTTGTTGAACATTTCGAGCTTGGCTGTAGCGGGTAATCAGCGAGCGCGTAATCGCGTCAATTCCAACCATGTGAATTGCTCCGCGCAAACCACGTAAGCGATTTTCATAGAGCTGCAAACGCACTAACAAGTCCTGCTCAACTTCCTGACTTGCAAGCTTAAGTTTTTCTTTTACAACTGCTTTGTTGTGTTCCGATTTTTGGTAAGTAAATAATGCGGTAGCCAAAATCCCCAAGAGAAAAGCCATGCCCCCCCAAAAAATTGAAGGACCAAATTTGCGCTTATGAATCTCAATAGATAGTCCAATCACCGTAAGCCCCTAGCACCTCTCTCCATTGCCAGCATCGCCTACATACCAATTTTTCATATGCGGGCTACAGATACCTAGGCTAAAGTCTAGGATGACAATTAGGTAAATCAACTGGCGCTAGAAATTTAACCGTAGACAGGAACCAAAGGGAGAGAACTGATTCGTTTTAATAGCGAAAGCGTATGAAAACGATTAGATGATGGATCGGCAGTTTGGGTATTTCGACCTGGGGAACGTCGGAATAGGCCTAAATTCTCACTTATTTTTGATACAACAACCAATACCCTCTGAGATAACCAACCGCCAAAAACAAGCAGAGGAATGATGTTACCAACATAAAAACCATTTTCTCTTTTAGCTCTGCCATATAGGGTGAGTCGGCGAAAAACAACAAGGGCACCGCTAATAATCCGCGCAGTAAAAAGATAGCACCTATAACCAGTAGAGCCGTTTTTAATAACGGTAAGCGGCGAATCAACCCGGCACCAGAAAATGCGTAGAGTGACCACACGAACAGCACTGTCGCAATGCATGCAGTGACAATCGCTGGATACCACAACCCCTGCTCGCTCATCACCGCCATAGCTTCGCCAGCGCCAAAAAAACGATACCAATCTGCACCGCCAGCAATAATTCCCAAATGCAACAATGCCGCCACAAAAACCAACCAACCGGCAACTTTCAATAACATCATTTTTAGCCTCCTTACATAGATTCAATAAAATTAATTAACTAGCTCTGCAACTCTTTTCTTCTTGTTGAACATCGCCCGAAGAAACACCAACGCAAATAGCGAGATAAGAGAGGTAGTAGACACAATATCCAATACCGAGTGATATTGCTGGTACACCATTAACGCCGCATAAGCGAACATTGAACCCGCGATCCATTTTGCTTGGCGCGGCGTGAGTACACAAAGCGCAAATACCAGCGATAAAGCCACTGCAGTGTGAGTGCTGTAGTCCGAACCAAACGCGGGCCACAAACCCAAAGCCTTATCAATAAACATAAAGCCATAAGATACAGTTAACAACATTAGCAAAAAACCAAAATGCAAAACTGGCTCACGATAATTCGGCCATAACCGATACAAATTTACTCCCAGCGTCATTAAAAACACGATCAGCAGCAACGGCGTATAGGCATCCGCAATCGTATCCAGCGCTTCGTAACTCATCATGAACCCTGCAGATTAGCGTTGATAGATATTAGGAACCCACTTTTCCATATAATCATCGGGATGAGAAATTGCATCGAACCCAAATTGCTCGTACAAACCATGAGCATCTTTGGTTACCAATACGAAGCGACGTAGATTTTGCAAATCGGGATGAGCAACGATCTCCTCCATCAACCACTTACTCAAACCCTTATCTCGATGGGCATCCAGAATAAATACATCGGAAAGATAGGCAAAGGTTGCGGTATCGGTAATCACCCGAGCAAAGCCAACTTGCTCGTTTTGGTCAGTGAATACGCCGAAGCACATCGCATGATCAATCGCTTTTTGCATGGTTTCAGCGGGCATTCCTTTTGCCCAGTAGGTGTTTGAAATAAAAGAGTGGATAACATTGAAATCCATGTCGGATTTATTGGTACTTATTTTATAACCTCTTATCATACGACTCCTTCTTCAATTTTTTGGTGGATTTTGAAATTCATAACACTGCAAATTATGGTTTAATCATTTATCGCTTTAAGGTATCTATTAATATTTTTGAGTATTTCCTTATTTGGCTTTTCCATTCCACGATAAACAAGCAATGCCTTTTTACAATGTTGACGAGCCTTGTATAAATTATACGTACTCTCATCTTTGTCAGCATACGCATGGCAAAGATGATACTCAGCTTCTTCATGCCCCATCATTATTGCTTGCTGCCAATAGGTTATTGCTTTCTCTTGATTCTGCTCAGTTCCATAACCAAAAAACATCATGTAGCCAAGATTATTCAATACATTTGTTTTAAGCACTTCGTGTTCCGGCTCAATATTTTCTAACGCGGATAGCCTTTCCCAACTATCCACTGCTTGCGCATAATCCTCATTGCGATAATGGCAAGTACCTGTATAAAAGAGCTGCTCGGCAATATTTGAATTCTTATCGAGACTAATTCCTTCAAGAGAACAGTCTTCTTTTGAATAAGCCGCTGTAGACAGTAGCAATAGAACGAACAGTAAATTTTTCACCAATCAAACTCCTCCTTAAAAAGATTCGACATCATACCGCAACTCCACCATCCCCTCACCCATCTGCTGCACGGATTGTAATTTAAACGCGGGGCTTAACGCTTGACGGGGAAACACAGGTTTACCGCTGCCAAGTGTAACCGAGCCGATTTGGATAATCATTTCATCTAACAAACCCGCATCATAAAACTGCGCGGCAAGTTCGCCACCGCCAGTGATCCAGATGTTTTTGCCCGCGGCGGCCATGCACATTTGCGCATGGTGTGCACGTACATCGCCTTGAACATAATGAATATCGGCACCTACAACTGTCGGCAATGTACGATGGCTAAATACCCACACCGGTTGGGAGTAAGGCCAAGGCGATTCCATCTCGGCAATAACAGCATCGGAATTGCGCAGCAACCATTCATAGGTTCCTGAACCCATAGCGATAGCGCCGATTTGTTCGATAAATTGCGGGTAGCTGGACTGGTTGATATCCGCGAGTGGAAATAACCAATCAATGGAGTGATCGTCGGTGGCAATAAAACCATCGAGACTTGAGGCGGTGTAATATTGGGTTTTCATCGTTGCTCCTTAGCTTGATTTGCATCAGCTAAGGATAGCAATAGTTGTGTCTGATTTTGTCAGGTAGGTTGGGCAGTAATGCCCAACACCAACGTTTACACAATAGATAACTAAGAGTTAAACATCTTCACGGTCATTGATTTTTTCGATGACATTTTGATAAATCATAAGATCATTTATGATTTCAGCAGAATCATCTGACTCAGGATCGAGAATGGCCTTACGTTTGATTAATTCATCCATCGTCCGCTTAACAGATGTACGGATTAACCGAAGCTCCATGACACTAAACATTCTTTTTTACCCTTTTGTATTGATTAAGATGAACAGCATGCTTATCTGCCCAATCCGATAATTTTTTCTTCCATGTAGATTCATGCATATCAGTAAGCGCCCTGATTGTGTAATGCCCCCTGAAAATCCCATCAGTTAGGTCTCGGGACAAAGTAAACTCAGAAGGCAGTTTTGTACCGGCGGGTATCACCCACCAGTCCGCCCCAAAAGCAAAGTTAGGAAGATGAAAAAGGCTCAAGCCGCCACTTGTATGATCTATCAATCCTGTCGCGAGATTAATCTTTACATCGTATGTCTGGTCTTCATTCCTCGGAGGCATAGTCCTTAAATAATCAAACTTGTGCTTGGTGGGTGTACCACCACGAAAAAGGTCCGCAGGTAACTTCACATAAAACTCTATCGGGGTATGCATAAAATCTCCTTGCATTGGTTCATTTTTTGAACCCGCATTAAAAATGAAAAACCTCCTATTTACCTAAACGAATATCTCATTATTGAAAATTTTAACAACTCGAAAAATCTACAAAATCCTCTCCCAAAACGTAACCTCAGAAACCGTATGCTGAAACTTCCGCTTGGTTTCCCTAATCACAAATGGCACTTCATGTGGGCCTTTGATTAAACGGAAGTGCGCTTTCAAATGCGACTGCAAACCATCCAGTGTAGTAAAACTCTCACCATCTTTTTTGAAACCGCCAATCCATTCTTCACGCGGTGTGTGATCAGTCAGCCATGTGTAAGGTGAAGTTAGCATAAGTACGCCGCCGATATTCAACCGCTCGTGAATACTGCCGAGGAATTTCGCTGGGCTGTAGAGGCGGTCAATTAAGTTGGCGGCGAGGATAAAATCGTAGCCGGTAAATTGTGATTTGAGGTTGCAAGCATCACCTTGCGAGAATTCGACTTTTTCTTTGAATTCACTCAGGCCTAAATCATTAAGCGAGCGGGATTTGTAAGATACCAACTCACCTTCGTCAACCAATGTGTAACGCAGTGTTTCGCTGTTCGCGAGCTGTACACCTTGGCCGATAAAACGGGCAGAAAAATCAATTCCAGTGACATGATCAAAATAACGCGCCAATTCAAATGTTGCGCGACCAGATGCACAGCCCAAATCCAGCGCTTTTGCTTTGGGTTTATCGCCCAGCTCTTGCACCGCCAAATCAACCAAGGCTTTGGAGAAATTGGCAACACCAAAATATTCATCGCCGTAATGGAACTCGGCGTATTCAGACATTAATTTATCGGTTTCGTAATGGGAACTAGGCAAGGGTTTTACATCTCCAGAAACAACATAGCGGAAACCCGCATGTTGGAAAAAATGACGGCGGAATGCGTAGCGCGATGAGCGCAGCGTTTCATTACCGCAGGAAATCCATGAGCCGCCTTTAATTAAATTGTGGCGCTCGTCGAATGTGGGTGTGGTGAAATCATCGTAAATTGGATGGACTTCAAATCCTTCAAAAGGATAAATCGGTGTTTCAGTCCATTGCCATACGTTGCCGACAACATCGTAAAAATCACCCTGCGCAAACTTATTCACGGGGCAGGATGATGCGGCATAATCGAGATGAAGATTGGCATTGGATTTTTCAGCGCCCACTTCTTTCACGCCCGCGACATCATAAATACGATACCACTCATCTTCCGTAGGTAAACGCACTGACAAACCGGTTTCTGATTTTTTCCAATTACAAAAAGCTTTGGCTTCGTGATAATTCACTTCTGCTGGCCAATCCCACGGCATAGCGACTTCTTCAGTCATCAAACGCAAATACCAGCCGTTGGTTTTTTTAACCCAGAAGGTTGGATGCTGTGCTTTGGTGAACGCGAGCCAGCCTTTGCCTTCTTCTTCCCAATTGTGGAAATTTAAATAGCCACCCGCTTCCACGAATTGCAAAAATTCCTGATTGCTGACTAAAAATTTCGCTGCTTCAAATGCATTCACATTCGCTTCATGAACGCCATATTCATTATCCCAACCGTACTGTTCGCTGGTTTTATCTTTTGCCAAATGCACTTGTCCAGCGGCCACTTTTACCAAGCTATTTTGCGGAGCGCGACCTGACTCGCGCAGCGGTTGCCAATGCAGAGAACTTTTCACCAATTCCAGTTTGTGTTGGCGAATTAACACTGAAGAGGTTTCCAGATGGATGCGCTCATGCTCAATACCCATGATGATCGCCCACCATGGGTTTTCCCAATCCACTGGCATTTGCAAGGGTGCGTTGTCGATGAGGTTGAGCACCATGGAGCGCACCTGATCGCGATAGGCTTTTACTTCGACGGGTGTGGGCCATTGGTAGTGCGCATCATTCAAATCATCCCAACTCATTTCATCCACACCGACCGCAAACATGGATTCAAAGCGTTGATTGATACGTTCACTGATCATGCGAGTGAGCAATAATTTGTTCACGAAAAAAGTCGCTGTGTGGCCAAAATAAAAAATTAGCGGATGACGCAAATTAATCGACTTGGTGTAGAAGGCTTTGTCGTTAGCGAGGCATTCAAACAGGGATTCGTAAGTGGTGAAGGTATCCAAAAAATACTGACGCAGTGTGCGGCGCATGCTGGCTTCATCGCCATCGCGGAGGTTGGGAGTGCGGGCAAAAAGAGCGGTGCGGGAAAATGAAGGTGCGCGAGCTGAAGTTGATTCTGGTGCGAATTCTGGCGGTGTGACGTCAGTGGTTTTGCGCAGCGTGGAATGTCCCGTATGCATCATGAACTCCTGATCCTGGTATGCAGCTGAATAATAACGTTACCGTGACAAGGGAGCTTAGGTTGCTCCGCTGTCAGGCGATGTCAGCAATAAACGTTCAAAGCCGGTGAGTAGATCAATCGCGTCCGACAAAATCCCGCGCAAATTGCCAAGCCACCCGGCCACTGCGCGCCCCGCGCGTTCTGTGCCACAGCAAAGCGGCGTTCTCCGCCTGCTTATCCCACCGGCCACCCAAGTGATTTACCCAGTAATTGGCAGCGGCCAGATAATCATCCTGCGAGAAGGGATAAAAGCTCAACCAGAGGCCGAAACGCTCGGATAGCGACACTTTCTCTTCAATACTATCACTCGGGCGCACTTCGCCGTCTTCATCGCTCACGCCTAGATTGTCGCGCATCTTTTGTGGAATCAGATGGCGGCGGTTGCTGGTCGCGTAGAAAAGCATATTGGCCGTAGGGGCAGCAATGGAGCCATCCAATACGGATTTCAAGGCTTTATAGCTAATCTCGCCCTCTTCAAACGATAAATCATCGCAAAAAATAATGAATTTTTCAGATCGCTCGCCGACCAGATCGACGATATCGGCCAAATGCAGCAGATCGGTCTTATCTACCTCGATGATCTTAAGCCCCTGCCCTGCAAACTCAGTCCAAACGGCTTTAATCAACGTCGATTTCCCGGTACCGCGCGCACCTGTCAAGAGCACATTATTGGCTTCCCTACCGGCCACGAATTGCGCCGTATTACGAACTATCGATGCTTTCTGAGTGTCGATATTTTTAAGCGCATCCAGACTGACGCGGTGCGGATGTTTAACAGCCTGCAAATAACCAACACCGTTTGTCTGTGTGCGCCAACGAAAGGCAGTGGCAGACCAATCTGGCGCGGGTGCTTTGGCAGGAAGAACCGCCTCAACGCGGTCAATCAGTTGCTCAAGACGGGAAATAAATTGCTCTAATTGCGACACATCAAATTCCTTAGGATCAGTTTTAGCGAAGCACAAACTCTGGACTATATTGTAAGAAGCCGATTTTCACCCCTTAGAGCACCATTGCCAAGCGCGCCGTTATTAATCCTTGTTTAAAGGTTTGTTATGTTTAGTAAGCACGAATTACAGGTCATTGGCCAAACGCTGATCCAGCGCCGTGAATGGCTAACCAAAAACATGCATAAGCCCGAAATGGCTAATGCTAAAACCCAAAACGAGCGAACACTGCAAATTATTGAATCCGCTATATTAAAAATTACCAACAGTTTACGTCCTCCAGCGGAGGCGACGGCCAGCGAGGTAACACGCGACGGAGTGAATCACTATATCTCCCAGCCATCAGCATCCCCCAGCCGCCAAGCCGCGTTGGATAGACGCCAAAATGTGGCCCCAGCAGATATTCGTGTTTTGGTGGTCGATGATGATCAGTTAATTTGCGACTTGCTCAGCGCGTATTTGGCTGAAATACGAATAACGCAAATTGATACCGCAAACGATGGAATGAAGGGCATTAACATGATGTTTAATGCCAATCCGATTTACGATTTGGTGCTCTGCGACTGGAATATGCCCGCCAAGTCCGGCATTGATGTTCACAACGCGATGCGCGCAGCAGAACGCTATCATCACGCGATCTTTATGCTAGTGACCGCCGTTACAGAAGCAAACCAAATTCGCAGCGCAATTCAGGAAGGCGTAGATGATTATGTGGTCAAACCTATCGAGAAAGATAAGCTTGCCAAAAAGATTGGTCGGTTTTTTCAGCAGGTCAAATCAACCAGCGCGGGTTAGGAAAATGATTTACTCACTCGCGCTGCCTTAATTACAACACCTCATCTGCACTACTTTAATTTATACCTTCAACTTCAACCATAAAATCCAGCGCCGCTTGCTGCCGAATCGCACGGCGATGATTGGCCATGAGCTTGATGATTTTTTCCTGATCACACACTTGCCGATCCAACATCACGCGGGTTTTTAACTCACCGACGGGTTCAGCCGTTGGGCATTTGCTGAATACAAATTGGTTGGAGATCAAATCCATAAACGGACCCGATTTGCTGCTTGGCATAATAAAAAGCAACTGCAAACCAAGGCTCTCCGTTAAATAGTTGATCACTTCGCGCGAGCGATGCTCATCCATCTTGGAGAAAGCTTCATCCACCAATACCATGCGCAAGTGGCTATTGCCTTCATTAAAGCGGAAGGCTGAGGTGATGGCGGCACTGCGAATAATATACGCCGGCGTCTCCAACTGACCACCTGAACCTGTACCGTATTGGCTCAGTGCAATCGGCGCTTTGCCTTCCGGTTCTTTATAAATTTCGTAGCGGCGATAATTGCGATAATCTGCTATACGCGTTAACTCGCGCAGAGCTTTTTGCTCGTCTTCATCAAGCAACATGGTCATCAAGCGCTCGCGCACTTTCTGATGTTTTTCATCAAGTTTCATGTTGAACAGGGTTTCACCCTCATCCACACTTGGGCTATCAATCACCGCCTTGAAGAATTGCCAATAGTCTTTAAATTCCGGCACCCACTCCCAATCAAAACGGAACCGCTCGCGGTCAGCACCAAAGCGATGATGCTCCAGCTCTTTGTTTAACTCTTTAAGAATTTTTTTGCCGTCGTTAATCGCCTGATAAATCGAATGGCAGAGATTGGTCACAAAGGCGTTATTAAAGCTTTCGCGCAGTGATTCAATCTCTTGATGACGCTGGGCAAGAATGTGATTTTTATCGCGATTGTAAAGCGCATCAAACTGGCGACGCATATCGCAGATAGCGCGGAAGTTGGCACTACCCAAATCATCGTTGTAATCAATATCAAACAAAATCGCATCGCTGGTGGAACAAAATTGGTTGTGCACCATCGCGGCTTGCTGCAGGCGATGCAGAATTGTTTTTAACTCAGCATTCACGCCCGCCAATTGGGATTCAAAATACTGAACACTGTGTTGCGTTACAGCTTCTTCTGCCGTTTGCAAACGGGCATCGGCATTAAATTCTGGCCAGAAGGCGGTAATGCCCTGCACATTGGCTTCGCAAGTATCGGCTTGAGCGAGGGTTTTATCCTGCTCTGCGTCCAGTTTATGGCAGAGATTGTCGGCGAGTTTTAAATCTGCACGGCAATCCACTTGCGCGCTGTTCAATCGTGCGTAAAGTTGATTCTGCTCAAGTAAACGATGCTGCAGTTCCTGCAATTCAGCTTCCAGCGCCTTGGTATCACTTAAATCCAACTGTTGTAATTTGGATTCAATTGCCTGGATTTTGTTTTGCGCTGCGAGCATGGCTTGCAATGTTTCGGCGTAAACAAGAGGCTTGAGTTTATCTATCGCCAACAACAACTCTTGCGTCTCCTCGGCGTAAGTTGTTGCTGCTTGCCATTCGCTTACCAGAGTGTGAAATTCATTGCGTTTTGCTTCCAGCGCTCGTTCGCGGGCACCTTGGCCGAACACTAATTCCGAATCGGCCATATCACAGCGGAACATGGCGTAGTTGCCTGAGCCCATTGCGTCTTTGGTAATACCACGGCGAGTATTTTTTAGTTCTTTGGCGTTTTCCACTCGCTGCACATTACCATAGCTGGCTTTGATATAGGCCTCTGCGGTGGCGTGGGAGAAAGTCATCACTTGAATAACAGAATTCGTCGGAGCGTCGTTGGTTTTATCCAAATCCTTACGCGCCTTTTCACCCTGGATAATACGCGCGCGGTTACCCTGCCCCGCCATATTACGCACTACCGCAATGGCTTCGGCTTCATATTCTGCTTCAACAATAATGCCGAAACGCGCCGCGCCTATATAACCTTCAATCGCCGCTTGCCATTCGCGATCAATAACATCCACATAATCACAGAGCACGCGCGCATCGGCTTTTGGGCATTGCACTGCGATTGCATCCAACGCTGCGCGCACAAACCCCGGATAGCTAACTTGACGGGATTCCAGCGTTTGAATTTCGCGGCGTTTCACTTCAGCTTGTTTTTGTAAACGTTCGGTTTGGGATTTACGTTTATCGCGCTCTTGCGCTAACTGGTCACGCAAATTTGTGCGCAATACCGCCGCATTAGCATCCACGTCAAACAGGGTAGCTACAAAGGCATTGTGATGTTTTTGCAGCTCAAGCACTTTTGCAAGTTGCGGCTCAAGCGGGCTGACTTCAATCAAATCGCGATTGAGTAACTGGTGAATATCCAGCGTATCAGTTTCGCTGCATAGACTTTTTACCAGGCTAGCCAGACTTGAATCTTTTAGCGCTGGCAATTCCAGTGCGATAGATGTCTGGCGCAAGGCTTGTGCAAATTGCTGCGCGGCTTCCAAATTGGTTTGCAATTGCTGATGCTGTTTACGCAGCTCAGGAACTTGCGTTTGAATAAGTTTTTCTTGCGCGTGTTTTTCCTGTTCCAATTGATCTTTATCACGCAGTGCAGGCACACCCAAGCGGCGTGCAGTAGCGGCAAGAATCAATTGATTAATTTCGTCGCGCTGGGCTTCACAAGTCGCCAAGGTTTGTTGGTGGCTTGCCGAGGTTTCGCGCAATAATTGTTGTTTGTGTTTTGCTTCCAGGTAAAGGGATTGCGAATCCGTATAGCGACGCTTGGCAACCGAATATTGCAATACCTGTTGCTCTAACCAGCTTGCTATAAAGCTGTCAGACCATTGACGCCCCTGCGCCATACGCTCGATACCCTGACGCAAAGTGCGCGCGTCAGCTTCCATGGTATGAATACGTTTTAACATAGTGGAGACGGTGCGTATCGCTTCGCCTAAATCGCGATACTCGAGAATTTCATTGGCTACAAATTCGTCGATGCCCTTGATCGGTTTGTAGGCCATAAACCGCGAAAAGGCACGCGCGGCATTCATGGACTCGCGTTCAGAGATAGCATCTTTTTTGCCACGCAGAATTCCGTACAAGCGGCATAGATAGGATTTTTTCTTATCGTACTTTTCGACTTGTTGCGGACCATATTGGCGGCGTAAGCCCGCGTAGAGTTTATCTAGCGGCACAACGTACTTATGGGTTTTCTCTTCTTTTAATAAATCTTTTAAGCTGAGTTCAACATCGCTCAAAATATAAAATTGGGTATCGTCGAGACGCGCGACTTTTTGCAGGGAGGTGCCCTGCCCAGTGGTTTCTAAGAATGCACGCATACCAATTAATGCGGTAAACGGCTCGCTATTTTCGCCTTGTGTTGGATGAAACACTGCCGCCAAATAACCGTCGCAACCTTGAGGGCGCGAATAAGCACCGTCATCGCAACCCAACACATAGGATGCAAGCGTACGTACCAACTTACCACCGCGCCCGCGCTGGCTGGATTCATCCTGCCCCGGGTTAAAATGGAACAGATTGTCGTGCGCAGCGGTCATGATGGTTTGGATCGCATCTGCCGCCGTGGTTTTACCGGAACCATTTCCGCCAGAAAATAAATTGATCGGACCAAAATCAAATTCGGTATTGGGCACATTGCCCCAGTTCACATAAATAAATTTTTTAAGATACATAACTATTCTTCAGCCGCAAAAAGCGAACGGTTCAAATGCGGAGCGGATTTACGCGATGTTGGTTCTGCAGACTCATCCTGATCATCAGCCTCTTCATCAACCAGCAATAAATTTTCCGCAAGATGATTACGAATTTGTTCAAGCCATTCGTTGTTGACGAGGTTGATAATCAGTGGGCGGATTTTGATCCAGCTTTCGGTTGAGTCGATATCAGATTCAGCAAAGAAATTGATCAGTCGCAATTGACGTAAACGTTTAAAAGCCTGACGGCGCTCACCGAGGTTTTCCGGCAAGCTGCGACGCAACAAACTTTTCATCGCCATGGCGATAGCCTCAAGCGATAAAGTCGCACAGCCCTGCTCGTCGATGCTGCCTTCGCGTAGCGATTTGTCGTATTCGGCACGCAACACCAACACCAAAGCAACCTCGTGTTGATTCAAACGGCTGCGCAAGCCTGCGTTAAAAGGTTCATCGCTTTCATCATCCATACCCGGCAAGCGTGCGCCGGGCGGTAATATCCGCACAAAACGAAAGTGGCTATCGTGTTGGAAACGCACACCCATCAAACCGAGGTAATCATTAACCAGCTCGTGAATGCGCACAAAGCGATCATAAAGTTCCGCTTCCACCTGGCTGTCATCGCGGCAAAGTACGCCGTAGTCCAATAAGCGTTGCACTAGTTCACGCCAGTTATCCAGACTGAGATTGTGTTTTTCAAGCTGCTCTTGCAGTAACGAACTTAATTGATCACTCATTTTCTATACCATCGTCGATCAAGCTAATCACAAACTCATCGCGCTGTTTAAAATATTTATCGCTATTAACCAATGGCTGCGCATGCAACCAATCGGCGTTTTGGGAAATGGCAAAACGATAGCGGGATGACAAATTAGCCGCTGCACCCACTTCGATGGCGTGGGATAAATTCAGCAGTTCCTGCATATTTTTGGCTTTCAACTCACTGCTTCTGATTTCGCCCTTTTGAACTAGTGATGAATGCACGTAATCTCGCAAACTACTGGATTGCAAAATAAAGGCTTTATCAAGCGCCTGTTGTACAAACAATGCTTTCTGCGCTTCAGCATCCAGCGCTTTGTCTTCTTCGAGCATTGAGCGAACAATTTGAATATTGCGCGGTGCGCGCAATTGAATTTGTGCGGGGTCAATAAAACCCATTTGAATACTGGCAATGGCTTCACCCTGATCCAGTAACACCTGATCTTGTTGCTCAGCGGTTAAATTGCCCAGCGCGCGATAGATATCCATCAAGTCATCTTGCCCGCGACTATTAATGTAACTGAGCTGGCGAATGATAATATCGGCGCGCTGGGTAAAGGTATTCAGCGCACGGCGCAATGCAGGCAGCATAATGTCGCAAGCATTTTTCAAGCGGGAATCAATTGTTTGTAGCAGGGTTTCCAGCAGCGAAATACCGGGCACTACTTTTTGCGGCAAGGCTTTACGCAAACGGATTTCCATTACCGCCCGCCAATCTTTTGCGGCTGTTTCGGCATCGCCCAAACCGTATTTACGTTTGCGACGAATTTTGGTGATGATGTCAGAGATCTGGTCGCGGTATTTTTCTACGCTGTCAGCAGAAAGCCGTACTTCCAAATCCGGCTTAAACACCGTTTCCATAAAATCAAAAAACTCGTCGCTCGCCTGCTGGATTAATTGGCGCGATTCAACTTCGCGCACTAACTGGCGTTTACGCTCTTCTAACTCGGCAATAACATCGGTGAAGTCACTGATGATCCGCTCGGAATATTCGTAGGCATCGAGCAAATCATTAATCTCGCCCTGGTCATAAAAGGCTTGCAAACTATTGCGGGTATTGCGCGTATTGCGGTTGCGTGTGCGGAATTGGTTAGCATCGTTGTCGGCAAACGGCTGGGTAAATAAACGTCCCATGCGGGTGAAGCCGTAGCTGCTTTGCAAGCTGGTTTCATCGACTTGTTTTTCTAACCAGCCGTTATCAATCAAACGATTGATAATAAAACTGGCGAGATCGCGCTGGGTTTTAAAGCGACCTTCATTGGCATCGTCGCCATCGCCACTGGTTACATCAACAGTATCTGCATCCAGAATAGGCGCGCGGGCAATCGCTTCTTTAAAAATATCGACCAACTGCTCGCGATTCATGGCGTGACCATAATCACGAAGATCGGTGTAGAGGCGTTGGTACAACAGGCGCAAGCACTCCGCTACCAGCTCACGGTATTTACCGGTGAGTGGATTAAAAAAGTGCTGGCGGGAATCGCTAAAAAACATCAGAAAGTTACTTCACAGAATGCTACTGGATGAAAGGTAATTAGGTCGTTATCAAAGGCAACGTTGGGCAAAAATTTCTTGTTCTTCTTTGGTCCAGGCATCGGCGTCCTTAACCATCATCACCTCACACCAGTCGTCGCTACCCACATCCGGAATGCGGCCATTCAGTGCTGCAACTCGATCCAATGACTCTTGGGGTTTAACGTCACCTACCGGATTAACTGGTGCCTCGGTAGCCCCGGACTCCTGTAATTCTTGTTCGGCAAGACCGGCGATAACGGTCATGGTATCGATAGTGGTTTGCACTTGTTCCGCTTCCTGTGCTGCAACTGCAGTTTCAGCGGCTTTTTTATTGGTGTACTGAATCATAATTAAACCAGCAAGAATGACTAAAAAGCTCAGCACAAGCAGTGCAGCCAGAAATTTTTGTTCACGAAAAAAACGAATCATTACAGCCTAACCTTAAAATTATCAAACAAGCCATTCCGCCATCTTTTCGGCGTAATAGGTAATAATCAAATCTGCTCCTGCGCGTTTAAACGCAGTCATGGTTTCCAGCACTATTGCTTTCTCATCGATCACACCCGCCGCCGCACCGGCTTTAATCATCGCGTATTCGCCACTCACATGGTAAACAGCGAGTGGGCGCGAAGAATTCGCACGGATATGCGCGAGCACATCGAGATAAGCAATGCCGGGCTTTACCATTAAAATATCCGCACCTTCTGCTTCATCCTGCATGGATTCCGCCAGTGCTTCGCGCGCATTAGCCGGATCCATTTGGTAGGTATTGCGTGTACCTTTAAAGCTACTATCAACCGCATCCCTGAATGGCCCATAAAATGCCGAGGCAAATTTAGTGGAGTAAGACATGACCGGAATATGGGTAAAACCAGCGGTATCCAGCGCTTCACGGATTGCGCTGATCATGCCATCCATCATTCCTGATGGGGCGATCATATCCACACCCGCTTGTGCAGCGAGCACCACTTGTTTTTGCAAATTGATTAGCGTTTCGTCGTTATCCACATCGTCGTGCGCCACTACACCGCAGTGGCCATGATCAGTGTATTCGCAAAAGCAATTGTCACTAATCACCAGCATTTCTGGCTGCGCTTGTTTTGCGGTGCGAATCATGCGCGCGAGCAAGCCATGCTCACACCAGGTATCAGAACCCTCGTCATCTTTGTGGGTAGACACACCGAATAAAAGCACCGCTTTGATACCTTTGCTCCAGGCGCGCTTTACGATTTCCGCAAGCTGTTCTTCTGGATAGCGATACACATCCGGCATGGATTTAATAGCAACGGGCGCAGTGATTCCCTCTTCGATAAAAATCGGCAGAATAAAATCGCTCATGTGCAAGTGTGTTTCGCGCATCAACTCGCGCAATGCAGCGGTTTTGCGCAGGCGGCGAAAACGAAAATCCGGAGTGGTTAAAGGAATTTGCATAAATAAATGTCTGCTTAATTATGATTTAGATACTGAGCGAGCCTTCATGGCTCCATTCGCAACGCACCCGCATATCACCTGAACCAGGCTTGTGATAATTACCATTCGCCTCCCAGGTAAAGGTGTGAGTACCGGACAATTCCGTTTCCAAATGCACGGTGGCCGACACCCAATACATGCGACTCAGCAGCGATTCGAATTGTGCGATCCACTGATCCCATTCGTATTCCACAGCTTTGTAAGATGCGCCAAAGTGCATCACTTCAGTCTGATAATTAAAAAACGGTGAATCAACACTTGGAATTGAAAACATTTCCTGGCTCAAAAACGGCCATTCGTCGGCATGCGGCAATGACAGCATCGCTTCGCGATTGGTCCGAATACGCTCTGATTCCACCATAGCCGGGGATACATCCTTAATACAACCGTAAACAATTGATTCTTGATCCATACCCACTCCGATATCATTTATCGACTAACACTATTTCATTTAATCAACACTAGAACGGCCACCACCAACTGCCTTTAAAACGCTCTTCACAGTTGCGCAACTGGCTCTCATATTGTCGCGAACGGTCTTCAACCTTGCGCGCCGTATTAACTAGCCAATTTTTTTTGCGATAGGTTGCGCGATTGTAACCACCGTGCCCTTCGTGATAGGCAAGGTAAAGACTGTAGCTGTCATTCAAACTAATAATGCTGCGCTTTTGGCTTTGTTTGTTATACCAACCAATAAAATCAATCGCATCACCAAAATTATCGCGCCGCGACCAACCATTACCGCTGTTTCTTTGATACTCATTCCATGTCGCATCTTTTGCCTGCGGGTAACCATAAGCATCGCTCGGTCGTGGCCCTGGAATCACCCATAAAATTTTGGTGCGCGCTGGCCGCGCATTGTGCTTGAATTGAGACTCCTGATACATGATCGACATCATAACCGGCACTGAAGATCCCCAGCGTTTCTCGGCTTTTTTGGAATCTTTGTACCACGATGGCTTATCGTCAAAAATATCGCAAAGATTGTGGGGGTTAGCAGGCGGGATACTGGAGCATCCCGCGAGCGCAAAGAGCAAGGCGAATACGAAAAACTTACACGATGAATACAGCATTTAAATTTGCCGCCCATGTTCACGTAGCAATTCAAGCAAGCCAGCTTCATCAATCACTTTTAAACCCAGCTCTTCCGCTTTAGCGAGTTTTGAGCCTGCTCCAGGGCCTGCCACTACATAATCGGTTTTGGTGGAAACACTGCCCGCCACTTTTGCGCCTAGCGCGAGTAAGTGTGCCTTAGCGTCATCGCGCGACAAAGCTTCCAATGTACCGGTCAACACATAGGTCAAACCATTTAAAGGTAATGCTTCAGGGCTTGCGACTTCAATGTTCTCCCAATGAATACCTGCATCTCTCAAAGCTGCGACTGCAGTGCGATTAGAATCCTGTTCAAAAAATTCAGCGACAAAGTGCGCCACTACTGGGCCAACATCTGGCACCAACTGCAAGGTTTCCTGATTAGCTTCCGCAAGGGATTCGAAACTACCAAAGTAGTTAGCGAAATTGCGCGCAGTAGACTCACCTACTTCGCGTATACCTAGCGCATAAATAAATTTAGCCAAGGTAGTTTTTTTAGAGTTATTCAACGCAGCTAGAATATTATCCGCCGATTTTTCGCCCATGCGCTCCATGCCAGCCAATTGTTCACGAGTCAGCGAATATATATCAGCAAGATTGTTAACCAATCCCAAATCGACCAGCTGCTCGACTAGCTTATCGCCCAAGCCTTCCACATTCATTGCCTTGCGCGAGGCAAAATGTTTTATCGCCTCTTTGCGCTGTGCCGCGCATACCAAACCGCCAGAGCAACGCGCTACTGCTTCATCGGCAACGGTTTCAACGGGCGAATTACAAACGGGACAATGTTCGGGGAAAAGAATATCGCGCGCATCTTCAGGGCGTTTTGCTTCTACGACTTGCACAATTTGTGGAATCACATCACCGGCGCGACGCACGATTACCGTATCGCCAATTTTTATTCCAAGACGATTTATTTCATCGCGATTGTGCAAGGTTGCGTTAGATACTGTAACACCACCAACAAACACCGGTTGCAAACGGGCAACGGGAGTAACGGCACCCGTTCTGCCAACTTGAAATTCCACGTCAAGCAAGGTTGTCGATTCTTCTTGTGCGGGAAACTTGTAGGCGACTGCCCAGCGCGGTGCGCGCGAAATAAAACCTAATGTATCCTGTAACTGACGGGAGTTTACTTTAAAGACAATGCCGTCAATGTCGTAGGCAAGCGCATCACGCTTTTCGCCAATGCGACGATAGAAGCCCATCGCTTCCTGAATATTTTTTGCAACCTGTGTTTCGCGATTGGTTAAGAACCCCCAGGTTTTTAATGCAGCCAAAATGCCGCTATGAGTTTCTGGCAATTCGCCACCATCAATCCAACCTACACTGTAAGCGCACATTTCCAGAGGACGACTTGCGGTAATACGGGAATCCAATTGGCGCAATGAACCAGCAGCGGCATTGCGCGGATTTACAAACAGTTTCTCCTCTGCGGCACGCGCTTTTTCATTGAGCGCATTAAAACCCGCTTTGGGCATGTAGATTTCGCCACGAACCTCAAGCACCAATGGATAACCACTTCCCGCTAAACGTAGTGGAATAGATTTAATGGTTCGCACGTTTTGGGTGATATCTTCACCGTTGGTGCCATCACCACGCGTCGCGCCGCGCACTAGTAATCCATCGCGATACAGCAAACTCACCGCAATGCCATCGAGCTTCAATTCGCAGGCGTATTCGATGTCGTCAGTGGTTTTTAAGCGATCTTGCACTCGTTGGTTAAAAGCGACCAAGTCTTCATCACTAAAAGCGTTATCCAATGAAAGCATTGGCATCTCATGCACAACCGTTTGAAAAGCAGATAACGGAGTGACTCCAACACGTTGTGTCGGTGACTCTGGTGTGACAGATTCCGGGTATTGTGCTTCGAGTTCGCGCAGACGCTGCATCAAACGATCGTATTCTGCATCGGTAACCTGCGGATCATCCAACGCGTAATAGCGATAATTATGTTGATGAATTTCCTGACGCAGTTGGTTAATTTCTGGCGGAAAATTATCGAATAGGGAAAGCGTAGACATGAATTAAATTACCTGATGATTCGGCGTTGGCCCAATTGTACGTGCTTGAGTGGTCCGCGATTCATGCCTGATATTGCAGTTGCACACACATCCTTGTGCTCAGGAATAATACTAATTAACGCGGTGGAGGGCGACGAAACAAACGTAGGCGTTCGAAGTTGCGAATACGCTCACGGCAATGCTCAAGTGTTTGCCGCGTCATTACACTGCGCTGTTCATCTTTTAATTCGCCATCCAGAGTTTCTGCAATCGCACGCGCTGTGTCGGCCATCAAATCAAATGATTGCATTGAATCGGCATTAATCGGCAGAGTCATAAATAAACTGACACCCGGCGTTTCAAATTCATCCATTGCATCCAGATCAAATGTACCTGGCTTGACCATATTGGCCATACTAAACAGTAACGCGCCCTCGCCTTTGGTATCGCTGTGGCGATGGAAAATATCCATGCTGCCGTAGCGCATACCGCATTTCAAAATAATGTCGAGCAAATCAGCGCCGTTAAACATTTCGCCTTTGTGTGCCATCACATTAATGATTAAAACTTCTTCAGGCTCTGCGGGCAATTTTTCAGAAAAATTATTTTGCGCAGCTGCGGACGATGATAATGGAAGCTCATCACCTTCGTAATCTTCTTCTGAATCTTCGTCCTCGTCATATTCATCTTCATGACTGTATTCATCGTCTTCAAATCCTTCATCTTCTTCCGGATCCAAAGCTTGCTCGTCTTCATCATCGTAGTCGCTCTCGTCTTCGGCAAGAGGATCACGGGTTTCGTCATCATCAAGTTCACGCGTGTAGGAGCGATCATCGCGCTCATCCGCTTCGCTTTCATAAGCGTCCTCCTGACGCTCATCGTACTCGTCGTCAAGATCTTCAGTGCGCGATGCGGAAAAACTCGGTTCGATGCGGTCGTTGAAGTTCGTTGAGCGGGTTTTGGAGTCATCTACCGACTCCATGAGCATTGGCACTGACTGACCCAAATTTAAACTGGTTTGCTGCGGCTCGCGTTGCGCTCGCATACTGGGCGCCGGCGCTACCGGTTCTGGTTGATGATGCTTTTCCAAATAGGATTTGGCTTGCGGTTTTTTCTCAATACTGGGGATGCGCGCCGAGGGGTCGCGCTTGCCAACCACGCGCGCGCCACCATTGGGCAATTCACTGGTGTAGCTCGGCGCTTCGGCAGGAGGTTCGTCCTCCTCTTCCACTGTTTGCTTCAAACTTTTCTTTAACGAGCGCGACACCTTGATAATACCTTTGCGCTCATTACGTTTACGCCGAATTCCATCCGCCAGTACCAGCAGAATCAGCAGAAACACAATGACGATGACCGCATCTTTCATAAGGTTACCCGTATTAATTAGTTCAATGTTAAACCGCAGCCAATTCTGCAGCTTCATCCACATCTACGGTTACCAAACGCGAAACACCCGGTTCATGCATGGTAACGCCTAACAATTGGTGTGCCATTTCCATCGCGTTTTTATTGTGCGTGATGTAAATAAATTGCACTTGCGCCGACATTTCTTCGACCATGCGCGCGTAACGACCAACGTTGGCGTCATCGAGCGGCGCATCTACTTCGTCGAGCATACAGAAAGGTGCGGGGTTCAAACGGAAAATCGAAAATACTAACGCAATCGCCGTAAGCGCTTTTTCACCACCCGACAACAAATGAATGGTGCTGTTACGCTTGCCCGGTGGACGCGCCATAATCGTGATGCCGGTATCGAGCAACTCCTCACCCGTCAATTCAAGATAAGCGTGACCGCCACCAAATACTTTGGGGAAGAGTTCCTGCAAACTTTTGTTGACCTGATCAAAGGTTTCTTTAAAGCGGGTACGGGTTTCGCGGTCGATGCGTTTAATCGCATTTTCCAACGTTTCCAGCGCTTCCATTAGATCGGCATTTTGCGCATCGAGATAATTTTTGCGCTCGGACTCGGTTTTATATTCGTCAATTGCCGCCAGGTTAATCGGGCCGAGACGCGAGATTTTACCCGCAAGGCTTTCCAATTCTTCTTCAAGCGGTTTTACTTCGGTACCTTCCGGCATCTCTGCCAAAATAATATCCAGGTTTAATTCTTCTTCTTGCAACTGCTCAACAATACCAGCGCGCTGTACTTCGAACATTTGTGCCGCCAAACGTTCCTGCTCCAAATGTGCACGCACGGCTTGTACATCTTGCTCGGCACGGTTGCGCGCCTGCTCGGAGTTACGCAATTCGTGCTCAACCGTTTCCAGCGCACGGCGGGCTTCCGTTAATGAAGCCTCTACCGATAAACGTTTGGACAGGCTGGCTTCAAGCTCAAGCTTATATTCTTCAACCGGATCGCGGTTATCCGCAATACTGGCAATTAATTGTTCGCGGCGCTCTTGTAAACGCGAGGTCTGCTCCCGTAAACGGCCGATTCCCAAACGAATAGAGTCCAATTGCGTTTTAACTGATTGGTAACGCATGGCGATTTCGTGGGCTTTGTCTTTGTCATGACGGGCGCGCTGGCGGGCGGTATCCAAACCGGTGCGGATATCATCGCGCTGTTGCAGCAGCGACTCACGCAAATCAGTATCCTGCCCCATCATGTCGATAGCTTCGCTCAAAATCATGCGCGCTTCCGACAAGTGCTCAGACTCTTGTTCCATTTGTTCGCGCGCTTCGCGGATCTCATTGTCCGCGCGCTCACGACGCATATTCATTTGTTCAATACGAACTTGTTTTGCACTTAATTGTGAGCGCAACTCACCGTATTTACGGTTTTCTTCATCAACCTGGCGACGCAATGTTTCGCGATCTTGCTCCAGGCGTTTAATCGCAGCGCGACCTTCGTCGAGTTGCGCACTGAGTGTTTCAATATTTTCTTCAGAGCTTGCAATCGCTGCTGCTAATTCTTCCAATTCCTGACGGCGCGCAATCACGCCCGAGCTGGCGTCGGTATCACGGGTGACGCGCACCCAATGTGGACTTAACCAAATACCATCGCGAGTGATTACCGATTCGTGAGCCGCAAGTTGTTTGCGTAAGGCGAGCGCTACAGATAAATCATCTGCAATATAAATTCCCGCAAGCAGCCCTTGGGCATCCCAATTAGCGGTGACTTTTGTGCTAAGCAAAGCGGCTTTTGAGGATGAGGTGGACAGACACTTGGCATTGGTATCAAATAATACCAATTCACCCTGAGTAAGATTTTCCAGTAAACCGGTCACTGCATCGACTTGATCAACACAGACCGCTTGCAGCGCATTGCCCAACACGGTTTCAAGTGCGTTGTCCCAGCCATCCGCCACACTGATTGAATCGGCCAAACGCGCTTTATTGGTTAACTCATTTTGCGCAAGCCATTGGGTAACTGCTTTGTTTTTTTCACCCATGGCCGCTTGTTGTAATGCTTCAAGCGAAGCATGACGACCGCGCATTTTTTGCAATTGACTACGCGCTTGGTCAAGCTCATTTACAAATCGATTATTGTCGTTGCGGGTGCTATCTAACTGCTCGACAAACGTATCCAGCTGCAGGCGCTTTTCGTCGGCAACCAAATCCAGTTCAGCGAGTTGTTCAGTCAATTCATGGATGGAATCATCATCGGAAGCATCTTGCAAATTGGTTTTTTCTTCACGCAATTTTTCAATGCGCTGCAATAAACGCTGCTGTACTTGTTCGAGATGCTGGATGCGAGATTGTTGCACCTCGGCACGCTGACGCGGCTCGGCAGCACGTTGGTTAAAGCTGTCCCAATCATTTTGCCAGCGCTGCATAGCTTCTTCGGCGTCGATCAGCGATTCGCCAGACGTTTCTTCGGCCGCCTTAACCATTTCTAATTCTGGTTCAAGTTCTAATAACTCTTCTTCCCAGGCTTCGGTTTTTTGCGTATCGATTAATAAATTTTCTTCCGCTTCTTTGCTATCGCGGCTGGTTTGATCCAGATCGGTTTGCAATTGACGCGCACGCTCACTGGCGTGCTGGATGCTTTGCTCAAGGCGGGCGATCTCTGCACCTATCGCATAATAGCGACCTTGAACTTCATTAAATTTATCGCCCAGCTCGGTATATTGGCTGCGGTATTTTTCGATTTGAGTATCCTTATTTACCTGATCAGTAACAAAAGATTCCATGCGCAGTTCAAGATCGCGAATACCGGCCTGTTTGGCTTTCGCTTGTAAATCCAACTGCTGAAACTTAAGCGCTTGCAATTGCGCTTTTAGTAAACGCTCTTCTTTTTTGTATTCCGCGTATTTTTCAGCGGCCTGCGCTTGACGTTGCAAGCGCGACAATTGGCGCTCCAATTCATCGCGAATATCGGTTAAACGTTCAAGGTTTTCTTTGGTGCGGCGCATGCGGCTTTCGGTATCGCGACGGCGCTCTTTGTATTTGGAAATGCCCGCAGCTTCTTCAATATAAACACGGAGGTCTTCCGGTTTTGCTTCGATCAGTTTGGAGATCATGCCCTGTTCAATAATCGCGTAGCTGCGTGGGCCTAGACCGGTACCGAGGAAGATATCGGTAATGTCGCGACGGCGGCATTTGGTGCCGTTGAGGTAATAGCTGTTGTCACCATCGCGGGAGACTTTACGTTTGATACTGATTTCGGTGAAAGCGGCGTATTCACCCAGGAGGGTGCCATCAGAGTTGTCGAACACAAGTTCAATAGACGCCTGACCTACGGGCTTGCGGCCGCTGGAGCCGTTAAAAATAACGTCAGTCATGTTTTCGCCGCGCAGGTTTTTGGCGGACGATTCCCCCATCACCCAGCGCACAGCGTCAATAATATTGGATTTACCGCAACCGTTAGGGCCAACAACAGCGCATAGATTGCTGGGAAAGTTGACCGTAGTGGGATCAACAAACGATTTAAAGCCAGCCAGCTTGATGCACTTTAGCCGCATAGGTCCATACACTCATATTTCATCAGGCTTATTTGGTTCGAGCGCCCGACCCCAACCCGCCTGTTCTATAAATAATCGCCAGCAACCACACATTGCCTAGCTGTTTGATTCTGTTAATTTTTTTGACCATTATTAAAAATCAGAAAGACGCCAAAAAAACCTGCAAGGGCGGGATTCTACACATTTGTGCGCCGCTTTACACCCGCCGCCGCCCGCAAAACTTACTCCGCTGAGCGGCCTGTTTACTTTTCATCCCAAATTACTGAAATTCGCCGAAATCTGCGGATTACTGCGCGACTTTTTGATCAATGGTGATGCTCAAATCAGCGGGCACTGAGGTCATGTCAACCGGGCCAACACTGCCCTGCCAATCACCCGCCTTTGCCGCCGCGGTACCGTCTTGCGAGATACGGGCAACCACTTCGACGTTATCTACCGAGCCCAAGCTCATCGCGGGCGTCATCGCCATTTCTTCCGTCAAGATCACGCGCTTGGGCAACTCGGAAACCGGCACCCGCGTAATCGCCAGCGGCATTTTCGCACCCTGCCATGTGCGGGCGTAGACAAACACGATTTGATCCGGGCTAGCCTCGACCCCGTCCGACAAACTGACAGTAATACTGAGTTGGCGACCTGCACGCGCAGCTGCCAGTGTCGCCTCGGTGCCACCTTCGGCAAAGTACAGAGTGGCAGCGTGTTCAATACCCGACATCAGCGACTGGCTACCGGGGGAGTCCTCTCCGGTTAGCCTGACTGTGTGCTCCCAGTATTTAATGGCATTGACGTAATCTTTTTTGCTGAACGCATTAATGCCCGCCAAACCCAGTGCCATTGTATTGTCCGGCTCCGCCTTGAGGACCTTGTCCACCAGATCTACGATTGGCTGGCTCATTTTGTTGCCGTCACGCAAGAACATCGCCTGAGCTAATTCAGCCATGACCATTGACGACCCGGTATCACGTTTCAGTACCTGCTCGTAGGAGTTAACTGCTTGACTGAAATTGTTTAAATCCATCTGCATACGCGCGAGTAAAAACCAGTATTGCAGTTGCTCTTGATCACTCGCCAAACGCGCCTCAAGCAAACGCACCAGTTCGCGTGCACGTGCAGGATCGGGATTACGGCCAGCCTGATAATCGCCATTATCTAATTCAAGTTTGAGTTCCTGCGCCAAACGTATCTCCACATCGGCACTGCTACCCAACTGCTGGTAAAGCGCCCAGCTACCAGCCACAACAAGTAGAGCGATGACACACAGAGTTTTAAGACCGGCGCCCAAGGTGCGGTTTTGTTGCGCCGCGCGAATATCGGCTTCATCGTCGAGCAGCGAACGCTCCTGCTCTAGCTGTAGTTGGTCAAATTGCGCCTTATCAATACGACCCGAGGCTAACTGCAATTCCAGTTCAGCGATATGCTCGTGAAACAGACGCACGTTTTCAGCCAGGCGGTCAGCCACCACCTCACTCGGCTGACCATTTTGTTGATTGCCGTAACGTATTAGCGGCCAGAAAATAAAACCAAGGGCGATCACACTCAGGAACGCCACCCCTATCCACAAGGACATCATTATTTTTTCTCCTGTTTGGAATTTTTATTCGCTTTTTCAGCGGTCTTTCTATTAGCTAGCGGATTCAGTAAATTTGCCAAACGTTCGCGCTCTGCTGATGAGAGACCTGTATCGGCCTGAGTCTCAACCTCTATCCGACGACGCTTGCGCACTATAAGTAGAAGCAAGACCACGCCCGATATTAATAAGATGAAGGGGGCGGCCCACAAGAGAATAGTGGCGGGCGATAAACGGGGACGATACAAAATAAACTCTCCGTAGCGTTCCACCATAAAATCGACGATTTCTTTATCGGATCTGCCGTCTTTAATCATGAACACTAACTCGCGGCGCAGATCTTCCGCGATAGGTGAATTGGTACCAGCAAGATTCTGATTGGTGCACTTGGGGCAACGCATCTCATCGATAAACGTTTGGTAGCGCTTGCGATCGACATCGTTATCAAACTCATGAACTTCGATGGCAGCCAAGCTGGAAATTGAAATGACTAACAACCCGATACAGGTGCAGAGTCTTATTAGAATTGCGCACATAAGTAGGCTTCCGCAGTGTTGAATGAAAATTTTGCGCGAGTATAACAACTCATAAGGGCGAGCGGGAAACTTTGCCTTCACGAGCAAAAACCGATCACAAGTGTTTGTTTTGCAACCGATTTTTAGGTTTTACGCAAAATTTTTACGAATCCATAAAAAAAAGGTTGACCCAAACTTTTACATGATTAGAATACGCGCCACCAACAAGGTGATCGCTGAAAAGCGTGTAATCTTGGGCGGTTAGCTCAGTTGGTAGAGCAATGCCCTTACAAGGCATGGGTCACAAGTTCGAGTCTTGTACCGCCCACCACTCTTACTCACAAGGTAGCTGTGGTTTTTTGTGACGCTGCGGACCGGTAGTTCAGTCGGTTAGAATGCCGGCCTGTCACGCCGGAGGTCGCGGGTTCGAGTCCCGTCCGGTCCGCCACTATTTAGAAATAAAAAAAGCCCCACATCTGGGGCTTTTTTTATGCCTATCAAAAAGTGGCTGCCCTCAAGATAAGCAAACGATTTTGATGTCATTATTGTGTCAACACATTCCTTTAGATTAGCAATATGGATCTTACCCATTAATCCAAGAGGCGCCACCCCATGAATACACTTCGTACTTTTGTGTCGAGCTCTTTAGCGCTTGCCATAACGATGACAGCTTCTTTGGCGCTGGCCGATAGGGACAAACCCAATACCGAATTCAATACACCATCGCACTGGTACCAATCCGGGCAAGCTGCTTTAGTAGAGGCAAAGAAGAAAGCCTATAAAGGCACCAAAGCCAAGAATGTGATTTTAATTGTGGGCGATGGGATGGGCATATCCACAGTAACAGCCGCACGCATTCTTGAGGGACAGCTGGACAAGCGCGATGGCGAACGCAATCGTTTGTCCTTCGAAAAGTTCCCGCATTTTGCGTTAAGCGTGACTGCCAGTGCCAACCAGCAGACCTCCGACTCTGCACCCACCGCTACAGCAATGGTTGCAGGCATCAAGGCCAATGACGGCGCCATTTCCGTTAATCAAACCCTGTCACGTAACGAGATGAATGCCAGTGTCATCGCTGCTGCCAGCGTGAAAACCATTCTGGAGCAGGCAGAAGAACGCGGCATGTCTACTGGCGTGGTAACAACGGCGCGAGTTACCCATGCAACCCCGGCGGCAAATTTCGCGCATACCCCCAACCGCGACTGGGAAGCGGATGCTCATTTGCCAGCAGGCGCAACCGTAAAAGACATTGCTCGCCAACTACTTGAATTCCCCTACGGGAATGGATTGGAGGTCGTACTCGGCGGCGGTCGCCACCACTTTTCGCCCGAATCGGAAGCCGATCCCGAATATATTGGCCGCATGGGTCTTCGCCGTGATGGCCGCAATCTGCACAAAGAGTGGGTAACCCAATATCCCAAGGCGGCGTATGTGTGGGATAAAAAAGGGTTTGATGCAATAGATCCTCGCTCAACAGATCATCTGCTGGGTTTATTTGAACCCTCCCATATGCGCTACGAAGCAGACCGTGCCCAGGATATTGCCGGTGAGCCCTCGCTGGCTGAAATGACGACCAAAGCCATCCAATTACTGAAGAAAAACAAAAAAGGGTTTTACCTAATGATCGAAGCGGGCCGTATCGATCACGCCCATCACGCAGGAAATGCGTACCGCGCCTTAACTGATGCGATTGCATTGTCAGAAGCGGTGAAAGCGGCAGTGGCGATGACCAACCCACGCGACACCCTTATCGTAGTAACGGCAGACCATAGCCATGTATTTACCATCGCCGGTTATCCTGATCGCGGCAATCCCATTTTGGGTAAAACCGTCATTGATGGCGTTATCGCCAAAGATAGCTTGGGGCTGCCTTACACCACATTGTCTTACGCTAATGGTCCAGGGTTTACAGGTGGACTACTTCGTCGCGAATTCAATGGCACAACCGAGCTTAACGTACCCGCAAAATATGAAGGCACCGCTGCACGCCCGGATCTAAGCGCTGTAGACACCTCCAACCCGACGTATATGCAAGAAGCAACTGTTCCTATGAGTTCGGAAACCCATGCCGGTGAAGATGTCGGAATTTATGCACAAGGCCCTAACGCGCACCTGTTCCGTGGTGTGCAAGAACAGCATGTGATTTATCACATCATGGCCGATGCCCTGCGTCTCAATAAACGTGGCCGCTAATTACTGATGCTCACCCGCTTCCTGAACTTGAAAACACCGCCCCCAATTCACAGCGGTGGTCGTTTACTAAAAGAGCTCGCCCTCACCATGAAAATAAAATTTCTATTCGGACTACTTGTAGTGTCCACATTAGCAGGCTGTTCCTCTCAGCAAACCATCCAGCACACCACCGCGCCAACCAGTCAATCACTCACAAACAACCAATTTGCAGCGAATCTCTCCACGCTATCCGCAGAATTCACCACGCGAATTTATGGCGATGGAAATGACACCAAAACACAATGGCATCTCTGGCGGTCGCCGGAGCGTGTGGAGTGGCTGAATATTTTCGCAAACACCAGCGAGATATGGACCAAAACCAGTCAGGATCTGTGGTTCTACAGCAAAGCATTTCATACTGACAAACAGGTCATTGAGTACTCCCCTGTCGATTTAAACCTGCTGCAAGTAGCCCCCGCCTGGCAATCCTTCGCAGCCGCCATTGATCCGGCACTGCTGCAAAAATTATCGAAGACAAAGAAGATTAATCCACTGGATGGTTTTCAACGAATTCAATATCGCGGCACCCTTGATAACGCCGCCTATGAAGTCGATTGGTTACCAGAGCTGTCGCTCGCAACACGCGTGAAAATAGTTGAGGCAGGCGTGACTCGATTGACTGAAGTACGACGGCCACTCGTCATCTCGGATAACACAAAAACACCGCAAAATATTAGTCGCTACCGAGTAATTGAGTATTCAGACCTAGGGGATATGGAGCGCGACCCTTTCGTAATGAAAATCCAACACTCCTTGTTCAGCACGCATGAGCATGCTCATTAAATAATTGCGCCAGAGACTCGGTTCGCGAGAATAAAACCTTGCGGCAGTTTTGACCTAGACCGATTTTTTTTCCAGCTTATCGCTGCTCCAAAGGTTCTATCCTGAATAGAAAATCTTGCCGAGATAGCGCCACTCTCGAAATAAAAGCGTCACATCAGACCACTAGCATGGGAGGATCTAACAACACTCATTGAGTATCACATGAACCTGAACGACACTGACATCATGCAACGGATTAGCGATGACCTGCTCGACAGCTATGACGAAGAGTTCGAGCTGGAGGTTGAAGATCATATCTATGATCAAATATCGGGCATGGGTAGTGCGCAGGAATCACCTGATGAAATGCTCAGACGCAAAGAAGCGCGACGCCAGTATTTTCGCGAGTTGTTTCGCCTGCAAATCGAACTAGTTAAATTGCAAGATTGGATCGCACATACCGGACATAAGGTCGTTATCTTGTTTGAAGGCCGCGATGCTGCGGGCAAAGGTGGAGTAATCAAGCGTATTACGCAACGGCTCAACCCGCGCATTTGCCGTGTTGCCGCCCTACCCGCGCCCAGCGAGCGCGAACGGACCCAGTGGTATTTTCAACGCTACGTATCGCACTTACCGGCCGCAGGTGAAATGGTGTTGTTTGACAGGAGTTGGTACAACCGCGCCGGTGTTGAGCGCGTGATGGGTTTTTGTAACGAATATGAGTACGAAGAGTTTTTTCGCACCGTACCTGACTTTGAACGCATGTTGGTGCGTTCAGGAATTCAAGTAATTAAATACTGGTTTTCAATCTCGGATGATGAACAGCACTTGCGTTTTATGGGGCGCATTCACGATCCGCTAAAACAATGGAAATTAAGCCCGATGGATTTGGAATCGCGCCGACGCTGGGAGCAATACACCAAAGCCAAGGAAGTGATGCTGGAGCGCACGCATATTAGTGAGGCGCCTTGGTGGGTTGTGGAAGCCATTGATAAAAAGAAAGCGCGACTGAATTGCATTAACCATCTTCTCAAGCAATTCCCGTACACCGAAGTTAAGCGTGCGACCATTGAACTGCCTGCGCGCGAACATCATGAAGACTATATTCGCCGGCCAGTGCCGGCGGAAATGTTTGTACCCGAGGTTTACTAACTCTTAAAAATTTTCCAACAAAAAAGCCCTGAAAAAAATCAGGGCTTTTTGATCGGCCTCCCTGCGCTTTATCAATTGAACATTCTTAAGCAATTAGTTTTGGCTGGTTTTACTCACCGACATTTGCTGAACATTTGCCATACCTTGCGCAATTAACGAAGGATCTATCGGCATATAGCCGGTGAAGTGAATCCAGGTTGGCAAACCACTCAGGTAAGATTCCAGAAATGGAGCCAAGCTTACTTTGCTCGCCATACTGGCTTCGTTTACATACAAATAGAGTGGACGCGTTAAAGGTTTATAGCTGCCGTTTTTTACTGTGTCCAGAGTAGGATAAACACCTTCTACCGCGATTAATTTAACTTCGTCCCAATGACGATGGTAAGCGCCGATACCGAAAAAAACCAGCGCGTTTGTCTCTGCAGCAATTTTTTCCGCGAGAAATTCTTCATCCTCACTTCCGATGTAATCTTTCCGGCTACTACGTGTCTCACCCACTATTTCCCTTGTAAAGTAATCGTAAGTTCCTGAATCTTGCCCGCGCCCAAAAAGCACGATGGGTTGATCCGGCCAGTCACTACGTACATCTTTCCAGGTTTTTATTTTGTCTTCTGCAGCCGGTCCCCAGAGTTTTTTCAATTCGGCGACGCTGATGTCATTTGCCCAAGTATTTTTGGGGTGTACGACCACAGCGATTGAATCCATCGCTATAGGCAGTTCCAAATAGCGAATGCCCTGATTTTCACAAAAGGTTTTTTCTTCGGCGTTAATTAATCGGGAAGAGTTGCTGATGTCGGTTTCGCCTTTGCAAAAACTGCGAAAGCCAGCAGTAGTTCCCGAAAACTTGACATCGATATGTGCACCCGCGCGGCTGCGCTCAAAGCGTTGCGCAGCTTCTTTCGACAAGGGGTAAACGGTGCTTGATCCGTTGATTAAAACGGTTTGATCCGTTGTGGCTCGCTCGACTTTTAATTCACTATCGCTACAAGCAAAAAGCACTACAGGCAGAAACAGACCACAACATAATTTTTGAATATTCATCGTGAGCTCCACTCCTGCTTTAACGTTTGCCAAAACAGTTTTAGGCTACCCACTTTGGTATCTACTGCATTCATATATTCGTCGAGATGCTCCAGCGTTTTATGCTGGTTTATTTCATCGGCATCAATTGTATTGCTGAGCTGCTGCTCAAGTTCATCAATTGATTGACGCAGCTCGCGAATACGGGCTTCAGTTTCCTGGCGACTATTGGTGTGCATGGTTTATGCCTCGTCTATGGCTAAAAGTCGTTTTTTAAAGTTGGCTGATGCCGATAAGCAACAATGGCAGCGCGAAAAATACGCCTCCGATATAGGCGACCACATACAATTTGCTGCGCTGCGCAAGATCCGCCAGCTTGGTGGCGATGAGGGGCGGTAACCCGCGTAAAAAAGGCGGCAGGTAAATGATGAGAATACCAAACACATTAAAAAATAAATGCACCAGAGCAATCTGCATGGCAAGCAAAGCGGTAGGTCCCGTGATCGCTGTAGCGGCGAGCAAAGCGGTAATACAAGTGCCCACATTAGTGCCGAGTGTAAAAGGATAAACCTGCTTAAGATTAAACACGCCGGTGCCCGCTAAAGGAACAATTAACGAGGTAGTCGTCGAGGAAGACTGCACCAGCACCGTTATGATTGTGCCCGAGGCCATTCCCGATAGTGGCCCGCGCCCCACGCTCTTGTGCATGATGTCTTTCGCGCGCCCAACCATGACTTTACGAAGTACCTTGCCAATCGCGGAAACGACAAACAAAATCAGCGCAATCCCGATCACAATCAATACCACTCCAGACCACACATTACTCGGAATCCAACTCACTGACGCGTTTAAAACATCGGCGGCGGGCGAGAGCAACACCTTCATAAAATTCACACTTTTCATATCTACACTGGCATCGCTGACAAAAAAACCAGCGAGCGCCTCGGCGGTACGCTGCAGCGGGCTAAAGAGCAATTCGAGTGGTAATAAGATGGCGACAGCAACAATGTTAAATGCGTCGTGAACCGTGGCAGCGGAGAAAGCGCGGTGAAATTCTTTACCATCACGCACATGCCCCAAGCTAACAATGGTGCTAGTAAGTGATGTGCCGATATTCGCGCCCATGACCAAGGGAATGGCAATACCAATGGGCAAGCCGCCCGCGACCATGCCAACAATAATGGAGGTGACTGTGCTGGAACTTTGAATCAGCGCCGTAGCAACCAAGCCGATCATTAAGCCAACAAATGGGTTAGTTGCGAAGGAGAATAATTCTTTAGCATTGTTTGCGGTGGCGAGCTTGAAGCCGTCGCCAATTGCGCCAACGGCAGCAAGAAGAAGATAAATAAGAGCGCCAACCAACAACCAGGAAAGCCACTGGGAGGTTGCGGGCTGATCGCTATTGGCAGAGAGTGTAGCGGCATTTGCAGTCATAAAATGACTCCATCGGAGAGGGAAGAATCCCGATGCTATGCCTGTAGTGTGACCGGATTATTTCAGACTTTTGATCCCCTGCTCCGCCTTCGCCGAATCCTCTTTTATATGTTTGTAGGCATAAACCCACACATAAGAAATCATGATGCAAGTTAACGCCACTATTACCAAACCATAGAGAACGATTGAGTCGATATACATAACTACCTCCGCGTTTTTCGTTGATAGATTTAGTTTACGCGGGAGGCATCAACTGGACTTGATCGAAATCAAGTCCAGTTATCGTGAGGGGGGGGTTACTTGCGCAAATGGTTATCTAAGTGGATAGTTAATTGAGGCCATCAAAAATAGGCTTGATGGTTTCTTCCCATACTTTTGCATGTACATCGCCGATATGTTTGTAGCGAATCACACCCTCTTTATCAATCACATAGGTTTCTGGTGCGCCAAATACACCGAGATTTAACCCCATGCGACCATCGGCATCAACCACACTGAATACGTAAGGGTTATGCAATTCTGCCAGCCAGCGCTGCGCATCGTCATTGTTATCTTTGTAGTTAATACCGTAGATTGGAATTCCCTGCGCTTTAAGCGTATTGAGAAACTCGTGTTCCTGCCGACATGTGACGCACCAGGTTGCCCAAACATTTAACAAACTGACTTTGCCTTTGAACATTTCCTGATTTGCGGTAACCAAACCCTCAGGATTTTCCGGTGCAGGCAGCACCGGCAACTCAAACGCAGGGACTGTTTTGTTCAATAGTGCCGAGGGCATCTCGTTCGGATCCAAAGAGAGCCCGCGCCAGAATAAAGCCGCCAATCCTGCAACCACCACAACAGGTACAAAAAGAAAAAGACGCTGTTTATTCATTTACCAATTTTCCTACTTGAACCTCTACCGCGTGTGATTCTTGTTTAACCGGTTTACGATAGCGCTTATCGGCTACCGCTAACACAGCACCAAAGCCCATCATTAATGCGCCTAACCAAATCCAGCGCACAAACGGTTTGAGATGCACGCGCATAGCCCAAGCGGTTTCAGTCAAAGGTTCGCCCATGGCGACATAGAGATCGCGAAAGAAACCAACGTCCAATGCGACTTCAGTCATGGTACTGCCACTGGCGAGATAACGGCGTTTTTCTGGAGTCATTTCACGCAGGAATTTTCCATCTTTCATGACGGTAATAAGTGCTTGCTCGGCGGAGTAATTAGGGCCGTCTATGTGAGTCAGTTTATTGAGAATAAAATCGTATTCAACAACGGTGACTTTCTGCCCTACTTCCATACGAATATCGCGCTCCTCGGTGTAGATGCTGGTCAACCCAACGCCTACCGTCGTTACCGCAATACCGGCGTGTGCAACCACCATGGCGAAGTAACTTACGCTCAGCTTCTTAAGACCGGCTAAAAAAGAGTCACTGTTGCGCAGACGATAAAACAAATCAGCAATTAGTGCGGTAGCAACCCAGCTGGCGATAAAGACAGTGAGCGCCGCGAGGATTTCATAGGTATCGCGATAAACAAGTGGAAAAACCAAACCGATTGCCAAACTGATTGCCCAGGGCTTCCATAACAATTTTACAAATTGCATACCCGATGTCCGCTTCCAGTTGGATAGCGGGCCAAATGCCATGAGCAAACACAGCAAACCCATCAGTGGTAAAAAGAACAAATTAAAATACGGCGGACCTACCGAAATTTTGCCGAGACCAAGCGCGTCGGCAACCAGCGGGTAAAGCGTGCCAAGCAATACCACAATCATAACAATGGTGAGCAAGATGTTATTGCCGAGCAAGAATGCCTCGCGCGACAACAAATTAAACCCGGCCGAACCTCTTACGACAGGAGCGCGCAACGCAAACAATGTTAAAGAACCACCGACCACTAACAGAAAGAAACCGAGAATAAATACACCGCGCTCAGGATCATTGGCAAATGCATGCACAGATGTAAGAACTCCGGAGCGAACTAAAAATGTGCCCAACAAACTTAATGAAAACGTAAAAATAGCAAGCAGCAGCGTCCAGCTTTTAAACAGGCTGCGTTTTTCTGTCACCGCAAGTGAGTGAATTAATGCGGTGCCGATTAACCAGGGCAAGAAAGAAGCGTTCTCTACCGGGTCCCAAAACCACCAGCCGCCCCAGCCCAATTCGTAATAGGCCCACCAACTGCCAAGCGCGATACCGACGGTTAAAAATCCCCAGGCTAATGTTGCCCATGGGCGAGACCAACGCGCCCATGCACTGTCCAACCGGCCGGTCAAAAGCGCTGCAATCGCAAAGGCAAACACCACACTGAAGCCAACGTAGCCCATGTACAACACCGGGGGATGAATAATCAAACCTATATCTTGCAAGAGCGGATTTAAATCACTGCCATCTTGCGGGGGCATGGGAAGAATTCGATCAAACGGATTAGACGTGAATAAAATAAAAGACAAGAAGCCAACCGCCACAAACCCCATCACCGATAAAACGCGTGCTTGCATATCGAGCGGCAGTGAGCGACTAAAAATGGCAACGGCAAGCGTCCAACCCGCGAGCATAAAAATCCACAGCAATAAGGAACCCTCATGCCCACCCCACACCGCGCTGATTTTATAGTAGTAAGGCAACAGCGAATTGGAATTGGAGGCAACATATTTAACAGAGAAGTCATCATGTAAAAATGAATACACGAGGCAGCAAAATGCGAAGGCCACAAAAATGAAGAAACCGGCGGAGAGCGAGCGGCCAGACTGCATCAATACATTGCTACCATAATGTGCGCCAACCAAGGGCAGCACAAATAATGCGGCGCTCAAACAGAATGACAAAATCAGGGCAAACTGACCCAATTCCGGAGCAAGTTGAACAAAATCAAGCGCCATATTTCATACCCTCGCAGGTTGCCTGATGTTCGCCTTTATCTTTCATTGCTTCGGCAACTTCAGGGGGAACATAATTTTCATCGTGTTTAGCAAGCACTTCGCTGGCATTTATCTCGCCTGACTCAGTGACTATCCCGTTAATAACTGCGGCCTCACCTTCGGCAAATAAATCGGGCAATATACCGTTAAAATTAACTTTGACATCGGCAGAGCCATCGGTAATTAAGAAGCTAATTTCCAGCGAGTCACTGTCGCGCTCAATGCTGCCGGGTTTAACGCAACCACCAGCCCGAATACGTGTATTGTGCGGAACATCGCCCGCTGCAATTTTGCTTGGGGGGTAAAATAAATTGATATTTTCACGAAGCGCGTAGGCCATTAAACCCACCGCTACACTGGAGAAAATCACAATAAAAATAACTATCATCAAACGTTGTTTACGATGCGGGTGCATAGATAATCGCGCTCTAGTCGGCTAATACGGGAAGTGAGCTATTTAATTGATTCACCGGCGACATTATTCGCCTGCGTCAATTTTTGGTGTTTTTGTTGCTGTTTAATAAATGCCTTTTTTTGTATTAAGGGGCTGGCCAATAAAAAAAACAGCACTGCAAAGGTAATCGCGTAGGCAGACCACACATAAGGACCGTGACCATTCATGGCGATAAAATCGGCAATTGACTCAAATTGAAATTTCATTTTCACGCCCTCTTATTGATCGCGCTAATTAAATCATTAACCCACTGAGTGCGATTTTCACGGCGCAGGATTTCAACGCGTGTGTTGAGCAGCAACACCAGTGCATAAAATACGTAAAAGCCAATCACCATAGTCAACAGCGGATAGAGCATCGAGGGGTCGATACTGGATTTACTGGTGAACTTAATCGTTGCGGGTTGATGCAGGGTATTCCACCAATCAACCGATTTATAAATGATCGGGATATTTACCATGCCGACCAGAGCCAGTACGGCACTGGCTTTATCAGCGGTATCTCGGTGGGTAAATGCCTGTTGCAAGGCGATCATACCGAGATAGAGAAAAAACAAAATTAGCATGGAAGTAATGCGCGCATCCCATTCCCACCAGGTTCCCCAAGTCGGCTTACCCCAAATAGAACCAGTAACCAAGGATACAAAGGTCAGTAAGGCACCAATCGGCGCTGCGGATTTCATCACCATAAACGGCAGTTTCATTTTCCAGATAAGACCGACCGCGCCGGAAATCGCCATAATGTAATAGCCCGCCAAGGCTAAAAACGCAGCGGGAACGTGAATGTAAATAATGCGGTAACTGTTGCCCTGTTTAAAATCAGCCGGGGCAAATGCCAAACCCCACACGGCACCAGTGACAAGAAGCGCGATGCTGATGGCGGCCAGCCATGGCAACCAAGGAGTTGTTTTTTCGTAAAACCAACGGGGAGAACCTAAACGATGAAACCATTGCCATGACATAGTTGTGAGACCTTTTCGCTGAAGCTGTTAGCTGATCTTATTATTAGTTAACCATTGCTACTGATGCGCAAAGCACCCAGTGCTGCAATTGGCGCGAGCACTATCGCCAATGCGAGGAACGCGCCCAGCACCGCGAGCTGCATGCCAATTGCGCCGCCCTGCACCGCCGTCTGTACTGCACTCGCACCAAAAATCAATACGGGAATATACAGGGGCATGACAATCAGGGACAACAACAAACCACCTTTACGAAGTGAAACTGTGAGGGCTGCACCCACCGCGCCAATCAAACTCATCGATGCAGTACCCAATGCCAGCGATGCCAACAGTGGCAAATAGCCTTCAAAGGGCAAGCTCAACATTAAACCCAACAGCGGCGCCAACAAGGTTACGGGCAGACCGGATACCAGCCAATGTACGAGCACCTTCGCCATCACTGTAAAGTACAGTGACTGCGGGCTAATCAACATTTGCTCGAGCGAGCCATCGTCATAATCGCTGCGAAATAAGCCATCGAGTGATAAGAGCGTAGCCAAAAGTGCCATTACCCAGACGATTCCCGGCGCGAGTAGCGCGAGCACTGTCTTTTCCGGACTGACACCCAAGGGAATCAAGGTTACAGCAATCAGGAAAAAGACCAACGGATTGGTTAGCTCGGCCTTGTGGCGCGCCGCAAGAAGCAAATCGCGGCGAAAGCTGGCAACAAATCCGCCAAACAAACTCGCTGACGGGGCATTATCACGCATGATCAGAATCCCCGTCGCTCAGACCACCAAGTCCGTTTTTAGTTTTATCACACGTGGGCTGATAATCCTGCAAATTAACCATACGGAGCTGCGGCAGGGTTAGATCCTGATGAGAGGTAAGAATCACTATACCGCCTTTGGCAGACTGGTGGGCGATAAGCGCTTCCAACTGACTTACACCTAATTTGTCGATTGCCGTAAAAGGCTCATCAAGAATCCAGATCCGCGCGCGACTTAAATGCAATCGGGCCAGCGCCACCCGACGCAACTGCCCTGCCGATAGCTGATAGCAAGGCGTATTCTCATACCCGTACAGGCCAACCGCTGCCAAGGCATCATTAATAGCAATAGCAGCACCGCTTTGGGCTTTATACCATTCGAGATTTTCGGCGGGGGTTAACGCTTTTTTGATACCCGGTAAATGGCCGAGATAAAGGCTGTCACACGCAAACTCCCAAGTCACATCCGCTAAGGCCCGGCCTGTGTAGTAAATTTGGCCGTGATAATCTGTGCTGATACCCGCAAGCGCGCGCAACAAGGTTGTTTTACCCGCACCATTAGGGCCGCCGATCTGCACCACATCACCTGGAAACAGCTGCACATCCAATTCGGAAAATAGCGGGCGCTCGTCCCGCTCGCAGCCAAGATTACGCAGTTCAAGCAGCGGAATTACCGCCTCAGTTAACGAATCGGTCATGCTTATTATTTGCCTTGTTATTTGCCTTCTTATTTGCAACCGCGTGCTTGGTGTCTACAGAAAACAGCTTTGGAGCCGCTATACTCGGGGAAGCGGCTTTTCAGGGTGACCGATTATAGCGATCTGCGCCTCTGCATAGCACCCTAATTTACGTTTTTGATCACATTAATATCTATTCGAGATAAGCAATGGAGCTGAGTTCCATCACCGACAAGCTGGTACAAAACCTCCAGCGCGCGCAGATCGAACAAATAATGACGATCACGAAAGTACTTGGCTTGAAAGTGGGCAGCGAATTTTTGGCCGATGTCCAAAAAGTAACCCAAGCTACGCCGGAAGAACGGGCACAACTTGTTAAATCGATTGAAGCCAATCTCGCGCAGCTCAATAAAAATTCAGACGCACCTGCCATCAAAGCGTTGATCACTGAGTTGGAAGCGCAAAGAAATATCGCGCAAAGCCCCAACGTTAAATTGGTCACGCTTTCGCTAACTACGCCAGCGCCGACCAACTCGAATATTCCCGGCACCACAATTCCACCGACCACATTAACAACAAGCCTGCTCACTTACACCAACCAACCTTTACAGGCAGGCCAAACCTTACTGATGCAGTTAAGTGAGGGGCAGCGATTGCAGTTGTTACAACCGCTAACTAAAGCAGAAATCGCTACGTTCAATGCACTGCTACAAACAAGTAATTCACAATCCACAGGCCCAGCAAATTCAACACAACCCAATTTAAATCCGGCAACCGCTAATAACCCACTCAATTCGCAGCTAACGACTGGGGGCCTGTCGAGCAACGGGATTACCCGAGAAAATTTGTCCGCAATAATTGAGCAAAACAAACTGGCGACGATTAGAACTACCGAAGCGATTGGCGAAACTCTGCGCCGCCTGTTACCGCAAAAAGATAAGGGGCAGGATCTTCTCGCAAGCTTACCAAAAATCACCCAATTTATTCAGCAGCTGCCGCTGGCTGAACGAAAAGAATGGCTATCCAGCCAGGTGCAACAATCACTTAAAACGCTAGCCAATCATATTCGGCTATCTGATCAACTCACTAATCCCAAATTAGTGGAAATGACACTGAAAAATAACGGCCAAAGTTTTGAACACAAATTAGCGCAGCTAGTTACTGGCCAGAAAAATAATGAATTATCACTAGCGCCGACTGGTGCGAATCCATCCTCACCGCAAAAAAGTCCGTCAACCACAGTGGTTAACACACTCAATGCAACAGCAGGGACAGCGTCAGCGTTAATGAAGCCAGGCAGCCAACTGATAACGGCAAGCAAGCAAGCCCTTATACCGCAGGTTTCGGTGGAAAAAATGGCGGCGCAGGATTTAAAGGGCGCACTGCTCGGACTCTTGCATCAGTTAGACACTGAACTTGAAACGGCAAAGCCGGTGCTGCCCGGATCGCCTTTGGCAACTGACATAAATAAAAATCTATTGGCAATCGCCCTGCCCCACTTTTTAGGCATGCTCGCCAACAAACAACAAGGTGAGCTCAGCCAGAAACAATTGCGCACGCAATTAGTGATGCTAATGCATCAATACACCTTAGGTAGCATTGCAAAAATTCAATTGCAACAAGTGCATACACTCAATCATCAATTGGGCCAAGCGGATCAACCACAGCCGACACAATCCTGGCAATTTGAAATTCCTGTGCGCCAAGGGCAGGACGTGCATCCACTGCACATTCACATGGAGCAACAGTGGGTTGAAGAACAGAATGAAAATGCGGGAAAAAATAGTACGCGGGCGCGCCAATGGAATGTAATGCTCAGTTTCGATTTACCCGTGATTGGCCAGTTTTATGCGCAGCTCACGCTCCTGGGCGATAATCTGTCGGCAAAATTTTGGGCGGAAAATGAAAACACACTGCTTGAAGCAAAAAATAAAATTGACGGATTAAAAATACTATTAGAACAGGAAGGTATCCAAACCACACAAATGCAATGTGTACCCGGTTTGCCGCCCAAAACCAAAATGTCTCTGAGCTATTCGCTGGTAGATATAAAAACCTGAGGTAAGGCATTATGGCCGCGCAGTATTCAACGCAAGAACTGCAAAAAGCAGTCGCACTCTATTACGATGGCAAAAATGCACCCCACGTAAGTGCGAAAGGGACCGGCGAAGTTGCTGAGCAAATTATTGCCATCGCGCAAGAACACGGGGTGCCGCTATGCGATAACTCCGCATTAGTCGACCTGTTAGTGACCTTGGAGTTGGGTGATGAAGTCCCGGAGGCGCTTTATATCGCCGTTGCCTATATCATCGCCTTCGCCTATCAACTGGAAGGCAAAATCCCCGAAGCCTGGCAAAACCATTAGCCTCCTGGCGCACAACTTTTACAAAAAACACACAGAGTGTTCGGATTTCACCCTTCCCAATTACCCTCTATTGATGCGATTATGACGTCACTTTTTTGACATCCCCCCAGAGCCACTGCGCCACACACTAATGAATCACTTTATCACTAGCGAACAACTCAAAGCACAACTGGGTAAAGTTGTGATCTTCGATTGTCGATTTAACTTAATGAACAAGACTCTCGGTAGCGAGCAATATCGTGCGGGACATATTCCCGGCGCTTACTTTTTAGATCTGGAAAAGGATCTCTCCAGCGAGATCCAGCCCCATGGCGGTCGCCATCCATTACCGGATACCGAAAACCTCAGTAAAAAATTGCGCGCTACCGGTGTAAATCAACTTTCAACCATAGTGGTTTACGACGATTCGCGCATGGGTTATGCCGCCCACGCCTGGTGGCTGCTGCGTTATTTCGGGCACCAGCAGGTTTTAATTCTTGATGGTGGCTTCACCGGGTGGACGACCGCGGGTAACGCAATCGACAGACGCGAACCCACGATTAAAAGCGGAAACTTCAAAGCGAACTTACAGCAGGATTGGATACTGAACCGCGAAGATATTTTACAAGCCGGTTCGGCGCTCACGCTGATCGACTCGCGCGAAAGCAAACGCTATCGCGGCGAAGAGGAACCTGTAGACCCGATAGCCGGCCATATACCCGGCGCACTGAATTATTTCTGGCTGGATGCAACCACTGAACAGGGATTTATTAAATCTGGGGAGGCACAGCACCAACGCTGGGCTGGGTTGACGGAACGCGATAATTTGGTGGTGTATTGCGGTTCAGGCGTTACGGCTTGTGTGAATCTACTATCGCTGGAGATGTGCGGAATAAAAGCAAAACTTTATCCGGGAAGTTGGAGCGACTGGTGCTCTTATTTACCAAAATAGTTGTTACGAAAATAATTAGTTAAAAAAACAGCGCGGGCAATAACAAAGCTGCTCGCGCAAATCAATCTACTTCGTGCCTATTCAATTTGTGTATTCATACTCAATGCGCACATCTTGCGGGCCACCTCTATCATCATCGATATTGGAGCGACCATAAAAGCGCATCAGGTATTTTCCGTTCGGATCGTAAGCGAGATGAATGGGATCGGCAAAAAGAGAAATAAATTTTTTCGCGGGCGTTATGCGGAAATAAATCCATTCACTACCAAAGCCAGCCTCGTACACCGGCGACTCCGAACCTTTAATTTGCCGTAATTCCAACTGCACACTGCTTAAACGATTGGGCATTGCAAAATCAAATTTCAAGCGTTTACCCGCCACTAACTTATCCCAATTCAGCTGTATATACGCATCAAAACCGGCATCAATTACCGTGCGTGCATTATCGAGAATAGCCTTCTCGTTTTTTGCGCCGTCCATACCTTCGGTTAACACCAAACGCGCGCCCTCAAATCGCGCCCCGACAAATTGGTTGTCACGCGTGTCTTCAAATTTAAAACTCGGCTGAAAGGGCTCACCCTCGTAGACCAGTGTTTTTGACGCAAACGTGCTGCCGTCGGGCGTGACATAGTCAACTCGCACCGCCTTGTTTTCATCAATCGCCGTGTAGAGTTCGCGATATACCAGTTCGTTGGTATCAAGATTGTAGGCGCTGCCGGCTACCACGTAATTTTCTTGAGCCAGTGCGCTAAGGGCATAAAAACCAGTGACAACAACAACCAGGCTATGCGCGAAAAAGTTACGAAGACAATTTGGTCGTTTTACACTGAACATAAGATAAAACCCTCAAGCTAAGGAAACGATGTAGCGGCAATACCACCAACCACAGGATCGCTATTATAGGTAAAACCACAAGCAAGGGGCTAGACCATTCAGCAGGCGAGAGCTTCACACCAGCCAGATAGCTCAAGGGCGCGGAAATAGCCCCCAGTAGTGCAGACCACAAGGGGCGCGAATATATCCACACCAAAGAATGATTAAGCGTAATACCTAACAACACCCATAGGCACAGCAACCATAGAGGCGGTAAGAACGCCGATTCTACAAACTGAATATAACCGCCGTGCAAAAGCAGCATTTCATGCAGCAACCCGAGCACAAGGGCGAGTAGCACGGCCACGGCATCATTGAGTCGCTGCGGAAAAATAGAAAAATGAAAGATGATGGCAGCAAATGTGTAAATGCCAGCCCAAAGACTGCCGCACAAAATGCACACCAACCAACCGACCTGAAACACTAAGACATTGGTGATGGTAAAAGCCAATGCCTTACTGATCATTGAAAATATCCACTGCGGTAGTGTGGTTTTGCCAAGATTACCTGAGCTGTGCCTATGCTGCGCTCGATAAAACCGCCTTCACAGTAACAGAGATAAAACTCCCACATACGCACAAAACGCTCGTCAAAGCCTTGTGCACGCACGGCTTCCAAATTATCGTTGAATGCCTCGCGCCATTGTTTTAGCGTCTGCGCATAGTGCTCGCCTATATCTTCAACGTGCAAAATATTCATATCGGTTTTGCGTTTTGCAAAATCACTAATCACCGCAATAGACGGCAGTGAACCACCGGGGAAAATATAGCGCTGGATAAAATCCACCGTCTTTCGCGCCATGTCATAGCGCTGATCGGCAATCGTAATGGCCTGCAATAACATCAGCCCGTTGGGTGCCAACAAACGCGAACAAGTAGAAAAGTATTGATCGTAATGTTCGTGCCCTACCGCCTCTATCATTTCAATCGATACCAACTTACTAAACTGACCCTGCAGATCGCGATAGTCATCAAAGAGCACGGTAATGCGGTCACTCAAACCGGCATCCGCCACTTTTGCCAAGGCATAGTCACGTTGCTCGCGAGAAATTGTGGTGGTGGTTACCCGGCAGCCATAATGTTGCGCTGCATAAATTGCCATACCGCCCCAACCAGTGCCTATTTCAAGCAGATGATCATCGGGCGATAGTTGTAATTTTTCGCACACACGCTGTAACTTATAGAGCGAGGCCTCTGCCAGTGATGCTTCGGGCGTTGGATAAATTGCCGCCGAGTACATCATGGTTTTATCGAGAAATAAGCGAAAAAAATCATTGCCTAAATCATAATGCGCCGAAATATTTTTACGCGAACCTTCTTTGGTATTGCGATTAAACCAGTGAAATATTTTTAACAGATATTGCCCGACAAACGATTGTTTTGAATCCATCGCATCGAGCGCATCGATATTACGCACAAACAATCGCGTTACTTGAGTGAGATTAGGTGTCGACCAGAAGCCACTCATGTAGGCTTCCCCTGCACCAACTGAACCACCAAAAATCACATCAGAGTAGAGCTGTGCATCGTGCACATAAATATCGGCCACCAAATCCGTATGGTCAATTTGTCCCCCGAATTGAAAGAGTTCGCCCTGTTCGTGGATACGCAAACAACCCTCGCTTAATCCGCGCAACAGTTTGAATAACATACCGCGAGCGATGCTTTGGTTGCGAGTTAAGGATGACACTCGATGTTTTGGCAAAAGTCTGATACTGGTGGTTTTCACAATTATTCCCCTGTTGTTTTAAGTTCAGTGCTGGTAGCAGCAGGCAAAGGGCTTATGGATTGATGTGTGTAAACAGGCACACCTTTAAGAAACAGGCGCACCGCTTGCCAATAAATGGCAACAGGTACTTTTATTGCAGCCCAAGGTTGTAGCCACAGTAGTTTTTGCAATAGCGACTTTGACCAAGGCTTACGTTTGAGTGTCAGGGTTGCATCCATATGACAGCTAACACTTTCCCTGGAAGAGTCTTGCGAACTGATGGCGTGTGCGTGATTCTCCATATGTACCAGCAGGTTTTCTGCAGGCACGGAACTAATCCAGTGGTACGCCATATCAAGTGGATTAAAAGGCGACACATGAAATTTTTTATCGAATTGCGAATTGGCTTTTCCTGTCATTTCATCACAGTGAATGAGATAAGTGTGGCGTTCATTCCACGGCGTATTATTGACCTGAGCAAGGACCATTGCGGGCTGATCCGAATTTTTATTGAACAAATAATACAATGTCACCGGATTGAAGCAGAAACCCAGAATACGCAGATTCGTCAGCATACGCACGGCTCCATCCGGGCAACTAACAGAAGTATAATTGCCCAGCGCCAGTAATTTAATTGCCTCGCTACGGACAGCCTCTTTTAGTGGCACAGCAGAGTCTCCGAGAAAATCGGAACGAAGGAAGCTGCCAAAGTTAGCGCGATTCAACGACCATCCTGCAACCCCCTCAAATAATTCAGGTAGCTCATCCAGATCGATATAAAACAAAGTAGATGAGTAACTGAACTCATGACGTTTTGGAAAAAAACGCCGATGGCGCAGCTTGCCTTGATAAATCGCGCTATGCATGACAAGACCCGGATTCAAATAGTAATTCCTTCATCACCACATCTCCCCCAGCATCTCCGCAACACGAATCGCCGACACTACACCATCCTCATGAAAACCATTACGCCAGTAAGCGCCACAGAAATGCGTATGATTGATGCCGCTAATCTCTTGCCAGCGGGCTTGTGCCGCAACCGATTCGAGGGTGAACATTGGATGGCTATAGCGGTATTCGCCGTAGATTTTTTCGGGGTCTATCGCTTTGCCTGCATTGACCGATACGCAAAAGGTAGTCGCAGAATTTAATTTTTGCAGAATGTTCATGTTGTAAGTCAGAGCAGTACTTTCGCTGCCTTGATCAGTTGGAGGCGTGTCCAAAAATACATAATTCCAACTTGCCCAGGTCCTGCGCAATCTGGGTAACAGTCGAATGTCGCTGTGTAATATCACTCGATTAGATTGGTACGGAATTGCAGAGAGAATCTCATATTCAGCAGGCGATGGATCGGCAAGCAATTTTAATGCTTGATCGCTATGGCAGGCGAAGATCACCTCATCAAAAACCTGCTCGCCAAAGCGGTCCGTTATTATCACGACCGAATCGAAATGGCGCTTGACGCCGAGCACCGCGCAGTTGGTATAAATTGTGTCTTTATATTTTTCCGTGAGCGGCTGCAAGTATTGATGGGAACCGCCTTTGATAGTGTACCACTGCGGTTGTTGGGTAACCGTTAATAGCCCGTGGTTGTGAAAAAAACGCACAAAAAACACCAGCGGCATATCAGCCGCAGTACCAAGTGGTGACGACCAGATCGCGGATACCATGGGTAGGATATAAAAATGAATGAACTTTTCGCTGTATCCATGCAACTGTAAATATTCACCCAGGGTCTGATCTTCCGGAATATTGTTATCTTTGTATAACTGGGTGCAAGCAGCATTAAATTGCACGATTTCTTTTAACATCTTCCAGTGGGTTTTGCTGAAAATATTTTTCCGCTGCGCAAATAAACCATTAAATGAAGTGCCGCTGTATTCAAAACCGGTGCGCTGACATGCAACGCTGAAACCCATCTCGGTGGGTTGATAAGCGACATTGAGCTGGGCAAGTAGTTTTAGAAAGTTGGGATAGGTGCGATCGTTAAATACAATGAAGCCGGTATCTACCGCAACCTGACCTTCGGGCGCAGTAACAATCTTGGTAGCCGTATGCCCACCGATTTCATTTTCTGATTCGAACACACTCACATCATGTCGGCGCGACAACAGGTAGCCACTCAATAATCCGCTTATTCCTGAGCCTATGATGGCTATTTTTTTTCGGGCAACTGCAGTCATGCGTAAACTCTTAATGTGAAGTGCGTGAGATTTTTTGCAACAGCCAGACTTGCGCACGTAGTGGCAAAAGGGCTATTGAATTCATCAACCACACCAGCGGCCAAGGGAATTGCACTAGCCAATGGCGCTTGCTGATCCCTTTAATAATTTTTTCGGCGGCTTCTGCCGTTGTCTGTGCAAATGGCATAGGGAAATCATTACGGTCGGTGAGCGGTGTTTTAACAAAGCCGGGGCGAACAACGGTGATATCAATAGGTTCGCCAACCAAATCTACACGCAATGAATTAAACAAATATTCCATCGCAACTTTGGAAGCTCCATAAGCTTGCGAACGCGGCATCGGTAAGATACTGGCCATGCTTGATATACCGACCAATTGCGCCTTTTCAGTCTCCGATTTCTTGTTTTCTAACTTTTGGTTGCGCAACTTTTTATTGCGCAGCAATGGCAAGCAAAACAACAAACTATTAATGGTTCCCTGCCAGTTAATTGCCATTACTTTATCGAAAGGGTCTCGCGATAGGTCGTTCACATCGACGTATTCGCAAGTCCCCGCATTCAAGATGGCGAGATCAAGGTACTGCACTTGTTGATTTATCCAATCACCAGCGCGTTTACTGTCTTCTGCGTCCGAAAGATCAACTTTAACGGCTACGCAGAGATTCGGAAATCGTGTGGTCAACTGCGCCAAGCGTTCTTCAGAACGAGCCAACGCCAAAACTCTGCTGCCCTGTTCTAGATAACGCACTGCCAGTTCATAACCAATCCCGCTCGACGCACCGGTTATTAATACTGTGTGAGGCGCGACGGTAACATTCATAAACTGACCTGATTAATGCGCTATTGGCGGCAACTGAGCAAAGAGCGCTATTGTTTCTTTTCGACTCGCGCTCAAATCGACGATTGGGCGCGGGTAATTGTTTGACGCTGGCGGATTGTGAATTTGTTTGGCCGATAAATGCGCCAGCTCTGGAATCCATGTACGTATAAAATCGCCATTTGGATCAAAACGTTCGGACTGGCTGATCGGATTAAAAATGCGGAAATAAGGTGCGGCATCTGTGCCCGTGGAAGCGCTCCATTGCCAGCCGCCGTTGTTGGCTGTGAACTCACCGTCGATTAGTTGCGACATAAAGTAATCTTCGCCCCAGCGCCAATCTATCTGACAATTTTTAGTCAAATACATTGCCACAACCATGCGCAGGCGGTTGTGCATCCAACCGGTAGCATTCAGTTGGCGCATCGCCGCATCAACAATCGGAATGCCGGTTTTGCCTTCACACCAAGCGGCGAATAAGGTTTTGTCATAGCGCCAAGGAAATGCTTCTGTGTGCGCCTGCATAGCTTTACGTTTGCAGACTTGAGGGTAATCTACCGCCACATGCTGATAAAACTCCCGCCAGATTAATTCGCTAATCCAACAGTTCGCGCCTGCATTCCCGCCCTCCCATTCGCCATGAGTATAGGCTAGCACGGCGGCAATTGCTTGACGGGGCGACAGCGAACCTACTGCAAAATACGGCGATAAACTGGAGGTTCCATCAATGGCGGGGAAATCGCGCTGATCAAGATAACGCGTAAGGGATTTTTCAATAAACAAGTCCAGACGACGATAGGCTTCCTGCTCACCGGCGACCCACAAGTTAGATAAATCGCGCAACTCGTGCCCGGAAAACACAGCGTTAATTTCATCGGGCGAGGCTGTAGTTACGTTTGCTAATGAAATTTGTTTGGCGGGCAAGCCCAAAGGCTTTACTGCCACCGGCATCATGGTGTGCAACCATTTCTTTTTAAACGCGGTGAAGACTTTGTAGGGATCACCCTGACCATTGCGAATCATACCTGGAGGCACCATACAGCGATCATGACAGCGCTTCACCAGGATTCCATTGTCACGCAGCAATTGATTGACAGTGAGATCGCGATTCAATTCGTTGAGCGGATATTCTGCATTAAAGTAGCAATATTCCGCTTCCACATTTTGTGCGATGCGCAATAATTCTGCTGCAATGTCAGCAGGCTTTTGCACACGAACAACTAGCAGCGGGATATTCAGTTCGGCCAAGTCTTTCGCCACTACCAGTAGATGGCGACGCACAAAATCCAATTGCACAGGTGCAATAGTATGTAGACGCACATAGGCTTCGCAGTGAACATAAACAGCCACCACACCCTGCCCTGATTCTGCCGCCTTGAATAATGCGGGATTATCATGCACACGCAAGTCGCGACGCAGCCAAACTAACGCTGTCATTTTGCACCCACTTTTTTCTTTATCTGGCGGATCGCGAAACCCATCACGGGAATATGTTCGTAAAGCATGGAACCTGCATCAAAGTAATCGCGGTGGTAATAGATTTTATCTTTGAACAACAGGTGTGAATTACCGCTTAGCTCCAGTGATTTTCCACCTGCCAGTTTTTTATGGCGATAATGCATTGTCCAAAACAACATGGCTTCACCGCGCTCGGCCATTTCCAATGAGTGATGAAATTCAAATCGGCATTCGATGAGGTCATCCATCATTCCCGCAAAATAATCGGAAAGATTTTTGAGCCCATTAATCGCATGAAGCGGGTCGCGGAACTGAATATCATCGCTATAAATATCAGCCAGGGAATTAAGAATTTTTTTATCGAAACGCAGGTACAAGGTGCGTACTTTTTGCAGAACCGTCAGCGTCATATAAATGACTTATCCTTTTAACAATTGGTTGATCGTAGTCAGCACTTGTTGCTGGGTATCACACGGATATATTCCTGAATGTGATTCCGGGTCCAGCGCACGAAAAACCTGCGCCACATTTCCTGCCAGTACAACCGCTGCGGAGGAACGCTCCCGCCACAAAGTCAAGTGTAGCTGCAGCTCGCTGGTATTGACGGTTTCACCGCCCATAATCACCACTATTTTTGCACCCAGCGCTTCGGCCCCCAGCAAGGATTCTTTTGCATTCAAATAGCCGAGAAACTCAGCCTGATGCTGATTCACCAACAGCCCATAATTTAACACCTGTGGCAGCAAGCAATTCTCATCCTGACCTGCAGACACCACCAGAGTTTTCGCGCCTTGGGCTGCCTGGCGTTGGCGACTTTGGGCAGCCTGGACATATTCCAGCAACACGCCAGAAAAAAACGCGCGCCGCACCGGCTTGCCCTGCTCGTCCCCTTGCAGCTCCATTAGAAATGGCGTCAATAAATAATCAGCAATCATCGGTATCGGGTATAGCGAAAAAGTATCTTCTATCAATCGCTCTAGCTGGTTGCGATTAAACGCAGTGATCGCGACATGAATCTGCTGCGCGAGCTGCAGCCAGATTGAATCTATCTCGGGAACCTTGTCACCACGCTGCTCATCGGCGAGCAGAGCTTTCACTTTACTGATCGCAAGGCCACGCCCCAACCATAGCTGAATTTCTTTCACTCGATCAATGTCCGCGCGACTGTACAACCTGTGTCCTTTGGTGGTTCGCTGCGGAATTAGCAGACCGTAGCGTCTCTCCCAGGCACGCAGGGTTACTGTGTTAACGCCGGTTACCCGCGATATTTCGCGAATGGGCACTGCGTCGCCAACGGAGATGTCATCAACGTCAATAACGGTGACAGTGTCCACTACGCACTCTCGATTATGTGATTACGCAAACCTAATCTTTCTGGATGAGGAGACCAAAAGGTTTGTGATTTTAAATAGGGATTATCGAGCTTCAATAAATGATGCTTGAGCAATGTGAGCGGTACGACCAAAGGCACCATGCCCGCTTTGTAGGAATCAATTAATTGCGACAACTCGTGTTTGTCCTGAGTATTCAGGTGCTCTTTTAAATAGCCGCGCAAATGCATAATCGCATTGGTATTGCCTTTGCGACTCGCATGGTGCGCGAGTGCTTCCATAAATAAACGGAAAAATTCATCGCTGCTAGTGTTGATGTCGCGACCAGAAAGATTAGACAAATAACGACCGATGGAAAAGTAACTCGGCACGTGGTGCGCCATCACCTGATATTTGTAGCGGGAATAGAAATCGATCAGTTTTTTTGCCGTGGGCGCAGCAGCGACATTCGTTTTGAAGTCATGGAAGGCAAACACCCGAGTGAGAAAGTTATCGCGCAATCCTGGATCATTTAACCGTCCGGCCTCCTCCACTGGCAGCAGTGGCATCAACTCCATGAAACGTTTGGCATAAGCGCCGCGGCCCTTGCCATCGGCCGTGTAGCCGTTATCGCGATAGCGCTTCATGCCAAACACGCCGCAACTGGGCGAATTTTGCATGAAGACATAACCACAGATATCGGGCATTTGCTGCGCAGCAAATTCCGCTTGTTCGACCAAAGCGTCAGTGACATCCAACTCAGGATTTTGCACACCGCGCACGCGGGTTTCATCGCCAATGATCACCAAACGGATCGGCTTGCGCGGTATGCCCAAACCAATAGCCACTTCCGGACAGACAGGGCGAAACTCGATGTATTCGCTGAGCACATCAGTGAGATAACGGCTGCGCTTGTGGCCGCCATCAAAACGCACTTGCTCGCCCATCAAACACTGACTAACACCCAAAGGGATTTTGTTCATATCGATCCTGTACAGATTATTTAGCTTGTATAAGTTTTATATCACAAACCTATACAAAGCAAATATTTTGTACAGGAAATGATAAATAAATAATTGCGGGAAAGGTTTAGCGGTGAAGGCTACGGGGGCAGGCAATAATAGTTTGGATTAAGAACTGCGCTTAATAGCTTGATATAAAAGAAAAAAGCCGAACATCAGTTCGGCTTTTCAAGGGCAGGAAAATTAATGCGTGGGGATTTTTATATCCTCAAACAAATCATCTAACTCAGCACGGGAATGACGATTAAATGCTTCGTTGATGATGTCTTTGGTCAGGTGCGGAGCAAACTTCTCGATAAAGTCGTACATGAAACCGCGTAAAAAGGTACCGCGACGGAAGCCAATTTTGGTGACGCTTGACTCGAACAGATGGCTCGCATCCAACGCAACCAAATCGCTGTCTACTGTCTCGTTGTAGGCCATGCTGGCGATAATCCCTACACCCAAACCAAGACGAACGTAGGTTTTAATTACGTCGGCATCAGCCGCAGTGAACACCACTTTCGGCGCAAGACCGCGATTGATAAAGGCTTCATCCAACTTGGAACGACCGGTGAATCCAAATACGTAAGTCACTATCGGATATTTAGCCACTTCTTCAAGTGTCAGGTTAGCGACTTGCGCCAAAGGATGGTTTTTAGGCACGACTACGCTGCGGTTCCAGCGATAGCAAGGCATCATGATCAAATCGCTAAATAGCTCCATCGCTTCAGTGGCGATTGCAAAATCCACTGTGCCATCAGCAGCCATTTCGGAAATCTGCATTGGCGTACCCTGATGCATGTGCAGCGCGACTTCAGGATATTGCTTGATAAATGAACCTATCACCGGCGGTAACGCATAGCGCGCCTGAGTATGGGTCGTCGCCAAGGTAAGTGTCCCCTTGCGCTCATTACTGAACTCTTGCGCAACCTGTTTAATACTTTCGACTTTACGCAGGATCTCGCCAGCAGTCTTGAGAATTGCCTCACCCGCCGGGGTTATACGAGTTAAATGCTTCCCGCTGCGTGAAAAAATTTCAACTCCCAACTCGTCTTCCAGCAAACGAATTTGTTTGCTGATACCGGGTTGTGAGGTGTAAAGACTCTGTGCAGTAGCTGACACATTCAGATCGTGATGCGCCACTTCCCAGATATAGCGTAGTTGTTGCAGCTTCATAAGCCCTCCGATTGGCTCACTCACTGGAGGAATTTGCCAAAGGCATTCACCAGAAAAACTCCGAAGCAATCTCGGAGTTATAAAATCAAGTTCAATTATTCGCTTCTAGAATAGAACAAGTCGCGGCCACATGCCCAGCAATTATTAATTGTGCTACGGGCCAGCCTTGTTACAACTTTAGACTATATCCCGAAAATTCAAAGTATTTGACAAGGGAATATTACAAAAATAACAAAAAATAGCCGATGTACACCCTATATTGGGTATATGTCCTAAGCCGCCACTACTCAAGAGAGCGGGCGATTAGCTATTCCATGCGGCACATGGCCGGTCGCAACGTGCTCACGCGCCGAATCGCAATGCATTTGTTGATCATCGAAAAAGACATCTGCACCGTAGGCTTTCAGGAAGGTGCCCTTGGATAGTCCGCCCAAGAACAAGGATTCATCAATACGGATATTCCAGGCGCGCAGGGTACGAATGACGCGTTCATGCGCGGGCGCCGAGCGCGCCGTTACCAGCGCAGTGCGTATGGGGCAGCTCTCACCAAACTCTGCCTGCAAACCCTGTAAAGCCGCTAAAAATTGCTTAAAAGGCCCGCCGCTCAAAGGTTCTTTTGCGGAGGCTTTTTCACTTTCAGTAAACGCGGATAAGCCCTGTAATTTATACACCTGCTCGGCCTCATCAGAAAAAATGACCGCATCACCATCGAACGCAAAACGCAATTCATCTTCATTTTCAACCCGGTTGTTGGATGCAATCAAGGTTGCCGCCGCCATGCCGTGATCAAGCGCTTGCCGGACGTCGTCCGGTTCAGTAGAGAGGAATAAATGACAGCCAAACGCCGAGGCGTAGCGATAAGGCGAAGTGCCGCCGCAAAATGCCGCGCGGCTAATTTTAAGGCCGTAATGCTCTACGGAATTAAACACACGCAGGCCCGTATCAGCACTATTGCGGGATAACAAAATCACTTCAACACGCGGCTCTCCGCCCAAACGCTCGTTGAGCCGCAATAATTTTTTGACTAGCGGGAATGCATCACCGGGCGCGAGAATTTCATCTTCATGCTCAATTTGATACTGCGCATAAGCAGCCAAGCCTTGATTTACATAAACCTGATGACTTTCATCAAGATTAAATAATGCACGCGATGAAATCGCGATAACCAATTTATCGCCGAAACCTTTAGGCATGATCACTAGTCTCCGTGAGATTCAAATTCATCGCTGCAATATAAACTCATCTGCATCCAAATTCGCTGGAAATCGCTCCCGATATTCTGTCATTTTTTCTGCGTATAACTCTATGGTTATCAACTCTGCTTCCTGACTTGTTGCAATCAACTCGCCCGCTGGGCCATAGACACTGGAGTCACCAGCATAATGCTGCCCTGCTTCGTCCATACCTACCCGATTAACACCTACCACATAACTCAAATTTTCTATCGCTCGCGCTTGAAGCAAACGATTCCAATGCAAACTGCGCACGCTTGGCCAATTGGCGACGTAAAACGCAAGATCATAATCATTGCGATTGCGACTCCATACCGGAAAACGCAAGTCGTAACAAATTAGTGGTAGCACCCGCCAGCCATTTACCTCTACCAGCACACGTTCAGTGCCCATCGCATAGCGGGTATGTTCGCCGGCCATGCGGAACAGATGACGCTTGTCGTATTCGGTGTAACTACCGTCAGGGCGCATCCACACCAAGCGATTAAAATATTGCTCACCCACTTTAACTACCAAACTACCCGTAACCACAGCATTGTGTTTGGCAGCCTGTTGTTGCATCCATTGATACGCACGCCCATCAACTGTTTCTGCATAGCTGCGCGCGCTGGCACAAAAACCCGTCGTAAAAACTTCTGGCAGAATAATAAGATCCGTTTTGGTGATGGCCGCCATCGACTGGGTAAACACATCAAGATTATGTTGTGGATCATTGGGCACGATGACTTGCTGAACCAGAGTGACGGTCAAATTATTCACGATGAACCTCTTCTCCAACTTGATGAACAGGATGCAGCCAAAAATAACAGAGCACAAAGGCAATCAACACCGCTACAGCAGCCAACAAGAATGTTGTTGACGCACTATAGTCCCACAACACCCCACCAATCAATGCACCTGCAGCACCGCCAGCGCCAAAACTTAAAGAACTATACATTGCCTGCGCTTGCCCTTGGTTGGCACCTTTAAAATGTGTGCGCACCAATTCAATCGACACCGCATGGGCGATACCAAAGCTGCATGCATGCAGCAACTGGGCAAATAACAATACGGCTAACGAATCGGCACAGTAGGCAATCAATAACCAGCGCCCGCTGGTTACAATCAAGCTAAATAACATGAGTGAGCGCAGACTAAACCTACGCAACAATCTATGCATAACGATAAAAATAGCGACCTCTGCAAGCACACCCAGCGCCCATAACAAACCGGTTGCGGTGCTGCTGTAACCGTAATTTTCGACAAGATAGAGCGTATAAAAGGTGTAGTAAGGGCCATGACTGAGCTGCAATAAAAAACTGGCAGCCAAAAAGCAAAGAATCGTTGGCTGCAAAACCAAGCTTAAAAAATTCTGCCGCTGACCATCCGTTTTTTTCGCACCCATCTCTTTTAAACTAAGACTGGATAGCCAAATTAAAATCAAAAAAGTGAGAATAAACAGCGGTAAAAATCGGATTGGCATTACATCAAATATCAGCCCCAGCCCGACCACTGCCGCCATAAAACCCACCGACCCCCACAAACGGATTTGACTGTAGCGGTGATAATTGTTACCTAAATAGCCCAGCGTAATCACCTCAAATTGCGGCAATACTGCATGCCAAAAAAACGTGTAACAACTGACCACCAACACCAGCCACCAGTAACGTTGATCAAGCAGAATACCGGCGAAAATAATGCTCGCCGCCAAACTACCCAAACGAATAATACGCAACCGCTGCTGGGTATGATCGGCCAGCCAACCCCAAAAATTCGGCGCGACGATACGGGTGGCCATAATGATTGCGCTGATGATGCCGACATCCTGCGATGAATAGCCGAGCGATTTCAGATAGATTCCCCAGTAAGGAATCAGTGTGCCGACGACGGCAAAATAGAAAAAATAAAATCCGGAGAGGCGCCAATAAGGAATGGCTTGCTGCGCAAACGAAAGGGCCATATTAAAGACAACTGAAGGAAAGATAGCTGAAAGAGAAGCAACGGAAGGAGTGAAGTAAATATTGGGTTAATAATCACCTGCGACTATTAACCCAACGCACCCTTGGAGACATTATTTTACGCTAGCAGGTATTACCGGCACAGAATGTTTAACCGCACCATTTTGCCCGCGCTGACGCAAGAGGTGATCCATTAATACCAGTGCCAACATCGCCTCGGCAATTGGCGTTGCACGAATACCGACACAGGGATCGTGACGACCTTTGGTAATCACTTCAACCGCGTTGCCGTGCACATCGACACTGCGGCCAGGAATGTGCAAGCTCGATGTAGGTTTGAGTGCGAGATTGGCAATAATATCTTGCCCGGAGGAAATACCGCCTAAAATTCCGCCAGCATTATTCGACAGAAAACCTTCCGGCGTCATTTCATCACGGTGCTGACTGCCGCGCTGGGCGATGCAACCAAAGCCCTCGCCTATCTCAACACCTTTTACCGCATTAATACTCATTAACGCATGAGCGATTTCTGCATCGAGGCGATCAAAAATCGGCTCACCCAAACCGGGCGGAACATTGGTGGCCACCACCGTAATTTTTGCACCTATGGAATCACCTTCTTTATTCAGCGCTTGCATAAACGCTTCCATCTCTGACACCTTGCTCGCATCGGGGCAGAAGAATGGATTTTGATGAACCTGATCCCAATCCACACTTTCAATCTTTATCGGGCCGAGTTGCGACAAATAACCGCGCACTTCAATACCGTGAAAATCTTTCAAATATTTTTTAGCGATTGAGCCAGCCGCAACACGCATAGCTGTTTCGCGCGCAGATGAACGGCCGCCACCGCGATAATCGCGCACGCCGTATTTTTGCATATAGGTGTAATCTGCATGCGCTGGGCGAAATTGGTCTTTGATGTTGGAATAATCTTTGGAGCGTTGATCGGTATTTTCAATCATCAAACCGATAGGCGTTCCTGTAGTTTTGCCCTCAAACACACCAGATAGAATTTTCACCGCATCTTCTTCGCGGCGCTGGGTGGTATAGCGAGAGGTGCCCGGTTTGCGCCTATCCAAATCAATTTGGATATCGGCTTCGGTCAATTCAAGGCCGGGTGGACAACCGTCCACAATCGCGCCCAAGGCAATACCATGGCTTTCGCCGAAGGTGGTCACAGTAAACAATTTGCCGTAAGTATTTCCAGACATTAGCTATTTCCTGACATTAGGGATTTCCTGGCAGCAAGAACCCAACAATGGGTCAATAAAAAAGTGCGCCGATTATACGTGACTTGCCTGGTCGACGCATCGGCATCATGGGCTTAGAGCACACCCGCCTCGCGCGCATTGCGCAAATCCTGTGCGGTCAAGATAAACACACCATGACCGCCGCGCGCGAACTCCACCCAAGTGAACGGCAGTGTTGGATACGCGACCTCCAAAGCCGGCCAGGAATTGCCGACTTCCACTACCAACAATCCCTCTTCAGTTAAAAAGTCCACAGCCTCCTTCAGCAAGCGACGGGTAAAGTCCAAACCATCATCACCGGAGGAAAGGCCCAACTCGGGTTCCGCATGGAACTCATCGGGCAAGCTCGCCATATCCTCTGCATCTACGTAAGGGGGATTGGAGACGATTAAATCAAAGCGCTGCCCGAGCAGGTTATCAAACAAATCAGACTGCAAGGCAAATATGCGCTCGGTCATGCCGTGCTGCTGAATATTTTCCTCGGCCACAGCCAAGGCATCGTAAGAGATATCGCTTAGCTGCACTTCGGCGTCGGGAAACGCATAGGCGCAAGCAATGCCGATACAACCGCTGCCGGTGCATAAATCGAGAATCTGCTGCGGCTCGTCAACCAACCAAGGCGCAAACCGCTTTTCAATCAGTTCGGCAATCGGTGAACGCGGCACCAATACTCGCTCATCAACCACATAAGGCAGGCCTGCAAACCAGGCTTGGCCGATGATATAGGCCGCCGGAATTCGCTCTTCAATACGACGCTGGATATTAGCAACCACACGCTCGCGCTCGCTGCGGGTCAACGTTGCATCCAGCCATTCATCACCCAGTGGCGGAGCCAAATGGATCGCATGTAAAACCAGTTGTTCGGCTTCATCCCAAGGGTTATCGGTACCGTGGCCGTAATAGAGTTTCGCCGCGATAAACGCACTGGCTGACCAGCGTAAAAAATCACGAATCGTCAATAACTCATCACGCGCCTGATCAAAAGCACTGGAAGATTGACTAACACTAGTGGAAAAACTGGACATGGATAACCTCGGGTTGAGCTGAGAGCGGGCATTCTACCCAATAAATCGGCTAAATCAGGATTTATGTTTTCTAGAATTTAGCCGAAAGCGGTAAACTGCCGTTTTGTGACGGGCAGAGCATCGCTGCCGCTTGAGGAGATTTTGATGAGAGAACATTTTGCGAGCATTATCGCTGGCGTTGGTGAAGATTTAACCCGCCCTGGCCTTCTGGATACGCCGGATCGCGCTGCCAAGGCCTTTCAATTTTTGACCCGCGGTTACCACCAAACACTCGATGAAGTGGTCAACGATGCGCTCTTTCCGTCTGACTCCGATGAAATGATTATCGTCAAAGATATCGAGCTGTATTCACTGTGCGAACATCATCTTCTGCCATTTATTGGCAAAGCCCACGTTGCTTATATTCCAACCGGCAAAGTATTGGGTTTATCGAAAGTTGCGCGCATCGTTGATATGTTTGCCCGTCGCTTGCAAATTCAAGAACAGCTCACCGTACAAATTGCGGAGTGTATTCAGGAGATTACCGGTGCATCCGGCGTGGGTGTCATCATCGAAGCAAAACACATGTGCATGATGATGCGCGGCGTGGAAAAACAAAACTCGTCGATGAAAACCTCAGCCATGCGCGGCAGCTTTCGCAGCAATCAAGCAACGCGCAATGAATTTTTATCCTTACTTCGCTAAACACCTTTCACAGCAAGACCAGCGCAAACAAAAAAGCGGCCTCATTAACTGAGGCCGCCACTTTACATCAAGAATTTGCTTTGGCAATTCGTAGCCAATCGGTTTTTCTACTGCTCAAAACTAATATCGTGTAACCGAACTTCAGCTCCGCTTTTTTGCTCAGGCTTTATGTTGATGTACAAGTCAGCGAACCCACTGGTCGCGCTCAAGGGAATAGTGTAGCGAGCGTAGGTTTTTAATTCAGCGGGTGAGATCGTACCTGTAGCAAGCACATCACCTTCAGCGTTGTCCCGGCGAATCTCAACTAACCAGTTGGTCGACTCTTTAAAAAACAGCGCACCTATTTTTACGGATTTCACCCTGGTCAAATCATAACGACCAAAGGCGAATCCAGAGACTTCTTCGCTAGCGGGAACCACAATTGACTTAACATCATAAAACGTATCTCGTTTGGCTTCTTTGGTGGCAGACGCTGGGATAAACAGGCTATAAAAATCCAGCCGCGCCGGGATAAGTTTGATTTGTTTACTCACCTCAATTGACGGGAAATTATTTGCACCCTTGTCCATGTACTTCGCAGTGAAAATATACGCCTCACCATTTTGAGTGTAAGGTTTATCTGCTTTTAGCGCCGCCGAGTTTGGTTGATGGGATTTCAGACCAACAGTACCCGACAATGCCAAGCCTGTTGGGGCATTAGCGTCGGTAAGCGACAACACATAAGTCGCCATAGCGGCGCGGTCAGTTTCACTTAAACCGGAAAAAGCAGGCATATTCATCTCACCCCAAACGCCTGCCCCACCGTTACCCAGCTTATTCACTAGATAGGCGAGAGCGTTGGAATCCTTCTGATATTTTTTGGCAACGTCCCGGAACGCTGGGCCGACCATTTTTTCATCCAACTTATGGCAACCCAGACAATTATTGGCATCAACCAGTGCTTTGCCCTGATCAATCACATTGACGGACTGATGTCCCAACGCTGATTTTTTCTCAGGTTCTACGCGAGTAAAGGTAACCAGTGGGTTTCCATTTTCTACGGTTGAAATTATCCCATCCTCTTGATCACTAACTGCGAATGCGTAATCAACCTGGTCGGTGTCCGCCCAGAAAAATGATTGGTTTTGCGTAGTGGAAAAGGCAATCACTGGCGGCTCGTTACCAATTTCAAGTGGTGCAGTGAAAATGGACTTTGCGCCCTGTGCATCGGCTACCGCAAGTTCGAGGTTGTATCTACCTGGCTTATCCAACGCCAGATTCACTTCAACACCATCACCTAACTGCCGCTCTGTGCAGGAAGCGTCTGCACAGTGTAATTTCCAAGCGTAGGTAATTTTATCGCCATCCAGATCCACAGATTTTTTTGCCGACGCATTAATGTTTGCCGGAACTCCAAATTGGGTTTGCTCCAGGGTGATTTCTGCCATAGGCGGACGATTGCCGGAGCCGACATATTCAATACGTGCAAGTCGTGCATCCGGGTTGCCGGTGAACCAGGACATGCCGTACTCCAGCACATACAAAGTTCCGTCAGGTGCAAAGCGCGCATCAATTGGCAGCGCATAATTAATTTGGGGCGCGAAGGGTTCAATTTTTTGAATGCGCCCCTGATCATCCAGACTGACCACTTTTACCCAGGCACGCATAAAATCGAGAATAAATAATTTTTTGTCGTAATACGCAGGATAGCGATTTACGGATTCAGGATAATCAACCGAGTGATATACGTCGGCAACCAAAGCCGAGCGTCCGCCAGTGCCCATTTCCGGAAACACCTCAGAGGTCCCGTAAGGATAGGCGATAAACGCGGGCTGGGCGGGGGGTAATTGTTTTGCGCCAGTATTATTGGGTGAGTAGTTAATCGGATTGTTTACATCGACCAGATCGCCTGATTTTTTTTCCACAAAATCATATTGCCTATAAGGTTTATTTTGGCCGATAACCAAAGGCCAGCCAAAATTGCCCGCCGCAAGCACACGGTTTATTTCATCGTAACCGCGCGAGCCTTTTTCATCAGTGTCATTACTAGCGTCGGGGCCGATATCTCCATAAAACAATGCATTTGTGCGTTTATCAAAGGTTATGCTGTAAGGATTGCGCGCGCCCATTACATAAATTTCCGGACGACCCTGTGTAGCATCGGTAAATAAATTTCCGGCGGGAATATCGTAACCACCCTCTGCTTTGGGCCCATCGGTTTTTGGAATGATGCGCAACACTTTGCCACGCAAATCGTTAGTGTTACCAGCACCGCGCAGGCCATCATTTTTCTTCATGCCTTTGCGGAAATCGAGAGGAGCAAAACCATCTTGATCATGCGGATTAGTGTTATCGCCGGTCGAGAAAAACAGTTCGCCATTGTTGCCGAACTGCAAATCGCCGCCGGTATGGCAGCAGTTGTTATCAATAGGATATTGCAGAATTTTTTGTTCAGTTGAGGCATCGACTTGGTTGTCGCGCCACAAAAACTGTGACAACCGTTGATGGAGATTACCCTCCGAATCTTTCACGGTAAATGCGGCATAAATGTGTTGATTTTTTTCAAAGTCAGGATCCACAGCAACGCCAACCAAGCCTAACTCTTGAAACTTATCATAGGCAGTAGGTAGGTTTCCGGCTGCGCTGGTTTGCCCAGTTTGGTAATCAACGCGCTTAAAGCTGCCGGGACGCAAAGCAATCAACGCATCTCCGTTGGGAAAAAACGCAAACTTTACTGGCTCGTCGAGATTTTCAACCACAGTTTTTTTGATAAAGCGATTATTTTCCGGTCTTGATTTGGTGTAATCCAGCTGCGGTTTAAAACCCGGGCGATGATTCAATCCCACCGCGTAAGTCATACCGCCGACGAGATGCTGCAAAAAATCGGGATTGGAAAACATCTCGCTGGTGTGACCCATACCGGTGTAAAACGCGCGGCCGCCATCGTAATCGTGATACCAGGAGATGGGGTGATCATGATCGTGCTCACCGCCTTGATAAGTTGACTCGTCAACTTTGGCAATCACGTTGATAAACTCATAGATGTCTTTGTAGTTGTACCACTCATCCGAGAAGCTAATTGTATCCAGCAATGCCTCGGACGACGGGTGCTTTTTATCAACAAAATTGACTGTCGCTTGCTGCACATTGCTTGGCGTGCTGGGATGATTTTTAAAAACTGCACCTACTAAATTGCGATACCAAAACCAATCGCCTTCCCACTCGGTATCTGCCGCAGCGTGAATGCCCACAAAACCACCGCCGGCTTGTATGTAGCGCTCCATAGCTAATTCCTGATTTTCATCAAGCACGTTGAGCGTAGTGTTTAAAAATACGATGGTATTAAATTGGCTCAACTCTGCATCGGTAAACACTGCAGAATCTTCTGTCGCCACCACCGAAAATTGGTGTGCTTGCGCTAACTTTTCAAAAGCGGCTATGCCTGCTGGAATTGAATCATGGCGCCAACCGGCGGTTTTACTGAACACCAAAATCCGCGCGCCGCTAATGCTTTGTTGATTACTGTCCGACATAGCGCCAGGTAATGTCGCGGCGGGTTGCTCACTGGAGTTTGATGTATCAGATGTACCCTGCCCGCAGCTGGCAAGCAGAAGTAGTAGGGTTAACCCGAATAAATGGTGAATTCTATTAATAGTGTGCTGGCCGAGTATGCGCATGACCGAACCTTTGTAGAGATAGTGTGAGTAGTGGCGATAAGATTATTGGAGTTTTTTAAACTATAGAACCGATACAACAAAAAAGCACATCCCTGAAAATGAAAAATGCCGCTGAGGATATCAGCGGCATTCAGTTTTAGCCTGCAGGTTTACGCTTGTAAACGCTTCTTATCCTACCCGCGCAGAGTGCTAACCATGCGACTTTTCCAGCCAGCGCTGCAAACGACTTTCCAGATCATCATAGCGAATCGGTTTACTAATATGATCATCCATTCCCGCCGCTAGAACTTCTTGATCAGTATCAGATTGCGCCGCCGTTACCGCCACAATGGGCAAGTGCCTTAAACTGTTTGAGGAGCGCTCATGCTCCCGTATTTTTTGCGTGGCAGTAATACTGTCTTGTTCTTTCATGTCGTAGTCCATCAAGATCAGATCAAACCGCTCTTTCTCCACTATCTCGATCGCTTCCAACCCATTCTGCGCAATTTGTACATAACAGCCGAGTTTTTTTAGCATCGCACTGATCACCATTTGGTCTACACGATGATCTTCAATCAGCAGTACTCTCGGCATCACCGCTAAGTGGTGTGCATCTTTCTCTTGTGGCTTACGTTCCTCGTCAAAGTGAACGTTCAATAACTTTTGCACCGCTACATCGTGTAATCGTTTACGCATAATCGGCTTTTCAATGACGCACACCTGCGGATGACTGCGTAAGTGCAACTTCATCTCCGGGCTATCACTCTGCAAAATACTCATCGCAATAATTTGTTTTACCTCGGCAATTTCAGGATGCGCTGCAATTTCGCGCGATAGCGCCAAACCATTCATATTATTCAGCTTAGTGAAAATCAGCACTAGATCAAAAGGCGTATTGTTGGCAGCTTGCTCGCACAACTTGGTGATAGCCTGCTCTTTGCCTGTAGCAATTGCCGTGCTCATACCCCAAGCGTTGATTTCGTCGGCCAGTGCATTGGCATTGCTATCGGGCAAGTCCACCAGGAGCGCGCGTTTGCCGCGCAATTTTTGCTCGGAGCCAAAGCGACGCTCTTCGTGGGAAACCACTTGTAAAGTGACATTAATAAAAATGCGATTGCCGCGATTTTTGTTTTCACGCAAATGAATGCTGCCGCCCATACATTCCGCCAAGCCTTTACAGATCGACAGGCCAATTCCTTTTTGGTTACTTTCATGGGCTTCTGCATCATTTTCACCGGCGACATTTTTTTCGCTATCGCTGATGATGACTTGCAACTCACCCAGATCATCCTGCTCCTGATGAAACCGTGCTTCGATATACACGTGTTCTATACGACTGGCTTTGAGTGTGTGGTTGAGCAAGGTCGCAAGAATTTGATTCAAGCGCGCCACATCACCCTTGACCCGCAAGGGCATATTCGGATCAAAACTGTAATAGAGTTCAATGCCTTGCTGGTGTGCGTCGAGGGTAAAATCTTGCACAAATTTTTCTAGCACGCGCCGTAGGTCAAATTCCACGTCATCAAGCACCAGTGTTTTGGTGGTGATTTTGGAGAAGTCGACCACATTATTAACCAGATCGATTTGCCGGCCTGTGGCCTTATTAGCCGTCGTTAATAATTCGCGGTGATGCTCGGAAAGCTGGCTATCGTCAATCAATGACAATGTGCTCATAACGTCGCTAATGGACGAGCGAATCTCCTGCCCGAGGTTTACTAAAAATTCATTCTTTAATTCGATTTGTGCCTGGGATGTACGCTTCTCGTTTTCCAAGCCCTGCGCTCGCTCGCGCAGTGAATAATGCGCTTCCAAACGCTCCCAATACGCGAGTGAAGTCACCTTGCCTTGATGACTGAGCATCACGTAAAACATCAGCATAATGCAGCCGTATAAAACGCCCTCGGCATTGACCAATAAAATCGCGGTAATCGCCGCGGGAATTTGGCCAATCGCCAAATACAAACTCAGGAAATGGCGATAGGGTGCAAACACATTGGCTACGCTGGAATAAAACACCACCGAGTAGAGCCACATCACAAGAGTTTCATCTTGCATGCCCTGCACCCAGGTGAGCGTCACCAGAATAACGCTCCACCATGCCGCACCTAAACAAGAGGCAAAAAAGTATTGGTTGCGCCAGCGCGTTGGTGCGCGTGCGTAGAGGCTGTCGAAGCGGAACAGATAATAACTACGGACTAGAGTCACCAGCAGTAAGCCGGTCACCAGCACTATCGCCAGATTGTGTTCTTTTTCCTGAAAGTCACCAAACGCAAGGCAGAGCACAAAAACGATAAAGTTCAGAATCAAACCGCGTCGGCTGTATTTGGCAACACGCGCGTCGGTTTCGCGCATGATGGCGCGGTCTTTCTGAACCTTGGTGGCAGGAACAAAGAAATGAAACATGGTTAATCCACTATTATTACGGTTGGAATCTGCACTAGCCTATTGCGGCTTTGCCTGTTAAGGCTAGCTGAGGATATGCACAAATACTTCTTTAATCACAAACACCATAATCGCGAAACCCAGTACGCCAAATAACACAAAGGTACCAAATTTGCCGGCTTTGGATTTTTTGGCGAGATCCCACACGATAAAAAACATAAAGATAATCAGCCCGCCGCCACAAATGTACATGGCCCAGGTTTCAAACTGCTCGAATGTCATGATCGATTAAACCTGATGAGAAAGGGGGATGAAGATGATTGGGGCGGCATTGTAGCGAAAAAAACAAAAAGCCGCTGTAGTGGCGGCTCGGAGAATTCCAGTATTGACAGCGAATGCTGTGGTTCTACAACAACTCGATCAACTCAGGCACTGCATCAAACAAATCGGCAACTAGCCCATAGTCGGCGGCTTGGAAGATGGGAGCGTCAGGGTCTTTATTGATCGCCACCACAATCTGCGAATCGCGCATACCCGCCAGATGCTGCACAGCACCCGACAGCCCTATCGCGATATACAGCTCCGGCGCCACTACCTTGCCGGTTTGTCCGACTTGCATCTCATTTGCGGCAAAACCGGCGTCGACCGCTGCGCGGGATGCCCCTACCGCAGCACCGAGTTTATCGGCCAATTTGTAGAGTAATTGGAAGTTCTCGTTGGACTGCAAACCGCGTCCGCCAGATACCACTACTCGCGCCGACCCAAGCTCAGGCCGCTCGGACTGCACCTGTTGCTCGCCAATAAATCGACTTAGTTGTTGTGCTGGAGGCGGATCAATTGACGTGATGGGCGCACTGCCCGCCCCCAATACCACCTCGGTAAAAGCGCTGGCACGAATACTCAAGAGTTTGATTGGCTGCTCCGTGCGCACACGGGCAAGCGCGCTACCCGCATATACAGGCCGTTTGAATTCGTTGGCGGAGTCTATGGCAACTACATCGGTAATGGGTTGAACGTCCATCAGCGCGGCGATTCGCGGCAATAGATTTTTACCAAAGGTCGTCGCGCCTACGCAGACATAGGCGTAGTCGCTTGCCAGCGTGGCCAACCAAGGCGCGAGTGTCTCGGGCAGCTGGTATTCGCAACTCACTTCATCAGCGACTAGCACCTTGCGGATACACGGGATACGCGCAGCCGTTTCCGCAACGGCGGCACAATCTTTACCGGCCACGAGTAGATCCACATCCAGATCGGTAAATTTACCCAAATGCATCACGGCGCCCACCACCTTAAGGTTGATCAAGCTGAAGCCCGCCGCATCCTGTTCGATCACTACCAATGCACGCAATTTATCCGATGAAGTCACAGAACTTTGGCCTCCTGCCGTAATTTGCCCACCAATTCAGCAACACTGTTTACCTTGATACCTTGCTGACGAAGCTTAGGGGAATCGACCGAGAGAATTTGCAGACGCGGTTGCAGATCTAACCCCAAATCTGCCAATTGCGTTACCACCAGAGGCTTTTGACGCGCCCGCATAATATTTGGCATGGTTGGGTAACGCGGCTGGTTCAAGCGCAAGTCAGCGGTGATAACCGCTGGAAGCTTTAACGCGAGAGTCTGCAAGCCGCCATCCAACTCCCGTGTTACCCGGATTTCATCCCCGCTGCATTCTATTCGGGAGGCAAAAGTTCCCTGTGGATAGCCACACAGCGCGGCTAACATCTGCCCCGTCTGATTGTGGTCGCCATCAATGGACTGCTTACCGAGCAAGATGATTTGTGGCTGCTCTTGTTGAACCAGTGTGTGCAGAACTTTGGCAATGCAGAGCGGTTCAAGCTGCGATTCCGTATTGATATGCAGTGCGCGGTCAGCACCCAGCGCGAGTGCGCTACGCAACTGTTCATGAACGGCATGAGAGCCGATGCAGACCACGACAACCTCCGTCGCGAGGCCTTGTTCTTTCAAGCGAATGGCTTCTTCGAGTGCGATTTCACAGAAGGGATTTATCGACATTTTGGCATTGCTAATATCCATACCACTGCCATCGGCCAAGGGGCGTACGCGGACAGCTGGGTCCACTACGCGTTTAATTGCCACTAGAATTTTCAAGACGCTTTCCTTGTGCTGAACGAATGTAAAAGTGTGAGGTTTTATAAGGGTTATTGATTGTTGTGCGCGGAAATAATCCGCTGTCATCAGCGGCTAAATGATTTCAACAGGGCAGCGCAATGTCGCATTCAACCATACAATTTTAAGCGCCTCCATAAAAATGAAGTTATTTTTAGCTCGCTTGGGTAAAATGGCGCAAAAAATTACTTTAGCGATTCTCGGCCCCTTATGTACGGGACAAATCACTTTGCGTACACTGCCGACCTGCACCAGTGCTCCACTTTTTCTTATCGGACTGTTTATGCGCGCTACCAAACTTCTCTCCATCGCTTTTATTTGTATTTTTCTTTCAGCTTGTGTTTCGTCCTTGCTGATTGGCAACCAACTGCAAAGTAAATTGATGTGGTCGCTACTCAAGCCACTTGTGGGCTTTGACCCCAACGAAGTCAACCTCTTTGAAGCCCCGATAGTGAAAGACCGAATGACCGCATTGCTGGGCGATAAATACGAACCCACCATGAAGCTTCTACGCACCGCGCAAACAATCCAGCAGGAAGGCGCACTTTTCTATGTCGCCTCACGCTATGCACCGCCACAAGTGCAAGCGATTACCGATACTGCCGCCATGGTATGGAATGCCGACACTAACCAAATGGCAGTGATGTTAATTAAAGACGGCACACCGGAAATTATTTCCGAGCAAATCGAAGGGGCAAAACAAGCCATCACCCCGGTATTACCCAAAGAGTTGCAAAGCGCATACACCAAAGCCCAGACATTTAAAAAATCTCTGGATGAAAAACAGGAGGCCTTACGTAATGTGCAAGACATTATCGAAAACCCTGTCGATGCGGTGACCGATAATATCAATAAAAAAATTGATGCGGCCGCTACCGATGTTGCTGAAAAAGCTGAAGCGCAGGCAACCGATTTAGTTGAGCAAGCCTTGCCCACAGTACCGGAGATAGATCAGGAGCAACTGGAATTAGAGCAAGCGTTGAAGAAAGAAGCCAAAGAAATGAAGAACAAAGCCCAGTAACCCAGAATTGTTTACAGGCTCACAGGCTCCGGGTGACGCGCAATTCGCACCAACACTATTTGTAACAAAACAGCCTCTCAGGCATCTGTATGTGTATCAATACTTATGGATGCCTGACATGTTCTCCACCACTTCGCTTTGCAAAATACACAGCAGTCTGATCAACAGCGGTTCCAATCTCGCCAGCCTCGCTCTGCGCCTTTATCTCGCGCCGATTTTCTGGATGGCAGGCTTGAGCAAACTCAATGCTTTTGACAGCACAGTGGAATGGTTCGGTAATTCCGACTGGGGGTTGGGCCTGCCATTTCCTTTTTTAATGGCTTTATTAGCAACGGCCGCAGAACTTATCGGCGCGGTATTGCTTGCACTGGGGCTACTCACGCGCTTGATTAGCATTCCACTGATTGTCACTATGCTAGTTGCGATCCTGAGTGTTCATTGGGATAACGGCTGGCAAGCGATTGCCGATGCCCATGCGCCTTTTGCAAATGCGCAAGTACTCGCAGCACCCGAAAAACTGGAGCGCGCCCGAGAGATTTTGCAAGCCCATGGCAATTACGAATGGCTCACCGCCAGCGGAAAATTTGTCATCCTCAATAACGGTATTGAGTTCGCGGCGACTTATCTAATTATGCTGTTGGCACTGGTAGGTTTAGGTGGTGGGAAATTTCACAGCCTGGATTACTGGTTAAGCCTTTATTCAAGCCGCAAATGTCTACCATCAAAAAACATTTCATGAAATACATAATCGGGTGCACAAAGTGATTATGGCGAGTGATAAGCTGACACCACTAACGCAAACTGATTTGCGAAACTTGCCTCAGCCCAACCCGAGCAGACGGATGAATCCGACCACACTAACCTCAACCGATGATAGCGAACTGATTGCAAAATTAATTCGCGGCGACGATCAGGCATTTCGGCAATTGATTGCGCTGCATCATTCACTCATGTTGCACATAGCGCGCGCTATTGTCGGCGACACCTTTGCTGACGATGTGGTGCAGGAGGCTTGGCTTTCGGTGTATAAAAATATCGCCACCTTCGAAGGTCGCTCGTCGTTAAAAACCTGGTTGCTTACCATTGTTAGCAATCAGGCAAAAGCGCGTTTGCGCAAAGAGTCCCGGCAAGTATCGCTGGATCAGTTGGATGGTGAAATACCGGGCAGTTACCTCGACGGCACCCATTTCAAACCTAATGGTCACTGGCAGCAACCAGTACCACAATGGAATATAGAATCACCCGACGCGCTATTGGAAGAACAACAATTGCAGCATTGTATTACGCGCACTCTCAATCTCTTACCGCCCACGCAAAAAGCGGCATTTATATTGCGCGATATGGAGCAACAATCGTTTGAGGAAATTTGCAACATACTTGCTGTAAGCGCAGCCAATGTAAGAGTTCTAGTGCATCGCGCCCGGCTCACGCTTATGCAGGTCATTGACCGTTATCAGGAGACCGGCTCATGCTAAGTTGTAAACAAGTCGCTGCCATCGCCAGCGATTATTTAGACAACAGCTCGCCACTCAAATGGCAAATGCGTTTGCATTTATTAATGTGTGCGAACTGTCGCCGCTTTGTTCGGCACTTAAAAATCACTCAACAAATCAGCACCCGAATGACGACTAACGACGCAGGTCAAGATGCAGAAGTAGTATGGAAAAATTTACAGGCGCGCATTGAAGACGATGCGCGCCTTGAAAAAGCGACGCACCTTGAAAAAAAGGCTCTCACTCAAGAAAAAACGCGATCCTGGGAGGATTAGCTGCAGCAACATTTATCTGAACAAAAGGGAATTCACTTTTCTACATGCGGATTACTCAAGCGTTGCTCTGCAATACGTAAATCTTCCGGGGTATCCACATCAATACTGTCATGCTCAGACATCAAGTAAGGAATTTCGTGAGTGCGTGGAATATTTTCCTCACGCAAAAAATCATCCACTTTGAAAATAGAAATAGCGCCGTTGGGCATGTAAAGCGAGGGTAAATCCTGACGTCGCAGATAAGACGAATGCGCGCCAGCAAGCGGATGCAAAAACTCGCCGCCCCCCACGTAGGCTTTCATCAATTGGTTATTAATCTCCCACACGCTGATTAGGCTGTGACAAGTGGGAAAATCCTGAAACTCGGCAAGCGCCTCTCGAATATGAGTTGCATTGCGCAGGGGCGATGTCGGTAGCAATAAAATAATTATATCTTTGCCCGCTGGTTTTATCCGGTGAATAAATTCAGCGACAACAGGGTCAATCGGGGATTCATCCCGCGCTAGGTGCGGGTCGCGCTTTAGGCGCTCGGCGCCATAGTAGTGAGCAACGGAGAGAATTTGGTCGTCATCGGAGGAAACATAAACTGCATCGATAACACCGGAATCCAACGCCGCTTTCAGCGTGTAAGCCAGCAGAGGTTGGTCGCCCAAGGGCGCAATATTTTTTTGCAGTATCCCTTTTGATCCACCACGGGCAGGTACGAGCGCAAATACGTTTGGCATAACCCCTCCGGAATTCTAACGAGAGTGTCATTAGGGTATAGCAAACGAATGGTGAAAGGTCACGAAATGAGCAGAAACCGAAGGAAATAGATGTGGAGTGACAGATCACCAAATCGCCTGTCACTCCCTATGATTACGCGGACCTCTTTAATTATTGCGGGAGGTGAATGGCAAACGGTCCAAAATGCCATCCAAAAAATCCCCAGTGGAATTGAGGCTGCGCACGATGGATTCCATTGCCTGGAATTGCGCCATCAGCCGCGCTCGGTAGGCATCGCTGCGGCGATTCAGCGCTTCTTCGTCTTTCTCAACTTTGACGATATCTTTGCCAATATTCGTCTCGCGCTCTTTGATAAGACCGGATGTTTTCAAAAAATCGTTAATCAGGCTGGTCAAACTGCCAGAAAAACCGCGCGAAAAGCTGATAGTGCCCGAGGTAGCACCTGGTTGAACAATCATACTCAAACCTTCTGCTTTGCTTCCAATCGCAGGTAAGAGCACGTTGCCAAAACCAAACGCGGCTACCCCAGCTACTGTGCCACCGACATCAGTTCCCGTTGTGCCCGCTACAGCAGAGACACCCAGGTCGGCCATATCCGCACCTACAGCGGTAAACGCGACCTTGCTGGAGCTGCCATAAGAGTCGGACACAAATACTAATTTATTGGCTTCAAAGCTAACGGCAACGTTTAGTTTGGCGTCTTTGACAGCAGTATCCAAATTAATCAGGCTCTGGAATTCAGCCGCCAATTCCGCTCCCGTTGCATAGATTTTTGCATTAGGTAATGTAATCGATGAGGAATTGACGCCGTCGAGCGAGAAAGTAAAACTATAATCTTTGCCTGTGGTATCGATTGGAAATGCCAGAGCCACATCGGCGCCAGTCAACTTACCTTTGCTCGGTTGCTGGGTAATCACTACATCGTAAGAACCGGGTTTGCTGTTGGCGGAAAATTTGGTGACCTCGATGTCCAATGCGGAAGAGGAGGTTTTGGGTACGAAAATATCCCGCACTTGCTCAAAATTTTTGTCCATCGCCGCGCGAAAGTCCACGTTCTCCTGATTCTCTATAATTTCAAGCGAACCATCGAGTTTGGTACGAATACCTATATTGGAAAGGCTGCTAAAACTATCACCTAATCCGGCGACGGATGAAGACAACACATTGCGTACGCCCTGCACCAGATTTTTGGCGAGCGAGTCGTTGCGCAGACTGCCGTATTCTTTCGACTCAGCGTCAAAACCTACCAAGGCTTCCACTTCGGTTTTGAACGTGTTGTAGGCCGCAACAAAATCACGAATTACTTTTTCAGCAGTCGCCTTGTCTTCGCTAATGGTAATACTGACGGTTTCGGTGAGTGAACTTGAAAAAATATCGAACTCTAATCCTTCAACCACATCACTAATTTGATTGGACTCGCGATTAACCAACAACCCGTTGATACGCACTTTGGCATCAAGACCTCCTTGCTGCTGGGTAAGATTGCGCGTTGCTTCGTTGAAATCAAAACTGGCCAGACCTGGCGAACTCGGGTCTTCGGCGGCGGTAATTTCAATTTCATTTTTAGCGCCGGTTTTAGCGGTCATCAGTAACTTGTACGTACCACCGTCGCTCACAATGCTGGCGGTTACGCCAATGTCGGCTTTGTTGATGGCATCGCGAAGACCGGTTAAAGAATTGTTGTTGTCATCGATCGTGATAGTGGCGCCGGTTTTGGAAGCATCCACTTCAAAATCATCAACAGCCGGATTCCATTCGCCCAAGCGGATAACCAATGTGCCTTTACCGACCGGTGCGGTCATGGAGGCGAAGGTGCCTGAACTTAAGGATTGGGCCTGCGCAACCTGCTCAACTTTTAATTGATAACTGCCAGCAGTGGCCTTGGCATCCAACTTGGTAATGCCGATTAATTTGGTATCGGGAATAGAAAGCGCTTTAGCGTTAAAAGTATCGGCGCTACCCAAGGCGGCAGCGGCAGTTTCCAATTTGGAGAGCGAACTACGCATTAATCCGTAGTCTGAAATTTGCGTTTCTAACAGCGTCTTTTGGCTGGTAAGGCGGCCAGCTTGGGCGGCTTTGTTCACCTCGGTTAGCTGGTCGGCCAACTTATTAGCATCAATACCCGAGCCGGTTCCCAGAGCACTGATAATGCTGGACCCAGTCGATGCATTGCTATTAGTCGTACTTGATGTACCGCTCACCATGGATTCCCCCAGGCCAAAAATTACCGCTGGCTATCTTCAATACATAGGTTAGCGGCAACCCATGGGTAAACTTTAGCCGGTTTTGCCGCTTTTTCAGAGAAAACATTCCCCTAGGTCAAGAGGAGCACAAACTGCGCCAATCGCCGTGCTTTTTAAAAAAATGCGTTTGTCCTCGTTTATCTTGGACCTAGCTTAACCCCCCCTTGCCCCCCCTTATCAAGGGGGGGGATGGGGGGGAGTTAAGCAGTCGGCAGCGTGATGTAGAAACAGCTCCCTTTACCGACGGTTGAGTGGTAGCCAATCTTGCCCCCCATGCGCTCGACAATCGCTTTGGTGATACTGAGGCCAAGACCAGTCCCATCGCGGCGACGAGTATCGGAAGAATCCACTTGGGCAAACCGCTGGAAAATACGCTGGCGGAAATCATCGGCAATGCCCTGCCCCTCATCAATAACCGATACAGTTACGTCATGCCCATCCTGTGTTAACCGCACGTGTACCTCGCCATCCAGATAGGAAAACTTGATGGCATTGGATAACAAGTTGGCCATGACTTGCAGAAAACGATGGGCATCGAGATTGGCTGTAGATTGCATAACCGCATCGTCGGGTACCTCGAGTTGAAGACTCACGCCATAGCGCGCGGCATAACCCTCATTTTGTTCGATTGACTGCTGCAGGAGCGGATAAAGAGCGCAGCGTTTTGTGTTTAAAACCAAATTGCCGAATTCCAGTTTATCAACATCTAAAATATCGTTAACCAAACGTGTTAGCCGTTCAGCATTGTTGTTGGCAATAACCAGCAAATCACGAATCTTGTTGGCCATTTCTCCTAAACTGCCGCTTAATACAATACCAAGCGCTCCTTTAATCGATGTAAGCGGCGTGCGCAACTCATGACTAACAGTGGAAATAAATTCACTTTTAAGGCGATCAACCTTGCGTTTGGCGGTAGCGTCGTGAATGATAAAAGTGAAAAACTTTCGTTCGTGAATCGCGACCGGGCTAACGCTCAATTCAATGTCCAGATCACTACCATCACTGCACCGTCCAAGTGTTTCACGCAAATATGACGTTGTTAAATCATCGCCCTGCGCACTAAAGCCCTGCCGCAATACTGGAATTAAATCTGCTATATGCAAAGCGGAAAATTGTGGTAGAGGGTATTTAAATAACATCGCAGCGGCGGGATTCGCTTTTTCAATATGGCCCTGCTCATCCACCACCAAAATAGACTCCACCGCATTTTCCAGAATAGCCGCCAATTCTTTGGTGCGCAGCTCAACCAGATTACGGATGTGTTGCGCCCGCCCACTGATCAACAATAAAAAACCGCCGAGCAAACTGCAGAACAATAAGCCACCGGCCAATACAAACCAGGATTGCAAACTGACATGTTCTGCTAAAAACTTTTCCGTTGGAGCGACGCTAATTAATAACCGCCTGCCCCCAACCGATATTTCTTGACGGAACACTAACTCCTGCGCGTAATCTGGCAACTGTGTCTGAGCCTGTTGGAAGAAAACCTCATGGTTATCTACATCGGTCACATCAACAATATGAAGCTGATGATCACCTGATGAAAATGGTGTAAGCACTGAATGGATTAAATCATTAGTGCGCACTATCGCAGTAACATAGCCCACCAATGAGTCACGCCGATCCGCCAGGCTGCTGGTTGAATTCATGCGCTCGTACACGGGGAAATACACAACCGCACCGGGCGATATTTTTTCATCTTGCAGCAGCTGCAAGGGTTGGGTCATCGCGAAATGGCCGCTATCGCGCGCGCGAATTAACGCTTCAGTACGCTCTGGATCAGACGCGACATTAAAACCGAGAATTACCGCATTTTGCTGCCAGGGCTCAACATAAGTAATAGCGATATATTCGTCGCGTTGGGGCGCATTGATAAAATCCCCACTTGAATCTTTTTCTTTGATGTAAAAATGCGAGGCTTCATAGTCGGCACGATCCGCATGGAGAACGCGCTGGTTCCAGGAAAATCCGGAGACGCCATGTTTCTCAATTACCACCTGCTCAATGTACTGGGAAAATTCGGAGCGCGTCACATGCTCGGAGGCAACAAATAAACCGTGCAAAGTCGCGAGCGTGTAGGCCACCGACGACAACCCCTCATTAACAGCAACCGACACCAAACGCGCTTGCTGTTCAAACTGAGCGCTGAGTTTTTTCTGTTCGTTATTGCTCGACATCACAAACACAGCAACCACGATCAAACTGCTCACCGCTAAGGGGATGCCAACAGTGAACTGGCGACCGCGCCAAAAATGGCGCGGTTCGGCAAACAACACACACACCAGCGGCGCAGCAATTAAAACGCCGATAGCATCGCCGATCCACCAGGTCCACCAGCTGTAGAGCATTTGTTTCGCAGGAATAATGCTGTTTAGGTACAAGGTGAGCACACCAACACTTGCACTCAGGCTGGTAGCGACTGGCCCACCTAACGCAAAGAAAGCAAAAATTTTCCGTTCATCCGTCAAGCTATCGGGGAAGCCGACATAGCGACGAATCAACAAGGCCCCTACCACGCTAGCCAAGGTGCTACCACAAGCGATTTCGGCCGCAACTAAAACGCTGGGTAGCGATATTGATGGGTCGGCATTAACGGAGATATTGAGGAGAGTCGAACCGAGAAAAACGCCGATTGCCATGGGGAAACCCCAGATCAGCACCGCGCCCAAGGCAATTCCCATCGGCAGAAATATCCCGGAGACAAATCCGGGCGGAATCGCCAGCAGCAACGACAGACGCCCCGCGGCAAGATAAGTCAAGGTCAATAAGACAATGCGCAACGCCATTAATACGACTGGCGAGCGAAGAGTTTTATTGTAAACACCGGTAACCATGCAGAATGACCTGATTTTCAATTTACTTAAGCCTAGTCGAGAGAACTCAATAGCAGGTCAAAAAGCAAAAAAAAACCGCAGCTGGCTGCGGTTTTTCAACTGGTTTACCGAATAGCCTCTATCGAAGCAACTGTAATACCTGCTCTGGTCGCGCATTACCTTGCGCCAACATTGCTTGCGCTGCCTGTTGCAAGACTTGCGCTCGGCTCAGCGCTGCAGTTTCTGCCGCGAAATCAGCATCTACAATACGTGAACGTGACGCGGATGTTTTCTCGGACACGTTCGCCAGATTGGACATGGTGAAGTCCAGACGATTGTTGATCGCACCAAGTTGCGAGCGCGCATCGTTAATGGTGGTCAATGCGTTATCGATCACACCCAGGGCTTTTTGCGCGCCCACTGCAGTATCAATACTGATAGAGGCAATTGCAGTACCGAATGCACCTTCAGCCGTCACATTGGACTCAAGCAGACCGAGTGTTGCTGGCACCGCGTTTATCCCGAGTTTAATACTGATTGGCGAATCATTCGTGCTGACCAACATGATCCCGCCTTGCACAGTTTCCGTCGCCGCATTAATCGTCGCCGGTGCGCCAGTACCTGATTGAATTTGTAATGCCTCTGCGTTCAAGTCAGCCAAACCGTCGTTAGTGCCATCCAGACCAAAGGTAATTGCCGAGGCATTGCCTTCCAGCACTATGCGGGTACCCAACAGGGACGCACTAATTCCGGTGACATCGGTTTTTGCATTAAAAGCATTTACCACTGCCGCAATGGTGGTTAAACCGTTGATAACAATTGGCTCACCATTCATCAATAAGGGGCTGGTAATTGCCGTTAAATCAATGCCACCGAAATCCAATGTGGTCGACGCAAAGACTTGCGCGGTAACTCCGGTATCAGCTTGCGCGGCATTTATCGCAGCCACTTTTCCCGCGAGGCTGTCGGTATCTTTGTTAGAGATTGCCACACCGTTAATGTTGAGATCACCCACATTCCATGGAACATTCGGGGTGCTAATACCCACACCTTCCACTTGCCCCGGATTAGTATTTTCGCGGAAGCCAAGCGCATTTAGCTGCGCTAATGTACCGGTTGATCCGCGAGTGATGGTGATAGGATCGCCATGCTCAGATTCCAGCACCAACCGGCCTTCATAGGTTCCGGCTATTCCACCACCAGCAGCATTGGCCGGAAGACTGCCGTCGGTAATGGTAAAGCTCGCGACGTTAATGCCGGCAATACTCAGTTTGCTGTTCTCGCCAACAGACGCATTCAGCAGACCGCCGCTTTCCGTATTAATTTTCTCAACCAGCTCTTCCATAGTTTGGCTGTTGGTCACTTGAACGGTGGTCACTGTGCCATCTAACTTGGTAATGGCAATTTCAAAGATCTGGCCATCCTCCAAAACACCGGTACCCGCACCCGTTGCAGTTGCCTGCGCGTAGGTAGAAGCATCAATACCCAAGACGTTTTTGTTGATCAAATCAATCAACTTATCCATGGTTTGAGCAGGAACGGCAGGCGGGCCAATCAGAGGAAAGCCGTTATAGCTTTCCAGCGACTTGGCAATCGACTGACCATTAATCAGAATGTCATTTTCGTTGATCAACAAGGTCGAAAGATCGATCTCTCCACCCAACATATCCACGCCCACAAAGCCCATACCCAGGGTCTTTGCATCCATCGCCGGGATTTTCATGGTGATGGTTTGGCCTGCATCAGAACCCACTTGTAAATCCACTTTACCCAATGAACCATCAAGCAAATTCTGGCCGTTAAATGAAGTGGACGTCGCGATGCGATCCAATTCCTGAATCAATTGCTGAACCTCAGCATCCAGCGTTTTGCGATCCGCATCGGAATAAATTCCGTTTGCTGATTGGATCGACAGCTCGCGCATACGCTGCAAAATGTTGGTGGATTCCTGCAAAGCACCTTCCGCCGTTTGAATCAAGGAGACACCGTCGTTTGCATTTCGGATGGCTTGATCAAGACCACGAATTTGCGACGTCATGCGATTGGAAATAGCAAGACCAGCGGCGTCGTCTTTGGCGGAGTTAATACGTTGGCCGGATGACAAGCGCTCGCTTGCACGATCCAGCGCATTTCCCGAGTTCATCAATTGACGCTGTGAATTCAAGGAAGCGACATTGGTGTTAATGACTAAAGGCATAATAAATCTCCTAATGATTGTTCCTGTTCACAGTTGCGTTTGCTGTGACAAGTCGACTGATGAAGCCCAGCGACAGCGACAATCGAAAAATTGCTTGGTCTGTGGAAACTTCGTGGCAAGACTTGTAAGAAATTTATTACCAACAGGATTTCTATACGGGTCGCCTAAACCGGTTTTTGCACAGACTGTGCCAAAAGATTTTTAGGGGAAATATTCAGATAGGGTATTTAGCGAAAGCGGAAAACTTAGCGTAGGTAATTTTATGTTGCTGAGGATTTAAAAAACCCTACCAAACCAGTCAGAAAATCAAACCGTTTTTTATTAAAAGTGAATTCAAAAAAAACAAAAAAAGAGAGCGGCTTTCGCCGCTCTCTTTTTGTGAAACCACTTAAAAATCAACCGCCAAAAACAAACTCAAGCATTTGATTTTAAAGCACTTTTACGCCTGCGCACTAAACAGCTTGCCAGGCTCTTCTATATCCATCTGCTGCGCCAACCGCAAAAATATTTCATCGGGAATCTGACGAATGACTTCTTGCGTTGCGCGATCCAATACTTTCACAACGGTCTCCCCGGAATTGGGGTCGTAAGTGAAATTTAAATCGCGCTGAGTGGACTGAATATACTCATTCATTTGCGCAACAGCGGCCTGAACTTTCTCTTGTAGCACCTCCTGACCGCCAAAATCTTGTGGTTGAGGTGTTGCCGCTTGAGCGGCAACCGGCAACTCATTGCCGGTTTTTTGACCTTTACCGCTTTCTGCGAACGGCGAAACCGGCACTGACTTAACCAGTACCGAACTCGCTGCAACTTTAATGATGTCACTCATACTTTAGCCCTCACTTAAACCGCGCCGGATAAACCTTTCGGATTATCCGGCGGGGTTAGTTACTTATCTCAACAGAGACAGTACTTGTTGTGGACGCGCATTTGACTGAGCCAGCATGGCTGACGCGGCCTGTTGCAACACTTGTGAACGGCTGAGGTTTGCAGTTTCTGCCGCGAAGTCCGCATCGGTGATACGTGAACGCGCTGCTGAGGTTTTCTCAGAGATATTCGCCAAGTTAGATACGGTAAAGTCCAAACGGTTGTTAACAGCACCGAGCTCTGAACGCACATCACTGATGGTGGTCAGCGCGTTGTCGATGATTTTAATCGCCTTTTGGGCGTTGGCTGCAGTATCGATGCTCAAAGACGCGATTGAGGCACCGAAAGCACCGGCAACGCCTGCATTGGAGTCAATCAAACCAGTCTTCGCTTCAGCAGCGGTATCTTTGACATCAACAGAAATCGGGTTGCCATTATTGCTGGTGAGTTTAATCCCGCCTGCGGCTGTAGAGGTGTCGGTAATCACTGCCAACGCCGCATCATCGCCCGCAAATTGGACCAGATTGGTACCATCGGTCAAGGCCGCTGTAGGCGCATCGCCAGCACCACCGGTACCTGTGCTGAATGCGATTTGCGCTACATTACCCTCGAGGATCAGACGTGTACCTGACACTGTTGCGGTAACACCGGTTTTATCTGATTGGTTATTAAATGCGGTAGCAAGATCAGAAAGCTTGGTAGTTGGTGCACCCGCTGCAACGGTAACATCTACACCGTTAAGTGCTATTACACCGCCAACCAATGTGGATAGCGCTGTGCTACCAAAATCCAAGGTAGCAGTCGTAAAGGCTGTCGCACTCACACCCGTTTGTTCAGATACAGAATTGATAGCTTTAACCTTATCGGCCAAGCCACCAGTATCGCTGGCACCAATATCAACTCCGTTGATTTTCAAATCACCAACAGCAAAGGCATTGGCGTCCACGGAATGTCCCTCAATACTACCGGCAACATCATTCTCTCTAAAGCCAAGGAAACCCAATTGACCCAGAGTACCGATTGAACCGCGAGTTACCGTAATAGGATCATCATTGTCAGCCTTTAGTACCAGACGCGCATTGGCTGGAGCAATGACGGCACTATCAAGAGCAGTCGATGCATCGGTTATGGTAATTGACGAGACGTTTTCTGCAGAAATTGAGACTTTTCCATCCTCGCCGATAGTTGCGTTGAACTTGCCTCCACTCTCGGCGTTCATCTTGTCCACCAACTCGCTCAAGCTGCTAGTACCACCGCCAACAGTAATGGTAGTAGTGGTGCCATCTAGATTAGCCAGTGCAACAGCCACGTTTTGAGTGGACAACAAAATACCATCGCCCGCATTTGCTGCGGTTGCTATAGCGACAGTCGATGCAGTCACACCATTCACATTCTCGTTGATATGATCCAGCAGCTCTTGATCCGAGTCTGATGTGCCATCAAAAGTATCGGTACCTTTGATGATTGACTGACCGTTAATCATGATACTGCCTTCACGCAGGATATCAGCGGTAGCGAAAGAGTTAATCGCACTTGCACCGCCCATCAAATCCACACTGGTAGAACCCATGCCCAAAGTCTTCGCATCCATCGCTGGAACTTTCAAAGAGATGGTTTGGTTTGCACTTGAACCTACTTGCAAATCAACTTTGCCCAACTTGCCATCCAACAGGTTTTGACCGTTGAATGACGTGGTTTTAGCGATACGATCCAATTCTGATACGAGTTGTTTTACTTCCGCATCCAGGGTTTTACGGTCGCTCGCGGTGTAGATACCGTTCGCAGACTGTACGGACAGTTCACGCATACGTTGCAGGATGTTGGTTGATTCCGACAGCGCACCTTCCGCTGTTTGGATAAGAGACACGCCGTCGTTGGCGTTACGAATTGCTTGATCAAGACCGCGAACCTGAGAGGTCATACGGTTGGCAATCGCCAAACCTGCTGCGTCGTCTTTTGCTGAGTTGATACGTGCACCGGATGACAAGCGCTCAGTTGCGCGGTCAAGCGAATTGCCTGAACTCATCAACTGACGTTGAGCATTCAGAGAGGCGACGTTTGTGTTAATTACTAAAGCCATGATGAATCTCCAGGATTAATGTCTGTTTGCAGTCTCGCTGCTATAACAAGTCGGTTGATGAAGTCTGAGAACAACGGACTAATCAGCACTTCTAATCAGGTTATCGACACAATCTGGAGTAGCTTTAGAAATTTTTTATGGTGAGAGCTAACTATTTACGCGGAAAATCATTAAAAACTATTTGAAATGGTTATATAAACAATCATTTAGTCAAATTATCGACCATACGCATCCATCGCCTTACTTGCATGATTGGTCTGACGCAATTCTGACGCTTTATTTTCGCGGCTCGTTTCTGCAAGTTCGCCAAGCTTCTTATTAATAGCTTGGATCTCTTGAATCATCTCTGCCGCTTTCGCTTCCAAATCAGCTTGCGCCAAGGATTCCAAATATTCCTGATCATTGAGGGATAACAAACCTTGCTGACGTTGTTGAACCAAGGTTTCAAAAGACTCCCAATCACCGGCCTGCGCCAGAGATAACAATGCTTGGGATTGACTAAGTGCGCGCGCGAGAGGATCTAGCAGGGAATCGATTTCCATAAAACGGCTCTTTTTAGTGGAACACATGCAGACTAACGCCATATGCCAAGATTAGCAAAAGATAATGAAAGTGACGGATAAGAATTGCCGGGACAATCAAATTCATTCCACACCAAACAGCTCCCCTACGGACTTAAGTAAGCCGCAGCGGAACTAATTGATTAGGCGTCGAGGGAATTAAAGATAATTGAATAGTGTTAACTGACTCACCTTGGCAAAACTCTGTTGCGCGGCAGTCAGCACAAAAGATTGCATCGATAACTGGATAGATGCGTCTGCGTAATCAAGGTCTTGCAGGCTGGACAGGGTGGTCTTGGTAAACAGGGCGATATCCAGATTAAGCTCTGTCGAACTTTCCAATGTATTCAAACGCGAACCCACCTCGCCTTGCACTGCGACAAGATTAGTGACGACGTTGGTTAAATTGGTGAGTGTCTTCGCCACCATTTTTGCAAGTTCCGCTTTGTTCTCTGGAGTATCGCCCACAGTTTTCATCGCATCGCTAAAGCGCGACAGCGTTGTGAGTAGCGCCTGCTTATCCGTTGAGTCGACAAAAAAACTATCGCCAGGCTCTACTAATACACCAAGGGTTGATGAAGTACCCACACCTTGGGTACTCAATCCTATCGCGCCATCCAAAAATAAATTGCCGCCGCTAATCGTTACTGTCGCATTGGAGTTGGAAATAATACCTTGTTCAGTTACGCTCAGCCCAAGCCGTGCCAACTGAGCCGCATTGGCGGGGCTATTAAAAGCAGCCGCCAAATCCGTTTCGTCGGTGATATTTTGGTTAAAGGTTATGGATTCTGTTCTCCCATTGACTTCCAACTGAAAGGTCGTGGGCGTTGTTGAAAAATCATGCGCAACTATAGGAATAGCAAAGGGTAGATTCACCGAGCGGGTAGCACTTGTGCTGCCCATAATTGCACTGGCACTCGTGCCGGAACCATCGCTCACCGTAATATTTAATCCAGCCGCACTTACCAACTCTGTTGCGTTTGCCTCTATGCCAAGGTTAACCAATTTCGCCGCATTCCCGGTAGGTAACGCAGGTGGTACTGCAGCACCATTATTTAGTGCAGCGACAAAACCGGCAGTATCACCAGCAACTACACCCGCAGGAAACGTAAACTCTTCCGTTTTACCGCCAACCGTAATGCGCAAGGTATCGCCAGGGTTTATGGCGGCAATGGGCACAGGCGGAGCCGCACTAAACGGTAGGCTCGCCGCGATTGCAGCTTCGCCAGGGTAAGGATCACCGAGCACTTTAAAACGAGCCCCGGCGACTTCTATATCTTGACCCGCCATATAAGGCTGGTTGATCAACAACTGTTTTCCTGATGCGCGTTCACTCACATTGAAATTGATACCCGTACCGGATTTGGTAAAGGTGATGGCCAGATCACGCGGATACAGTTTATCGAATTCGTCCTGATCAAATACTTGCCCGACCGAAATAACCGCAGGCGGTACCGATTTATTCGTGGAGCTCGCAGACGTAATAAAGGTGTTATGGTCACTGGGGATATCGACAAATAATTTTTTGCCTGAATCACTCACGGCCACGCTGACTGAAGCTGAGGCCTGCAAACGTAACTGACCTTCATCACCAAGGTAAGAAAAGTTTCCGCCGCCATCGCCCACAAAAGGTTTGGTACTGCTTTGATAGCCAGCAAAAATATATTGCCCTGATGCATTGCGGGTATTTTGTAAATTCACCAATTCGGCAATGCGTGTATCCACTTCGGCAGCAAGCGATTTGTAGTTTTCCGATGTCATCACCGCCGTATTACCGGCTGACACCGCGATTTCGCGCATGCGCTGAACCAGATCAACAATCGTCTGCAAATTGGTTTCTTCCAACTTCAAACTATTGTCAGCGACGTCGATATTTTTTTTGTATTGCTCGGTGCGCGCCAGCTCCTGATTCAGCTGCAAAATCGAAGTAGCCGCGACAGGGTCATCAGCGGGTGACAACACACGTTTGCCCGTCGCCATTTGCTCCTGAGTTTTAGTGACCGCTGCTTGCGCATTCGTCATGCCAAGGGTGGCGATGCTATAAATTTGAGAAGTGGATACGCGCATAATCATGCTCTCCTGTTGCGGCACGTGGGCGGCAACAATTTGCCCCTACCGGATTCATGATTCTAATAATGCACAAAGCGATCCAACTTTTTATTGAATTAAACGGAATTCAGAAGGGTGTCAAACAGGTCGCGTGCGACAGAGATGACTTGCGCATTTGCTTGATAGATTTGTTGAAATTTAATTAAATCTGCCGCTTCTTCATCGAGGTTTACGCCAGAAATACCATCGCGCATAGTCTGGCTTTGCTCCAGTAAACTTTTACTCGCTTCGGTATTAATTTTTGCCAAGCTGCTCTTTGTCCCAACTTCTTCTACCAACTTTCCATAACCGTCTGAATAACTCAGGGTGCCGTCTTGCATACTTGCCTGGGTTTCCAATGCAACCATCGCCAGTGCATTGCGGTTATCATTTTTCGCGTTGGTGTTAAAACCCAGAGTAAAGGTATCACCCGCTTTGGGTTGTCCGCTAATGGCAACCTGATACCCCATAAAAGATGATGCAGCGAAAGTGGATAAACTGCTATCGCCTAAAAGCGGGCTATTAGAGGGTGAAGTTTGCAAACTGATACCATCGGCCATGGTGATATCAATGCGACCACCGACGGTGATCGTGCTCTGCTCCCCTGCCCCTGCATTTACACCATTGAGCCTGACATTGGGGTTACCGTTGCTGTCGTTCACATCAATGGTGTTGGTGGCGCCATTGGAGGCCTTCAGACGAATATCAATATTCACACCGGAAGACGCCACAATGCGCAACTCAGGCGCGCCGGTAATCGGATGACTGCCGCTTTGCGCGTGAAAACCCAGGGTTTTTAAATTGGGATTGGCATTGATGCGATCGGCAAGATAAGAATTAAAATCTGCCTCACTTAAATTGGGATCGGGAACTTCAAAACCAAACGCCGAGCTATCAAAATTGTATTCCAATAGGTCTTCACCGTTGATCGATAACTGCAGCGGTGGGGCATAGGTTGTTGCATCAAAATTAATATCAGTAATGGTTGCTGTGGTCAAGGCATTCGCGGTGACACCCGGCAGAGCACTGATTTGCGCGGCCGTTTGCATGGCCGATGTGCCTGCGGTAGTCGTGAGTGTTTTGTTAGTTACCGACCCTGTCGCAGGATCTCTAAAAGTAAAATGCAGTTGCTCCGCCAGATAGCCGTTACCTTGCGGCAAACTCGACGCGATCATCGGCTGATTAGGCGGTACTGAGAATGGATCATTGGTTTGCGCAACACGCCCGGCTGGCAGCCCCACCAATTGACCATTGCCATTTACTCGTGTTTCGCCAAGATCGGTTGCAAAAATAGCGTTGTTTGCACCGGGGATAAAAGTTTGGTCGCGCATAGCGGGCACCAAATCTTTGGGATTCGCCGGATCAGTATTATCCAACACCTCATAAGTCGTTTCAGAGGTAAACCGGATGACAATGGGCGGTGCAATTTTTCCCGGCTCTAAAAATGCGGGCAAGCGATTGCCGTTTGCATCCACCAAACTTAATACTTCACCGGCACTGATCAAGCCGCTACCGGAGTTACTGGTATTACCTGCGGTGCGGATGGGCGATGCAAAAGCCAAATCTTCCGGACGTTTTATTTCTGAGTGAATATCGCGCGAACCGTTTTTAGTCGGTTGGATAGTAAAAGAATCGCCACCTTGGAACGAGCCACTGGTTAAATTAATACTGACACCGTCAAATGAAATACTGGTGGGGTATGCACCAGACAATGTGCCCTGCTCAACAACGGTTTTATCCGAAAGGCGGGTAATAAGGTAATTGCTGGACCCCGGTACAATCTCAAAACGGTAGTCGCTAGTTGTCAGTTTATTGGTATCGTCAATCGTCACCGAAATAATACGATCATAGGGCAAGGAATTTGCACCATGCACCACGCGATTGGCCGCCAGTGTGGGATCATTAATATCGCCAAACATTCTCTGACCATAATCGCCGTCGAGATCTATACCTTGCTGTTGCTGAACATTAAATTGGTCCGCCATCGCCAAGGCAACACGCCCGAGTTCATTCATGGAGGGAAATAAAATGTCATCGCGAAAGTTCAACAATCCGCCTAACTGACCGCCAGTAATTTGTTCGGTGACATCGGCAACCGAGCCATTACCTTTTAATTGAATTTTTCCATCATTAGTGACACTGAACGAACTGGTTTGGGTTCCCACGATTAATGGCTGGCCGTTACCAATAAAAACGTTGACATCACCATCGCCCTGTTTAACCACTTGCAGCGATACTAATTCAGATAATTGACGTAAGGCTTCATCGCGCTTATCCATCAAATCATTAGGTTGATTACCGTTGCCCGATGCACGCGCTTCACCGATAGACTGATTTAGTGAAGCGATTGAAGTGGCCAGCGAATTCATTTGCGCGGTGATGGTTCTAACTTCGCTATTAACACTGGTTTCAATATCAGTCAAACGCTGGGACAAATTATTAAAGCGAATACTGAGGCTTTCCGCTTCAGTGACGATTAGTTGGCGAGCAGGTGTGGACGCAGGATCATTCGCGCCATTTTGCATGGAGGCAAAAAATGTTTGAAGAGCACCTGATAGACCCGTGCTCACATCAGCGAATAATTTATCGACCTTGCCGATATTGGTATTAAATTTATTGAGCTGGTTGTAAGTGGTGGTATCCAGCCGCAATTGCGCGGTAACAAATTCGTTAACAACACGTTCGATAGAGGTGGTAGTAACGCCCGAGCCAATAAAACCTGCACTGCCAATATTTTGTTCAGGACGAGTGGCATAGTTAACTTCCTGACGCGAATAACCTGCGGTATTCGCGTTGGAAATATTGTGCCCAGCAGTGCGCAACGCATTCTGGCTGGCCTGTAGACCGGAAACGGCGTTAGAAAGAAGGCCTGTCATGGGCTTACTCCACTAATTGGCGAGAGATATTGCTCGCCAGTGAGAGAACGGATTGCACACTGGTTTTCACATCTTCAAGCGGATTTAAGGCTCCGACGGACTTAATTACATCGTTATTTAACAAACGTTTGATTTTTTTCGCATATTCCGGGTCGGTCGCATAGCCAGCCGATTGCAAGGCTTCCGCGTAGGCGGCGGAATCGGTTCCCTTCTGTAAGACTTGCTCGTAGCGCGAACTATTTTTCATCAAGCGCACATAATCAGAAAAACTATCGGCATAGTCATTGTATTTACGGAAATCCGCCTTTTCATTTGCCGCAATGCCATCGCGGTATTCGAGCGTGGGCACATTGACTTTATCGCCCTGCCACTGGCTGCCTGCTTTGATATTAAACAGGTTAAAACTGTTGGCGCCTTGCTTATCATGAATGACGTGTTTACCCCAACCGGTTTCCAATGCAACCTGGGCAATCAACACATCGGGACTAATATTTAACTCGGCGGCGGCTTTTTCCGCGTGTGGCTTTAACATCATCACGAAATTTTCTTGTGTGCTGCTAATGCTGGCTTTTTGTCCGCCACGGAAATGGCTTTCTTGTGGCTTATTGGCAAACGCAGGCAGCATTCCATAGTGAATTGGCGGTTGAATTTTTTCGTCTGCTTCGCCTTCAGAAAAAAGGGTCTGCAATTGGGAATTATCACTCATGCGAATAAAATCGCTGATCCAGTTTTCCAGATCATCGGCCTGCGGTAATTCAATTGTGGAGTTGCCGGATTTTTTATGCTCAACGGTTTGATCAAGCATGCCATCAATGCCTTGTGCCGATAGATTAGCAGCGGAGGTATCCGGCTTCATGCCCGCACCATAATTTTGCAACATTTGTTTATAAAAATGATCTGCCAAGCCGATCCCATTGCCGCTGGTCATGTTCAGCACCATTTGTTGGTCAAGCATATCGCGATGAAAATGGGTTGCCTGGCTATCAAAATAATTACCCTCACCAAATGCTTCATTCGCCTGCCGCATGGTTTTTAACATTTGTTGCACAAACATGGCTTCAAATTTTTTGGCGACTTCTTTTAGCGCTTGCGGATCTTTGTCGCGCCCCATGGCCTTGATCGAATTCAGGGAATTGGGATCAAGATAGGAATCCTGCATTTGGGAAACTTTGGCACCAGTATCGATAGGCAACATTTAGATCACCACCAATTCAGCTTTAAGCGCGCCCGATTGTTTTAAGGCTTCAAGAATCGCCATCAAATCGCTTGGCGATGCACCCACGTTATTAACCGATCTCACTATGTCATCCAGATTGGCGCCGGGTGCAAATTTAAACATCGGATTAATTTCTTCATCAGCCTGAATATTGCTATTAGGCACCACAACAGTTTGCCCCTCGCCAAATGCATTGGGCTGGCTTACCGTTAAACTTTCAGCAACGGATACCGTCAGGCTTCCGTGCGTAACGGCGACGGGAGAAACCCGCACATTTTTACCTACCACAATAGTACCGGTGCGGGAGTTAATAATGACTTTGGCAACCTCTTCGCCCATAGTGACCTGAAGATTTTCTAACATGGAAATAAAATCAACCCGCTGTGCGGGGTTCGCAGGCGAGCTCACCATGATGGAAACAGCATCAATAGGACGAGCGACATCTGGCCCCAGCAATGCGTTCACACTTTTTGCCAAGGCATTAGCGGTGCTGAAATCGGCGCGGTGTAAATTAAATACAATCGGTTGCCCGCCGGCGAAATTATTTTCTACCATGCGCTCGACAATTGCGCCGCTAGGAATACGCCCGGCACTGGGAATATTCACAGTAATTTTTGAGCCGTCAGTACCCGATGCACTCAGCCCACCGACGATTAAATTACCTTGCGCAATGGCATAGACTTTTCCATCCAAACCTTTCAGGGGTGTCAATAACAAACTTCCGCCGCGCAAACTTTTTGCATTGCTGATAGACGATACTGTGACATCAATAGTTTGACCTGGTTTTGAAAATGCGGGCAACTCCGCTTGAATCATCACCGCCGCCACGTTTTTCATTTGCATACGCGCACCTTCGGGTACGGTAATGCCAAATTGTTTCAGCATGCTATTGAATGATTGGGTGGTAAAAGGTGATTGGGTTGTTTGGTCACCGGTGCCGTCCAATCCGACGACCAAACCGTAGCCCACCAACTGGTTGGCGCGAACACCCGCTACACTCGCGATATCTTTAATGCGCTCGGCCTGTGCTGCTGCGCTCATAAATTGGGTAATAATAATGAAAACCCACACGACTATTTTCATAAAATTCTCGATCATCTGTTGAGCCCCGGATATGGGGATGACGACGTTTTATTTACTTAGAGTGGCCACAATCCGCTATTAAAGAAGCGTGATAGCCAACCCATGGATGTGGAATCGGCTAGCGCACCAGTACCACTGTAAGAAATTTTTGCATTCGCTAAACGTGTAGAAACGATGGTGTTGTCGGGCGCTATATCATCCGGGCGTACCATGCCGCTGATACGAATAAATTCATCGCCGCGATTCAGGGTGATCCATTTTTCACCGCGCACAATTAAATTCCCGTTCGGTAAAATTTCTGCAACCGTTACCGTAATGTTGCCTTGCAAACTATTGCTTTGATCCGCATCTGCGCTGCCATCAAAGGTTCTGCCCTGCTCCAGCGCGGTAGTCAGTTCGCGGCCTTTAAGCGTGGGATTGGCACCGAGCAGAGGCCCTGCATTAAAGTCAACACCGCTAGTCTTGTTAGTGGCAACGCCGGATGATTTTCTCGATACCGTCCGTTCACTCAGCGTTACGGTAATGACATCACCGACGAAAAGGGCTTTGCGATCATTAAACAAATTCAATCCGTAGGCATCTTGATACAGCGAGCCTTCGGTGCGTTGCGGCACTGGCATAGTGGCTGCAATCGTCGGCGCGTAAGCAGGATCATCGGGCTCAGGCTTTTTGTTGGTAAAACAGCCGCTGATTGCACTGAGCATTAACAGCAATGCCATCAGTTTTAGTGCGGTTGATGTAGAGAAATTCAGAGTGCGCATAATCAAATCACTCAATTAAAGATTTTGGGTAATAAACTGCAGCATTTGGTCGGCAGTGGATACCACTTTGGAATTCATTTCGTACGCGCGTTGGGTGGTAATCATGTTCACCATTTCCTCAACGATATCCACATTGGAATTTTCCAACATGCCCTGCTTGATAACCCCCAAACCATTTTCACCGGGTGTACCTTGCACGGGGTTGCCACTCGCTACTGTTTCTACAAATAAATTACCGCCGATCGGTTGCAAACCTGAGTGGTTAATAAAATCCACGAGGGTGATATCGCCCAATTGTTGCGGCTCGACCTGACCCGGGGTATAGGCATTTACTGTACCGTTTGTGCCGATGGTAATTTTATTAGCACCTTCGGGAACAATAATCGCTGGCTCCAATAAGTAACCATCGGCATTTACAATTTGGCCTTCACCGTTAATTTGTAACTGACCGTTGCGGGTGTAAGCGATGGTGCCGTCCGGTTGCAGCACTTGTAAAAAACCGTGACCATCAATGGCAACATCGAGCGATTGCTCAGTCACTTGCAAAGAGCCTTGGGTAAATTCTTTTTGCGTGGCCACAACACGAACACCCGCACCCAATTGCAGACCGGAAGGTAACTGTGTTTCCTGAGTTTGTTGGGCGCCAGGTTGGCGTTGGTTTTGATACAACAAATCTTCAAAAATCGCACGGTCGCGCTTAAAACCGACGGTGCTGGTATTCGCCAAATTATTGGAGATGGTGGTTAATTGGCGATCTTGTGCTGACAAGCCGGTTTTACTGACATAGAGGGCGGCATGCATGGTGTTTTCCTCGGTTAACGACCTGTATCAAAACAAGTCGTAAAAAATAATTAAATCAATTACGACATTTGTAAAAGCTGTGCAGAGCTGGCTGAGTTTTCTTCTGCCGTTTTCATCAGTTTCACTTGCATTTCATATTGGCGAGCAAGGCTTAGAATTTGCGTGAATTCATCAATCGCATTTACGTTACTGCCTTCCAGCATGCCACCGCGCACGGTTACTTCAACCGCAGCGGGTGCTATCTCGCCATCGCGTTGACGGAACAAACCGTCATCACCTTTTTCAATGGCTTGGATATCAGGATTAACCAATTTGAGTTGGCCTACATCAACCATGGCCTCAGGCCCCTGCCCCTGGCCGACAATTGAAATAGTGCCGTCCGCACCGATTTGTACTTTTTCGTTTTCGGGAATATTGATCGGCCCACCAGCGCCCAAAACGGGTAAACCATTCATAGTGCGCAGCATGCCAGTGGCATCTACCGCAAAATTACCCGCGCGGGTGTAGGCCTCGGTGCCGTCGGGCGCCTGTACGGCGAAAAAGCCCTGGCCTTGAATGGCAACATCGAGTGGATTGTTAGTGGCGTTCATCGGCCCTGGAGTGAAATCAGCGCGGGGCGATTCGGTCATCGCGTAAGCGCGGGTGGGCTGGCCATCACCGTAGTAAACACCCATGCTGCGCGCCTGCTCAAAATCAGCGCGAAAACCGGCAGTGTTGAGGTTGGCTAGATTATTGGCGCGATTGGCCTGCGCCAGCATGTTGTGCTTGGCTCCGGTCATTGCGATAAAGAGGGCTTTGTCCACGATCTTTACTCCAGTAATACCTAGCGTAGTTATTCACCGCTAGTTTTTTGGCAGATTTGCCGTTACCAGGAGTTTTGCAAGAGCGATGCCAAGTAAATAGCTCGCTGCAGAAACGCAGTAAGCTATTGATACTAATGACAAAATTGGAATAAATAAAAGTACGAAAGCGGCGATAAAAAACAGCGGAATAAATAAGCGGCAAACTGCTTCCGCTGCTTGCCGCTTATTTATTCCGACGGTTCGGCCGGTAACCGGTTGGGCGCGATAAATCGCGCCCCTACGGGTGCATGTAGGGGCGCAATTTATTGCGCCCTATTTCGCGCTCTCAGGCTATCTCAGATTCAAAATAGTTTGTGTAGTCGCATTAGCGGTTTCGATGGTTTTGGCGTTCGCCTGATAGTTACGCTGGGCGATGATCAAATTCACCAGTTGCTCAGACAAATCCACGTTGGATTCTTCCACTGCACCGGCAGTGATATTACCCAATTGCGCCGAACCAGGTGCGCCGACAATCGCTTCACCCGATTCAAACGTCTGCGCCCACATGGTATCGCCGGTTGGCTTCAGGCCTTCAACACTGCTGAAGTTGGCCAGTGCTACTTGCCCCAATACCTGCGCTTCACCGTTGGTAAAACGTGCGAACACAATACCGGTATTGCTGATATCCAGCCCAGCCAAACGGCCGGTGGCATAACCATTTTGATCTAACTCTTCTACGGAAAATACGCTGCCAAATTGGGTGCTGCCGTCAAGGTCAATCAAAAAGTTAGAACTGGCTGGTGGCTCTGCCACAGGAATGGTACCGCCCTGCAATACATTCAACGGCCCCAGTGCACCAATCGGAGTACCGTCTTCACCAATGGGGGTCCAGTTGGAAATCAAAATTGCATCAGTCACTGAATCGTCAATCATTCCCTCCGGGGTGAAGTGCACATCAAAGGAGGCCATGGTGGGTTCAATATTTTGTGGCGATGGCAAGCTTGGATCAGGATCACCGACATTTTGTCCATCAATTTGCACATACATTTTCCAATGATTGGGCGATGTAGTGGGGTCAGCCGGATCATACGATTGTTTTACAAAAAACTGACGCATGGAATGCACGTTACCTAAACTGTCATACACCGGTGTAGTAGTCGCATGGTTGTAAGTTTTTTGGTCGTTAGGATCAAAGGCATTAATAGGGACAGGGGTAAAAAATGTGGGGTCGCCAATTGCGCCAAACAAAATACCACCACTTACCGGCGTGGTTGGCTGGCTGCTGGTAATTGAATAGCCTTCTTGCATAGTAATGGTAACTTGACCACCTACATTAATTGCACTGCCCACCAAGGCGGGCGTAGTGATCGTATCGATTTCCTGCAGCACGCCTTGGCTACCGATGATACCCACTACATCTCCAGCTGCACCGAATGAAAACTCCAAATCGCGACCGGTTGCAGACACAACCTCCAAATCACCGGTGGTTTCATTTACGGTTGCAGTAATTCCAAATAATGTCGAGCTGCTGAGATTGTTAATTTCATCGCGCAATGCCGTCATATCAACCGCAGCCGATGAACTCAGCACCACACCATTTAAGGTAAAAGTACCGGTGTTGTTATCGAATGGTTTAGCGGGCGTTGGTGGCGCAACAACAGCAGGAACTTCTCTTAAGACTGTCGCAGTAGTGCGTGCGGTTGCGCTTACGCCTGCCAATGAATTTAATTCAGACGCAGTTTCATCTGCGCCAGCGCCGTATTTACTAATATAAGTAACCGGTGCTGAATTATTTGGCCCCTGAAATACCAGAGTATGCGATGCATAGTCATTAGTGACTTGTGGTTGACCGACCGTGATATTAGCCGGTGCAATTGCTGTTACTGCGGTAGTGAGAGGGTTAACGCCAGAAACCGTAGAAATATCCAGTGCCGAACCTACACCTGTGGCCAAATCCCGAATTTTTAAACGCCCATCGGTATCGACAAACGCTTGAACGTTTAATGGTGTCGGCTTGCTGAAATTTTGGTTGTTAATTTCATTCGCGATAGACGTTAAATTGTTATAGGTGCCAGGAGTCATCACAATATTTACGGTTTGTGGTGTAGGGCTACCGGGAACAGTACGCGATAACAGAAATTCTGTGGCTACCGCTGGAGGACCGGCAATGATCACCGGAGTTCCGGCGGAAGCGGTCGCTGTTGCAATATCCACCGTTGATGTTGTGGGAACCTTAAGGCCAATGGTGGCGTTACTGATACCGGTACCGTTAGTCGCGAAACGTGAACCGGTTGATTCAAGCACAAGTTCGTTTGAATCCAGATTATAAGACGCAAAAACACCTGTCGTTTGACGCGGTTCCTGGGAACTTACATCGACACGCAAATCACCTAAGACGCCGCCCACGTTACCATCGCTATCGGCAGCAAAACCTTGCAAGGTGGCGTTGGTTCCATTAACGATATAACCGTCTTTATCCAGGCCGAAGGTGCCAGCGCGGGTGTATAAACGCTCACCATTTTTTTCTACCACAAAAAAGCCTTCGCCATTAACCGATAAATCCAGTTCGTTTTGAGTGAACTTTAAATTTCCTTGTGTAAACTGCTGGCGAATATTCTGAATGGTCACACCACTACCGGCGGTGTTTGACCCACCGCCGAGCAGCGTGCTGCTGTATACATCGCCAAATTCAGCGCGCGAAGATTTAAAACCAATAGTACTCGCATTGGCGATATTGTTACCGGTCACTTGCAGATCGGTATTTGCCGCACGAATTCCGCTTAACGCTGTATTGAAAGACATATTACACCTCGACCATATCGATTAATGGCAAAAAAACGTTGTAATTTATGAAGCAAATTTTCTAAATTTTTTAGTGACTATTAATTGAACTAACCATTAAATAATTCTTTTAGTAACTATTTTTAAACCCGATAAACAATTAGTTAAATTGTTTTACATCTTTGGCATCTACTGCGCCTATACCGGCCAGATTCAGAATGAGTGCACCATTCTCACCAATAGTCACACTGTTCACATTGGCACTGAGCGATGTATTGAGTGCTTCAGATTGTCCATTTTGAGTTGCAGTAATTTCAAACCGGTATTTACCTGCTGCGGCAGCGGCATCCTCACCCGCCTCCCAATCGAGCAACTCACCATTCACCTCCAGGTTCTGACCATCCCAGCGGAACACGGCCTCACCTGCGGGAACTTCGCCAACCGGGATAGTTTGTACAAGTGAACCAGTGCTGTCATAAATACTGACTTTCATATCTTTTGTGGGATAGGTTAAATCTACGCTGCCCGCCACAATCCCACCTTTCACAAGAGTGCTGGTATCCGATTCAACAGTCACACTACGGCCCACTAACGATGATGCTTGCAATGCATTATTGGACATAAAACTATTGAAGCTGGTATTCAAACGCTCCAAACCTTCCACCGAGCTGAACTGCGCCAATTGCGCTACAAATTCACTGTTGTCTTGCGGGCTCAATGGATTTTGATTATTCATTTGCGTGATCATCAATTCGAGAAACGCAGCTTGACCCAACTCGTTGGTATTTTTGTTCGCCGGTTGTTTTTTGGTAATACTCAGGTTGTCGGTAACGCTGGAGGCATTATTGGTGCCGCTTACAGTTGACATAATTTTTCTCCCTCGTTAATTACTGGCCAAGAGTCAGCACGCGCTGAACCATTTGTTTAGCCGAATTCATGACTTCCACATTCATTTGAAATGAACGCGATGCCGCAATCATATTCGCCATTTCTTCGACCGGGTTTACATTGGGGTAATACACATAGCCTTCTTCATCGGCTTTGGGATGAGTTGGTTCATAACGGCGCTGCAGCGGTGCGTCGCTCTCTACAATTCCGAGTACTTGCACGCCGGCAGCGGCATCCACTTCGTTATCACTGTACGAACCTTCAGTCACACTTGCACGCATCGCATCTTGTTGGATCGCGGCAAACACCGGTTGGCGGCTGCGATAAACTTCATCCACACTGGAACTGGCGGATTGAGCATTCGCCAGGTTGCTGGCGGTGGTATTTAAACGCAAGCTTTGTGCGTTCATCCCGGTGCCAGCGATATCAAAAATATTTCCAAGTGCCATGATTAAGTACCTACAAAATGTGTTTGGAAAAACGTGAATATATATTTTGAGAAGCGTATTAACGAAAACGATTCGCGCGATTATTCGCCGCGAATCGCCGTACGCAATCCGTTAAATTTACTGTTCAACAATTGAAAACTCGCTTGAAACGCCAGGGAGTTTTTCATGTATTCCGCATGTTCAATTTGGTCTTCCACGGTGTTGCCATCGATTGAAGGCTGCTGTGGTGTGCGATAGAGAACGTCACCCTCATCCATTGAAAAACCACTGCCATCAATGTGGCGGGATTGGGTAGTTTCCAGATCAAATCCATGGGACTTATTAGCCTGCATTTTCTGGTTCAACGCTTGCTTGAAATCCAGATCTTTCGCTTTGTAATTTGGTGTATCAATATTGGCGAGGTTGTTGGCAAGAACACTGGCACGCTCGGAGCGAAAGTGCAGAGCCGATTCGTGGATGCCGAGAGCTTTGTCGAATGAAATGGACATATCAGGTTCGCCTTCTAGTGATAACAGGTGGCAACCAAAGCGGTTGTGACCTTTTGTTATCTACAACAAAGCAACGCCTGTGCCAACGACCCACATAGAATATAAGTCATTGTTTTTAAAGGATTAAAAAAGCGATTTAAGGAGAGTTTTTAAAAGCGGCAATGGGTAAGCGGCAAGGGTTTTCCGCTTAGGGAAAGGTCAACTGACCAAATCTCCCCTGCCCCCCCTTGGCTGCGCGCCCCGTTCCAAAGGGGGCGAACAAAAAGCAGGAGGATCTAAAGCCCCCCTTCGGAACGGGGCGCGCAGCTAAGGGGGGTTGGGGGGATTTAATAAAAAGGAGGATTTAAATCGCTTTGTAAAGAATCCCCGGATCGCAGCGCACCATCTCAAACAAATCAGCTGCGCCCGCCAAACCTTCTGACGAACCGAGAAAGAGAATGCCTTGCGGCTTTAGAGAGGCGTGAATTTTTTGCAGAATCTGCCGCTTTAAATCGGCATTGAAATAAATCAGCACATTGCGGCAGAAGACGATATCGAACTTGCCCAAGGCAGCATAGGAATCCATCAAGTTAAGCGAACGGAAATCGATGCGCTCTTTAACCAGACTTTTCACTCGCCACATGATGGGTGTGGGGTTATCAAAATAGCGCTCCAATCTTTCGGCGGATAATCCGCGTAATACCGAGAGCTTGTCGTATTCGCCACGTTTGGCTTGATCCAACACGGTTGATGATAAATCCGTCGCGACGATTTGCACTTGCCGCGGCAAATTACCCATCACCTGACGCTTGTACTCTTCCACCATCATACTGATGGAGTAAGGCTCTTGCCCCGACGAACAGGCTGCGGACCAAATACGCAGCGGGCCGAACATACGGTTATTGCCCGCCATTAACAGCGGTAGCAAAGTGCTTTTAAGATGGTCGTAGGGATAGTTATCGCGAAACCAAAACGTCTCATTGGTAGTCATGGAATCGACCACCTGGTCTTTCAGTTTGCGGTTAATTCCCAATTTTAATACGCGTACCAGCTCACCAAATGAGGCGATGTTGTTATCTTCCAGAATGCGACGAATGCGGTTGGTGACTAAATATTGTTTGTTATCGCCGAGCGAAATACCGCAGGCGTCTTCAAGAAATTGACGGAATTGATCAAACTCGGTCTGGTCGATACTGTCGCGGTTTATTGA
>CAZCJR010000003.1:0-106470 GCA_964499225.1 uncultured Cellvibrionaceae bacterium | reverse complement strand
GCAAGGTCGGTGTCAACACCAACATCAAAAGATTTACCTGGTTGTGTATATTTAGCGTGACAATGACCAAATAAATGTATTGATCCATAATGTTTTTTATTCCAAGAAGAAATAGGATAATGAAACATACAAATTAAATATGTTTCTCCATCATATGTATGTTTTATTTCTTGATACTTATCTATTGAAACAAATAAGTCCGATACTTTTCTCAGCACTTTTTGTTTTTCATGATTACCTTCTATCAAATAAATTTTACCATTTAATCTACCAACAATTTCTCTTATTCTCTGGTGAGATGCAAATGCAAAATCACCAAGATGATAAACAAGGTCATCTTTACCAACAACAGAATTCCAATTTGATATTAATATTTCATCCATTTTTATTAAATCTTCATTTAATATTTTTTTATCAAAGGCTGGATTTGATATAACATTACCATTTTCTGTAATAAATGTTGGTATTCCTTTTTGTGAGTTGAATATATATCTTTTTGGCATACTATCCCAAGTTATCATTTTTGAATGACCAAAATGTGTATCGGATGTTATAAATGTTTTCATTCTTTATTTTAATATTCTTTTAATTTTTAATTCTCTTAATGTTTTATTATACAATTTTACAAAAGTTGGATCAGAAAAATATAATTTTTCATTAGAATGAACCTTACCCTGAATCATATAATAATCATCAACATTTAACACACAAGGCATATCTTCTTGTTTTACTTTTGGATTATAATTCTCATGACTTTCTTGAATCCAAGTTCGACCTTTAGATTTCCAATAGTTTACTTTTTTCCAAAATTCTACTTCTGAGAAAAAAATGTAATAATGCCCTATTTTAGTTTTCATTTTGTGATTCTTTCTAATTTACTTACTCTATTTATTTTATTATCAGATAATAATCTGAATGATTCTAATGTATTTTCAACACCATAATGTAATTCAACTTTTTGACTAACGTAACCTTTATCAATACTAAAACTATATCTAACACCATTTCTAACTATTTCACCAGATTTATTGTTATTATACCATTTAACATCTTCACCGATTAATGTTTTTAAGAAATTTTCAACATTATTCGTTAATCTTTCATCTTCTTTAGCAAGAGCCAAATATACATTTTGTTCATGTTTAATCCAATTTTCAATCTTCTTAGTAGTTAACACACCAATTTTTTGTGGTTCTTTAAATTTTTTTCTAACTTCACTTATTTTATTATGATCCAATATATTATTAAAATTTGAATTATAATAGATTGAATATTTCTTAGTATAACTACTATAATTTATTCTAATCTTACACACATCATTTATTAAAAATATATCTGTATGATCTAAATAATATCCATCATTTGAATTTTTATGTACTTCACAAAAACATTCACAAGGATAAAATTTATTTATTTTATCAACTTCTTCTTTAGTTTTTAATAATGTTTCAACTTGAAATTTATTATCAATATTGAGTTTTAATGCTTCTGATAGAGTTATGTTCATATTTTTATATTTTAAACATTATAATTACAAATATATACAAATAATATCAATTAAAAAAATAAATTCAAATAATTATGATAGAAACAACAAAAGAATATTATTCAGAAAAGGCTGAATATATTAACAATAAATTAACAAATAAAATAAAAGATGATATAGAAAATTTTGAAGGATTTTTAAATATCCCATTCACTAAGAATATGATTCGAGTAAAATATGAATATGATTTAGAAAATACAGGTGTGACAGAAGATGATGTTATAGATATGACAATTGACGAATCAATAGAATCTTTAATTTATTCAGCTATAACAAAAATAGAACCATTCAAAATTAATAATATCTATCTAACAAATCAATTATCTCTTTCATCAAGTATAGAAATAAAAGAATATCTTGATTATGTTATTGAACATAAACGAGATAATATGGATGATGCGAATAATTATCAATTAGAATCAATAAAATATTTATATTTTGGTGATAATTGTATTCCATTCATGAAACATCTTATTGAAGATATTCATATACGTAATGGTTGTATTGGTGAATATAAATGTATAAAGTTTTTCTATATTGAAAAATTGGAACATATTTATATGAGTAATTATTCATATATAGATCTAAATACTATTGATATAAGATACAATGAATATATAAAAGAAGATTTTAGTAATATTTTTGGACCAGATGATCTATATGAAAAGATTCCAAACTATATGAAAAGAGGTGTAATCACACTTAATTGTATGTTAGGTGATGTTAAATTATTGAAACTCAATACTATATTTGGAAATGGTAAAATGTTTTATAGAAAATTGAAATTACAAAGAATATTAAAAAATGAAATTAATATTTAATATATAATAAAAAAATAAAGATACAGGAATGAAAAAATTTACTGAAAATATTAACGAAAATACGAATCATTACGCAGGTGATATGAAATTGTATAATGAAATATATAACATGATACAAGAGTCATTAAGTCCTAAGATGGATGGAGAAGATTCTGATAAAGTATCTCTTATTGGACAAGATGATTTGGTTAAAGAACTTTCTAAACTTGTTGAAAACCAAATAATTAAATCTAAAATAAAGATTTTAGAATCATATAAAGGTAATCCAAACATTATTCAAGAAAAAATTGAAACTAAAAATGATCTATATTCATTGGTTTTAGAAACTAATCAAGAAAATTTAAATGAATTAGAAGATAAAGAAAACATTTGGTTATCTGTGTGGAATGAATCACCTATAACATTTCAAGAATTTTATGAAATTAATTCAGATGATAAAAATGGTCCAATATTAACTCCTGAAGAATTTGAACAAGTTAGAAATATGTCAATTGGTGATATAATAGAATTTGGTATGGGAATACCTATTGAAAGAGTTGAAAATCCAAATGATTGGAGAAAAGAAGCTGATGAAGATTCAGAAGAAGTATATAATAATAAATTTAAAGATGTATTTGGTGAGGATGCAAATGAATCAAAAAGTCTTACAGATTTAGTTAATGAAACAAAAAATTAATTATGAAAACTATTAAAAATTGGAAATCTTTTCTTGAATCTGTTGAAATAGATCCTATGGATGGTACATCAAAATATAATAATTTTGATGGTGATGCTGAATTAGAATATATCAATTCAAAAAATACATTAATTCAAAAAGCAGGAATAGTTACTACAAGAACACCTGGTATAAAATTTCCATCAACAAGTATTAGACATATGAATACCGAAAATATTAATCGAACCATGTATTCATTTCAATATGAAAAAGATGTTGATCAATTTGAAAATTATCTTAATGATGAAGGTTTAGAATATGATAAATTGAAAAGTAAAAGTGATAATTGGGATACAGATTTTATAGTATTTGGAGATTATACTAATGAAAATGAAAGAGAATTGCATAATAAAGGTAAAAAATATAAAAAAGTAGCAGGAGGAAAGTCGTGGTTTGAATAAAAGCATAGATTAATAAATAAAAACAAAAAAAATAAATATTTTAAAATTGAATTTTAATATTTAAACAAAAAAAAATAAATAAATTATGAAAACTATTAAAAATTGGAAATCTTTTCTTGAATCTGTTGATGTTGTGCCAACAGCTACTAAATTAAACGTTAAAGATAAAAAAGCTGAAAAACAAATTATAGAAGATTATAAAAAAGTTGCTGGATCAGTAAAAACTTGTGAAACACAAGCACAAATAGATGCTTGTGAAAAACTTATTCATAATTTCTTCAATAAATACAAAAACGTTAATAATAAAGATTGGGTGTCTCAAAGACACGTAGAAATGAGTACAGATTACGTAAATAGAGCCAATGAATTAATGAAAGAACTTAAGAAAAAAGAAAAAAGTTTAAAAGAAACAAAAAAAATAAAACAATACAGATGAAAAAATTTAGTAATGTAGATGAAAAAAATAAGGTTTTAACAGAACAAAAACCTAAAATAAACAAACTTGTTGATTTTCTTATAAAAGAAAATGTACAAGTAACTTATGATGGTGATGTTGATGAAGCTATCACAAAAAAACTTACAATATCTGGTTCAGATGAATTAGTTGAAAAATTAAATTCATTAATTGAAAAATCAAAAACTGAAACTGAAACATATTTATCTGAAACATTAAAATATAGATTTGGTAATCAATATGATCAAAAATCATTAAATGAAGAAATAAAATTAGAAAATTCTAAAATTTATTCTGATGTCATACCTTTACCTCAAGATATTTTTTCAACTGAAGATTTTGAACAAATACAAGAAGATACAATCATTTTAAAATCATTAAATAATATACCAACAGATTATATGGATTTTGTAAATCTTTCAAATGCTACCAAATATTTCGAAAATGGTAATAGTGTTAAATTGAAATTTTCTGGTTCTTGGGAATTAAACTTCACAGATAATGGTTCTTATGGAACGATCATAGATTCAAAATCTGATAAATATAGTAAATTCTTATCAGAAAATAAAGATTTCGTAGCTGATTTTTTAAGAGCTACAACCGAACTTATAGGAACAAAAAATGTTTTATTAAATAAAGAATTTATCAATATATGAAATAAATATGATATAAAAAATGTAATCAAAAAAAAATATACAATATCAAATTGTACAATATAATGCACTATAGTAGTGTTTCTCATTTATCACATCAGTTTAAAAATGAAACTGGATTAACACCTACACAATTTAAAAATGGTAAAAATATACGAATACCAATAGAAGATTTATAATTTAACTTGTATTTTACTATTTATTTAAACCTTCCCACAACTTTTTTATATAAAAAGAAACATTAAAAATATATCTATGAATTTAAAGCAACAATTGTTCTGGGAGAAGTTCAGACCAAATACTATAATACCCGAAAAAGGTAAAATTCCAATTATTCTATTACCAAGACTTAGAAAATTACTTGAAAAAGAATTAGAATTAAATCTTATTCTTACTGGTAGTGGTGGTTTAGGTAAAACATCATACATCAATATTATATCAGAATCATTTGATACATTAAGAATAAATTGTTCATCAAAAGATGGTAGAAGTATAGATATATCAGAAGTTATTGAAGATCATTGTAAAAATTATTCTATATCATTTAAAAAGAAAGGTCGTAAAAGAGGTGATGTTAATGGTATTAAGTTAGTTTGGCTAGAAGAATTTGATAAATCTACACCTGACATGAGAGGGGCTTTAAGAGCGTTCATAGAAGACAATTCGAATGTCAGATTTGTAGCTACTGTAAATAATATACAAAAAATTAGTAGAAGTGAAGAAGATAAAGCTTTATTATCAAGATTTAATATCGTTGATTTTGATCCTCAATCACAAGAAGAAATATCTTACCTTAAAAAATATCAAATAAATTATTTAAGATCTATTTGTAAATCTATGAAATTTATAATAGATGATAAAGTATTAGAATCGTTAATCAATAGAACATTTCCTAATTTTAGATCAACCGTTCAATTACTACAAGAAATATATATTTCTGGTGACTTTGAAACATATTTAAAAAATAAAGACACTATAAATTTGGATGTTTTCACATTTATATTGAATGGTGAAAATAAAGTAAATGAGAATTTTTTCTTTGTCGCTGATAATTACCCAAAAGATAAAACAGAAGATTTATTGAATAATCTATCAAGACCATTTTTTAAATATTTAATCGAAAATTATGAAAATATTATAATGAAAAATGGTATGAAAATTTTAGATTTAACTAAAGAGTTTAATTCAGAATACACAACAACAATTGATCCGGAAATGCACTTAGTAACATTTATTACAAAATTAAAGGATTTGGTAAATAATATATAAATAAAAATAATAATAAAATAATGATGCGTTCTATCATAAAAAAAATAACTGAATCTTTTCCTGAACATAGATATGATATGGAAACTACAACATGTGAATGGGTTATTTTTTTCTGGGAAAAAAATACTCAAAAAGAATTAAATCAAAAAACATTCTTCTTCGAATTACCAAATGTCATATCAACAGAAAAAATTAAAATATCACCAAAAGTAAAAATTTTAATTGATAGTAAATGGGAAACATTTGAAGATGAAAATGTAGATACATTGATTGAAAAAACAAAGGAAAAAATAAAAAATTAATGGCAAAAAAAATATTAAAAAAAGAAATTACTCACAAAATAAATCAATTTATTAGATCTAATGAAATAAGATTGATTGGCGACATAGAAAACAGTGGTTCTGTATTATCATTAAGAGATGCATTGAATATGGCTGAAAATTTAGGTGTAGATTTAGTAGAAATAAATAGTAATGTAGTTCCACCAATATGCAAATTAATAGATTATAATAAATTTTTATATGAATTAAAAAAGAAACAAAAAGATCAAGATAAAAAACAAAAAGAAAATGCACAAGAAATTAAAGAAATAAAATTCGGACCAAATATAGATGATCATGATTTCAATTTCAAATTAAAACATGCCGACACATTCTTAAAAAGAAATGATATAGTTAAAGCGTGTGTATTTTTTAAAGGTAGAGAAATAAAATTCAAAGAAAAAGGAGAAATAATACTTCTTCGTCTTGCAAATGAATTAAGTGATGTCGGAACACCAGATAACGTTACACCTATATTAGAAGGTAAAAAAATGATAATGTTCATAAGACCAAAAAAGAAACAATAAAAATAATGGATGAATTACAAATGTTTAAAGAAAAACAAATCAATGAATATATTTCAAGTATTGATATGGAAAATATTGACCCAACTCAAATAAAAACAGAACTTAAAAATAAATTAGGTGAAGAACCAGCTGTTAAATTAAATTATGTAACCGAAACTATACTGAATGAGTCTAACGAAGAACCAAAAAAAGTTGAAACTCTTGAATCTTTAACTATAGTATTCACAGTTGATAGAGAAGTGATGCCTGGTTTAACTGTACCATTTCCTATTACAAAAACATTTTTAATAGGATAAAAAAACATAATAGTAAATAAGTACTATATGTAAAAAAGAATTGACTTGAATGCTAGTAAATATAATAATTGATGGAAATTACCTACTTTATCGCCAAGTTTTTATACTCAAAAAACTAAGAAGAATAAAACAAGATTTAAAAGAACTACTACTAAACGACTTCAAAAAACTATCAAAATCTTTTCCTTTCGATAACTTATACTTTGTTTCAGATTCCAGAGGTGGAAACTGGCGCAAAACATTATATAAAGATTATAAAGGTAAAAGAGAAAAAGATGAAACAATTGATTGGGATTTCGTTTATGAAACATATGAAGAAGTAAAAGATATAATAAAAAATTTAAAACAAGTAAAATATTTAGAATTACCTGGTTTAGAAGGAGATGATTTTATTGCACATATAGTAAAAGAAACAAATGAACAAGGTTATTCTAATGTTATTATAGCTTCGGATGTTGATATTAACCAAGTTCTTAAATTCGATCTAAATAAAAAATTCATAAATATACAATGGAATTATAAATTCAGTGATGAAAGACTTTATTTACCAGAAAATTATCAATTAGCAATCAATCATATTTCAAATACACGAAATGAAAATATCTTCGAATTAGATAATAGTTCAGATTTTATCATTTATGTTGAAAATTTAATGAATAGAACTAAAACAAAATCTATTATAGCCGAAGAATTTGCTTTTTGTAAGTTATTACAAGGTGATAAAGGTGATAATATACCTACTTGTGTTAAAGTAAAAGATTGTAAAATGAATGATGATGGTAGAGGAATAGGTAAAGATGGTTCTTTAACAGTCTATAAATTATATAAAGAGATACATCCAAATCCAATTAACATAGATTCAGACACATTTATTAATAATCTAGTAGATGTCATCATTTATTACAAAAAGATTAAAGACACGACAGCTAAAGACATAATAAGAGATAATTTAATCTTCAATCGAACTATGATGATTTTAGATCCTAAATATATGCCTACTATCACATTCGATAATATGAAAAATCATTTCAATCTTATAAATAATAGAGTTATTGATCATACGATTGAAAATTTGGAATCTAAATTAGAGAATGAAGATTTTTTCAAAGATGTAATTAAAGAAGATATTCCGGAACAATTCAGAATGGAAAAACCTTCAGAAGATTTTGATCCAGATTCATTTTGGAATTTAGATGAAGATATGAAAAAATCAATGGAAGATGATTTGGAAGAAGATGATAACACGTTAGAGATAGTGTCTAATAAAATTGTTGAAGAAATTGAAGAAGAAAATTCAGATTCTTTTTGGGACATTTAATATATACTTAATATGAAAGATAAAAAAATAAAAGATATCATAATTCAAACTTATGAAGATTTATTGGAAAACGCAGTAAAAAATGAAGATTATGAAGCCGCTGCAAAATATAAAAAATGGCTTGACAACTTAAAAAAAAATACAATTAACAAATGAATGGAACAGTGAAATTTTTTAATGAATCTAAAGGTTTTGGCTTTATTAAAGATGAAAATGAACAAGAGTACTTCGTACACGCAACAGGTCTTATTGACGAAATAAGAGAAAATGATGAAGTTTCTTTTGAATTAAAAGAAGGTAAAAAAGGTTTAAATGCCGTTAGTGTAAAACTAATATAATATCTATATTTCAATTACAAAAAAAGACGATAAATTTAAATTTATCGTCTTTTTTTATTCCCAAAAATGTAGATGTTTGTTTTTAATATATACTATAAACAAAAAAAAGATTATAAAATAAGAAAAAATAGAAATGATAAGAAAAAATAGAAATTATTGGACCAAAGAGAAATGTCAAGAAGAATCATTAAAATATAATACCAGGTTTGAATTTCAAAAAAATTCCAAAGGTTCATATTATAAATCATATATAAACAATTGGTTAGATGATATATGTAAACATATGATAGAAATAAAAAAGAAATCTAATTATTGGACAAAAGAGAAATGTCAAGAAGAATCATTAAAATACAAAACAAAATCTGAATTTCAAAAAAAATCTACATCTGCATATAACTCTGCATATATTAACAATTTTTTAGATGATATTTGTGTTCATATGATAACAATTGGACATAAATATAAAAGATGTATATATTCATATGAATTTAGTGATAATTATGTGTATGTTGGTTTAACATTTAACATTAATGATAGAAATAATAGGCATTTAAGAGATAAAAGAAGTTCGGTATATAAACATATATTAGAAACTAATTTACAACCATATTTGAGAAAAATAACAGAGTATATCGATGTAGAATTAGCATCTAACAAAGAAGGAGAAATACTCAATGAATATAAAAATAATGGTTGGAACATTTTAAATAAATCAAAAACTGGTAATTTAGGTGGTGTTTATATAAAATGGAATTATGAAAATTGTAAAAATGAATCATTAAAATATAGTAAAAACTCATTTTGAAAAAAATTCACCAGGGTCATTTAAAAGATCAAAATCACAAGGTTGGTTAGAAGAAATATGTTCTCATATGAAAAAATAGTTTCTCATTTTATTTCTTTCCATCTAAAATTCTATTTAATTTATATTTTCTTAATCCCTTTCTAAGATAATCATCTTTACACATCCAAATAAGTTCAGATAAAATATGTTTATCTATTCCGTATGCAATATCTTCTGAGAATTGTGCTAATAATTCATCCTCTATATTTTCTAATAGTTCTCTTTCAGATTTTTTAAAAGGCATATCTAACGACATATAAGCTTCTTTAAACCCAACTTCATCATTTTTATATTTATTTAATAAAAATAAAATACTATCTTTCATTTTACTTTAAATATTTTTTCAATTCTTTTTTGTTGATTATTTTGTTTATCCATTGATGTTTTTGTTTCTATTTCCCAAATACATTCAAATTCTTCAGGCATATTATATTCTGACATCAATACAACATTATCTTTGGACATATCAATACACCACTTATAATATACTTCATAATCAAAACCATCTTTACTATATACTTTGTCTTTGTAATATGATTTTCTATATGGTGGATCACAATAAATAACAAAATTTTTAATGTTTTCGATAGGTAATTTTTTATAATCAGAACAATGAAATTCTATATTTTTTAATTTTGTTGATTGTTTTATCAAATTTCTTTTTGCCTCATCAAAATAATTTCTAAATTTACCTGTTTTTGATGTAGCACAAGCACCATAATATCCACCATTTGATCTATTATTATATGAACCAAAACATAAAATTGCGGCTCTATATTCTAATGAATATTTTTCTGGATATTTAACTACATCAATATAATGTTCTTTTGTTGGTAGTTCCGGCAAAGTCTCAAACCACTCTAAATCAGTTTTTGCTTTTTTTAATAAAGAAATCACTAAAGGATTAATATCTATACCTATTCGTTTTTTACAATCAATTTCAACGATAGAATTAGCTCCACCAACCATAGGCTCCAAATATGCAACTGTATCATCTGTTATATATGATTCTATAATCGGTTTAATCTTATTTATTAATTTACTTTTACTACCAATATATTTCATTTTAATATCCTTTCCAATTTATTTCTTCTTTGTGTGAGTATATCATCTAACCATACTGGTTGTCCACCTTTTCTAAAATGAAAATATATTCTTAACCAACCACCTTCATCCTTAACAAGAAAATCATATAAATTCATTCTATCTACATCCTGTTGTAATTTAATGTTAATTTTAATAATTCTATAATACAAATTTACATCAGTAACACTTCTCAAATATTGTTTTAATTCATTTTTAAATTCTTCTAATTTTTGGTCATAAATTGTCATAAGCCTAATATTCTTTTTAATTTATCTTCTCTTATTTTTCTCTTATGTTCTCTTATATCACTATCACTATATTTTAAAATATTTTTCATTATCCATTCGATATCAATATATGCTTCCATTTTTTTTATTTTTTTATTCTATATTAAAATCAAAATCTTCATCATCTTTATTTTCAACCATCTTTTTAAGACTTATTTTTTTTCGATTTAATTTAATTTCTTCTTCCTTCTCTAATTTTAATTCTTCTATTGTTTTAACTTTAGGTTCGATAATAATTTTTTTAAATTTTATATCAGGAAATTCTTTCTTCATTTGAATACTACTCAATTTTTCTAAAAAATTAGATTTCATAAAATAAGCATCAATATAAATTATCTGTTCATCAATTGATTTTTTATCAGGTTTATTCTCTAATCTATATTCTATAAATTTTTCATAATAATGTTTATTATATTCGAAATTTATATCATGTTTTTCAAAATTATCCATTGTAAAATAAGTAGAATCATAATATGGTGACGATTGTATAAATTCAAAAATTGTATAATCTGTTGGAAATCCATTATTCACCATATGAAATTTTAATTCTAAGAATTCAAAAATATCTTTCATATTATTGGTTATGTCTATATTTTTATCTTCATATTTATATTTTAAACCTTTTCGAGTGTATCTTAAATTGAAACTTTCAGACAATAATATATCAACAAAAACATTTAATATATTCCAGGAATAATAAAATAAAGTATAGAACCATTCAACACCACTTGTTTTTATGAAATTCACGCTTATATCATCAATAATTGTATAAATTATACCTTCTTGTTCTTTTATTGTAGAACACGTAAATAATCGACTAATATCATATGACTGAACATGATCAGGAATAATTATAAACATTTGATTAAAATCCATTTTATCGATATGACAAAATGGTAATTCGTGTATAATTTCTTCTTTATCTAATATATCAGATATCTTTTTAAGATATGGTATAAATTCTTTCTTTGTTAATGTTTTCATAACCTTTCTAATTTTTTCTTTCTAAACATTGTTTTGAAAAATGATTCTAATTGATTATTAGAATATTTAGATTCTAAGTATGTTGACGATGAAGAAGTTGTATTTAACCCGAATAAATAATTCATTTGTGGAGTCTCATCATACCATTCAACACCTTTTTTATTTAAACATCTTACATATATTACATTATCAATTTTTACTTTCCAACTTCTAATTACTTCAGTGTATTTTTCTCCAGTAACGTGATCAACTGTTTCATCAGTTTTTATATTTGTTTCAATCAATTCCATTTAAAATTCTTTCTAATTTTTTTACTCTTAAATATTTTTTATATTCAGCATACCAATAATTTCCTGTTTTTGGATTAGCGACAAAATAAATAGTATTCCCTTTTATTCCTCTAATAATTTTATCTTCTTCCATATATTCATCTGTATATATTTTCACTCCTTTAATATTTTTAAAATACTCAATCATTTAAAATTCTTTTTAATTTATCTATTCTTAAAAGTTTTTTATATGATTCATTTGACCACTTATTTAAATCTTCAAAATAAAAATCACTATCTACATCAACATCGTTACAATATATAGTTTTTACTAATGGTTCACCATTTATTTTTTTTCTATATGTTAATTCATTTTTTAAATTTTTTTCAACACAATCAATGAATATAACAAGGTCAACCGGATCACTTGATAATAAATTTGATAATAAATAATGTCTCTGATTTTTTAATTTTTGAGATGTTGTGAATTCTATTTCACAATTATCTAAAAATAATTGTGATTTTTTACGATTAACCAACTTATTTACATAATGATCGAAAAAACAATCTTCTGTTTGTTTAGACATAACATTACTATTATCAACTATTAAGATATCTAATAAATGACCATCATTCTTTTTACATCTTTCATAATCAACAATATTAAATAATAAATTCATAAAATGTGAATTTAAACCAACTGGAAATTTTTTAATAACACCTTTACCTTTATAATTATTTGAAAATTTATCAGAAAAGTATTTTATAGCATCACTTGATAACAACTCATTAAAAGAAGCATTCGAAAATCCTGGATTCATCATATCATATGATAATATTTTTGTTATCATATCATATGATAATATTTTTGTTAGTTTAATTGACATAATACTCTTCTTAATTTTTTATATCTTGAAAACCTAACGACAGAATCACTATCAACAATTGGTGTAATTCTCAATTCTGAATCAGAATCAAATGGATTTTTAAAAATAAAAATAATAGATGAACAACATTCCAATTCTTCTATATCTATATCAGATATATCATATGAATCAGGTTTAATATTTTTTGACCAAATACTACCTTTAATCATAGAATCTTTATTATTGATACAATACCTCAAAACACCAACTGGGCTATCCAAAACACTATATTTATTTGGATTCAAACCATTAGAAATTAACCAATCTTTTAATCCACCAGTTGGATTTATAATTTTTGTTAATATCTCACCATTAATTTCATAAAATCTTATATCAGACATTCGTTATCAGTCATTTTTATTTTTATTTTTATAATATACAAACACCAAGGCTAATGCCATTATGACATTAATAACTACTAATCCTATTATTATAATCATATTTTTTTTATTTTATCCATTAATACTTTTTTATAATCGAAATAATTATCTTTGGTTTTATATATTGGCTTTTTACTACCGTATTTTTCAACCATTTTTTTTATTTCATCTGAATTCATTTTTGAATTATTCGTAAGATATTCTCCCATTCGAAGCAACAATACCATATTATCATTCAATATTTGTTCTGTTTTCGTTTGACATTTTTTTACCAATTCTATTGCACTTAGATCTAAATCATCATTATTAAGACATATAGAACTATCACTTATTCTAAAATCTGGTGTAGAAAATTGCAATGGAATACCATTCATACCATATTCTTTAACTATTTTTAAAGCTGTTTTAGTTGTATGTTCCAAATCAGAATATGATCCACTTGTTAAATTATTATCACCAAATATCATTTTTTCTGCCGTGTAACCACCAATCAACATAATAATACTATTGATTAATAATTCTTTTGTTTCATAATCAGGTAAATCAATAAAAGTTACACCACCATTACCATTAGCGGTTCTACTCAACACACTTCTTGGTAAAAGATTTAAAGCATAAATAGATGTTATAACGTGACCAGCTTCATGTATTCCTACAAGTGCTTGCATATCATCTGTTTTAGACTTTCTAACATTATCAATCTTCAACACAACTTTATATTTTAAAATTTTATCAACTGTTGTAGTATTTAACTTTATTATATATTCTTCATTTAAATAACTCCAATTCAATGATATAATATCCAATTTATTTTTTAAAGAATTTACAACGATTCTACCAATATATGATTCTATTAATGATGTAATTGTAGAAAATATTGGTCTTACACCTTGTGTTGGAAAAACAGACTCAGTATAAATTAAATCATTTATAGAACTATCAAAATTTATATTAAAATCAAATTTCATAGATACTCTATCCACAATTTTATTCAATTCCATTTTAATTATATCTTGATACATTTTTTTATTGAAAGATTTATAAATAACATGATTATTACCCAACCGTGAAATTTGTTCAGGTCTATATAGATGTGTCAAAGTTTTTTTAATATCGGATAGTGTTATCTTTTTTGTGTGTTCATATAATGAATCAGCATCAACATCTGGATCCATTTCATCACTATTGTAATATGCTTTGTCTAAATTACCAATAATAAATATAATAGAATCTGAAAAATCATGTTCTATTGGAACAGTAGATTTCACTATACTTTTTTCGATAAAGGTCAATATTTCATCTCCACTTAAAGTCAATAAATATTTAGCCACTTCAACCTCAGAATAAAAAATATCATCATTCATAGTTCTTAAAGTATATAAATAAGCTGACGGTATAAAAGCATCTTCAGAATAATATTTATTTATTATTTCTGTAATATCATTTGATACCATTTCATCACTATCTTCTTCCACAAATATTAAATCCCAATCTTCTTTTTTATTAGTCACTCGACCACATTTAACAATAACATTTTTATCATATAAGAGATATTGTAATTTCTTATATAGTTTCATTATACTTGATGTTTCCCATTTTTCTTCAATTATATTAAATTTACCAGAATCTAATAAATCCCAAACGACTCTTAAACTTGTTCTATCTATTTCTACACCTATTTCATTTTTTGTTCTACCAAGTTGAAATTCATCAAATACAAATATAGGTATCATATTATCTTTTTTAAGCTTATTCAATTGACCAGATATTTTTTCAGTTAATTGAAAATCATCTTTATCAACCCACTCACCAGTATCAAACTTTAATAAATTATTAATTCCCAATAACGAAAACATTCTTATAATAAGACTCGTTTTACCTACACCAGTTAATCCCCAAAGATTTATAATAGTTGGTCTTAATTGAGCATTAGGAAATAAATACCAAGGTTCTACTAAATTACATATTTCATCTATAACATCATCTAAACCAATATATTCTTCTTTTAATTGTTTCTTAACTACATTAAATAATATATCTTTTTCGAGTATTTTACTACTAACATCTTTTTTTATATTCATATTTTATATTTGATTTGTGAAATTTATATTACTATTATTTGTTAATGTTTTATTTTATAATTTCATTTTCTTTTGGCTCAGTAATTCTTAATGGCACAAAAAGATCATAACCATTATCATCCTCAAAATGATTAACATTATCATTATAATAACCAAATTTATATCTCATATGTTGAAATACTTTACCATCCCACATACACACATCAGCATTTCTACATTTACCATAATAATATTTACCAATAATTAAATCTTTCTTAGTAATAGCTCCTAGTTCTATCAACTTATCAATATGCAATTGCTCAATAGGCACAGGAATAGTTGGTATGTCATAATTATTAATAAATTTTTTATTATAATTTCTCCAATATTCATCATATTTTTCTTTCTTCTCTTTCTTTGTTTCTTCAACACTCAAACATTTAATTTTTGCTCGTAATTCAACATCATCAATATCATTCAATATCAACATTCGTTTATCTAATGGCATAGCCATATATTCTTCTATTGTTTTCATATTTTTAATTTATTACATCGTTGTTAATCTCATTTAACCATTTTTTATTCTTATCAACCATATCTTGTAAAATCTCACTCATAGTGATACCACTTTCATCTTCTATTTGATTATATATTGACATCAAAACTTGTAAAACATCAACCATTTCTGTTCTGAGTTCAGATTTATTATACAAAGATTTATATTCATATTCATTAAACTTCATAAACTCATTAACAAATTCACCAAATTCTTTATTAAATTTTAAAATTTTTAATTCGATAGATTTTTGTTCTTTATTATTTATTTTTCTAACATCTTTATATAATTGAGAAAATTTATCACCCTTAATATATTCCGCATATCTATCATATATTATTTCAACAGCTTTTTCTCTACACTGATTATACGTAAGTTTTTCTTTATCTTCTTCTGATATAACTCCCAATGTTTCCCAATGAGAAACATCATTCATTAAATCTTTTATACACATAGTTTGATCTGCATATAATATTCTTTTCATTTTTTGTTCTCTTGAATTCTGTATATTAAATTTTATACCGAATGATTCAAACTCTATTTTAGCTGTTGATACCAAAGATTGTTCCATTTCAAATTCAAAATATTTTTTTAAATCATAAAGAAAATTATCACAAGCATCTTTGGCATCTTTCAAACCTAAACCACTATATATTTTTAGTGCTTTCACAACAGCCAATTTAGAATTCGTAGTACCAGATAATCTTACTTTAGTTTTCATTTCAATAATCTTTTAAGTTTTTCTTCTCTTACTGTTGTTATCTCAACACCATCGAATTTTATTTCCGATGCAGATATATCTGCAAATTTACTGATATGTGGTGCGTTAAATTTTTCACCAATACCATATTCTCGATAATTATTTTTATAATTATATGTGTTACCCCAACCATTTTTTACTTTATTGATCGCTTCTTCTTCAGTTTCAGCTAAAACTAATTCACTGTGATCTTCACCTGATTTCCATCCTCCCGGATCGTTATCAATTCTTACTTTAAAAATTTTCATACTTTATATGTTTTAAATGTTATCATTAAAAATCTCCAATACCACCTCAATTTACTCACACTATCAACATGTCGTTGTTTATCATCATAAAATTCTACCAACTTAACACCTTTCAAAGATAATAATAGTTCTTTTAACCTATGTGATTTATTTCTATCCTTATTTCTAAATAAATAATAATCAAATTCAACATCTTGTTCTTTTTTTAATTTTTCAAGAACAATTTTTTGTACTTTTTCTGTTCTATTTGTTAATATCACAAATTTATTATTTGGATCTTTTCTCCTTTCATTATAAATATCAACTATTTCTTGTCTGTATTTAAAATTATATTTCAAACTCTCTGGTAATTTCATATACTTATCATTTTCATCATATGGTAATTCCCAAAAGGTGTCATCACAATCAAATATTATCAAATTCATAAATTTTTTATTTTATTTATCTTTTATTTTATATTTTGTTTATTAATATACAAAAATACGAAATTTTACTTTAATAAAAAAATATATAGTGTATGAAATCATATTTTAATTTTATAAATGAGGGTAAAGTCGTTAATTTTGAAAACCAAAATGAAGGAAATTTTATAATTCTTCTTGGTGGACCAGGCTCGGGTAAATCGACGGTTTCAAGAAATTTATTCAATATTAGAGATGCAAAAACATTTAATGTTGATAGTGAAAGAGAAACAGTAGCTAAAAAAGTAGGTCTTAATCTAAATGTTCCAGAAGATAATGAAAAAATATTAAAACATACACACTCATCAACAGACCCAAGAAATAGAACAATAAAATTATTAAGGTCTACTCTAATGAATACCGATAAACATTTATCAAATATTATATTTGATACCGTAGGCACTCACGTAGATTTAATTAGAGAACTTATTAATATTGCAAAAGAAAAAGGTTATGTAACAACCATGGTTTTTGTTAATTGTGATATAGACACAGCTTTAGAAAGAAATAAAAGAAGAGAACGAAAACTTTCTGATGAAGTTGTTATCGATTATCACAATAGAGTTAAAAAAACTTTTGATACACTATTCCCTTTATATGATAATGCTTGGATTGTTGATAATTCCCAACATTTCGATAAAACCAAAAGACGAGATATCGCACATAAACTTAAATGAAGAAAATTAAAATATTTATAGAATTTTGCAACGAAACAAAAAAAGTTCACAATGAATTTATAATCAAAGATATAAATAAATTTGTTGATCAAAACGTTGATAAATTATTATTAAATTCTAATCCTAATTCTAAACCAGTTGGTAGAAAACCATTAATAACTGATCCTGAACAAGATAACAAACATGAATTTGATTCAACAAATAATATTCCGGTTCCTGTTAGAGAAGGTGAACTTTAAATATTTAATATTCTTTCTAATTTTTTTTGTCTTATTTGTTGAATATATTCTGATGAACTCATTACATACATATCATTTTTTCTAATCGTTGAATCATTGAATTTATTTCTTTGTTTTTTCATACTTTCTAAATCCCAAATATAATATACAAGGAATACTTTTCTATTTAATCTTTTTTCTTTATATTTTTCAAAAGTTTCGACAGAAATCCATTTGAATCCATGATCATAATAATATTTATTTATTATTAAATCATCTTCTATTGTTTCAACTCTTATCATTTCTTAAATGTTTTTTCATAGACATTTCTTATAGCTTTTTTACCGGCTTCATTAATCTCTCTTGTTCCTATACCAGCAAAGTTTTCAGTTAATTTTGGAGTCACACAAACTTCAAATTTACCATTCCAATAATACCATTGTTCTTTTTCCTGATCAAAAACATATACTTCTTTATTTGTTAATATTCCGAATTGAACACACCAACCAGTTCCACCGTTAACCTCTTTATTAGATTTAAAAGTTGAAATGGCATAGATTGCATCAGAATATTTACATTGAGACCAATTTCTTGCTAATAAGTGCATATACTTATCGATATTCTGTCTTTTAAGTATTTTATTTGATTCATAAACCATTTTTACACCTTCTTGATAATCTTCTTTTGAAATCTCATCTTCTATTTTAGAAAATGGATTTTTCTTTTGATACCAATAATGATTAAAATGAATCAACCCAAATTCTCTACCAATAATTTCAAATTGAGAATCTGCACCTTTTGCACCACCAGAATGTAACACATAATTTTCTCTTATCAAGTTAATCTTTTTAATTTTAAATTTCTTAAATAATTTTTATAATCTTCTCTACTATCAAAAACAAGATATTTTGACCCACACCAAATACAATTTTGTCTATCCTCAAAAAATCCCTTTAGAGGATAAAAAGCTGTTTTACATTTTGGACAATGAAGAAATATATTATTATTTACATATACATTTTTATTCATAATTCATTATAATTATTTCTGTTGTTTCTTTATCACCTTTTCTACTGACTTTATTATAATCAAAATTCAAAACTTTATAGTTAAAACCATCTGAAATTAATTTATCCAATATCCAACATATTTTATCATCATGTTTCAAAACACCAGAAATCATAAATGATGAACTATTATCATTTAACTTGTGACAATAATTATATAAATCTATATCGTCTTGTTGATAGTAATAATTATTATATCCAGCTTCGCTTATTTGTTTAGTACCAATATTACCATTTTTTTCTTTCACGTAACCATAAGGAGGATCTATATAAACCATCGAAGGTTTGTTTAAATTGATTTCTTTAAATGATTTAGATGTGAATATCAATTTGTCTTTATATTGTCTTATATGTTCTGTAAATGTGTCCACTTTCTTCGTTGTACTATCATTCCAACTTCTTTTACCAAAAGTTTGATTAAAACCACCTTTTTGATTAAATCTAAGCATATTGTTTGTACAACTTAGCATAAGTGCCCATAGTTTTTCAGGTGATTTATCTTCATTGAAACTATTTCTTAATTTATCGTAGGCTTGTGAATCTTCTTTATCAGGACATAATAATTTTGTTTGTTCTATAATATCATCTGATAATACTAATCCCTTATGTATTCCTATCAATTCTGTTATTATATCGTTGACTAATACCTTCTTATATTTGTCTACAACATTCGTATATACTGAGCCACCACCACAAAACAAATCAACAAAATAGTCTTTATTGTAGTCTAATTTTGGTATAATTTGTTCAAGTAATTTAAATTTCGAACCAGTATAATTGAATGGTGTGTTTATATAAGTCATAATCATTTATATAAATCTATTCTTGTTTTGTTTTTTTATTTTTTTATATATAGTTAAATGAAATATCTTATAACTTACGCATTTTTCGAAGACTTTAATAATGATATGAATAATATACAAGATATTATTGGTAATGATGACTCATCATTCATATACAATGAAATCGTTTCATTGAAAAAAGACAAAGAAGATTCTAACATTTATAAAATAGTGTCTGATTATTATAAGATAAAAGACAAACATACTATCATGAGAAAATCTATGACTTTTTTTAAAATTAAATATTCTAATATTTTAGATAAATACAAAAAAGATGTTAAACAACATTACAAACACAAACAAAATAAATATATAATGTCAATACCATTAACATACAATGGTGATACTATATTAGTTCCAATTAGAATCGGACACAAATATATACCTATTGAAATATTACCTATCGAATTATTAGACACCACATATAAAAAACATAGAAGATTGCGAGTATTTCACTACAAAGGACTTAAATGTGTTTCTTGTCCAAGAATTGGTAAATATCTAATAAAAACAAAGGATTCGTTTGGTGCAATTCATATTGATTTATATACAAAAGATTTTAAATTAATGACGATTGACCACATAAAACCTAAAAGTAAAGGTGGTTCAGATAGTATTAATAATTTAGATACAATGTGCAGTGAATGTAATACTAAAAAAGGCGATAAACTTTAAAAATCAATTATCATTTTTAATATATAATAAAAAACTAATAAAAAAAAATATGAAACATTTAAAAACATATGAATATTTTTACGAATCTGATGAAGATACTGATGAAGATATAGCATATCCTGATTATACAGAAGGAGATGTAGTAATGGTTGAACCTAATAATGATAATGAAAATTATGATGATTTTAGAAACAGACCATTAAGAATTACTCACGTAGCTACAAATACAAATCAACATCCTGGATATGATGATTTTATTAAAGGTCAAGGATTATATGATTTTGTAGATGATGAAACTGGTGAAGATATACATTCAAGTTTATATGACTATGAATTAGTACCATATAAAAAATAAAAAACAAATGAAAAATATAAAAACATTTGAAACATTTGAAATGACTAATTCCGATTTAGATAAAGCTTCTGATATAATTGGTAAAAAATTAGATAAAAATAATGCTTTATCAGAAATAACAGATTTTATCGAATTGAATATTTCAAATAAAGATCTGGTAAAACAAATAGATGAATTAACAGATATAAAAAGAAAATTAAAATAAATGAAACATTTAAAAAAATTAGAAGGATTTATTGATACTAAAGATAAATTCATTAACGGTCAGTCTAAATATGAACAGAATATAAACAAAATATCAAGATATTTGAGTGATGTGTTTTATCCTAATGCAAGTAAAAATACATATCCTATAAAATGCAATGGTTTCACTGAATTGGAACATGATTATGAATCATATTTTCTTATTTGGGATGAAGAAAAAGGTTATAAAGAATATCCTGTTACTACTATTTTAGTACCAAAATATGTAATTAAATAAATTATATATGTTTAGAAAATATATAATATATAGAATTAAAAGAAATAGAATATTATAATGGAAAAATTTACAAAAGTTAAGAAAGCACAAGCTACACAAGTTCAAAAAGATATTGATTCTGTTGTTTATGATGGCTATATAAAAGTTATCAAAGAGAATGAATATGAATTTGTAGTCGATAAAGATTGTGTTACTTGTCTAATATATTTTAAAGATGAAGGTTATATTTTAATGAGATCTGAGCCAGTTACACCTTGGCAATATAAATATAAAAACAATATAAATAAATTATCTGGTCGTTTCTTAACTGTTGTTTCAGGAACTATTGAAGATGGTGAATCACCACAAGCCTGTTTAAGAAGAGAATTATATGAAGAAGCTGGTATAGTTCTAAACGAATTTTATAATTTCGATATTGAAGGTCCTTACTTTCACTCAAAAGGTACATCATCACAATTTTATACTTGTATAATTGAACTTAATTATAATGAATATAAATTAGTTACTGCACCAGGTGATGGTTCAACTAAAGAAAAATTATCAAAAACATTAAAAATAAGTATTGCTGACATAGATGAAATTAAAGTTAATGACATGGTTAGTCAATATCTTATCACTAAATTAAAAAAAGATTATAACTTATGAAACATTTAAAAAGTTTTGAAACATATAAAGGAAATATCAATGCACAAAAAAAAATGAATTAAAAAAAATGAATATTTAATTTAATATATAACAACAATAACAAAAAATAATTAAAAATTATGATTAAAAATTGGAAACAATTCAACGAAAACGTTACAGAAAACACGGATGCAATAAATGAAGCTTTATCTAAATTACAAACTGAATATAGAGAATACTTTAAACATATGCTTAAATGCTATGATGTTTCATCTCCATCTAAACTTTCAGATGAAAAAAAATCAGAATTCTTTGACAATATCAAAAAATATTGGGTTAAAGGAAAAGGATGTACAAAATCTTTAGAAGCTATCGAAGAAGATATTTGTGGTAAAAAAGAAAAATAAACAATGAAATACTTAAAAAGTTTTGAAGATGTATATTATGAGAAAACACCAATTCGTGAAACAGATGAAGAACGAAATAACCGAATTCAAAAATGGGTTGAACAATATGTAGATGAACTAGTTGGTTCAGATATTGTGGATGTTTGGGTATCTAATAGAATGATTAAGGTTCATTATAAAAAATCTGAAAGATGGGAAAATAGAAAAAGTGGAGGAAGAGGACCAATGTCAAGAGAAGATGCTATGGCAGAATCTAAAAGAGAATGGAAAGAAACGGGTGAAGATATGGTTGATCAAATGAAATATGATCATAACCAAGGTGTAGAAAATGGATTAGGATTAGATTTAGGTGATGATTATGTTGTTGTTGCAAGTCCAAATGGTTATTATGTTGAATCAGAACAAGATTTTCCAAAGAATATAACAGGTTATTCATCAGGTAGTGTAATAGGATAAAAATAAAATACGGATAAAATGAAACTAAAAAGATTTAACGAACTTAACGAAGAAAGTAATTGGACACCAAAAAAGAAAAATGTGGATGAGAATACAGAAGAAATTGTTTGCGAACCAAATGAAATGTATTGTCCTTATTGTGGAACTGAACAAGATGAAAATCCAGCAAATTTATTCAGTGAGGAAATTCATGATCAGGATTGTGAAAATTGTGGTGAAAATTTTTATATTGATGAAGTATATTATATATCTTGTCATAAATAAAAAAATTCAAATATGAAACACTTAAAAAAATTCGAATCTTGGGGTATGTTTAAAGATGATAATGGAAAAATCGTTAAATCTTTTGATGATGATATTTCTGATAAAGAACTTGCAAATAAAGGAACACACATAACAAATTATTGTTCATGGTCTAGATTAAAACCTTTCATTGCTAATGCAGCACATACGAATATAGATAATATCGAAGGCATAAGAATAGATGTTAATGGTATTGAAATATTTTTAAAAAAATAATATGATAAAAATGATAAAAAATTGGCAACAATTCAACGAAAGTAGTGGTGATAGCCCATCTATGACATTAGACGTTAAAAGTCAAATATCAAAATTAAAAGAAGGTCCAAAAGGCGGTTCTATTGATTTGGGTAAAGTTAGCCAAGTAGCTGATTCTACAATATCAAATATTAAACAAACATATAAAGATGCTATTGTTAAAGTTGTTGATGATAGATATATTCTTATGTTGAAAGAAAACAATATAGAATATGTATGCGAAGAAATGGAAGCTGTTGATTCTCCATTTGAAGATATATTAAATAGTATTAGAAATAATATTTATGAATATACAAATATATCAAATACAGAGGAAGGTAAATCTTTTATACACAATAAAAGAGGTAAAATTGTATTTAAAATTCTTGATGATAAATTGAGAGATGTAGATATTTTGTTAGCTGACTTATTATAATAAACAATTAAAACCTGAATTTTATTCAGGTTTTTTTTCATTTATTCTTTTTAATTTATTTTCTCGTTCTAAAATTTTAAGGTCAAATGGTTTAGAATAAAATCCTGGAAATTCACTTTCATCATAGATTATTTCAACTACTCTATACATAGAGCCATCTTTAGTAAAATCCATATAAGCTTGAATCGATGATAATAATGTATTATATCTTTTCCAATTACACCAATGTATTTTATTTTTTGTCTTTATACCATTCTCATAACCGTATAAACCCCACTCAACACCGTATTTCTTATTCAAATTACAATCATAACCATATTTATTTCTTATTATATTATTTTTCATATCAAATATTTATTTTATTTATAGTGTCTGGGACGGATAAAGTATGTTTATCCGTCCCAGACACTATAATTTTTTATGCTGCTTGTTTTTGTTCTATTATTATTTTATAATAATCACCTTTTAAATTTTTATATTTTAAAAGTGCGGCATCTGATTGTGCTTGTAATACTTTCCAATCTTTTCTTAATTTTTGAATTTCTTCATGTTTTGGTTCATCAATTCTAACAATATCAATATTAGATTTTTTAGATAAAAATCTTAATAAAGAATTGATTGACTTTAATGTGTTTTTACTTATAATTTTATTCAATCTTCTTTTTAATCTTTTTTTATCTCTTACACCCAATTCTGATACAACCTTCATCATATCCATTGTTTTGAATTGTGTTAAACTACCAGATAATTCATATCTTTCGTCTTTTAAAATTGTTTCTACGTGATTAATCACTTCTTTAACTGTGTTAAATATTTCTACGCTGTTGTTTGATTCTATTCTTTTCATAATTTTTTTATTTATTTTTTATTTTTAATTTTTTTAATTCTTTGTGTTATCAAACAACATTACGTTGGTGCTCTAATAATCTACATCATATTACCCTCCTTTTTAATTATTTTTTACCAAATTTTTGGTTTAATCTGATGAATTCAGCTTTTTCCTTTTCTTCTTTTTCTTTTTCTTTCTTCGCTTTATTCAATATATCATTTTCTTCTTTTAACTTTTTTCTATTTTCACAATCTAATTTAATTTTTTCTTCATAATTATCATCATATAAATAACTTTGTGGTAAAGATATATTTGAAGAATCGTAGCCACCATAAGCCCATGATTCATATATTGTAACTAAAACATTGTCTTCATCATATTCTATATTATCTACACTCCAATTTTTCATAAAACTATATGCACCATATTCAATTAATTTTTTTGTTATCTCCGTTATTCGTTCATGTATCAAATAATCCATTTCTTCTTTTGTTTTTAAATAATCTTTTAAATTTTTTTCTGTTAATTTCATAATTTTTCCTCCTTTAATATTCTTTTTAATTTATTTTCTCTAAGTATTATTTTGTGATATTTTACTTTAATATCTGTTCTTTTATATTTCAATAAAGTTTTTTTACCTTCTTCTATAAAATAATTCAAATGATCATCACAACAATTTCCTTCCAAATTTGATAATTGACCACCACCAGATAATACTAAATATTTATCCGGTTTTTTACACTCTTGACAAGTAGAATTATCTGTAAATCTACCATATGTCACATATACTTCGTTTTGTTTTACTACACTCATAATTTTTCCTCCTTTAATATTCTTTTTAATTTATTTTCTCTTTTTCTATTTTCATATTTTTCTAAAATATAGTTCTTGAATTTCTTTTTCTTCATCATCATTAAAACGTCTCATTCCTTGAGTGTAATCATAATAATCTTCATGTTTATAAAGGTTGTGTGAAATACTATCACATATATCTTTTGCTAATTCTTTCATTTTAATATTCTTTTAAATTTATTTACTCTACTATATTTTTGTCTTAATCTTTCAACTTCTTCTTTTTTAATATCCCAAAAACAAATAAAATTTTCATCTTTAACTTTATAATTTTTCCATATCATAAAATATGTTATTTTATAAACCTGTTCAGTATAAAATTTTATTTTATCATTAATCATATTTCTTTGAACTTCACACAATTCAATATCAAAATCATTTGAAAATTTAATAATATCTTCTAATCTACTGATTCTGATATTATTCTTATTTATCATACTCATCAATTTTTTATTTGATTTGTCTTCCAAATTACTTAATGTTATTTTCGATTTCATAATTTTGATTTATTTTTATCTCTTTAAACGCTTTTGGTAAATGACCTGTAATTTTTCTAGCGACATTAGATGGTCCAATAGCAACTGCCGTAATTGAATCGTTTAAATCCGGTTCGATAAATACTGTATGTTCTAAATTTTTATCTTTACATTTCTGAATCAATTTTGATAATTCTATTTCATTTTCAACTGATAAAAATATCAAATAATTGGAATTTGTGTACCAATCTTTTGAAATTTCCGGATGTTCATGTTGAAATGTAATACCAGCATGTCCTAATTGAACGGCTTGTTGACCAAAGTCTAAGTTACGATGTGTAACCACTCTTAATTTTTTAATCTAATTCATGTTTTCTTAATTTATTTTTTTTAATATTCTATTTAATTTTTCTTCTCTTAATTTTAATAATCTCTTATTTTTAATATTATTGCTATAATTTTCACATTTTATTATAGCCGTTTCCAGTTTTTCTCCTTTTCTATTCAATGGTATTTCTTCTATTATAGCAAATTTATCATTATAACACATACCGGATTCTCTATAAAAACATACACTACATTTCCAACTCATGATAATATTCTATTTAATTTTTCTTCTCTCAATAATTGTTTCAATTCTTCTGTTGATTTAAAAGTCATTTCATATATTTGATACATTGTGTATTCTTTATATTCTTTTTCCGTATTTGGAATTTCAATAATATTACCATCATATAATATCACATCTACTTTTTCTATATCACCACCATTATACTGTAAATCACTATATCTATAATGATATTTCATTTCTAATACATCATCTATAATACTTCTACCATAAACAATAATACTCCAGTCATCTTCTGCATAATACTGTCCCATACACATACTACTATTTTCAAATGTTAATTTATATCTTTCTTCTAATTCTACTTCTATTTTCATCTTATTTTTATTTATTTGTTTTTAATTTTTTATATAACGCAAAAAAGCCATTGCACCTTGCACAACTCTTTCAAGTATAGTACAAGCCGCAATGACTTCTGTTGTAATTTATGTATGTATTAATCTATAACATCTTAATGTTTATTTGTATTTATATATTATATTTTATTTGTCTAAAAAAGTTTATTTAATATTTTTTAATCTTTTTATTCTAATTCGTCTTTTAAATTTACCATATAAAAATTTATGATAATTGTATCGTATTTCTTTCAATCTACCGAACTCAGCAGAATCAATTTTTTCTTTTCTATGTACTTTCATTTTGTAAAGATAATAATTATTTTCTATATTTCAATTTTTATATATAAAATTAAAATAAAATATTTTATGGAATTACCTGTTTCATTCAAACAATTTTCAAAAGACCCAACGAAAGCTATATTATATTTAGCTTTAATAGCCATTATATATTTATATGTTGATAATAAAGTAACACAAGCTGATCAAATTAAATATCTAATGGAACAAAATACAACAAAAGATATTAAAATTGAAAAATTACAAGATGATATAACAACATTGAGTATAAAAATAGCTGACTTAAGTAAAAAATGAATATAGTAAAAATAGAAAAAATTTTAATTATATCAATAATAATTATAGTATTATCTATTTTCATAGGTGATAAATTATATAATTCATATAAATCATACGAATTCAATAATTTCAAGAATAATAATAAAAATCAGATTGAAATGATTGATTCATTAAGTTATCAAATACAATCAACGGTTGAAGACGCTGACATATTAGAAAATAAAAATTTAGAAAACAACAAAACAATAAATTCACTCATATCAGACATCAAAAATATCAAAACATTAAATAGATCAAAGTCTTCAAGAACTCCTGTAAGAACTCCTGCATCTGTAGAAGATGACGATTCAGAAGATATTATAGTTTCTTCTAAAATTGAAAAATATGAAGAACCAGAACACAACAAAATAATAATCAACGATACAATATATAATACAATATTAATTATCGATACACTAAAAATTGAAGATGAAAAATTAATTAAAAAAATATTAAAAAAATATGGTTAAAAAAGTCTTTTTAATTTTTTCTCTCTAATTTCTCTTTTACAATTATTAATAAATTCTAAACCTTTTTCAGATTCCAAAAATCTTTCATGATCTCTTAAAATCGCAGCTAATTCATATTTTTGATTAATTGCCGCATCGTTTTTCAATTTTTTCAATTCAACTAAATCAAATATCTTTTTAATATCTTGCATATTTTTTACATTGTTAAAAATATAGCCAATAATATTATCAATATTATTGTTCCCATACCTATCAAAAATTTTTTATCTTTCTTATCCATATTAATAAGACATATTTATTATTAAAAAGGTTGCCTCAATTATTTATAATTTACCATAATCTCGCAATATCGTTAGTCTTGAACAAAATTCTTGTGTTGTTAAAACAGTTTCACTTTTTTTATTTTTACCCATAGTGTGAGTCAATGTCGCACCAACTGATGCAGCCAAAGCCTTTCTAAATGATTGAGATTGTTCATACATAGCATTATAAGCTCTATCTAACAACTCTTGATATTCATCAGATTCTCTTTCAATTTCAACACCTCTCCAGTAAAGTATTTGTGTTCTAAACCATTTTTTACCTTTACCTTTAAATTTTGCAGCTTTACCAACAAGAGCGCACACAGCAACCTGCATTTCAGGTGATTTAAATTTGACACTCTGAATGAAGCCTTCAAAACTATTACACACAACACCATCTAAAACAAAAGTGTGTGGTGAAAAATTACTTAATGCGTTTGCAGGATATTTTGAACCACTACCTATATTCATAATTTTTTATTTTTTATTAATTAACATCCCAATTATTTTTATAATCTTTATTTGTTGAACAAAATACAGCATATTCATTTATCATTGGTCTACCAGTATTATAACAACCACAAACTATATCCCAACGACCATACTTCTTATATAATCTGTTCAATAATTTCATACTTGTTTCTATATTAATAGACAAATTGGTTCTTAATTCTTCTCGACTAACCTTACCATTATTTATTCCATTAGCGGTTTCGATCATAACTTGCATTGGTCCAACAGCACCCATATTTGATGTTTGTTCCGGATCATAATCTTTATGAAATGGACCTTTATATCTTGTTTCTTTGTATGCAATATTATAAGCTATATATTTTGGTATTTTATATTTATTTGAATAACTCTCTATCAACTCATATGTACGTATAGACTTTGTTGTATTTACTGAACCATTTGACATATCCAAATCACCTACTACATTAGCCCTATTATCAACCAAACATAAATATAATGTCAAAAATGATAATATTAATATGAAATACGATACAACATTATTCATTTTACCCAAATATTTTTAGCATATAACTTAAATATTGTCTGACCTATTGAATCTTGATATATGATATAATCACCTGTTTTATTATCAATAATAATCAAATGATTATTCTCATCAACAGCTATATTAACCTGTTCCTTTTTGATTTTAACGATGTTCTTTTTAACATTCACTATACTTTCATATTTAGTCCCTATTAAAAAAGATATTGTCATAGATGTCACCAATATAATTATCGATAATGTTTTATTAATAACTGGTTTAATCTTGTTTAATATTGCCTTTATTTTTTCCATAATTTATTTACCTAATGTTGATTTAATTAATATTTCAGTATATGTATTCAAAGCTATTTTAACTTTTTCAGAATCGACATACTCATATTTTTTAGCATATCTTTCCATTATATTACCACTTATCTCCATCATAAATTTCATTGGTGATTCAGAAGTAGACATATCTTCTAAATATTCATTGAATATAGATTCTGAATATTTTGATGAATCTTCTTCTACTTGATCATAATCCATTTTATATGTTTCTGACATATAATCATAAAATTCATAAAACGGCTTTACCAATTCAACAAAATCATTTATATCTTCTTCTTTATATCCATTTTTTTCTAAATGAATGGATAATTCTTTTATATTTTTAATTCGTTCCATTTTCGTTATATAGATACGAATACGTACCTTTTATTAATTTTTCTACGACTGTTGGATAAAACTTATGTTCTAAATCATTAATTCTGGATTTCAATTCTTCCCAAGTATCATTACCAACCTTTATAGTTTTTTGAAATATTATTGAACTATTATTATATTCACTCTCAACAAAATGTATTGTTATACCACTTTCTTCATCACCACTTCTAATAACCGATTTATGAATATCATCTGAATTTAAACTTACACCAATATGTTTTGGTAAACAAGATTGTATGTTTACCATCTTCCATTTGTACTTATTACAGAAATTAACTGGTATTTTATCTGAATATCCACACAATACAACATAATGTATATTATGTTTGGTTAGAATTTGATCAATCTCAATATACCATTCAGTTATGTATTTTGGTATTTTATATCTTCTATAATTATTTGATATATCATTATTCGAAATAATACAAGATATATCAGCGTCTAAAAAAGGTTCAAAATATTGTATTAAATTTTCTGTATTGTGATCTTCACCCGAAGTAAGTATCGCAATATTTATTTTTACTGTTTCATCACTCATATATAAAATTATTTTTTATTATATATTTGTTTTTATGTAGTCTAATACAATATTTTTATTAATGAAAATGAAGAACACAACCTGTAATACTTGTCGATTTCATAAATTCACAATATAATTCATAATGCCATTCACTCAATTTTTCTTTTGCAACATCATTATATTTTATGAAATCTTTATATAATTTTTCACATATTTCTGGTCCAATTAATCCTTCACAATCTGAAAAATAAATAAGTTCTAAAAATGGTGTTATTTTTATTTTCGAATTACCATTTTCTAAGATATTATTTAATTTTTTTTCTCTATTCATATCAATATATCTATATTCTATAAATGTTGAATTATTTTTCCAATAATCTTCTATATTTTCACTTGATACTAAAGCCAACAATTCTTTTCTAAATGAATTATAACCACTATATGATCCAGCTCGAAAACTTCCATTACCACAATATTCATATACACTATTTTGTTTCAATGAACCCAACTGATATATAAAGCCACTATTATTCAATATAACAAAATCACCATTTTCATAATGAACATCTATATCTTCTTTTTTATCAATCTGTTTTATAACACCATAACCTATATCTAATCCCATTTTATTCTTCTTTAAGTATTCTTTCTAATTTATCTTTTCTAAGTTGTGTGATATCTATATCCCTATCTAAAAATGTTATATTCTTTGTTTCTTGTATCTCTAAGAAATTTTCAGTAGCAAGTTTTTTGATATATTCGTATTGTTTATTATCAAAACCTCGAACAATATCAATTTTCAGAATTTTTAATTTTGAATATCCATTTTTATATTTTTCCATTTCATAAACATAAAGCCTATAATTGTATGTGTGATGTTCGTCTTTAGCAGAAACCAAATTAAAACTACCATCATAAAAACCTTCTCTATGATTTAATTTTATTAATTCTACTTCTATTGAATTTTTTAAAACATTTATACTATTTTTTAAGACTTCTACAACACTTTTTGTCTTTTTCAATATAATGTATAAATATGCAGATAAAATTAATCCTGCAACAAATAAACACGCAAATACATAGGTTAATATCATAATATTATATTTTTTAATTTCTTTTCTCTAATTTTTTGTTTTCTTCTTATCATTTCTTCATTATACAATTCATCTTGAATCCAAACACTTTTATACATATCATCATGAACAAGTTCATAATAAAATGACACACCCAAGTTTTCCATTTATTCTATTTTATTTTATTATTTTATATGGTATGGTTTCATCTATCATAATAATATATAAACCATTTTTAACATTAAAATCATATTCAACATTATCAAAAAATATACTATTTAGTATAGTATGTCCAAAAATATTATAAATAATAATATCGTGTTTTTCATTATCATTTAATTTAATAACTATTTTATTATTTTTTAAATAAATATTATAATTATCGAATTTATATTCGTTGATACTAATAGTAGAATCTACACAATTTATAGTAATTTGAGTTGTTGCAGAACACTGTCCATTAGTCGAAGTTAAGCTTACAACATATGTTCCTTGGGTTTCATAAATAACTGGAGAAGGAATACTTAAATTACTGGTATCTCCAAAAATTTGACCATTTGCAAAATTCCAATACGAACTATCTGCAATTCCATTAATCATAAAATTAACGGTTAATGGAACTTGACCTGATATAGGATCGGCTACAATTATTGCAGAAACAAAAGTTTCATGAATAAATACATTTGAAGAATTAGTACAACCACTTGTGGTATTAGTGGTAGTTAATGTGTATGTTCCTCCTGTATTAATTGTTGGTGTTAAAGTTGAGCCTCCAGATACAATGTTTCCGGTAGAAGTTGTCCAAACATAAACATCACCAGTGGTAGTTGTTCCATTTAAAACTAAACTATTTCCTGAACATATAGTATCTAAACCTCCTGCATTTGCCCCTGGTTGTGTAAAGTTTGATGTTACAACCGATACATCTGTACTTGTACAGCCATTAGTAGTATTAGTAACTGTTAATATATAATTTCCTGTGCCACTAATAGTTGTCGTAGCAGTATTTCCATTTGTAATAGAAGAACCTGACCACAAATAAGTAATATTTGAACCTAAAGAAGAACTTGTGCCATCCAAAATAATTGTTGGATTATAGCAATTTCTTATCATATCTAAACCAGCATTAGCAATTGGTTTGATTGTATCTATTGAAACTAACACATCATCAGAATTTACACAACCATTAGTGGTGTTTGTAACAGTTAATGTGTATACACCAGGAGCATTCACCAAAGCAAATATAGTAGTATTCCCTGCAACTATATTTCCTGTTGTAGTTGTCCACAAATAATTCATTCCAGATGAAGAACCAGAACCATCTAAAACTACTGATGAAGTTGAACAATTTAACGTATCATCTGTTCCAGCATTTGATACACATTGACCATAAGACATTCCTACAAAACACATCATTAGTGTCATCATCATAATTAATTTTTTCATGTTTGTTTTTGTTATTATTTATTATTTAACTTTATAATTTTTAATCAGTCTTCCGCCTTTTGAAATCTGATTGTTACCTGATATGTTGATGGGTATTGATATAAGTGTGAGTGCAGCACCAAATTTGATAAGTATACTACTACCTTCGGTAACTCCTAGTCCAACAGCGGAAATTCCTGCTAAGTTTATAAATAATGCCAGATTCTTGGTCATTCCACCCTTTTCTATATATCGACCACCAAGATTTAGATCATTATCAGAAAGAGGTTTTTCATCTGATAACTTCATTTCTGTATCAAGACTGACAAATGATTTAATAGAACTTATTCGTTCTATTTTATCAGATAGAATAGTTTTCTGATTACCATCGATATCTATATAATTGTATACTATTTGCTTATCACCACTAGTATTATATCGGATGTATTTGTTGTTTAATTTTATCTGTGTACCTAAAATTACTCTACCATCAGTAGTAATAATAGTATCTTGTTTATTAATATCATCTTGATTATTTTCTTGTCCATAAGACATTACTACAAAACACATCATTAGTGTTATCATCATAATTAATTTTTTCATATTTTTTATTTTATTTTAAATACAAATTTATACAATAATTATATATTAACCTAATTAATATTTAGAATCTATTTTAAATCCTCTATTTTCTAAATCTTTTTTAATCAAATTCTCTATATACTTTGATCTATTTATATTATTTGTATCTAAATGTTCTGTTAATACTTCATTTAACACACTATCCACAGAAATAGATATTTTTGGTTTCTTCTCTCTACCAGGTTTTAATTTATTTGACATAAAAATAAGTTTTTGTTTATTATATATCGAAAAAATATTTTTGTTTTATTTCAAAAATAATTCACAATTATGACTTTTTGACTTTAATTATTTAATATATACTATAAAAGAAACTCTAATTATGAAACGCAAAAAAACAAAAGATATAATAACAATATCACTCAATAAACAAATGAATGAAATTTTGAACGAAACATTTGCAAATAAATCAGAATATATAGAATGGCTAATATACCAAGATCTTAAAATAATTAATCCAGATGATGAAAAATTAAAAAAAATAATAATATAATGAAAAATAAAAGGAAACCAAATGGTTATTGGACAAAAGAAAGATGTCATGAAGAAGCATTATTATGTAATTCTAAAAGTGAATTTGAAAAAAGATGTAAATCAGCATATACTAAATCTCTAACAGAAAAATGGATAGATGATATATGTCAACATATGAATAAAAAAATAGAATACACTATTGATTATTGTATTAAAAAATCAGAAACATATACATATAAAATAGATTTTATAAAAAATGAACCAAATTTATATAGAATATGTGTTAAAAATGATTGGGTAGATATTGTTTGTAAATATATGTTACTTAAACAAAACAAAAAGAATTATTGGACATTTGAAAAATGTAAAGAAGAAGCATTAAAATATGAAAATAAAACAGATTTTCAAAAATATGGTAAAGGTTCATACACAGTTACTTTAAAAAATAATTGGTTATCTGATATTTGTTGTCATATGTTAGAAAAACAGAAACCAAATGGATATTTTTCTTTTGAAAAATGTAAAGAATTAGCATTGAAATATAAAACTAAAACAGATTTTTATAATAATGATTCATCAGCATATTCAAAATCATTATCAAAAGGGTGGATTAAAGAAATTTGTTCACATATGGAGGAAAAAGGGAATTTATACAATAGATGTATTTATGTTTATGAATTTCCAGATAATCATGCATATGTTGGTCTAACATATAATATAAACAAAAGAAATAAAGAACATTTTGAAAGAGGTCCAGTTTATAAACATTTTTCAAAAACAAACTATGAACCAATATTAAAAAAATTGACTGATTATATTTTAATTAATGATGCAATATTAAAAGAAGAATATTATTTTCAAGAGTATAAAAATAGTGGTTGGACAATGTTGAATATATTGAAAACCGGTGGTGTAGGTGGTGGCAAAACAAAGAAATATACAGACGATTTTTGTCATATGGATGCACTAAAATATGAAACAAAAGTAGATTTTAAAAACAATAGTACAAAAATATACAATGTTGCAAAGAAAAGAAAAATAATAGATATGATATGTTCACACATGAAAAAACCAAAAATAAAACCATCAGGTTATTGGACTTTTGAAAATTGTGAATTAGAATCAAAAAAATATAAAACTAAAAAAGAGTTTAAATTAAATGCAGGAGGTTGTTATCAACAATCAATGACAAATAAATGGTTAGATAAAATATGTGTTCATATGATAAAAAAATCAGAGTAATTTACTTACTCTGTTTAATGAAATCTTCAAACTGTTTCATATATTCATCATGATTTGGCGATTTCTTAACTATTTCGACTACTTGATTTATGATCTCACCTGCCTTACGAATTTTAACAATACAACCAGGAAAACAACCATTTTTAATAATAAAAGATAAGTTGTGACAAGATGCTCTCCGATTCATTGTGCCTCCTAATTCAACAGGCTCCAATAGGGCAATAGGGCAAAATTCACCAGTTTTACTATTAGACCACTCAAATTCTTGCAATAAAGTTTCTGCAAATTGACTTTCAAATTTAATAGCAAGTGACCAAGCAGGATATTTAGTTTTAGAAATCATTTTAGTTCTTGCATTCTCAGGATATTTTATAACAATACCATCAAGTAAAAACTCACAATTTTCTCTATATTCTTTAAACTCAAAATACATTTTTTCAAATTCTGAAGAGTCTTTAATATAACTTAAAAACGGTTTATGTTTTTTATTAAAACCCAATTCTTCTAACACATTCATAGTATTATCAATATATGTTATTTTATCTTCAACAGACACCAAAGAATACGCAACAAAAACTAAATCATTTATTTCTTCAACGTTATAATCTTCTTTATTTAACGCTCCTCCAACAAAATTTCTCTCATTACTTAAGTTTTCTTCATCATAATATTTATCTTTCCAAACTTTTTTTGATATCACTACTTCACCACGAACTTCAACTTTACCAGTAATCGAAATTCTATTCGGAACTAATAATTTCATTTTTTTTGTTCTATCCTTACCCTCATCACCATGACCTCTTGTTAATGCTTGAATTAATACACCATTATCATACATCAAACTCATAGAGTTACCATCATATTTACAACTACACTCGTATCTTTCTGTTTTTCTTTTAGATAAGAATCTATCTAATTCCGTATATGGTATATTTTCTTCATCATTAACTTGCAATTTTGCAATACTTAACATCATTGTCCAATGTTTATGATATTTTTCATCATTTTTTACTTTCTGTTCTGGTGCAATTTTATCTATATCTAAACCTAATTTTTTAATAACTTCAAAAGTTGGAAAATCCGTTAAATCAACAACTTCCAAGGCTAACGAATCACCTGTAGATCTTAATGCTGATTCAAATTTATCAAAAATAGAATCACTAATAGTAGGCTTATTTAAGATATAATATTCAAATTTATATCTTAAAAATAGTTCACATTGTTCTTTAATAGTCATATTTTTTAATTTATGTAAATATAAGGATAATTATCCATTAAATAAAATTCTTTTTAATTTTTTCTCTCTGTTTTTTCTCTTTTTTTCTTCTTCGGTGTATATATTATCAACTGTAACTTCATAATCCATCATTCCTCTACTATATCTATATTTTGCATATACCATAGCATCATGGTATGTATAAAATATAGTATGTGCCACAGTATAAAGTTTTGTCATTTTATAATTCTTTCCAATTTTTTTATTCTTAATTCTGAAATAATAAATTTTAATATTTCATCTTCAGTATTTTTTACTAAATTATATTTTGTTTGATAAGCATTATAATCTTTTGTAAGATTCCACAATATATCATTAAAAAAAACATACCTAAATCCTAAATCATAAACACTTGGTATCCATAAAGTCATGTGATCTCCAGCCATAGAAATATCACTTATATTAAAAACATATTTATATAAGTTATGAGATTTTTTATTAATATGTATATGAGATTTTACTAATAAATCTTTCATTTCTCTATTACTCATATTTTTAATCATAATATTTCAATTATAGATTTATCTTGCCAATGATTCAACATACCAATAGTTCTTATTCTTATCGCATGTTCTTTTCCTTCTGCACCACTATACCAATAGATACCCCATTGTTCTGAAAAATCTTTAGTACCATCCATTTCTTTAGTAATTTTACCAATATGCCCTGTTTTTATATGTTTACATTCTCTACCTATCATAACTTATTTTTAATTATCCATGATAATCTATGTCTGGTTCAATTAACTCTATTTCTTCATATTGATATCCACTTCTTTCACTTAGAAATGCCCAAGCGGCATTACCATCTCCATTACATCCTCTTTCAATTAAAGAATAATCAGACATTTCATTATTATAATCTTTTAATTCTTTCACATAAGACAATAAATCTTTCTTTGCTTGTTCTTTATATTTACCTTCAGGAAATTTATCAATATCTTCTTGTGTTATTTCTTGTTTATTTGGTTTTGTTGGTTTGTAATAATAATTTTGTGTTAATCGTGATTTAATGATTTTTATAGAAATTTCTAATAATTTTTTATGATCCGGAACAAGAATATATTGTTCTGAATGTTTTTCCTTTAAAATTAAAATCTTTGAAGAAAACACATCACCTTCTGTCGATGGAACTTTTCTACCTTCACGTAAACAATTAACAGCTTCAGCAGCTTTTTCTTTCGTTGATGTATGATAAATCATTTTTTTAGTTTTTCTATCAAAAATTTGATATCCAAATCCGGCAGGTCCATTTCCAAATCTTAGTCTTTCAAAATCTTTACCACTAACCAACACCATCTCCGAGTAATCCTGTGTATAATCTATATTTTCCATATTTTTTATTTTTATTTCTACAAATATACTAAATATTTTTTAAACATCATAATTTTAATATATAATAGTTATGGAAATATTAAGACATAGAATTTATCAAATATTGGTTGGTTTAAGCGCTCTTATATTAGCTGGCTCCGCTGCATATTTTTCTATTTTTGGTCTATCTAAATTGTTTATTGGTGCAGCATTAGCCGGTATAATATTATTTAGTGGATTAGAATTTGGAAAAATTATAGCTGTAAGTTATTTACATAGATATTGGAGTACAATAGACTGGTTTAGAAAAACTTATATGACTTTTGGTGTTGTTATTTTAATGTTACTTACTTCTATGGGTATATATGGATTTTTAAGTGCATCTTATCAATCAACATCAACCAACCTTGGTATGATAAACAATGAAATAAAAATCATAGAGAATAAACAAAATATGTTCACAAATCAAATAGATAATTTGAAAAAACAAGTTGACTTCAGAGATAAAAGAATAAATCAACTGACCGATTTAAGAAATCAACAAGAAACAAGATTAGATACATTATACAAAAGAAATACTTGGTCAAGTACAAAAAATGCAAAAAATACAGAAGAAAATATTAAAGAATCTAATAAAACTATCGAAACATTAAATAATGAAATAACTAAATTTAATTCTGATATATCTTCACTAACCGATTCATTAAGTAAATATGATAGTAAAATATTAGAATTAAATAACAATGAATACAATACTGATTTAGGACCACTTAAATATATTAGTCAAATATCAAATATACCTATGGATAGAGTTGTCAACTATTTAATATTATTAATCATATTCGTATTCGACCCTATGGCTATTGCATTACTTTTAGCTTTTAATCACATCTCAGATCTTATTTTTAATCTTAAAAATGAAAAAATAGAAGGAAAAATAGAAGATGTTGTAGAAGAAAAGAAAAGTTTTTTAGCTCGTTCTTACGGTAAATTGAAATTTAAACCAAGATCTTATGGTAAATTGAAATTTAAACCTCGTTCTTATGGTAAATTGAAAGAGAATGAACCAGAAAAAGAAGATGAAACTGAACAAAAACCAAAAAAGAAAATAATTTTTAGAACTAATTAATTCTTAAACTTTATAAAGAAAATATTTATTACCAACATCTTTTCAGTATATCCACTTTTTTTGAGTTTTCTATATTCTACGAATTTTTCTCTTGTCCATCTATCGTTATATTCATTCATAGTTACAGTATTTTATTAATAAAATCATTAAATGAAATTATCATTTCATTCTTTTGTTCTGATTTCTTACGATTAGAATAATAACCTTTTCCTGATTTCTTTTGATGTGATTTTTTAACACCACCATCATCTATTGATGATGAACAAATTGCATATGGATTAGCTTCTGGGCTTTTAGACTTTACAATCTTAACACATCTATCCCATTTAGCGGTATGTATTGATTTTTCTCCAGGCATTATTACATTTTACTTTTTAAATAATCATATATTGTTTCTACTGAATCTTCATCTAAATCATTTAATTCAACCAAATCATCTACAAACCCAACAGAATCTTCTTCATCTTTATCAAGATGATATTGAACATATATTTTTTCTGAATTATCATCAAAATCTGTAAAGGATGATGAAAAGAACATACTTGTAACATAACCTATATAAATACCTATTTGTCCTGGTTCTATTTCATCTAAAAGTTGAGGATATTCTTGTATTAAATTTCTTGTTTTATCATATATATCTACTCCAAGGTTTTTTGTGTCTTGACTAAAATTTTCAAATGTTTTTAATTTTTTCATATATAGTATTATTTTTATGCGTCTATATCATATTCCAAACTTTTCAATCTAGGAAAAAAAGCTCGACCTTCATCTTCTAACAATTTTGAACCATAATCAGCAATAAAATTTAGATCTTGTTTTTCATCGCGTCCTTCACCTACACCAATATATGCTATCCAACCTTGTGAAGTTCTTACTGCAACAATTCCTATAACATTTCTACCATTTTTCCAAACATGATCTATTATAGTATCAACAGATTCATTAAATTTTAATATTTTCATAATGTATTTTTTATTTTACTTATATATTAATTATAATTCCCCGAATTCTGGTTCTTCATTATCTAAATTTATTATCTTATAAACATCTTTAATTTTAAAAAATTTTATGATTCTATCAAATTCATCATAAAAATCAGTTGAACACATATCCAATAACGACTCTACCAACTCTATTTCATCATTATAACCCAAATCTTCTACTTTATCATAAAAATCAATAACTTGTTCTAATTCATCGAAAATACACCACAAAGCGTCTTCCTTTGTTTCAAAAACATCTAATTTCTCACCATTAAATCTTACTTCCCAATTATCAATAGTATCTTCACCATCTTGATCAAAATCATCTTCATTATCATCATATTCATTCCAACTCATAAGTATTATTATTTTTTATCTATATATTTAATTTTTTAATCATTTTTATTGGCATCTCCTTATGACAAGATTCATTGTTTAATCCTCTAAAAGGAGTTAAATCTATTATCGAACCATTTAAAAACTCTTGGTTTAAATATTCGGCTGTTATGTTTCCATGTTTATTAGGATTGTTTGTTTGTACTTTATTACAAGGATTATTAAATGTCTTAGACTTATCAAAACACATCATAAGAGTCTTATTTATTGGATATGATGATATTATAGATTCTAATGAATTTGGATTTTTATAATCAACATTTATTAAATATGGTAGTATATCTTGTGTCAAGAACACATGTGAATCCAAAGACATAGGATATCCATAATCTCCTGGTAATCCTCTCCAAGACCACACATTATTTTTTATTGGAGTCATTTGTACATTTGCAGTATAACAATAAGTCATATTTGGATGTAATCTTAAACTAACACACAAAATATGCTCATTTTTCTCAAAATTTATTATTTCAAACATTTCAAACGTTTCTTTAAAAACTTGATCATCAACAAAGAATATAGTATATTTATTATTAATATCTACCAAAGATATTACATCTTTTTTAAAATTTCTTTCCTTAATGAAATTAATTTCCGGATATTCTAATTTAACTTTATCATAACCTTCCTTAAAAGAATCATTTGAATATGTATATAATACATTTATTTTAGTATCATAATATTCTTTAAAATATTCTTTTGTTGATCTTAACAATAATTCAAGTTGTGTTGCACGGTCTTTTGAGAATAGACACCAATTTATTTTACTCATATATTCTTATTATTTTTGTATTTAAAAAATTTTCTATTTCTTGTTGTCTTATTAAATCTTTTTCTTTCTGATATTTATGATAATTTTCATCAAATTCATAAACTACATTATTTATTTGATCATAACCATCAATCCAATAACCTAATTCTTTAATATAATACTCTCCACCATTCATTGCATGTTGAATATGAATATTTTCTTTCAATGAAATTTCATCAAACAATTTACATGCATTTTTATTATAATTTGGAAAAATTTGATAACCATTGTTTTTATTTTCTTCAATTCTTTTTATCATTTTTAATCTCATGTTTTTATTTGAACACAATTTACATTCTTGACCTATCAAATGTTGCCTTGGTGATGTTTCAAAAACACCATGATTAGGACAAATAATTTTTATTTTTATTTTATTATTACTATATTCAACCAATGAATAATCATATTTATTATTATGTATTATATTCGACATATTTATAAAATCTTGTTGATTGGTTTTATAATTACAATAAGGACAACCTTGTCCATATAAATGATCTAATATTTTCTTTTTAAACCAACCGTGTTCTTTACAACAAATGTTTATTTTAGTTCTTAAATTTATAAAAATATTATCATATGAATATTTATTATCATATAATTTATTAAATTTTACTAAATAATAATCGAAATCTTTCTTACAATTTTTTGAACATTTTACACATCCTTGACCATTTAAATGTTTATATGGTTTTTGTTCAAAAATACCATGTTCTACACAAATTATTTTTATTTTTGTATGTGTATCAACATAATCAACTTTATCATATTTGTATTTATTATTGTGTATTTTATTTGATCTGATAATAAAATCATCTATTGTATATTTTATATTATTATTGGAACAATATTTACATTTAATACCTCGCAAATGATTATCTGGTCTAACTTCGATATCACCATGATTTGGACAAGAAATTATAATTTTTGTTTTATTATTTTTATAATTAACTTTATCATAATTATAAAAATAATTATGTACTACATTAGCCTTTTCTATAAATTCTTCTTTCTCCATATTACTATATATAAAATATCAGACTATGATTATCCACTATATTCATTTATTTTATATTATTTTTAAATCTTTCTTCTATGAAACTATAGTTAACATTTCTATGTTCTATATCCGAATATGATTCCCGTTGTGTAGTCAGTAATGGATTAACCATTAAAACAATATCTTTAGATTGTATTTCTTGTGCCAACCAAACATCTAATATATCTTTACTATTCATTATTTTATCTACTTTTGTAGCATATGATATAAATTTATCATATATAGACTGATTATAAGCCATTGAATGTACAGCAAAAGCATTTTTCAATAAAATTAAATTATTTGATACTTTAATCAATTTAGAATGTGTATTTGCACCCAAATAAAATAATTTCCATTTAAACCCAACTATCTGTTTTAGAGATTTTTCTAAATTTAATAATGGTTCATTTTCAAATATAAATTTCACATCATCCTCAAAAACCAAAACATTTTTTAAATTTTTTTGTCTTGCAATTTTAACAATTTCTAAATTAGATTTTATAACACCAACTCTACCATCTTCATGTTTTATTGCAGAAAATCTTTTAACTCTATCTTTAATACCAAGTTTCTCAAATTCTTCTTGTGCTAACGCCCACCTATCCGATCTATGATCGAGATTGATACAGTATATTTCTTCGAAAAAATCAAATGGATTCATAAATCATTATATTATTTTTTATTGTATTTGTTTTTTTATATATATAATGTAAAATAGAACCAATTATTATGAAACATATTAAAAAATTTGAAGATCATCATGATTTAGATTACAAAGATTTAGGTAGAGGTCTAACATTTGATGAAACATTTGATGAAACATTTGATAAATATATACAAGATCAAAAAATAACATCTTATGTTGAAACTACACCAGAAGGATATTATGCTCAAGCTGTTGGTATTTTATGTGAAAATGGATATAAATTAGTTAGTCATGGTGGTGGTTGCAGTGGTGAAGATTGTAATACTACATTTATTCTAGACCAGAATAATCAAATAATAAGTAGCGAAGATTGGTAATATGAAATATTTAAAATCATATAACGAAAGTAGATTAGTAGACGATTATACTAAATGGTTCTTAAAAAATATAGATGACATTTCACCATTGATAAATTCTATAAAATTAAAGATAAAAGAAAATTCACCAGAATATTTAAATGAGTTCTATTATAGAATAACAAATAACGAAGATTTAATAGATCTAATAGACGATATCTATAAAAAAGGTAATATCATAGACGAAGAATCATTAATATACTTAAATGAGTTAAAAAGAAGAAATAAAATGTCTAAAAAAATATCCAATATAAATAAATGAAAAATTTAAAAAACTATAATACATTTATATTTGAAAATGCCATAGAAATGGTTGAAATATTCAATGATGCAGATATTCTTGAATCTATTGTAACTGATTCAGATGCTTTATTAAATAGTATAAAAGCTGAAGAGGTTGATCTTTATCAAACATTTACTTTAAATCCGGATGATATAAAATCAGATTTTTCTATTGAGGAATTATACGAAAATGACAAATTCAATGAAAGTCTAACTAAAGACGATTATAAAAAGAATGAATTAGAATCAACCGAAGAAACAGAAACATTCATAGATAATACAATACTTATTAAATTTTTCTCTTTATATGATAAAGATGCTTCTGAATTGGAACAACCAAAATATATAATATATCAAAGTAAAAAAAGAAATGATGCTAACTGGAATGACGTTAAGTGTTATAAAGTAAATGCTGATATGAAACATTTTTATGATAAATTGACTAACAAATCTATCGAAATTAAAAAAGGTGGTAAAACATATGTTTATGTGACTTCAAATTCTGGAAATGACTGGCAATTATCAGGTGATAAAGAATCTGACAATTTTAAGAAATTTATGAATAATGACGAAATTAAAGCGATTTTGTCTGATGATGATGTATCTATTACTATTTTAGCTTAAATTTCTTTATCGTATATTTTTATTCTATCTTTTTCAATATTATCAACACAATAAAATCCTTTATCTTTATAATTTGGATCTTCATATAAATCAATTTTTTTACCAATCATATTTATTTCATATATTATCCATTTTGTGTTTATTTTTGATTTTCCCTTTTTCTTAATCATATAATCAGCTTTCATCTTTGCAATCAAATTATAACAATCTGATACATCTTTACACAAATATATTCTATCTAAATGTCTAGATAATTTGGATTTAGATTTTGGCATTAAACCTTTACCAAGTGTAGAGTTTTCATATTCTTGAATTGATAAATGATAACATTTATTAGGATTTTTTATAAGAAGATCAAATTTAGGTTCATATATTATTGTGACCGTTTCTAAATATTGTATTTTATCATATAAATATTCTTCATCATATGATAATATATTATTTGAACCTACTAAATCAAACAATATCATTTTTGATGGGTACCAACCGTGTCTATCTATAAATAAACTATTTATATGTTCTAATGAAATATGAGGATTTTGAATATATCTAAATCCTTTGAGTAATAATTCTATAATATTATCTTTTTTAGATATTTCAAAATTATATCTCATTAACGATAATTCCGTATTAATATTTTTTATAGATAAATCAACATCGTGTGTCTTCAATGTTTCATTTAAAATAAATTCAGAAAAAGTATCAATTAATTTATACATATAATTATAATTTTATTTTTCTATCTTCTGATCGTTTAAGATCTTTTTCTTTAATTGATTCCCGTTTATCATACAATTTTTTCCCTTTAGCTAAACCAATATCAAATTTAGCTAAACCTCTATCATTGATAAACAATCTTAATGGAACAATAGTTAAACCACCTTCTTTTACTTTATCACTTAATTTCTTAAGTTCTTTCTTAGTAAGAAGTAATTTCCTATCTCTTTTTGGTTCATGTGAATTATATGATGAAGCTTGTTCATACTCAGAAATATGAAAACTTTTTAAAAACAATTCATTATCTTTAAAATAACAATAAGCATCTGTAAAACTAACATCACCAGTTCTTATAGATTTAATCTCTGTTCCAACTAATTGAACACCAGACACATAATTCTCCATTATTTCATATTTGAAATAGGCTTTTTTATTTTTAATATTTATAATTTTATTTTTATCTTTATCTTTCATCTTCCTAATTCTATATTATCTAATTTTTCATCTCTTAACTGAATCAATACATCTAAATGTTCTTCTTCACCAGAATCTAATTTATCTTTTGATTCTAATTCTTCTATTTTTCTAACAAGAAGTCGATAATCCATATCTATCGACTTCAAATAATTATGTTTAGCTTGATCCATATATTTAATTTATTTTACTATGAAATACGGATTCATTAAATATTTTTTATTATATGTTAATTCATATCCATATAAAGTATATATATTTTTTCCAGCAAATTTAACAATTGCGTGAGATGCTGCGGTATCCCATTCAAAAATACAAGAATATCTTGGATAGATATCGGCATTTCCTTCGGCTATCATACAAAATTTTAACGAACTTGATCTATTTTTATATACTACTTCTTTTCCTTCACTTATAGTATCAATAAAGAATTTTGTTTTCTTATCTAAATTTAATTTACTGGCAACGATGGTATATACTTCTGTCTTAGTATATGGTAATTTAACTGATTTATCTATTAAATAATCAATACCTTTTACTATATCATCACCTATTATTTTATATGAACCAATATATTTATGAGCAAAATATAATTCTTTTGTCATTGGAACATACACTACACCTAATACGACTTTTCGATTTTCTATCAAGGCTATATTTACTGTGAATTCTTCTCCACCAGCAACAAATTCTGATGTACCATCTAATGGATCTACAATCCAAACAATATTACTTCTTTTGATATCATTATCAATTTCTTCACTTATAATTGATATACCTGTTTGTTTCAATGCTGACATTATAACATTATTTGCATTTATATCAGCATCAGTTACATAACTTTTATCTATCTTTTTAACAGCACCGATATCAACACTATTTCTTACTTTAATAATTTCAACACCGGCTTCATAGGCGGCAACAATAGCAATATGTAATAATTTATCTAAATGTACTTTCTTCATAAAAACAAAATTAGTTATTCTTTTTGAGAATAACTAATTTTTAGAATTTAAATCATGAATCATCATTTTTTCAACTAATTCTTTAAATTTTGTTTTTGGTTCCCAACCCAATATATCTTTTGCTTTTGTTGGATCACCTAACAATAAATCTACTTCAGCCGGTCTATAATATTTAGGATTTATTTTAATTATTACTTTATTTCTATTTTTACAAAAACCTACTTCATTAACTCCTTCACCTCTCCATTCCAAATCTATATATTGGAAATTATCAAATTCCGGTAAACATAAATTATGTTCACGAATGGTATAATATAACCAATCATTATATACTTCAACACTTTCTTCTATAAATTCTCTAATAGAATGTGTTTCATTAGTCGCTAATACAAAATCATCTGGTTTATCAGATTGTAAAATCCTCCACATACCCTCAACATAATCAGGAGCATAACCCCAATCTCTTTTAGAGTCTAAATTACCCAATTCCAAAATTTCTTGTGTTCCTTTAACTATTTTAGATATAGCAATTGTTATTTTTCTCGTTACAAATGTTTCACCTCTTCTTTCACTATTATGAATATGTCCTTGACCAACACCAGCATGAAAAGTACCACTCTCAGTTTCCAAATCAAAAAACCAACCATCATAATCTTTCATCTCTATTATTTTTTTGATGGTGTTTTTATTTATTTCCAAATGATGTGAATTATTCGGTATATAACCATTTTGTATTTTTCTTATGAATGTTCTACTAATTCCTGTTTCTCTTTGTATTTTTCTTTGTGAATATCCATCTTCTATTAAATTTAACACTAAATTATATTTATCTATATTATTTCTATGATTTTGTCCTTTATTAGAATCACTTAAAATATTAATTGAATAATATATTCTTTCTTCACCGAAATTATGTTTTCTTTCAATATTAATATTATAGTCTTGACCTGTTGTATTTTTTAAAAGATATATTAGACCTGCAGATAATGTGTGTGAATTTGTTTTAAAATTCTTAAATTCATATTTACAGGAATTAGATTTTAAACCATCAGCATTATTATAACCTTTAAGAAAAAGCAATTGTATTTTTTTATTTGAATTTAATATAAATTTAGGTACTCTTTTTTTATTATATTCATCATATATATCATTCAAATATTTTTTATTCCATTCTTTATTTGAATTTAAATCATATTGCCATATTTTTTCATTTTCATTAAATCCTGAAACACTTTGATATTTATATACATCACCTCCAAGTTCTTCCCATATTTTAGAATATTTTTCTAAAAAATTTGTCTCTTTTCCTGTTAATCTAAGACTGTTTCTTTTTTGATTATAATTACCATCACCTACAATAAAACCAATTAATTCTGACTCTTTTTCTGATAATTCTATTTCTTTTTCTAAAATTATAGGATATTCAATTAAATTCACTTTATCCCCTATTTCAATATCACCAAATGTTTTTTCACTTTCATCTTCCATTATACATTTATGAGATGATGTAGCTAAATATGAAGCATTTTTACTAATTAAAAATCTAGGATTTTTATTATCATTTTCTATATCATGTGGATATCCAGATGCAAATTTTACTTTTGTCCAATCATTTTTATCCCAAACATATAAATCTTCACTAACTTCTGTTCCTTGATATTCTTTTTTATTTACATCTATTGATGTTTTTCCTTTATTAGTATGATATTTAACTATTTCAGAAATTGGCTTAATATCTATTTCATCATCAATTTTAAAAATCATGGGAGTAAAATCAGCACTTGTTTCATGATTAAATAAAATACCATTAGAAATAAACATATTATAACTTTCTCTATAATTTTTAGATATCCAGTATGAATATAGTTTTGCAACGCCATATGGCGATCTTGGATAAAATGGTGTAGTTTCGGTTTGTGGTATTTCCTGAACTTTACCATATAATTCTGATGTTGTCGCATTATAAATTTTACAATTAGGACAATGTTTTTTTACAGCTTCTATCAATTTTAATGTTCCCAAAGCATCAACCTGACCAGTATATTCTGGTATTTGAAAAGAAACATGAACGTGAGATTGAGCTGCAAGATTATATATTTCATCCGGTTTGATTAAATTAATTAAACCATCTAATGACAATGAATCAGACATATCACCATAATGTAATGTTAATTTTGAATTAGAATACATATGATCTATTCTGGTTGTATTTATGGAACTACTTCTTCTCACAACACCGTGAACTTCATATCCTTTTTTTAATAATAATTCTGTCAAGTACGAGCCGTCTTGTCCTGTTATTCCTGTTATTAACGCTTTTTTCATTTTTTTCATTGTTTTGTGACACTATTTATAGTATCTATTATTCTAAATAATTCTTCTTCTGTAATTTGATGATTATTAGGTACATACAAACCTAATTCATCTACTTTATCAGCAAATTCAAAATTAGTTTCACCATATAATTTTTTCCAAAATGGTTGTTTACCAATTGAACCACAAACTAATGGACGACATTCAATATTATTTTCCATTAATTTTTTAACTATTTCATCTTTTTTTGGATGTATAATAGGATAATTAAAATTTGATATGAAACCATCTACTGGATTTATTTTCCAATAATCATTAAAAATATTCTCATGATATATTTTAAAATTATTACTTCTAATTATATTATGTTGATCGATTTTTTTCATTTGATCTATACCTATTTTTGCTTGTAAATCAGTTGACCTTAAATTGAATCCAGGATAAAAAAATGTATATAAAGATTTAAAATCATCTATATCATATTCTTCTTTTAACTTATTTTGAGTTTCTAAATCTAAATCTCGACTCCAGCCATGACTTCTAATAGATAATAATAAATTATATAATTCTTTATCATCTGTACATATCATACCACCTTCTATCGTTGATAAATGATGTCCAAAATAAAATGAAAATGAACTCATTAAACCAAATGTACCAGTTTTTTTATTATCATACAATGAACCTACGGTTTCACAAGAATCTTCCAATAAAATAACACCGTATCTATCACAAATATCCATTATTTCCTTCATTTTATTAGGAAAACCTAAAACATGAACTAATATAACTACTGATGGATTATGTTCTTTACAAAGTTTTTCAAAATGATTAATATCCAAACCTAAAGTATCTTCATCACATTCACATAATATTGGTTGCATACCAAATTGCATAGTAGGAGATACAGTAGTAACCCAAGAAACACTTGGTACAATTATTTTATTATTTTTTAATTTATTTGATTGTAGTAAGGAATATATCATAGCTAAATTAGCTGATGATCCAGAATTTATAAAAACTGAATACTTAACACCCAACCATTCAGACCATATTTTTTCGAATTCTATTGTCAATTCTCCTTTAGTTAGTCTTGGATAGGTCTTTAACCAATCTATCAAACTATCAATATCATCATTATTAATAGTATCTTTAACTAAGTTTATTTTTGATTTTTTTGATTTCATTTATCGTATCATCAATTATTTTTTCATACTTACATATATTCGATTCTTCCCAAAAGGTTTTTCTTTTAACTTTAAGATTACAATCGAAATTTTCAGTTACATATTCATCATAATTCATATCCATACCAGAATACAATTTTCTTATAAAATCATTCACAAATGTTAATCTACCAGAACCAACTAAGGCATGTTCTTGTTCTAATATTGATCTTTCAACAACATATTTTGGATGTACTAAATCTCTATAAAAATATGTATCTCCTATTTCTATTTTTTTATTATTTATTATAGAATCGAATATTTTACTAAATAAAAATCCTGGCTTTCTATGTGGTGAGTTAAAATTAAAAGGAAATAAAACTATCACATCATCATAAGAATAATTACTCATTATATATTCCGACATCATCTCTTTTGATTCTATATATGGTGAATAATTATAATTATATGATTGTTCGATTTTTACTTGACCATCACAATTATTCCACAATTCACAAGTTGAATACACAACTATCTTAGTACAACAATCTTTTAATTCATCTATAACTTTTATTGTATAATCAACATTTATATCAGTAAATAATTTTTTATCATCTTCTATAAATGTTCTTTGTTCAGCAAAACACAAAAATATTCTATCATATTTTTGTGTTTTATGATATTCGAAATCTATATTTCTTGACGATATTTTTATATAATCTTCAGGAAAATAATATGATAATTGTGATGTATTTCCTATCACTAAATTATTCATAACCTTTATATTTTTTTACAGAATCTTCAATAAGACTTTTTTCATTTATAATAGCATTGTCAACCATTCTGTTAATAGCTTGAACATATTTTGGTCGTTTTTGTTTAAAACAAATATCTACTTTTCTTTTCAAATTCGCTAATTCCGAATCTGTTTTAGCATCAGCCATAGCATCCTCCAAATACCACATTCTACAATGAAGTATTGATAATTTTTCTATAACCTCTCCAAGATTATCAGTTTCTATTAAATCATCTGGCAATTCTATATTTTTATTTTTATTAAGTATTTCACACACTTTAATTTTAATTAGTTCTTCTATTTTTTCTCCTATCATAATTTTTCTAATTCTTTTTTTATTGTTTCTTTTATTAAAGATTCATCATAATTATTAGACCATATTTGTTTACATTTATCACTAGAATACCAATTTCCTTCAAGTATTTTATCAGCAAAACTAATATATGTTTTGTTTATATTATTATAATTTTCTTTTATGTGTGTAAATGCGTGTGGACCAGATGCCCTACCAACAATAATATCGCATTTTGTTGATAGATAAGATATTTCATTCAAATCACTTAATGGTATATTTATTATATTATCTGTAAAAAATATATTAAAATTAGATATATTTATTTTATTAGTTAATATAAAATCTATATTAGGAAAATCTAATGACAAATCAAAAATTATTTGATCAAAACTGAAGTTTGGACATTGACCAGATAATACAGAACCATTACATATTAGTATTTTTTTATTTTTATTTTTAGATAAAAAATCTTCTATGTTTATTGTATCCAATTTATCATAATTTATACTTGGTAAATAATATTCTAATTCTTCTATTTCGATATTTAGAAAATTGAAAATATCTTTATACATATTATAATTACTATAAATTGAACAATCTTTAGTTATGTATTTAGCACCACATTGACCAATCCATGTATTAATGAATATATTATCCGATACTTCTATTATTTGTTTTTGCCGATCTATATTTTGTGGATCACCATATGCAACATCAATATCCTTCAACAAATTTGATTTATTAATATGATAATAACAATATTCATCAGCCGATGTTTTTCTTATTATATCTTTGATAAATTCTCTCGAATAATGAATATCTCCATTATGATAATGATTAAAAAATATTATTCTCATTTTATATTACTTTATATGGTGTATATTGAATGTAAAAATTATATAATTTCACCAAATCAACTATACCGTCTTCTAATGTTCTTGTAACATTAAAACCATGTTTTTTTATTTTCTGAAAAGAAATTTCAAAATTTCTATTATCCAAATCAGTTAAAACCGAATTAATAACTTGAAAATCTACATAATTTTTTATTTTATCTGTTATTTCAATTTTTGATAAATTTAATTCTTCATCACCTACATTATAAACATCTCCTTTCATATCATAAAAATTTTTAAGTGCAAATATATATGAATCAACAGCATCATCTATGTGAATAAATGTTCTTTTTGTTTCACCAGCGAATAATATAACACTTCTATCATGTATTGCTTTATATACAAAATCATTCACCATTAAATCATTTCTCATTCTTGGAGAAGTACCAAAAACAGTTGCAAATCTTAATGATATACTATTTTCTCTATTTTGAATTATCTTTTCCGCTTCTCGTTTAGTTTTACCATATATACTAACTGGTGAAAATTCTGTTTTTTCATTTACTAAACCAACACAATTACCATATGATGACGTTGTAGAAGCGTTTATTAAAATTTGTTCTTTAGATAAAAATTTAACCATTTTTGAAACAGATTCTACATTAATACTTTCTGCTGAATGTGGATTAGTAGCACATGCAGGCATACCACTTATACCAGCTAAATGATAAATAACATCATAATTTTTTATATCATTTTCGGTAATATTTCTTATGTCTAATTTTTTAATTTTTAAATTTTTATACTTAATCAAATGCAATACACTTTCATAACCATACATAAAATTATCTAAAATAGTCACAGTATATCCCATAATTAATAACTTTTCAGTCAATAATATTCCTTTATATCCGGCTCCACCAGTAATTAATATATTCATTTTATTTTTTATTTTTTTGGTCTCCAAACAATTAGAGAATGTCCTTCGATAAAATAAGAACCACTATAAATTCTTTGTTTTTTTATAATTTCAATTTTATTTTCTTTTTCTAATTTTTCTAAATATGGCAAAAATCCATTTAAATAATTTCGTTTTCTAAAATATAATATTGACAATTTATCTATCAATGATTCATCATCCAATAATTCATCTATTGGTTCCATATGGACACATAATTCTGGCTTATTCTCTAACAAATAATTAATATAAGGCTCTATATTATCTCCTATTTGTTCTAAAGCTGCAACTGTATATACACCACTATTTTTTGGAATATTAAAATTATAATCAGGATTAAAAAAATCAAAATTAAATGGTGTTATATCTGTACCCAAAACATCATTGACATCATTTATTATGTTTTGTGAAGTTTTAGTCCAATCAGAACCATACAATTTTATATCTTTTTTATATTCATTAAGTCTAATTAAATGATAAGCTGGTCCACATCCAAATTCAATAATATTTGACATATCACCTAAATAATATTGAATTATTGCATCAACTATAATTATATGTATCTTATAATCAAAATTTTCAGTAATTGGTTTTATTACATCACCCATCCATCTAACAATATCCTTCTTACCATGATATTTAGGTATTAAATCTTCTATATTTTTTGTTTCTTTAAACAATTCTAAATTTTGATTCCAACCATTTTCCCACTCATTTATTCTATGTTTACCACTTTTAGTTATGTCATTTAATAAAACATTTAACACATTCAATAAATAACTATCTCTTTCATCTTTTGATAAAGATTCATATTCTAAATCAAATTTTATTATTCTATCTTTAATATTTTGTTCTAACTCAAAACCTAATATTTTTTCAATATCATCTACTACTATATTCATCATTTATATAATTTTTTTTGCCATTTTATGGTATTATCCAATCCATCATTCAATGATATAAAACTTATTTTATCAAATTCATTTATATATTTATCAATTGATATATTAACTATTTTTGGATTGCCGACTAATTCTTCTACAATAGTTGGTGTTATTACTTTTTTATTTAATTTATAAGCGATCATATTAGCTAAATCCAATATTGTTGTAGTAGATTTACCACCTACATTATATGTATGTTCTTTTCCAAATAATAAAATATTTAAAAACATTTCAATGGTGTCTGTTATATAGCAATATGTTCTTATTGCTTGTCCACCATCCATTAATTTTATTTCAGTATTTTTTATACCTTTTTCAATTAATGAATTCAATACTCTCGCATCACCTATTTGTGTACCAGGACCATATGCTAAACTTAATCTAGCAATTTTTACATCTACACCATTTTCGATATATGAATGACATATTGATTCACCACATCTTTTACCTTCAATATAACAAGATCTTGGATGATTTGTATTTGTATTACCTATTTCATTTTCTGTTATATTATACAATTCTAAACCACTATATAATTCACTAGTACTAACAAATAAAAATGTACCATCAATATTTAACTTTTCTAATAATTTTATTGTTGATGTAGTATTTAATTTTATAGTTTTTATTTTATCTAACATAAATTTACCTGGTTGACCATAACCTGCTGCATGTATAATATAATCAAATTTTGGTAATGTTTCATAAATTGAATTATCTGTTATATCGGCTATTATTCTATAACAATCTTCAAATAATGGTAAATATATATCATTTATTTTATTTCTATTTATTGTATAAATAGAAATATTATATTCTTTTTGTTTTCTTTTTAATACAGCCAACATATACAGACCGATAAGTCCAGATGCACCAGTTATCAAAACTGATTTATTTTTCATTTTACTTAAATCTATATCAATATTATTTATATCATTATGTATTATATTCAACATAAAAACTTTTTTATTTTATTATATATAGAATTTTTATCAAGTCCCAAATCAACATCATGTTCTTCTTTCTTACCATAATTTGTAAGAAATTTGTGTGGTACACCAATATTTAATATCCGATGTGATTTATCAGAAAAAACTTTATTAACTTCATAATTTAAACATCCTTCATAATATGGTTCACATAATATTATATTCTCATTGAAATTATTAGATAATGTTTCCGAATCAAATGGTGATATAGTTGTATAATACAATATGGTCACATCTAAATCTTCTGTTGCATCAAGTACAACACTCAACATATTACCAACACATAATATTGTAGCAGTTTTTCCTTTTTTTATCACATTGGATTTACCAAATTCTACATTCACACTTTCATCATTTTCATATTCACTCAACCTATAATAGGTTGGATAACCATTATTATAACTATCATTAAATAATTTATCAAATTCAATAGAACTTCCAGGCACTACAATTTGCATATTTGGAATATTTTTTAATATTGATACATCACCAGGACAATGATGTGTTGGTCCTAATGCAGCATAATCATATGATGAACCTACGGATATGAAATTACCGTTTAATTTCTGATAACCAAAATCTATTTTTAATTGTTCATAGGCTCTCTCAACCAAAAATGGTGCTATCGTATGAACAATTGGTATAAATCCTGTTTTTGTTAAACCTGCAGCTACACCTATTGTAGATTGTTCCAATATACCAATATTATAGACTCTATTTATATTATTTTTAAAAGCATTTCTAAAACCAAATACACCAATATCACACAATAATAATACTGTCTTATCATCAAAACTTAATATATTTTCTACAGTTTTTGTTAATTGTTTTCTCATAAATTATTAATTATTTCTTCATACTCTTCTATAGTTGGAAATTTATGATGCCATTCAGGATTATTTTCCATCATTTTCACACCATTACCTTTGATAGTATTAGCTAATATGAATATTGGTTTATCACTCTTTACATTCATAGATTTTATTATTTCATTATGATCGTGTCCATTTATTTCTAAACAACACCAACCAAAAGATTTAAATTTTTCCATAACATCATCTATTTTTAAGGCTCTATCACCAGAATGATTATAATCCATAATACAACAAATATTATTTAATTTATGTTCAGATGCCAACATAGCTGATTCCCAAGTCGTTCCTTCATTAGATTCACCATCACCAATAATTATAAATGTTTTACTATCATTATTATTTATTTTATTTCCTAAAGATATACCAACTCCTATTGGTAAACCATGTCCCAATGAACCTGTTGAAGCTTCTACATTTTTAATTCTATCTGAAGGATGACCACCAATACGACCATCAAAATCACAAAATTCGTTTAAATTATAGTCCAATAAACCAAAATGATCTAATATAACATATAAACCCAAAGAAGCATGACCTTTACTCAATATAAGTTTATTATTTTCTGACATATTATCATAAAAAACATATAACAAATCCAATATTGAAAGAGAACTAGCAATATGACCTTCCTTTTTATCATATGATAATTCTATAATTTTTTTAATTAATTTTTTCATTATATTATATTTTTTAATTTTTCAGACAAATCATTTAATAATAAATCATCTACACTGTATATAAAATTATTATTTAAATATTCTAAATATAATTCATCATTGTTATCTAATTCTATTATTTTTTCTATGAATTTTTCATCGGCTTCAAGAAAACTATTTTCACTTTTTATATTTAAATCATCATAATCATGCCAATTCAAAAAACATTTACTATTAAGATAATCTCCTATTTCGGCATTACCATAAAATAACGGAACCGTATTAGCAATATAAGAATCGAATATTTTCTCATCTATAAGTCCTGGAATTTTAGCGTTTTCAGATTTTGAATATTTCCAAAAATGATTCATAAATGCAAATGAAAATTTATAATCTTTAAATACATTTAATTTATTAATATGACCCATTGGACAATTAACAATATCTACTTTTTTATATTCACTTAATTTTTTCAGTATAATATTTCTTTTTTCGGCTGCGACTTGCCAGTGCATATATACACAAAATTTTTTATTTTTTATATCATCAACAGTAAATTCTTTTCTTTTTATTAAATCTTCAAATGAATTTTGAAAATCATTAAATTTATAAATATATAAATGATGATAAAGCCATATTAAACCTATTGGAAAATAGGTATAATTTTGCCTATTTGTATAGTGATATGATGATATAATATGATTAGCTTCTTTCATATGTAAATAATGTCTATCCGGAATATTTTCATTATGAAGTAATGTATTAACACTACCTGGTTCACCAGTAACATATATTTTTATACAATTACTTGGGAAATTCGGTACATAATTACCCAAACCATAAAAAACTACATCTGGATTAATATTATCCAAAATTACATTAAAATTCTTGCCAAGTAAATATGTAAATATATTATTTTTAGATGAATTTGGTATAAATGGATCATACCAATTAGCAAAATGAACTTTTAAATCTTTCATATTTTTTTTATATTTTTATTATCATTGATTGTGAATCAACTAATTTAATTATTTTTTCTTTTTTATTTTCGAAAAATTCATCAAATGCTTTTTGTACACCTATTGCACTCGGATTCGTATAATCATGTGTCAATATTATTCCACCCACGACCATTCTATCATAAAAATAATTTAAACAATTTTTAGTTGATTGGTAAGTATCAACGTCTAAATGAATAAAAGAAAATTTTTTTTCTCCAAATTTTATATGAACACAATCAGGAAAATATCCTTTATAAATTCGTACATTTTTATATTTAAATTTCATCTTCACGGTATCATATGATGCGACAAATGAATTATTTGTTAGTGAAGTACCATCAAATTCACCAACATCTTGTATACCATCAAACGTATCAAATAAATATAATTTTTTATCATTATTCATAAAATTTTTTATCAATAATGCAGAGTCACCTTGACATACTCCAACTTCAACAACATCACCATCAATATCATTTGTTAATACTAATAATTTTTTAATATTTATGAATTCTTGTTTTGTTTGTAATTTATGACTATTATTATATAAATTATTTATCAAGTTTTCTGTATGAATATCACTCATTAATTCTATTGTTTTTTCTAAATCCTTTGTTTCTATCCAAGATTTTTGTTTTAACCATAAATTAGTTGGTGGATTTATTGCTATATTTTTTGAAATATATGTCGCAGTAAGACTGAAACTACTTATACCAAGTACTAATATATCAGAAAATACGAAATTCATAAAACAATCATAATCTTCTGATGTTTGATCATATACAATATTATATTTTTTAAATTTTTCAACATTAAAATTATTTGTTTGTGTATAAATAGTCAATTCATAATCTTCTTTTTTTAATTTAGATTCTATAATTTTTATTATATCTAAATAATATTCATCTGATAACCATCTTTCATTTAAATAACTTGTTGAAGTTACGTTATTTCTTCTCATATGTAATGATATGTTGATCTTATTATTTTTAAATGGATTAACCATATCAAATTTTTTAATTACTTCATCCTTATATTTAAAGAGATTTTCTATTTCACTATTATATTTTGAATTAGGTAAAGTTGCAAATAACGTATTAATAACAAATAATCTATTATCGTAATTATTAGATATTAAATGTTCTATTAATGTATCATAATTTACATTATACATAAGTTTCAATGTTTTTATATCAACATCAGTAATTTTTAATCCATTATATTTTAATTTATTTTCCCATTGTTTAGCTCTTTCTATATAAGATTCTCTACTTGTATAATAACAAGCTATTTCTTTATCACCATAAAGTTTTACACCAAATCCTTCATAATCTAAAGGCGAATATAAAAACTCTATATCAACATTATATTTTTCTTTAGCATAAAATGTAAAATACATTAAATTTAGTATTCTACCTAATTTTGAACCGTAACCATCTGAAGTTACTACATTTGTTACATAACATTTCATATTTTTTCATTATTTTTATATATTATATTCAATATATATTTTGATAATGATTTAGTTGAAATGTTATTATCAAAATATTCTCTATTTTTTATATTATATTCTTCCAATTTTTCTTTTTTTAATAAAGATTCTATTAACTCAATACTCAATTCTTCCCAATCATTTAAGAAAATTGCTGGTGAACCATCATAAAACCAATGATTATATTCATCATTTTTTATTGGATATGATGTTATTATTATACAATTTGATTCAACAGCTTCAAAATATCTAAATGATTCCGGTACAACAGCACCATTTGGAACTAATGCGATTTTAGAATTTTGCATCATAGAATAATAATCATTTAATTGAAAACCTGATGCGAAACCAGTCGTTAAATTTATATTACTATTAAAATTATTCTTAATACTATTTATTTTATTTATAAAAGATATTCTGTTTGGTGATATCTGACCAGAATAAAATATATCATATTCTCTATCGACAAGATTAGTTTTTGGTGTTTCCATATCATCATACATCCAATCATTTTTTCCAAAATAACCACCGTAACTACAAGAAAATCCACAAGGTATTGGATAAATTTTATCCGATAACAATGATTTTCTTGCGTATGTTCTAAAAATTAAAAAATATTTATCTATATTTGGAGGTATTATACCTGCTTCATCTGATAATAATATTAGTATATTTTTTTTACCTATTTCTATCAAAGATTCAGTTATATTTATTTCATCTTTATTATTTATTCTACTAATAATAAAGTGATAATCATCACTTAATTCTTTTAAATAATTAAGTGATTTTACTAAATATGGTGGCTCACACACATTAAATATTACATGTTTTGATACAGTTATCTTCATTCTCTATTATATTTTTTATTATTTTTATCGGATTATAAATATTCAAATATTTATTTTTTGCATTTTCTAAATCATAATCTTTAAATGTTTTATTACTATTAATAATATCTTTAATTCTATTTATTTCGTTACCATCATATTCTAAATATTCACAACAATTCGGATAAAATTCCTCTACTGATTTGTGTCCATTATAAATTGGTACAGTATTACATAAAATTGGATCAATTAATTTTTCTGTTATATTACCTCTAATGGATGAATTTTCTAAAGAAATAGTATATTCATAATCTTTTAATCCATGTAATTTATTTGATAAAAATCCTTTATATCGTCTATCATGAATAGACCAATCTTGACCATACATATCAAAATCTAAATCACTATCAATTAATTTTTTAACTAAATTATCTCGTTCTAAATAACGTGTTTCTGGATGTTCTTGTTTGGTTTTATGAACATCATAATGATAATTTATAATAATCGATAATTTTTTATTTTTATTATATAAATTACTCAATATATCTTGTGTATTATTTTTTTTAAATATTATTTCACCATGATATTGACAATCAAATAATCTATGTGTTCCTAATAATGGTGAAAAAATAACATTATCAGTATTAAATTTTTCTGGTTGATAATGTATTACTTTATTTACTCTATTAGAAAGATTCATATCAATATAAGGTGACCAACAAGGTTCTAATATAATTGCATATGTTTTATCCTTAGTAAAATTAAAATTAGCTTTGTTTAAGATTACTAAATGAGTAAAATCTTCATCATATGTTAGTATATCATCATATTCGTGATTAAGATTCCATATATCATTTATAAAATTATAAATATTTATATTTGTATTACAATAAGATATAAATTTAATTTTCATTTTTTATATTGGTTTTTGAATTAAACCTGGTTCAGACCAAGCTACTTTTATATTTTCTGTTTGCATTATTTCATTTAATTTGAAATCTATTGGTAAATTAATTGGTTCAAAATTTCTTACAAGTTTTTTTGTGGCTTCAATATTTGTTATATATGCGTGAGTACACCTTGTTTTTTGATTCACACTATAATGTGCAAATTTAATAGGATTATAATTTTTAGATATAAAATTATGAGATTTACCAATCATCAACATTGTAACATTTTCGGTCTTTTTTAATTCTAAAAAATCTCTCATATTATTTTCTAGATAAAGATTAAAATTTATTGGTATATCAACATCATCTTCTAAAATTAAAATATTTTCATAATTATTTTTTATTTGTTCATGTAAACAATACAGATGTTTCCTTATTAAACTATAACTACCAATTGATATTTTAATTGGTGTATTTATATATTCACCATATGGATGTATTATTGTAATATCCTTACAATAATCATTTATTAAATTATCATATTGTTGTTTAATTTCTTCTGGTGAAAAATTTGTTACTATTTCAAATTCAATATTTTCTTCTTTTAATCTATTTTTAATTAAAATACCTCTATTAATATACTCTTCATGGTGTAATAAATAAATTTTATCAATCATTTTATCAATCATTTTATTTTAAATAAATAATCATTATGTGTACCATCCCAATGAGGATTATTATCCAAATTAAATCCAGATAAATTACATATCAATTCATAATCATTATCAAACATATATTCATTTATTTCTTGTTTATCTTTTTCATATATTTCTATTAAAATATATGTTGGTTTATATTTTTTAAAATCTAAACCTTTTAAAACATTTAACTCATATCCTTCAACATCCAATGAAAAGAAATCTATTTTTTTAACACCTACTTCATCTAATATAGATGTCAATGTTCTAGATTCTACTAAAGTATCGGATTTCCTATTTAATCTTTTACCAAAAACACTAGACATTAAATTACCATCAAAATCTCCACTAACATAATCAAGATCATAATCTGATGATACTAATGCACAATTGAAAAAATAATTATTATCATTTCTATTTAATTTACATTTATCCAATGATGATTTTGAAGCGTCTATTAAAATACCATTCCAATTTTGTCTATTTTCTAATAAATATGTATTACTTTGTCTTATACCATCATTTGCACCACATTCAATATAAATACCATTATCAAAATTTAGATACTTTAGTATTTTCTCATCAATCCATTCCATTAAGTTTATCAATTATTTTTTTACTACATCCATCATAAGAAAAATATTCATTATATATCCGTTCAGCATTTATTTTTTTCAATTTTAATGATTCAGAAGTTATATTATTTATTATTTTTGGTAAGTCCATAATATCATTAATATGTATTTTTATACCAATATCTTCAAAATTAAATTCATCATACCATGGAGTCCAATCTTTATCATAAATATAAATCGGAATACTACCATGTTGTAAAGATTCACATATTCTAAATGATGTTGAACCATATCCTCTTGGACATAACGAAAATGTACTTCGTTCAAGTACATCTGAAAATTGATTATAACCTGACAATTCTTTTATTAAATATCCACTTTTTGATAAAGTATCTCTCATTCTTTCTCTTACTTGATGTCTTCCTTTTATTGCACCAATAAAAGAACATAATATATCTCGATCTCTATTTTTATTAATATTTGGTTTAGGTTGACATATCAATGGAATAGGATAACCTATATTTTTATCTGGAACTATCTTTTGACCACCACCACCTGCACAAAAAACTTGTATATCTAAATCTTTCAAATCTTGTAATATACCATCATCATATTGTAATAATGTAAAATATTTTTTTCTTCTATCTAAAGAATCTAAATATATTTGTATGTCATTCATATTACCTGAACCATTTCCCCTACTTAAATATAAATTAGTCCACATAATTGGTAAATATATTCTATCAGTTTCTATTTTATTTTCAATGAAATAATCATAAAAATATTCCTCAAATATTTGATTATTATTTGGTGGATAAGTATGGTTTGTTTTAACTATAAATTGATTTGGTGTATTTATCATTGTTCTTTATTATTTTTGCCAAGTAGTCTGCCATAAATGAATACAATATGTATTTTCATTTATAAATGTTTTAACATATCTTTCGGCTATTTCAGAATAATTCCTAACAGTATGTCTATATACGGCTGGAAAAGGAAAGAAAAATTTAGTAGGAAATATTACACTATTATCATCTATCGTAGTATTATCAAAATATGTTCTTGTTATATAATATGGTCCAGTAGTATTCATAATATTATTTATATATTCATTGAATTTTTTTACATCATTTAATCCTTCAACAAATGAATTTATAATTTTACCATTTGGTACTGAACCTATTATTGAATTAAATAATTCTGGTGTATCAACATGACCATTACCAGCAAAAAAATCTAAGTTACATAGATCGTTAAAAGATTTAACACACTCAAAATCAGTATCAATATATATGCCACCAAACCGTTGTAATATTTCATATCTAGCTATATCACTCTTAGAACCGTAATTTTGTGTATTATTATATAATTCTATATTTTTTAATCCAATTTCTTGTATATCTTGTTCATTCCATAATTTATATTCCCAATCAGAATTTATTTCCATCATTCTATTAGATAATTCTATACTTATTTTTGGAATTTCACCACCTAACCAAATTTGGTGAATAATTTTTGGAATTTTATTATTTGTGGATTTTTTATAGTTTTTATTAAATAATGATTCTAATAATTCCCACTTTATATCAGCATTTATATTATTTGACATTTGTTCTTTAAAATTCATACATTAATATAATTTTTATAAATATAATCTTCTGGTATTTCATATTCCAATACTTTATCAAAATTATATTTTATTGATTTCATTTTACTTTTATATAGTTCTTCTGTCAACATACTAATATCAAAATTATCATCTAAATATATTATTCCATTATCATCAAAATATTCTGATATTCTTCTTGTACCCCAATAAATTGGTATTGTACCTGAAGCAAAACAATCTAATATTTTTTCAGAAAAATATGTATCATAGTTATCGTTTTCTATTGCGAATGAAAACATATAATCATTTAAACCTTCTTCTTTTAATTCTATGTGTTTATATCCTCTACCAAATAAATCTATATTACTATATTTAGACATTATTTCATGCCTTTTATTGTGTCCTATTGTTTGATTTTTATTGGATGTCACCATAGATAATAATTTAGTCTTATTGTATATTTTTGGTGTTTCAATCCAAAAACCATTTCCAGGCACAAATATAAATTTTTTACCTAATTCAGAAATATATTTATCATGTGTGAATATTAATTCATATTTTTCTTCTAATTCTATTTTATTAAAAATAATCCAATCTGTCATTCTATGAAATGTTCTTGATTCATTTAACCAAGCAAATTTTCTACCTTTATAATTATCATTTATTCCTGTTTTAATTGAATCATCAACATAAAAAGATATATCAGAGTTATATTGATTTTTTAACCATATTATTTCTTTTGGTTTCTTCCACCAAACAGATGAAAATGCGTGTTGAAAAGGACCACCTATTAAATTTATTTCTTTCATATATTATATTTTAACATTTCGTAATAATACATTATTTTCTATAAAAGTTACAACTTCAAAATCAGGCAACATTTTTAAAATTTCATCTAATTTTATTTGTCCTTCATATAGTTCAACATTATCAAACTCAGTATATAAATATTGAGTTTTTTTCATTGTTTCAATTGATCCTTCAATTAATTCCTTTTCTGCACCTTGAACATCAACCCACATAAAATCAATACAATCTATATTTTTATCTTTTATAAAATCATCTAATTTTTTTGTTTCTATTTTAATTATTTTATCAAATTTACACCATTTATGTTGTTCTAGATGTAATTTTGGTTTTTTTATAGATGAAGATTTATCCCAATCACCATAATTTGGCATACCTGGATTTTTACCACCACTTAAATAAAAATCGATAAAACCATTTGTATTAGATATAGCTATTTCATATAATTTATAATTTTCATATTTATTCATTCGATCTTTAAATCTATATACAGCTCTTGGATCAGGTTCAAAACAATATAAATTTATATCAGAAAATGTTTTTATAAATTGTTCAGAATCTTCACCATCATTTGTACCAATTTCAAATATTACAGGATTTTCAATATTACCTAATAAATTTTTTATATCAATTTTTTTCATAAATCAATTTTTTATTTTTATATATCAAAATACAAATGACCAAAAAATCATGAATTGATATAATATTTTTTATATATAATATAAAATAAAAAGTTCAAAAAATGATACATAACTTTAACTCATTCAAAAAATTAAATGAAAGTCAAAATACTTTTAATTCCATGATAGATTATACATACCTTAAAGAAAATTCAACTGTAGATGATATTAAACAATTATGTGAAGAAGCTGTTGAGAATAATTTCTATGCTGTTTGTGTTTTACCTGGTGCTGTTGGAACAGCACAAGCGTTTTTAGAAGATACAGATGTTAAAGTAGTAACCGTAATCTCTTTTCCAAAAGGAGATGATACAACAAATAATAAAGTAAAAGAAACAATGAAAGCTATTTCAGATGGTGCAGACGAAATTGATGTTGTAATGGATTTTAATCAACTTAAAGAACTTTCTACATTAGATGGTGAAGAATATGATGATATATACACAGAACTCTTAGAAGACATCAGATACGTTACCCGAGCTTGTCATAGTGACGGTAATATTCTTAAAGTTATTATTGAAACTGATGAATTAAATTTTAATCAAATTAAAATTGCTTGTGAAATTTGTGTGGAAGCCAGCGCAGATTATGTTCAAACTTCTACAGGATATTCCAAATCAGTGAAACCATTCTCTGATAAAGTAGATAAAATTAAATATATGAGTAAAATATTACCTAATTATATGAAAATTAAAATCGCCGGTGGTGTCAGAACTATTGATCAAATAGATGAAGTTAAACCATATGTTGATAGAATTGGTTCTTCTATTATAATAGAAGAAAATAATGTAAAGAAATGAAAATATTAGAAACATACAAAAATAGAAATTGTAAAACTTGGTTAGGTAAAATATTACAAAGAATCATATGTACAACAACATATAAATTAGTGATTTTCTTATTATTTATAATTTCAGGAGGTATCATCTCAAATTTTACAAATGATTCAAATATAGTTAATATCATAATGATTATAGGTATATACGGTATAATCATTATTTTTTTAAATATGATATTATTCGCATGGATAATTAATCCCATAACAAATTTTATTAAAAATAAAAAGAAATAATTATATTATATATATTATAGTATATATCATGATCTTGCACCTTTTACCATAATCTATTAATACCCAGAGGTCATGATAGATACAAATTTTAAACAACAATCTGTCTTTTTTAATCTATAAACCATAATAAAAAATAATTTATGATATGGTGAATGATAAATTTGTACCTACAAGTAATGAAAATGCTATATTAATATGTGGTATTCTTAAATGTGAATTTCACGGATTATCCAGGATTGATGGCAAACCAATAATTACAATATCAAAAGATGATAATTCTATTGATAAATATCGTAAATATCTTGATATTCAAATAATTCCTATAATAGAAGATTATATACCATACTTTACAAATATAAACTATGTAAGACCAATTCATCCATTTGATGATAAAATTGTAATGAAAATATTAAATCATGATCCATCTATTATTTTATTACGAGAAGAAAAATTAAAAAGAATATTAGAAAATGCACATAAGTAAAGATTCAGATAATAAATTCAAACAAGGAAGAATATGGATATACCTAACAAAATCATATGATAAAAATATAGGTATTGAATGGTCTTTGAGATTTAATCCATTAAATCTATATTTAGAAATGGATGGTGGTGAAAGAGATTATACTTTTTCATTTTGGTTTATTTTTGTTTTCTATATAAAATTTTCAAATATATTCAAATATTACCCAAAAGAATGGAATTCATGTCCAAATGATGGTAAAGGCGGTTATATTGAGTCAGCTTCGAGACAAATTGGTATATCTCAATATAATATGTCACTAAGTCTATATTTATGGCATGATGGTGAAGATTCTTGGTATCCAGATAAATGTGATAAAATTTGGTATAAATATATTAATATGTTTGATATATTTTTTGGAAGTTGGTGTTATCATACGTTAGAAGAAAAAATATATGATGATTATATAGATTTGCCGGAAGGAAGACAAAAAGTAAATATAACATCAAGATTATGGCATCAAAAATATAATAGATTTTATATGAAACCATTTAATAATAAAGGCAAATCTATAACGTTGGAATCAACAATAAAATATCCACAAAGAAAACAAAAACAAGAAGATTTAGATAATATAAAAAAATATAATTTTCCACCAGATGAATTAGAAAGAGAAATGAAAACTGTTGGATTTCCAATAAAAGAAACAGATGACGATAGAGTTGCATTAAATATTTATAAAAAGAAAATAATGGAATTAAGAAGTTGTGAAAGTATCGATTGGGTGCCTTACGAATATAGAAAAAATTATTATAGAGAACAAAAATTAAAAAGAATTTTAGAATGAAAAATCATTTTGGTGAAGATATAATACAAAATACAGAATTATATAATTATTTAAAAAAACATTTTCAATTTTTAGAAATAGATTATGTTTATGATGGTATAGGATTAAATCACAATGGTAATAGATATTATATAAGATATAATAATATACAATATATAATTTATTTTTTTAATATCGAAGAAGAATTATTACGTGTAAATAACTTATCAGAATTGAAAATAGAAATTGTCGAATTGATAGGTAAAATGTATTATAATAAAAATATGATAGTTAGTAGACATAAAAAATTAAACAGAATTTTATGAATATAAAAACCCAAAAAATATTATTAAAATGGAAACCTGTATTAAACACAATAATATCACAAAAACCAATCATTTCCATAGAGTATACCTTGAAATATAGTGAAATTATGTGTTTATATGCTGAACAACATATGAATCTTGATTTAAAATCAGAAAAATCAACATCAACTAATACACATACACATACACTAAATGATTATATCAATAAATCTAATACCAATATATTACCATTAGCTTTAAAATTATTCACAGAAATCAATATAGATGATATAATTAACAATGATAAATTTATATTATCGGAAACCAGATTAAAACAACACCTATTAAAAATAAAAATATCTTATGATGAATTTGATGATCATTCAGATAAACAAATACATATGGCTTATTTAGAAGATTTAGTAAGGAAAGAATTAGTAACTTATATAAACAAAGAATTAAAATATTCTAATGGTATTAAAGTTTATAAACTTTGTGATTATATTTTTTTAAAAGATAACTATCTTCATATAATTTCAGATTTCGAGACATATGGCACAAGAGAAGAAAAATTAAAGAGAATATTATGGAACGGAAAAATTTAGGTTTTAAGTATTTAAACTTAAAACATGATGTGGCATCTTGGACATCATGTAATATAAATAATATATCTTTAACAATAACAGATAATACAATAAAATTATTCGAACCTGATTTAAAAAATCATAATATAAAAAATAAATCTATCATAAAATTAATATCATATAAAGATTTTAATTATATAAAATATGATTTGAATGTAATTTGCTATTCTATAGAATTTTTAAATAAATTAGAAAATACTTTATCATATATTTATATACCAAAAAATGTTTTGGATAATTTCGTAAGAGAAGAAAAATTAAAAAGAATTCTCAATGATAATTGATAAATTAGAATTTAAAAATATAAATTCATACGGTAATAATTTACATACTTTAGAGTTTGGTGACGAAGGTGGTTTAATACTACTTTGTGGTGCTAATGGTACAGGTAAGTCGACAATAAAGCAATCATTAGAATTATGTTTATTTGGTAAAGTTCAAGGCAAATCCGGAAAAAGATTAGCATTGACAAAATTACCAAATAGAAGAAATGGAAATCTATACAGTGGCGTATTTTTCAAAAATCAAGACGGTGATGATGTTATTATGAAAAGATTCATACAACCAAATAGTTTTGAAATGTATGTTAATCAAGAACCTTTTGCCGAAAGGTTCAAAATAATGTCCGAAAAAGAAAGAGAAAAAGTAATAGGATATTCTTTCGAAGTATTTAAGTCTTTTATTTCTTTGAATATGAATGATTTTAAAAATTTTATATCACTATCAAAAGAAGATAAAGAAAATCTTTTAAATAAATTATTTAATTTAAATGAATTGGATGTTTTGTTTTCAATCACAAAAGAATTAGATATAAATAATCAAAAATTAATCAACGAATTAGACGACTTAATCTATCGTAATGAACAAACAATCTTAGAATATAGACAAACTATATTGAATGTAAAAAACAATCAACGATTTTCTAAAGAAGAAAGAATGAAAGAATTGAAAGAATTAATTCTTAGTAAAAAACCATTATATACAGAAATAGAAAATAAAATAAAAACTCTTGATGATGATAGATTAGAATCAAATAAAAAAATGGCTAAATTGAATCAATTAAAATCAGATAAAGAACGAGAAAGCACAAAATTAGAAGTGGAAATAGAAAGTTTGAAAGATAAGGTTAATTTATATGAAAATGGTACTTGTCCAGTTTGTGATACAGATCTATCAGGTGATAAACACATAAACCATTTAAGTGAAATAAAAAAACAAATAGAAGATAAAACATTATTGATTGATGAATGTAATAAATATCTACAAAGATGTATATTAGAAGATACAAAAATAAGAAATAGTAATGATTCAATATACAATAGAAAATCGGCTCTACAAACAGATTTATCTAATTTGAAGATAGAATTGGTTTCGTTAAATAACGAATATAGGTTTCTTAAAGAACAAGTAGTAGATAATACATTAGATACATTAGAAACTAATATAAACACTCTTAAAGATACTAATAGACAGAAAACAGAAGTTTTATCAGAATTGAATAAGAAATCAGAAACATATGAAGAATTAAAAGTTTTATTTTCGGTTGAAGGTATAAGAAAATCTATGATTAAAAATGCAATACAACCAATAAATGAACATTTGAATAATTTTTTAATTAAATTACAATCAGAATATAAAGCTGAATTGAATGATAATTTCGATGCAACTATTTTCGAATTGGAAACATTAGAAATTGATCCAGAAACAATGTCAAAAGGTGAGGATAAAAAAGTAAATATAGCAATAGCTTTATCTTATCTGAAGATGGTATTGGAATTAAAACATAGCAATGTTATGTTTTTGGATGAAATATTTGATGGAATTGATATAGATAATATTAATTTAACATTAAATGTTTTAAGAGAAATTGCGATAGATCATAAAATAAATATTATTGTTGTTCACCACGGATCAGAACAAATAGTTGATTTAAGTATATTTGATAAAATAATTCGAACACATAAGGATATTTTTTCAGAAATCGAAGTCAATAATAACCTATAAACATTGAGGTTATTATTAAAAATCATATTTTTCGTTTTTTTTAATTAATATATAAAATTACAAAAAATAATAATTAGTATATGATTTCAATGTTATTATCATTAAGTATAGAAGATACATTAAATTTAATAGATAAATATGGTGTAAGTGTTGTAGCTTTAGTTGTTGTAAGTTCTTTTTGTGTATATTTAATCAGATTCATATTGAGAAGAATGAATGATCAAGAAAAGAAAATAGACGAACTAATATCTAAACTTATACATAAAGAAGATGAAGGTTTAAATGACGAAAAATTATCGAAATTTGCAGTAAACGCCAATAGAGTACAACAATTAATATATCACTTATTGAATGAGTTTGATGCTGATAGAGTATCAGTATATGAATATCATAATGGTGGAAAAACAATCACAGGTATAGATTTCAAAAAATGTTCAAATACTTACGAAGCTGTAGGATTAGGCATTGAAGAAAAATACAATGAACATCAAAACATACCAATTTCAGTTAATTTTCTATGGAATAAATTATTATTAGAAAGAAAACCAATATTTATATCAGATATAGATAATATTGAAAACACAGACAATACAATACACTCAATACTAAAATCACAAGGATTAAAATCTTATTATTCTAAATTAATCAATGATTATAATGGTAAACCAATTGGTTTTATTACTTTAACATTTTATAACGAATGTGTTATTTTAGATAATGATGATATGAAAGTATTCAATGATACAACAATAAGTATAGGTGGATTAATAAATAAAGATTAATTATGATATTTGATTTAATAGAATATAGCCAGTTAATATATGCAATAATATTGATAGCATCATTCACTTTCTTATATTTTAAATTTAAACGTAAAAATAAAAATTATATAGATAAAATAGAACTTCTGAAAGAAGAAATCATTAAGAATAAAGAAAGAACACATATCAAAAAAATCAAATCATATCATAGTTTCTTTAAAACAGTTAGACACATATTCACACATTTCAAACCAGAAACTATAAGTGTATATTTATATAATAATAAACCTGAATTAAATACAACCATAATGAAATTTTTATATCAGATAAAAAATGATGGTAGTGATGGTGATGGCACAATAATATTCACAGGTAAATATAATAATATTCCAATAACAAACATATATGCAGTATCAAAAATATATTATAATAATAATGTGTTGAGTATCACTAATATAGATGAAATAAGTCAATATGATAAAGGTTTATATACATTTTTAAGAAAATCAAACGTAACAAGTCTATACTTAATAAATATCTATTCTAAAAATTCTAAAAAACCTATCGGATTTTTTACATTAACATATAAAGATAATATTCTATCTGAACAAGATAAATCAATATTATTAGATGAAACAAATAAAATATCGAATCCTTTATATGATATTATAAATTAAAACTACAAATTATGAAAGAAAATAATGTTAAAAATTTTAAGAATTTCTTGAATGAAAATAACACACAAGGATATACTATGTACACTGGTATATCTTTGAAACAATGGGAAAATATTTGGAAGGATAAAAATTTAACAGATAGAGAAACCAATGTAACAGATGATAAATCGTTTGCAGCCGATTATTCTTATGATTTTGAAACAGGTAAATATGATGATATTATCGTTGAAATATCAAATATACCAATAGACGCATTTGTTGCTTATAGAGTTGGTAATGATACAGATGAATATTATGACGAAGAAAGTGAAGAAGAAACATATGCAGACGATGATGATTTTCACACTATGAACGATATGACAATCAATGAAAAGAAAAATATTATCGATAGTTATTCACTATTTCTTGTTTCATTATACAAATATAAAGATATTATTTCAACAAAATTAATAAAAATGTAAAAATACTCAATTATATTTTTTTATTCATTTATTATAACTAAATTTGTACTATTAATAATTTAAATAGACAAAAAGATGGTAAAGCACTCATTAATTAATTTAGAAGATATTAAAAATTTCGTATTTGGTGGTAATTCTACAATCACATTAGAAAGTGGTAAAACACAAAAACACTTCACATTTAAAGTGAAAGCCGCTAAAAAAGATGATAAAACATCACCATATTTTGTATCTGTTCTTTCAGGAGCCGATAATTATTCTTCTTATTCTTATGTTGGTGTTATTTCTTCTGATAAAAAAGAATTCAAATTAACTCAAAAATCTAAAGTTTCTTCTGACGATATTTCTTATAAAGCTTTCAATTTCTTCTCTCAATTACTTAAAGGTAAAATAAATGCAGATTTGAATATATATCACTCAGGTAAATGTGGTCGTTGCGGAAGAAAATTAACAACACCAGAATCTATTTTAAGAGGTTTGGGTCCAGAGTGTTCTAAACGAGGATAAAAACAAAAATCGACACTAATTGTCGATTTTTTATTTATAAGATACCATTCTATCATGAAATACACTATTATTTCTAATAATAAACCCACAATTTATATTAACTACTATACCACAAGACATCGATTTTATTATATAATTCGCATCATCATTCGATATCGTTTTTGAATCTAATTCATAAATATACAAATTGTCTATTTCAGTTCTAACTAATTCCATATCATCACAATAATAGGTGAATGTTGTTCCAGAAGCAACATTATATGTATAACTTGATGTCACATATGTACCACCAGAATATACTAATATTTCTTCTTCGATAGTTGTTCCCGTACAAGATTCACTATAGTATATTGATGTATTACAAGACATTTATTTTTATATATTTATTTTTATTAATGTAATTGATAAGTTCATATTTTTTCATCAATTAATTTATTTCATATGTGAACATATTTCATCCAACCATCCATTTTTTGATGCTGATGAATAAGCACTACCAGAATGTTTTTTAAAATCACTTCTTGTTTTATATTTCAATGATTCTTCTCTACACTTTTCTTTAGACCAAATAAAATTATAAACAATTGGTCTTTTCATATGAGAACATAATTCATCCAACCATTTATTTAATTTCATTGATTGATATGAACCTGATGAATTTCTGATTAAATCAACTTTACTATTATATTTTAATGCTTCTTCTTTACATTTTTCATAATTCCATATAATAGTTGTTGAACCAAGAGAACCAGTTTTTATTATATTCCATCCGTCTTCTCTATATAAATCAACATAATACTTTTCTTTTTCTACTGCAATATCTCTTTCTAAATAATCTGTTAATTTCTTAAAAATAGGAGTAATACCAGTTTTTAATTTATGTCTATACACTTGGCTATTATCTTTTCTTAAATGATTCCATTTTCTTATATTAGCATTATATGTTAATCCAATATATGCGAAATTATCTGAAAATTCAAAAACATATATACATCTTTTGTATTTATTTCCTAATATTAACATATGTGAACATATTTCATCCAACCATCCATTTTTTGATGCTGATGAATAAGCACCATTAGATTTATTTTTAAAATCCGTTCTCGTATTATATTTTAATGATTCTTCTCTACACTTTTCCTTAGACCAAATAAAATTATGAGATATTGGTCTTTTCATATGTGAACATATATCATCTAACCATCCATTTTTTAAAGCAACATTATATGAACTACCAGATTTTTTCTGATACTCTACAAGTGAATTATATTTTACTGCATCATCTTTACAGCTATCATAATTCCAAAAACCATTTTTCTTTTTACATTCAATCATATGAGAACATATATCATCTAACCATCCATGTCTATATGCACTTAAATATGCACCATTTGAACCTTTTTGAAAATCCATTTTAGTATTATATTTTGTAGATTCTTCTGAGCATTTTTCTTTGGTCCACTTATTGTTCATTTTTAACTATTTTTCTATATTTTTCTTTTTCGTTTCATGATATTTATTAATCCCGAGTAAAGTCAGTTGATGAGCAAGCAAAGAACTAAATACTATAAGTATAGAACCAGACAATACATATTTACCTGTAACATTTAATGCGATAATAGCCGAATATAATTCTATACCAATAAAAACTAAACAGAATAATACAATCATTGAACCAATAATATAAGACATTATTCTTGTAGAACTTTCTTTTCCTTGTGAATCTAACACCGATTTTTTAATCAATGATAAAATATTTTGTAAGTATTTTGACATATTTTTAATTTTATTTTTTATACTTGTTGTTTATTTGATGTTTTAGCACTATATATATACTTTTTTTCATATTTTGGTATTATACCAAATGATTCCATAGCTTCATAAACATCTTGTAAACATTCATTATCTGCACCACCACACACAATCACATTTTTACCTTTTAACGTTGTGAATAATTGTGCCATTTTTTCTGGTACGTAAAACCAAGAGTGATTATTTTTAACCCTTACTACATAAGAGTTTATATCATCAAATTCAAAAATATCACCCTCTTTAGCATTTGGATATTTTTTATTTAATTGTGCAACAGTTTCTTCCAAATCATCTGAAAATTTAGTACCAAATTTTTTAATGATTGATTTCCTTTCATTTGGGAATGTATATGATGGCTTAGAAGCTTTATTGGAATCCCATATTTGATATACAGTATGAAAAGATCTACAATAATTAATCAACTGATCAACAAATCCTTGTGGTATAAATTCAGAAAATTCTTTCTGAACGTCAACAATCATCAATATACCATCTGTCTGGCTTTCATATATATACTCTAAAAATTTCTTCATGTTATTATTTATTTATATTAAACCCCATATTAGTCACTTCATATGGTGTTAATTTCTCATCTTCTTCCTTAATATCTTCACCTTTAATCTCAATGGTTTCAGTATTAATTATTATATCATCACTAAAATCTTCTTTTATTTTCTTTAATAATTTACCTATCATAGACGACAATTCATATTTAGAAAATCCTTTCATACTTATTTCAAATTTATATGTATCATTTTTAAATTTTCTAAAATGAAACCAATCTTCTTCTACGTTAAATTCTTTTAATAATTTATATAATGATCTTCTAAGAACTTTAATATTTTTTTCAGGATTAATACTTAATATAACAGAAAAAGTATATTCTATAGTTGGATTAGAATATCTAAATCCTACAGCTTTACCAGGACCATTATATTCATTTAAAAAATCTTCAAATTTTGTTTTCATATTATTTAAAATTCATTTTTACTTTAAGTTTTATACCACAATCATCACATATATAGTTTGGTTCACTTAAATTCTTGTTGCAATTAGGACACGGATATTTATCACCTTTTTCCCATTTTTTAACTATTTTTTCTATTTCTTTCAACTTTTCATTTAAAAAATCTTCAAATTTTGTTTTCATAATTACTATTATTTTTTATCTACTCATAAAGAACCAACCAGATTGAGTTTCTCCTTTTATTTTTTCTACTACTTTATCAACCAAAGCTTGTCCTTGAGAAATCATATCTGAAGCGTTATATTGAAAATTTCCTGGCATTGAAAAATTGAATCTACCGATGGCTTCACCTAATCTAACTCTTGATAAACCAGTTACATAATCCTTGAATAAATGAAAATCAAATAATTCTTCTTGTTCTATTCGAATATAAACATCATAAACTAAATCTGTAGTTGTATCAGTTAATATATGAATTCTTTTATCTATATGATTAAATCTAAATTTCATTGTGTTTTTTGTCATTTGATTCAATTGATCAGAAAACGCAGAAATAACAGAACGATATACAGCTAAATCACCGGCTGTTGTTACAAATGATGTAAGAAATGGTTGATTAGTAACACCTAAATTAATACTTAGATGCGGAGCTTGAATTCCTAATTGAAAAAGACTTGGATCATCAATTTTTACTATTCTAACAACACTTTCAACTTCTTCTGGTAATATAAAATATTTATATTTAGTGTATTGATCAGTTAAGAAACAATCTCTATCCATGAAAAAATATGACTTTATTACAGCAAATTGATAATTTTTATAGAACCATTCCAACGCATGTTCCTTAATAATTCTATGTATTTCTAAATCTGGTAATACTTTAGGGAACAATCCGGACATACAAAGATCGGCTTGTACTATATCTATAAGTTGTTCAATTGACATTGCCATAAAAACTATAATATTTTTCTTTTATATATTAAATAAAAATAATCATTTAGAAGACAATTCATCTAAAAATAGTAAATGTGAAGATTAATATTTTTTTAAATTAAATTTTTTAATTAATTCGGGCAAATATTTATAATCTACTATTATAAAAAAGAAATAATCTATTCCTTTTATATCATTTCTCATAAAAACTTCTAAATATGGTCCATTTTCCCAAGGAAACATTTTACCTACTGGTGTATGTATTTCTTTCAAACCAACATGTGCATCATCATTTAAATTATCCAAAATCCATTCAAAAGATTTGTCGGAACGTTGTCTATGGAATCCAATTAATTCATCTACACTAATATCAATAGCAATATCCTTACAATAAGACAAAAATTCTTTATTTAATTCATCTACTAACTCATAAAAAGTAGGATGTTGATAATTCTCAAAAGTTTTTAAATAATTCATGCGATTCTATTTATTATAATTTCAAATGTATATTCTCCAAATTCTGGTGTAGATTGATATTTTGCTTCTATTTCACCAGTTAATTTTAATTGACCAGACACATTAGTTGTGTAATTCTCTAATAATTGTGATAACTCTGGTTCTTGAAAAGAATCCTGAACCAATTCATATATTCTATTTTCCATATCAGAAATTTCATCACTACTGAAACCAGTCATTTCTTCATCATTTTCGAAATTTTCATTAAATTTTTTTAAATTTTTCATTCTATTCATTATTATTTTTTATTCTATTTCTTCATTATTTTTAAAATCACTAAACGTAATATTATCATTATCAATTTCAATTTGAAAATTTTTAACTCTTTGAGTTTTTTTCATTTCATTGTAAAATGTCATAAATTCATTTTTATTTACTGAACATTCACTAAAAAATTCATCTAATGTAACGGTTATAAAATCAGCATTTGGTTCATCTAATAATTTGGCTCTCAACCACTCCATTATTTGATCGATTACAACATTACCATTATATTTAGTAGGACTATACTCAGAAAATTTATAAATTTTATCTTCTTGTAAGTCTACAAATTCTTTATATTCTTTTATTATTTTCATATTTTAAAAATCTGTTTGTCCAGGTTCACCAGAGTTTGTCGTATTATAACCTTTATACCATTTCTTTTTATCAGAAACATTTGATTTATTTTTAAAGGCTCCAATAGATTTAAGTTTATCATCCATAGATTGTTCTTTATCACCACCGAAATAATTATTAACGGATGTTACAATTTTTACATTTTTATCTAATTCACCGGATTCACCAACTTTACCAGATCTAAATACACCACCTTTCATCATACCATCTAATAAACAATTAAACACATAACAATCATTTAATATTGATCCATCTAATATTTTACATGACTCAACTTTACTATTATACGCATCTGTATAAATAAGGGAACAATTAGAAAAATGTGCATTTTTTATTTCACAATTTATTAAATTACAATTAACAAATGAACCACCATCAATTACACAATCAATAATATCTATTTTTTTAATATCAAATATTGTTTTAAAGTTAGCATCAACTAATTCTAATTTTTGATTTTCACTATTGTAATTTATTATACAGTTATTTAAGTTATAAATATTCGTTATTATATCATATAATTCATCATATATTTGTTCGTAATATGTTCGTAATATAATTAAGTCTGAACTCATATCTATTTGTAAATCAATTGATGGAAATTCAGCAACAAAATTATCTAATTTAGTAAAATTTTTAAATTGATTAATATTATCACTAAGATAATCTTGTAATTCTTCCATATCATCTTCATCCAATGGTTCATCTATACAATTCCAAGATAATTCTACAAAATAATCAACCAAATCTAAAATTTCACCTGATTTCTTTTCATAATCAGCACTACCAATATATCTATATTCTATTCTACCACCAAAAACATTTAATAAGTTAATACCATAATATTTAGTATCTGGTAATTCTAATGAATTAATCAATATATCTGAGGCATTTGATGAAAAATCAAATGATTTAAACGGTATAAGTCGTTTTACAGTTTTAGCATAAAAGTTATTTTCTCGTTCAGGAAAATATTTATAAATAAAATTCTCATCAACATTCAATAATAGTTTCAACTTATTCAATTTATCTAACACTTTATGTGTTTTTTCTTTATCAAATGATATATTAACGTGAATTGAACATTTATCATCAGTTCTGAATTCTGGTCCTTGTAGAATCTTCAACACTTTTAATAGATATATTTTAGCATTTACATATGGCAATGGTCCAGTTATTAACTCAACACCATCATATCCTAATGATAAATCTGGTTCTATTTTCCAATCTTCTGGTGTCGGATCAAATGAACTGTGATAAACTCTATATCCATGAACTTTTACAGGAGATAATTCTCTATTTAACATTTCTAATAGTTTATGGTACGGTCTATCGGTATAAAACTCGAATTCGAAGCCTATAATAGCATTATTAAGCATATCAAATTTATTTATATATTTATCGGAGTATTTATCCACACTTACATTATATTTTTCTTTATATATTAATTTTTTCAATTCATTTTTTTATATATAAGTTTATAAAAAAATGAACAAACATGAAACATTTAAAAAAATTTGAAGAAAAATCTTTTTATGAAGAAGATGAAGGTATTGTTGAAGGATATTTATTTACTTTATTTAGTGATTATTTAACATTTCCAAATAGTAATACTAAAGAATATCCATTTGATACTAAAGGATATTCTACAGTTATATCAAGAGATGATGATCCAGGAGATAATTATGATTATGAGAATGGTGAACATAAATATAAATATTATACTGTTAAATTACATGAAATAGAAATATTCGAAATTAAATTAGATTACACAGAAGGTTGGTTAGAAATAGGAGAAATATATCATAGAAATCATTACATGGATTTAATTAAAATGAATTGGAAAATTCTTATTGATTATCAATATGAACGAATGAAAAATGATATTCTACATAAATGAAATATTTAAGTAAATATGAAAGTTTTAACAATGATAAAATAATAGCTTATCATGTATCAAATAAGAAAAATATTTCATCTATTCTAAAAAATGGTTTAGAACCAAGAATACCATTAGATTATGGTGTTGATGGTGACACAAAAGGAGTATATTTTTTTAAAACGAGAGAAGATATGACTACGGCTGTAAGTAGTTGGTTTGGTGAAAGAATTGAAGAATTAGAAGAAGAAACAGGAGAAATATATGAAGAAATAGAAATAGTCGTAGATATTACTGGTTTAGATATGATAGATTCTGTTGAATATGAATGGATTGTTACAGAACATATATCACCAGATAGAATAATAGATATAATAGATGGTGTATATACAAATAAAAATAAAGGTAATTCTTTAATATGAAATACTTAAAACGATTTAATGAAAGTTACGATGATACAAAAGAAATACTAAGAGATGGTTTTGACACACTTATGATTAATACTCATTTAGTTCAAGACCAAGTTAGAGATAACTTAGATACTTTTTTAGATAATTTTGATCCAATAAAATTAGAAAATAAATTTGGAAAAATTGTTAAATTTTTAGGTGCTGGTGTATTTGGTGCAGTCTTTCAATTAGATAATGGTAAAATATTAAAAATTACTTTTGATTTTCACGAAGCACCTTTTTTATACGAATATTGTAAATTGAAAAATACAGAAGGATTTGTTAAAGTAGATGATGTATATGAAATAAATTTTGGCGATACATCAGCATATATAATTGTTAGAGATCCTATCGAAGTTGTGAAAAATCAAACAACATTAAAAGACGAAATACAGAAGGCAAAAGATGCCATGTATAGAATAGATAAAAATTGGAGAGGAACACACGCAGCTAACTTTGGAATACAAAATGGAGAGGTTGTTTTATATGATGGCTTCAGTAAAAATGCTAAAGTAGATAAAAATAAAATACCATTTTTAGAATTATGAAAAATATAAAAACATACGAGTCATTTAAAAATATTAAGCAGGATACGTTCAAACCATTATACAAATCGTTGTACAAAGATAATAAAACCGGCAAAGAACATTCCCTGAAATATGACGAGTTGGACCAAGATTTTGCCAAATGGCTTAGACTAAATTACTACAACGTTAAATTATCTAACATTGATGTCGATGAGATAAAGAAAAATTATGAAATAAATAAATTATGAAAAATATAAAAACATTTGAAGGTTTTTTTGATTTCTTAAAAAAGAAAGAAGTCGAACCAAAAAAAGAAGTTAAAGATATAAATTATATATTTAATGTTAATCTTTTTAATGACTGGTTTAATAATCCAGATAATAAATCATATGCTCATCCAGGAATATTTTTAAGACTTGATAAATTAGATACAGGATTTTTTGAAGAATATTTTGATTATATGGTAAAAAAATATTCAATTGAAGGTTTAAATAAAGGAAGTGATATAACTGAAGGTGAATATCATGATAGATATATAAAATTTTATGGTGAAGTTAGAATAGATTGGATGAAAAAAAGATATGAAAAAGAAGAAGGATTTCTTTAGATAAAAAATAAATGAAAAATGAAAAATCTAAAAACTTTTGAAGGTTTTAATACAAAACGAAAAATATATTTTGCACATCCAATAAACACATATTATACAGAATATGAAGAAAAATCAATAAATATATTAGAGAATGAAGGATTTGATGTTTTTAATCCAGGAACAAAAGAACAACAAGAAAAATTCAAAATTTATAGAATGGAAAATCCAACAGATTATTATATGAAATATTTCAAAATGTTAGTTGATAGTTGTGATGATTCTGCCTATCTACCTTTTAGAGATGGTAAAATTGGTGCCGGAATAGTTTATGAAGTTACAAGATCAAATAAAAATGGCGGAAATATATATGAAGTAAATATTACTAATAATACATTAAACAAAGTAAATATTGAACACGTATTAGAAAATCAATTATCAATAGAAGATACAAGAAGTAGAATAAAATCAGAATATTAATATGAAAAATTATTACAAATTCATAAATGAAAATAATTCAGATAACACATTAATTGTTGTTGATATTCAACCAGAATATGAAAAATCATTTTCATTTGATAAATTTGATTTTTGTCAATATTTAAACGAAAAAATAGATAAATATGATGATGTTATATTACTATATAATGGTTATGAAACTCTTGGTATGATAGAAGAATATGAATACCATGATTGGTTATTAGACAATGGATTAGAAGAAGAAAATCTAAACAGAATAATATTTTATGATAAAGGGTATGCTTTTTTTAGATATTGTATGGATAGTAGTATTGATGAAGATGATATTGTAGATTTAGTTAAATTTATGAAAAAATACGACATAAATGATTCAAGAGAAATTAAAGAAGAATATTGGGATGAATTTATTAAAGAATTTGAAGGTGAAGATATTAGAGAATTGATGGAAGATTCAGATGATTGTATCAGCATTCCTGATTTAATGGATTTCTTACAACCATACCACAATATAACATTGACTGGTGGTGGGTGTGAAGAATGTTTAAAAGAAGTTGAAATTGCATTAAAGAGTTTAGATAAAAAATACGAAATCGATAATGATTTCACATATTAAAAAAAAAATAGATAAAATGAAACATATACAAAAATTTAATGAAAATAGTTATAGAAATCAACAGATTAGAAATAAACAAAACACCGAAATTAGTGATCAAGAGATTATAGATATGGAATTACATAAACATACAGAAAACGAAAATAATGATTTGAATAAATTAATTCGAGAAATTTTAGATGATTGTAAATTAGATGTAGATGCAATTGAAGAATCAGACCCAGAATTTATTGGTTATATATCAGATAAAATCCTAAAGTGGCATAAAAATAATAAATAATAAAAATGATAGTAGATGACATATTTGTAGCTAATCTTGATGGTGAATCCAAATTTATTTTGAAGATTAAGAATAATCCAAATATATTTGGTCAAATTGAAAAAGAATATAATAAAGATAAAACTAAATTCACATATTCTATCAAATATTATTGGAATAAAGTATTACAAGATAAATTGTATGCTGATGATATTGATGCGGCAAAAGAAAAATTAAAAAATGCTTTAAGACAAGTATTAAAACAAACTCAAAATGTTCAAACATTTGAACAATTTGTAAATGAAAATTATATACAAGAAGAAGTAAAATATGTTAAAGAATCTTGGAAAGATCCACAAGATAGAGGATATATAAATTTTATAAATTACGGCAAAAATCATCCTGAATATCCTAATGGTTTAGTTGTATTTAATGGAAGTTTTGTTGATAAAGAATTTAGAGGTCAAGGACTTTTTACAGAATTATTAAATGGATTTTTAAAATCAATACCTAAAGGAACAATGATACAAGTACCAGTACAAAATAGAAATCTTAGAAAATTGTTTATTAGATTAGGATTTCAACGAGTAAAAAGAATAGAATATTGGGGTCAATTGAGTGCACCTAATTGGAATTTTCAAAAAATTCAAGATTAAATGAAATATATTAAAAAATATGAAGATGTTCAATTAGAAAAACTTTTAGATCAAGTTTTTCAAGATTGTGATATATTTATAAACGATTTAAAAAAATGTAAAATAGGATCATTTTTAACAAGAGGTATTTGGGAAAAACGAATTCGTGGAAATAATTATGAAAATTTTGATATTCAAGAATTTGATTTAGATTTAAGAAACAGACAACCAGAAAACACGCCAAATATAGTACATGATAAATTGAATGAATTATTTAATAAAAAATTCGGTTGGAATGTTAGAAATGGTGCTTTTTGTTTTGGTAATCAAACAACAAGACAAAACTATAAACATCCATTTGATACAGAATATGGTAGTAATACATATTTATTATTTCCAATCGGCGAATATCAATTCGTATGGAATGAAGAAATAAAAGATTTATTTTATGAAATAGATTTTGTTGATGAAAAACATATTGAAAAATCTGAAGAAAATTTACAAGAAATTGTAGATACTTATAGTGATGAAAATCTATGTAATGCAATAGAAAGTAAAAATGAAATATGTATAGAAAGTAATTCTTATTATCTTATAAATCAGAAATATATAATAGAATTAATAGAAAGAATCTGGATAAATGAAAAACTTTAAACATTTTACTTCACAAAATATCGATACAAAAGTTGTTGATAAAAATGGAAATCCATTATTAATGTATCACGGTGGCTCATATACTGGAGGTGAATTTAAAGGTGCTGGTTGGTTTACAACATCTAAAGCGGATGCTAAATATTATGCTAAACAAAATGATGGGATAGTAACAAAAGCATTTTTAATTATTAATAATCCACTTTACACCGGACATATTAATCATCTCAATATAAAAATAACAGATGATATATTATTATCAGCAAAAAAAAGAAATATTGAACATTCTGTAATTATCAAAAATGGTATAATAGAATTTATAGAATCAAATAATGGAGTTTTAATTGCTAAAGATATTGGTAGAGATGGTGTAATTGCTATAGAAGAACAAGAAATATTGGATGTAGTTATTTTTTATAATAATCAAATAGTAATTCAATAAATATATGTTATTATAGCACTTTTAAGACCAATTTCATATTCATATACCTTTATTTCTAATAAATCACAATATTCAGAATTCAATATATCAGTATTTATATAATCTACGGCTGTATCACATAAGAAAAATACTTCAACATATTCTCTTGAATGATTAAAATCATCAATTCTATATAAGTCTTTTGTGAAACCTGCATCATGTAGATACATATTCACATCTTTTACCAATGTTTCATTTGTATCTATCACACTTAATTCCATTTATTTTTTAATATTTTTCTTACTTATTCTTTTATCCGAAGTATCATAAACATTGAATATTATATCATCATATAATGATGATATTTCACCAAAATGTTTTTCTATTGTTTTTACAGTTTTTTTATCATCATCAGAAAATCCAAATCTAACGTCAGCACCCAATTGTTTACCATATGTATTTACTCTATTTATAAATTCATTTAGAGCATGAATTTTTCCTTTTTCCGGTTGTTGAGGATTTATACCTGGATATTTCAACCTAAAACTTTTAGATGAAACACCAACAAAATCACACTTATCTAAATATGCACTAACTAATGTTTGTAAACTCATTTCCCTTAATATATCGAAATTTTGAGCAAACATATCTTGAAAAGCTGTTAAATTTGCACCCATTTCAATTCTATCATCTTCGGTCATAACATTCCAAATAATATATTCTACAACCTTTCTCATAGTGTCTGGCTCATGACCCCTTGCTGTAATTAGAGAAAATATATTACCATTTTTTAAACATTTAATAAATTTTTCCCAACTAGGACCAAAATCATTTTTAGATATAGCTAATTTAACATCTTCTATAAACGCATTGTTACCACGAGGTCCATCATCTTGAAATTCAGAATAGGCATTTTTTGCTGGTTTCCAATTATCAACATCACTTCTAATTTTTGCAAATTCTTCAGTAGAAACATCTTGAGCAACCCATTTATCACCAACTAGATGTTCCATATGTATAACAGTAGGCAAATAAAATAAATTGTCATCAATATCAAATGAGTAATATTTCATTACCGGTTTTTTTTTCTCATTTAAAAATTCATTATATCCTATTAGTGTTTTCATAACGTGTTTTATATTTTATTTATATATTAAAACAAAATTATCATTTTCGACTTTATTTATGATTTTTTACTCCATGTCTTATTATCTTTATCATAAATTATTTTGTCGAGATATAATAAATCATATTCATCTATGGAAAAGAACTTATTTAATTTTAATGATTCAAATACTCTTGAGTTATTTGCAGATTTAACTAAATCATTTAAATCTAATATATCATTCAATTTTTTCTTAGCATCATATTTATTCTTATTCTTTTCCAACAATTTATCAAATAGTTTATTCCAAAGAAATACAGGAAATCCTTTTTTTAACATCTTTGTAGCTTTACCAATACCTGTCGTATCATTATCATAAAAGAAATTTAATACTAAATCAGTATCACTCTCAGTTAAAAAACTCAATAAATCCATATCGTTCTTAGCACCAACCATACCTATACTATTAGGATAAAATAAAGAATCTATAAATCCTTCAAAAATAGTTATCTTTTCTTCGAAATTAATATTCAATATATTGTAAAAATGAGATAACTTATTATATGATATCGCTTCCATTTCATCCAATGGTTCTGTTGGATGAATATAGTTATACAATTCTTCAAATTCAACAATTTTATAGAATCTTTTATCTTTATCTTTCTCCAAATTTCTTATCTGTATACCTAACACTTTATTAACATCACCTAAAGTCATATTAAGACTTATCATCACCTTTGTCTCAAAAACTGATTTACCACTCTTAACAACTCTATATACACCTTGATATATCTGTGAAAAATCATCTATTAATCTACCATATTTTAAATAGTGATAAACATGAGAACCTTGTTCAACAGGTTTAATATCATATAACCATGAATTTTTTCTACCATTAAAATATTCAACAAATTCATCCAACGGAATCAACTTATCCAATTCTTCTAATATATAATCATCTGTTTTCTTATAATGTGTATGTTCATCAATATATTTATACATCTTAATTCGTTGATCCATATCAATTTGCTCATTGAATGTATCACACAATTTTGTAAACATCATCGACTCATCACAATTAAAACACTTAAATCTTAAATTATCTAAATATAAATTTCCACGCTTCTTATGATCAGATTTTTGACTATCACCACAACAAGGACAAGCAAAATTTAACCTATCTGGATTAGATTCATTCGGAAACCTTTTTATTTTTTTCTTCGCATTACTCTTATGAGATTTATCTAATATATTTTGTATCTTATTTTGTATGTAGTCTATACTTAATTCTGAGTTATTCATAAACATTATATTTAGGTTTAATTATTTTGTTTTTTATTTTAATATATAGTTAAATGAAATATTTAAAAAATTATAAAAAATTTGAAAAATCATTAACTGATCAATTTTTAGATACTATACACAATTCAATAAAAAATGAAACTGAAGATTCAAAAGTAATTGTAGTTGCAGGACAATTTAGATTTTATTTAGAAGAAAAATATCCAAATAAATTAAATGAATATTTATATAGAATCTCGGATGGTGAAAATATAATTTCTGTTATATTAGACATAAGTAAAAATATGCAGAGAGATGATCTATTATATCATATGATAAATGAAATATTTCCTAATTATAATGTAGAATGTATAAATGATACAAGAGATAATTATAGATATGATATTACTATAGGTAACCAATATACAATAGTTGATGAATTTATAGAGGATAACATCGAATATCTCCAATTAAAATATAATGATTCTGGCGAACCATGTCAAACATATCCTAAAGATTGGTTTATAAAAACATGATTAAAAACAATTAAATAATTGTTTAAAAACATAACAAAAAACACAAAAACAACCCAATCATTTCAATATATAAAGTCAAAAAAAACTTATCATATGAAATTGTCGAATTGTAATGTTAAATATTCATCTATAGTAGAAATTGGCGAATTAGTCCAAAAAATAGAATCAGAAACAGATAGAAAATTCCTAAAATTACACCGTGGCGTTATGGATATAACTACAGTCGAAATGAATTGGATAAAAAATAATTTAGATCTAAATAGTAAGACTATACAACAATACTCTCCAAATGATGGGGTCGTTAAACTGATTAATATCATAAAAAATACTTTTGGATTATCTGAACATAAAATATTAATAACACCTGGTGGTATGGCTGGATTAGATTTAATCTTAGATGGTTTATCTAATGAACAAACATTTTGGTTACCAAATTATCATTGGGGTTCTTGGAATAAAATTGTCAAACTACAAGATAAAAAAATAGAATCTTTCGATGATTTTAATCTTCAAATTTTTACTCCAACCGAAGGTGTAGTTCTATTATGTTATCCAAGTAATCCAACAGGATACCAACCAAAATTATCAGTAATAAAAGATTTTATACTAAAATGTAAATCAAATGATGTAACAGTATTATTAGATTTACCATATTTTTACTTATTTAACGATTTTGATACAAATGTCTCAGACATATTAGAAGATAATGTTATATTGTGCAGTTCATTCTCAAAATCAATAGGTCTATCAGGATATAGAATTGGATATGTAGCAACAAAAAATAAAAATTTATATTCCAACCTAAAAATAAGATCACTATATAAATATAATTCAATAACAACACCAGCACAAGAAATAATATCAGAATTATTTGTTAATGGTCAAGAACATATCAAAAATTATAAAAATAAAACATTAGAACACATTGAAAAAAATATAAACTTTTTAGTTAAAAATGACCTATTATTTGATAATTATACAGATGTTCCAGTTGGACCATTTGCTATTATAAAGAGAGATTACAATACTTTATTAGAAAATGATATAAGTAGTGTACCATTAAATAAGTTTACATTAAACGCCACCGAAAACGATTTTAACCTTGTTAGAATTTCCGTAGCTGTCGATAGTGAAAAATTTATAGAATATATGAAAAAAATAATTTAAATATGAAAGACATAGAAAAAATTATAAATCTTAATAGATTATTCCCAACTGTTGAATTGAGAGAAATTGAAACAGGTCTTAAAACATCATATAGATGGTCTTGGTATATTGTTGATCTAAACACATACCTAGTTTGCTGCGAAGATGAAACACCTCTTGGCTATTTAACATATCCTGAAGCCTTCGAAGCTTCAATGAAAGCCACACAAAATTATATTAATATAAGATATATTGAAAATTAATTTTGATTATTGATATTTTATTCCTATCTTTGTAGAAAGAAATAAAATATGGAAGTAGTTAAAATTATTAAAAAAGGTCATCCAATATTCGCAATACTTAAAAAAGTTTCAGAATTGGATAAGACAAAATTATCACATAAATTCAAAACCCATAATTTTGATGATAACTTAGATGTTTATGTTAAGTGTTTTGAAAATGGTGAATTAGATTTAAGAGGTAAATCTGGTGAATATAGATTAATTCCAAATAACCGATAAAATTATGAAAACAAAAGGAAAAAATTTCAATTACTATTTAAGTTATATGTTTGCTTATCCAATGTGGTTAATGACCTCAAAAGATAATAGAAAATCAAAAATTGAATTTGAAAGCGGATTAATTGAACATATATGTGAATATGATTATGAAAATCCTAAAACAGATAGACACGGCTATGGTGCTTTTTATCCTTGTAAACATTTAGGTTGTAATTTTGTATCATTGAATAAAAAATAAAAATTAAAAATAAATTAAAAAAAAACAAAAATATATAAAACTTTTTATTACTTTTGTAGTATAAGTAAAAACGAGAAAATAGTGTTTGTTGATTCGCTTTAAAATTAACTGTTGAGAACGATGAATTCTTTGAGGCTTCTAACTTAAAATGGTTGTAGGAAAGTCAAAAGTTAAGTAACCATTTTTTAATGAAAAAATTGTTGTTTCTAAAATTAAGAAGAAGCCGAAAGGAAATGTAGTGTTGAAAACTAACTACACATTTTTTCAAATAAAAAGATTAATATATAAAAATATATCGCGGGTTGGAGAAGTTGGAATCTCATTGGGCTCATAACCCAAAGATCGTCAGTTCGAGTCTGGCATCCGCTACAAGATTTTACATTTTTAGAAAAAAATGACATTTTAAATAAAATATATACAAACAACAAAATTAAAAAATTAAAGCAATGTTAAACATATCTATACATATTATTAAGTTCATTAAATGGTTTAGTCCATTTGAGAGGATTCGTATGTATAGTTAATTATATAAAAATTAAACTAAATCCGAACCTCTAACAAGAAGTTCGGATTTTTTCGTTTTATCAATTTCGTAAAAATTGAAATATACGTTTTACAGGCAGGGTGCCGAGCAAGTCTCCAAAACTTCGCTGGTGGGGTTCGATCCCTCAAAAACGTGCTAAATGCTACCTTAGCTCATTTGGTCAGAGCGCGAAGCTTATATCTTCGAGGTGACCGGTTCGATTCCGGTAGGTAGTACTAAATTGTGTCTGGACTGGATGGTTTAGGTGCCACGCTGATACCGTGGGTAGGAAACTACAAAGTGGGTTCGATTCCCACAGACACAACAAAAAATAAAAATAAAAACAATAAAAACAATAAAAACAATGAGAACAACTTTTAAACATAAGCATTTTAAATTTAGTCGATACGGCTCAGGATAACTATTACCTAATCACAAGTAATAAAAACCCAGAGCCTATTAAGTTCTGGGTTTTTTGTTTATAAAAAAGTTAAAAAATATATGGTGGAATTAGCTTATTCGGTAAAGCGTCTGGCTGTGAACTAGAAGAACAGGGTTCGATCCCCGATTTCACCCAAAATCGAACTAATATCGAACTAAAAATTTAATATATAATAAAAAAAATTAAATTTTTATGAAATATTATGTGATTTATAAAATAACAAACAAGATAAACAATAAAAAATATATTGGTTGTCACATGACAGAAAATATAAACGATGGTTATATGGGTTCTGGTAAATTAATAAAATTATCAATTGAAAAATATGGTATAGATAATTTTGAAAAAGAAATAATGTATTATTGTGATGATGAAAATCATATGTTAAAAACAGAAAAGGAAATTGTAAATGAAGATGTTGTAAAATCTAAAGAATATTATAATTTAACATTAGGTGGTGGCTCTGGATGGTATTATATAAATAGTAATTTAGATAAATATAAACAAATGAATAAAGTAGTAGTTAAAGATGATAATAATATATTTAAAGTGTCTAAATATGATGAACGATATTTGAGTGGTGTATTTACAAGTGTTAATTGTGGATATGTAATAGTTAAAGATGATAATAATAATTTTTATAGAGTATCAATAAATGATGAACGATATTTAAGTGGTGAATTAAAAGGTATAACTAAGGGGTTGATATTATCTAAAGATAAAAATGGAAAAATATTCATGATTGATAAAGATGATGAAAGATATATTAATGGTGAATTAAAACCTATATTTAGTGGCATGAAACACAAAAATGAAACAAAAATAAAAATAGGTAAAGCAAATAGTGAATATCAAAAAGGTTGTGGAAATTCACAATATGGTACTTGTTGGATTTACAATGAAAAATTAAAAGAAAATAAAAAAATAAAAAAATTTGAAATTAAGAATTGGTTAAATGACGGATGGTTGAAAGGAAGAAAAATGAATTATTAAATATGGAAATTAAGCTAATCTGGTGAAAGCGCAAGACTGAAAATCTTGAGAGACAGGATCGTAACCTGTAATTTCCACAAAATGCGCCAGTAGCTTAGCTGGTTTGGCGAAAGCCTTAAAGCCTCCCTCTTTTAAAGGGAAGATCGTGAGTTCGAATCTCACCTGGCGCACTGTAAGGACTAGTTTATTAGTATCAAACCTTGTTAAAAAATGAAATTATTATTGCTCTCGTAACTCAGTTGGTAGAGTATTCCGCTTTTAACGGAAGAGTCATGGGTTCGAACCCCGTCGGGAGCACAACTGGAGCCTTAGCTGAGACGGTTTAGCGATACCCTGAAGAGGTATAGAGGTCGGTTCGATTCCGACAGGCTCCACTTTTTAACACATAAAATTTTTATATATAATAAAAAAATAATGAAAATTTTTATGAGCGACATCTTAAAGAAAATTAAAACTGTGGATTTTCCATCTGATCAGTATTATGCAATTGAAACAAAGAAAAATCAAATAGTATTACACCACACGGTATCTGGTAAAGGTATCAATGGTGATATGAATACTTGGTTAAAAGATACCGTTAGAGTATCTACACACATTATCGTTGATTGGGAAGGAATACCATATCAATGTTTTAGTTCTAAGTATTGGGGTCATCATTTAGGAGTAAAATCTGGTGTATTTACTAAATTAGGAATACCATCAATTAATACGAAATTAAATGAAGGAAGTATTTCAATTGAAATAGATGCTTATGGTGGTCTGAAAAAAGAAGGAAATGTTTGGAAATCTATCTATGGTAATGTAATTCCAACAGAAAATGTTCAGGTATATGAAAAAGCTTACAGAGGATATTTTGGGTTTGAAAAATATACAACTAAACAAATAGAAACAGTTAAAGAACTTTTACTATTATGGAAAGAAAGATATAATATATCATTAACATATAATGAAGATATGTGGGATGTTAGTAAGGATGCGTTAACCGGAAAACCAGGTGTATGGACACATACATCATATAGAAGTGATAAATCAGATTGTCATCCTCAACCAGAATTGATAGAAATGTTAAAAAGTTTAGAAGGATAAACAACCAATTTTTATTATTTACGTCTTACAATTATGGATAATTTTACAAAACAAATAAAAGAAAAGTTAGAAAACTATGAAGCACCTTATAGTGAAGAATCATGGTTAAAAATAAAAGATAGACTACCAAAAAAATATAACATTCTTAAAAAAACAGTCACGATGATATTTGTATTGTTGACTGTTTTTTTAATATATTTTAATTTCAGTAATATTACGAATGTATCTGAAGTAACTCAACATATTCAAACAATTCAGGAACCTAAACAAGTTCAATCAATTATACAAGAGTCAGAACCAACAATTCAAGAACCTAAAAAAATAGATAATATTTTAGATATTAAACCAATAATAAAAGAAAATATAGAACTATATGAATATAAAACACAATCATTATTATCTACTGTATCAGATAATATAATATTATATATTAATACAACAACCGATTCTATTAAAGATTCACCAATAACACAACCAATAACACCAACAATAACACCAACAATAACACCAACAATAACACCAACAATAGAAAATAAATATTTTTTACCATCAGTTTTTTCACCAAATGGTGATGGATTAAATGATGATTTCGGTATAGTAGGTGATAATATCTATGAACTAAGTTTTGAGTTGTTGATCTATGATAGATGGGGTAAATTAGTATTTAATACAATTAATCCAGATTATAGATGGGATGGTATCAATTGTGAAGGAATATATGTTTGGATATTAAGAATTCAAGATAGTGAAGGCGATATTCATATAGATAGAGGCACAGTAACGATAATTAAATAATAAAAAAATCCTTTCAATTGAAAGGATTTTTTATGAATGATATTTGATGATATAATCTGTCGATAATTTTTCAATATATGTCGCTAAACATATACCTCATTACACCGTTTCCACCGTTGACATAGATCAGGTTATCACACCACATTCAATTTCTTTTTTGGTAAATATTTCTCAACCAATTCATTACCATGAATTCTAATACTTCTGATAGCAGAAGAAGAAATATGTTCATATTTTTTATCACAAGGAATATAAACAACTTTTAATTCAGGAAGCATATCTTTCATATATGTGATCATTGTATTTTCGGCATCTAAATCATATCCATTTCTAAGACCTCTAATCAATGTTATATTACCTGTTTGTTCGTTAATCAAATTAGTTAATAAACCAGAATAAGATATTATTTCTTTAGTTGGATATAAATCGATTAAATTATTCAATTCTCTATCAAATTCTTCAGAGTCTATATTTTTTGTATCATTTTTACCTTTAGCTATAATAACTTTATCAAATATTAATTCAGATTTTTCAAATATATTTTGATGGGCAATCGTAAATGGATTAAAAGAACCAGCATATATACCAATTTTAGGATTTTTATTTTCGATAATATCTATTAATTGTTGTAAACCAATCCAATTTACATCAATTGTATCTCGACGGTCTAAAAAATAATTAATTACTTTGATTCTTTCGTCTTTATATATCTTCCAATTAACCCATTCAAATTCTTTAGATATTTGGTCTTCCCATCGAAGAAGTCCTTTTAAATCTAAGTTTAAGACTTTTAAATCAAACATAGAAAATAATTCTTCAATTTTATCTTTTGGTTGATGTGTTTTTGTCATTTCGATTATTTCACATACTTTTATAACTTTATCATCATTTATATTTGTATGTAGTTTAAATTCTAACATTGATCTATATTCATTATCAAATGATTTAGAATCATATACTAAATCATGAAATAATGCTGAAACGATAAGAATTTCAAATGAATTTTGGTCTAAACCATTATCATTTCTGAAATTAACGATATCTTCTAACATAGGAATTAAATGATTTTCTGTTGTATGATAATGTCTATGTGGTTTATCCCACAACTCACAAATCATAGCAATGGATAATTTAATTTCCCATTTTTCTATAATTTCATTTATAATTTTTCGAATACTTGGTTTTATTGTCATAATAATATTTTTTATACAAAGATAAGACTTTTATTTTATATTATTTTTATTTATCTGGTTTTTGTGTCCAACCTCTCAAAGTTGTAGGTTTTACAACATTTTTATCATCTTCAGTCTCAGTAGATTTATCAACATCCAATAATTGATATTTTATTAATAAATTAGAGTTTATATTTAAAAATTCTATTAAATCTTCTTGATTTATTTCATAATCATAATATTGTTCATTTCTTTTTCCAAGTGAACCAATGAACGGATATGTTCCTTGACCTATAAGCGTAGAATTGTGAGGTATAACACAACCTATACACACCCTAATTAAAACTCTATCTTTCTTTTCTTTTTTATTGAAAAAATTCATTTACCTAATATTCTTTTTAATTTTTTCTCTCTAAGTTTTCTTTTAATAATCATTTGTTGTTCTAACCACAATTTTTTCCAAATATCTCCATTATTAACACCCCACATACCAGTATCCATTAGTATGCAGATAATTCAGTTGTGATTAATAAATTAGTAGTTTCACCAATAATCAATAATAAAGAATCTGTGACATGTATAGTCATTTTTTCTTCTTTTTCGTAGTTTATACATTTGAAATATTTCTTTGGAAATGAAATAGTTACATCATCATGTTCAATTTCACATATATTGTGATCCCATCTATTCTCACCAATAGATAACATTTTATTATTTATATTTAGATATAAAATTTCATTATCTTTTTCAACGGCTGTTTTTGATTTTAAATATTCAAAATCATTCTTTAATAAATCAAAGGAATATTCAGCCATTGATATATCCATAACACCATCGATATCATCAGATTCTAATTTATGTGTGTGGTTATTTGGCTTTCCACCAGGAGTTTCTTCTTTACTTTTAGAATTTTTTATCATTAATTTTTCACAAAATTCTTCATTGAAATATAATTTAAATTCTAAATCATCAACAATTTTCTGAGTAACCATATATTTATAATAAACTAACATAGATGTTACAAATCTTTTTGCATCACTTAGAATATATCTTAAATCATTATCTAATTTAGTTTTTACAACAGAAAACATTTCATTGATAGGTATACTATGACTTTTAAATGCGTGAACATTATCAAGATTTTTACCAACAACACTAAACAATAATATTTCTGTGTTACTAAAATTCATAATAACGGTATTATCTAATTTTATTAGATCTTTCAACTTGGTCATAAAATTATTTAATGATTCAAGTGTCATCTTATATGTTATTGAGTTTGTTTGTACTTTTTTTGCCATTCTAATATATTTTTGATTTGATTTTTATATTATTTATAAAGACAAAAGTTTATAAAAAAGAAAACCCACCTGATTGGTGGGTTATTTTAATTTGAATATTTTTATTCCTTATCAACCAATGAACCTACATAAACATTAATTTTTTTACCAGCACCATTAGTAACTTCAATGATACCATTAGGTGTAATTTTAGGATTTTTTTCAACAGTTACATCAATTAGATCATTATTACTTTTACTAAAATAAGAATATGTTCCTGCTTTAGGTTTAAATTCTTTATCTATTTTTGATACTCGAAATGGTTGTTCTTTTATTTCACCAAATTTATCACTAACATATGTCGCCATTACTACATCATTTTTATCATCTATCTTAGACGATATTTTGATAGTTTTTGTTTTATCATATCTATATGGAACACCTATTTTATAATTATCTCCATTAACTTCTATTTGAGCATGTTCGACTTTATCTAAATTCCATCTAACATCTAAATCTTTTGCTAATTTATCTCTCTCAGATGCTATATGTTTAACTGATTCTTTATCACCAGCCTGTTCTAAAAATTTAATTTCAGCATCCATAAAATCCAATGTGAATTGGTCTTTTTGATTATCTATTATAATTTTTAATTTAGGATTTTTTTCAGCACCGCCCATATTACTCAATACTTGATCCATTTCTTTAAGGGCTTTTTGCTTATATGTATCTATTATTTTTTTTAAAATTATCTGTTTCTTTTTTAAAGATTCAGGAGTCATTTTTTTATTTTTATCATCAATAGTTTTTTCTTCTTGTGATACAACTGGATCTTGTGCTTCTACTTCTTCATTTAAATTTTCTGATAAAATACCACCTAAATTAAGTGTAACTTGTGCTTGTTTTTGCATTTCTTGATTAATAATATCAATATATTTATCATAGATATCTTTTACCTTCTGACCACCTTTAACTTTCTTATATGCAGCTTGTGCTTTTTTAAACAATTTACCTATGAAAGAGAATAAACCTTCATTTAAATTATTTTTTTCATTTAGAAATTCTTTATAAGAATATACATTTTTTAGATCTTTCATATCTTATTTTTTTTATAAAACTATATATTAAAATAAAATAACTATTTAATCCCAAGGACTACTTTTCCATGGTTTGAAACCACTTTGTTTACCAAAACCATTTCCTTTATAAATTTGTTTATGTGATTTTTTTGTTGCATCATAATTAACTTTTCTATCATCTACTTTGTTATATGCGTATTTATCTATAACACTTTTTTGTTCTGATGTAATAGATTGCATTAAATTTTCGATTAAGTTTTTATATTGAACATGAGTAAATACACTCGATAATGTAACCAATGACATAACCGTATCATCATTACCAGATTCACATTGATAGGTAAAATTACCAGCATTAGTTTCTTTTTTAGTGAAAAGACTTATTTCATTAATATTGATATCATTATGTATTTTTATTAATTGCTTCTTAACAGAACCTTGTAACGATTTTACTAATAGTTTTTTACTCGCCTCATTTTCACCACCAGTAACTTTCATACCAATCTTCATCAAAGTATCATCTTTTCTATGTTTATATCTTAAAAAGATACCATTTGAATAATCGTGTTCACCTTCAAATATTTTTGTCAATTCAGATAAAAATGTTGCACCATATGTATTATATTCTAATACAACTTTTGATTTTTCTGGATCAAATAACTCAAACATAACTAAATAAAATAATTCAGCAAATTCAGTAATAGACCAATTATTAACTCGACACATACCAATTTGTTCTAAATAAAAATAGTCATATACATTTGATAATTTTTCATGTGTTTTTTCTATAAGATTTTTAGACTTTGGTAATAATCTAAATATATTTAATATAGAATAATCTTGTCCTAAACCTTCACCTAAGTCGACAGATGCACAAATATGATAATCTTTCATCTTGGCAGGACTAAATAAGTCCGGTTTATCATTTATCCATTTTAATTGAGAATATGGTAAATTTAATTTACTATCCAATTTATTAAAAGACATATATTTGAATTCAACTGAATCTTTCTTGAATTTATTCATTTGTTCAGAATCAAATAATAATTTATCACCGGTAACAAACTGTAAATCATATTCTTGATTAAACATTTCCTCACCACCAATTAATTTCGTTTCTTCTTCTCTCCAATTTGAAATAACACACAATTCTTGTAGAGGTATATTTTTTGTTCCAACTCTTATTCTTCTTACTTCATTTATAGATGTTTTATCATCATCTAAATCATATTTAAGATAATAATAAATTCTATTATTTTCTTCTTTTTCATATATCTCATAACCAGATTTAGTTAATTCTGATAACATATCTTCTTGTGTTATTTCATGTAGTTTTAATTTATATCCTAATGGTAATAATTTAACATCCATTCTACTTCCTACTTGATGCCAATATACTCTCATAGGAGCATACATATTTTTTAATGGATCATCAATATCTCTTTCAGCATCAGTTAATAATTTATGAAATAAATTAAAACCATCAGGGGTAGATGTGATTACAATTTTTGAATTACTAATAGATGATACGGTTGGTACAATAGCACCATAATAGGCTTCTACAATGTTTTTTGGAACTTTTGCGAACTCATCAAGATATAAAAAATCAATAGTAAAACCAATCGATGGTTCAGCTGTTCTATTTTCTGTTTGTATTCTACATCCATTTTCAAATGTTATTGATGTTTCATTCCAATTCACAATACCCTTTTTTAAATAAAATGGTACTAATTTATAAATATCTTTTATCTTTCTTATGATTTCTTTAACAGTTTTTCCTTTATTCGCAACAATCATCACACCTTTATCGTTGTTGAATAACACAAAATGTAATAAAACTATGGCTGCGGAAACGGTTTTACCTGTTTGTCGACTTGCCATTAAGATTGAGAATCTATTATTTGTATATAGATCTATAATATCTTTTTGATAATCTCTTAAAGTCATTGGTCCAATAGTACCATCTTCTCTTTTAATTTGACAATATTTCTGAGCAAAATAATGAACAGACATTTTACATTTAGCATATTCTTTAATTTCACCATCAGTCATTGCGAATGGTATATCTGATCTTCTTACACCTTTTAATTTAGAAAACCATAATTTTTCATGATTTTTTAATTTAAGTCCTAAATTCTCTTTCTTTAATATTTCATTAACTATACGAGTAGTTAATACCATACTTTCAGGTTTTTTTTCTTCTGCCATAATTTTTATTTATTTAATTGAACACAAATGCGATATTTGTTCCTTTGATAGTGAAATTAACTTCCATGATATCTCTTACAGTACCTTCAAATATTTTTATATTTAAATCATAACCCATAATCACCATTTCTGGAACCCATCTATTTATTTGTTGAACTATTTCACCTTTTATTATATCGTTTGCAACCGTAGTTTCCCATAAATATTTTTCTAATTCAACACCAAATCCAATAGATTCTTGACCTAAAACTTCATTTTTAAAAGTAAAAAGTAACATTTCTAATTTTTGAACAATTACTTCAATAGCATCATCTTCAGTTAATTTACCTGTTTTATATTTTTGATGCCCATTCCATCTTATTGTTAAGTCTTGAAAATTTTCAATTTTTGCCATGTTTGGTAACCACTATTTTATTATATATATTAAAAAAGACTAATCAAAAATGATTTCTGTTTCTATTGTGGATTATATAGGTAAAATTGACGAAGGTGTAGCTGTAATACTCTCACTTCTTATAGATGATATAACATATGAAATTATTTATTGGTTCACTTCAACGAATGATTTTAGAATAACAATAGAACAAAAATTCTATGATCATTATCCAACAGTTAAAGATATTTACGAATATGAATATTTAATTGATTTATTGTATCACATTGATGTTGAAGTTCTTCCACCAAGAGAAGATATATTTAAAGAGTTTTTGTAAGAAGAATTACATTATTTCAACCATAACTCGACTTTTACCCATTTCTTTTAGTGCAGCAAACCTATGATTAAAATCTAATAATGAATATGTTTCTAATTCTATAAAATATTCTATGATAGCAACAAAACCAAAATATAATTCTTCATCATACTTTTCATTACCATCTTCATTATAGTATTCGTCTAAATCTGCAATATTTTTAATAAATTTTAAATTTACAGATGGTACAGATTCAATAAAACCATATTCTTCAGGATCTGATGATATATCCCAAAGACCTTTACCAATAAATATATCAAAAAGTTTAGTGTGATATCTATTTAGTAGATCATATGTTTCATCAAAATTATCTCTATCATCTAAATGGTCTAACATTTCATCTAAATTATTACAAACTTTACTCGAACTAACAGGAAATGTTTGTATTACACCACCATCTTGTATATATTCAACATATTTTTCTATTTGATCAGGATAAAATAGATTTTCTTCTGTATGTTCTACTTCATCAATATCTACAACAAAATCTTCTCCCTTAATACTCAATTCATATAATACTCCATCACAATATTCATATTTGTGAGAATTATCTCTTTTGACTTGAGTGATTTCATAATCATCATTTCCATGAAGATTTAAATATGAACTAATTTCATTATATGATTTTAAATATTTCATTGTTTATTTGACCAGATGAAAAAATCTTGAAATTGTTTTTCAAATTTGAAATTTAGAATACCAGAAATTATCTTAACAATTTCTTCGTGAGTAAATATGCCATCAAATACAACTTTTAATTCTTCCTTATTTATGAAACTCGTTGGCTTCATATCGATACCAAATATATTTAATGAAGTTGGTAAAGAATTATAAAATTCACCTACAGCAAAATCAACTAAATTTACTTTTATTCTGTCAAGATCACCTTTTTCAAAAACACAAACATCAAAAGAAACTCTATTATTATTCATTATATCTCCGACCATATCGTGGACTTTAAAAAAATGTTTCTTTTTATCAGATAAATCAATATAATCATCATAAGTTTTGAAATAAGACACCAATACTCTTTTTAAAGTATCATTAGTAACTTGTGTCACATCATCTAATATTTCTTCCAATTTCATAACTGGAAGATTTACTTCATATAATTTTTGAATTTTTCCTTCAAAATATTTATCAAATTTTTTAACATTTTCCATAACTTTTCCTTTTGTTTTATCTAATTCAACAGCAATTCTATCTTGAATTGTATCATTTAATAATTTTGATACTAAATCACGATATTTCTGTTGATTTTCTGCATTATCACCACCATTTATTTTAGAATAGTTTCTATATCCAGCATAATTAATATCTCTTATTAATTGTTTTGTCTTTGTTTTAAATTCTTTTTTTGCATCAAATATAGTTTTTATTTTACCATCAAAATATTTATCATATTCATCTCTACTCAATACATTTTTTGCATGACTTGTTCCAGAAGTTCTACCTTGTAGATATTCATCAATGATCACATTTATTGCATCTATTATTTCATTCTCTATGTCTTTATTTATATTATACATCTTTAAATTTTACATTTTTTCCTCTAATAATGACCAAATTATCCAACCATCTTCAATATTTATTTTTCTTGGGTCGTCACCACCAACTTGACTAAATATATAATTATATGAATCACCTGAATCTTCTCTTTCTATAATGAATTTTTTTTCAAAATAATATGTGTTTGATACTGGAACTGTTACAGTATGTGTTATTTCAATTTCAAAATAAATTTTATTATCAATACATTCCAATATTTTAAATGAACCTTCACGCATTCTTTTAATTATAGTAAAAATTTCAGATTCATTATCATGACCAAAATAATTTTCATTTATAAATTCTCTATAGTTTTTCATTTTTTAAAATCTTTTCCTTATTTTTTAAACCTCAACTCCTTTTATCAAAACCGTCTTCTTCATTAACAATTTTAATATAATATTCTTTAATAAAATATATAACATCATTTTTCACATCTTCACTATTCCATCTTACATTTTGAATTAAATTATATTCCCAACTTTCATCACTATTATATTCTATAGATTCATTTACAGAATATTCGTTAAATTTCTTAATCATATCATTTTATTATTTTTTATCTACATTTTTATTTATCAAATCAAATATATCATTTGTACATTTTTTCATTTTTGATTCTAAAAAGCCAAGACCTTCTCTATTAACTTTTTGGAAATTTTTCTTTATAATATTTTCTATATCAGTTTTTGATATAGATTTATTTACATCTTCATTTAAACCATATTCTCCAAATTTTTTAATCATCTTTTTTAATTATTTTTGTATATCTATATATTAAATATATATTTCAAATTTCCTGCATTATAAACTCTGAAAAATTTACGGTCTAACATAATTTCTGATTCTGTTTTATTTTTATCATATCCTTCTTTAACTAAGACATCTTTTCTGAAATTAAAACGACTATACTTATTCATTTTTTGGTCATAATAAGAATAACCAGGAACCGTTTTACCAATAAAAGAAAAACCTAATTGTAAATATAAATTACCATTACTATGACTTCTATCAGCATATGTTAATATTTCACTAAAAGTATAATTTTTTATAAAATATTTAAATAATTTACCAGCACCTCCTACAACATTTGTATTAAGTTTATTACAGAATCTAAGTAATTCATATTCACCTTCTATATTTTTTTGACCCATCGTAATTCTTTTTTTACCAAAAGTCATTAAGGAAACCAATTCATTTTCATAAAATAATCCAATTTTTATAGATGAACCAACAAATCCTTGAATATGATTATGATCTAAAAAATCTCTAACTAATTTATTATCAGTTATTTCTTTTATTTCACATTTTCTAGCATATATTCTATTTTTTGTTTTTCCCAACTTATTTAAAATCATAGATTTGACTAAATCTTTTTTATAAAACCAATCATCTTCCCATATATGTATTAGTTGTATATTTAATTCTTCACATCTATCACTTTTATATTTATGATAATTAGAATCTTTATATAATTCTGAATGCCAATAAATTCCATTAAATTCAAAAGCCAAATTAATATTAGGCAAATAAATATCTAATTCTTTACCATCCAATTTAAATTTATCATTTTCTAATATAATATAATCGTAATTATTTTTTATAAAATCTAATAACTCCAATTCTTTACCAGAAATATGATATTCTAATTTATTACATTCAGTGCATAATATATTATGTTGTATTTCTTTTCTTTGGTATAAATTTTTTGAGGTTATATTAAAATAATGGTCTTTACCTAAATCACATTTTATATCAACAGTTCTATCATCATTTATAATAAAATCCACAATACTATATTTAATTAATTTTTCTTTTATTTGTTTTTCCCAATTATTATAACCTACTATTTTAAAAGCATCCGCTTTAGAAAAATGTTCAACACCATATCTTTCTAAAAATGTCAATTTTGATTTATTTCTTACAATATCAGATGATAATACTTCCTCAGAACCATATCTTTCTAAATTTGTTTGTTTTATTTTATGTAATGTATTTTTATCTAATAAAGTAGTTTTAACACCATATTTCATGATGTTATTTTTTACAATAAAGTCTTTCATTTCTTGACATTTCATTGGATTATCAAATCCATATTTTTCAATATTTGTTATTTTATATTTTTCTCTTGAACATTTTTTACAACCGTAATAACCACATCTCTCAACATTTTCATAATATTTATGAACTCTTATTTTTGTTTCATTACCACATTTACATATAGCTGTTATTTTTTGATGTGAACCTTTATTTATATCATCAATTTTTATTAAAACTTCGGTATCAATTTTATCTATGTTATAACCAAGATTTTTATAAAATGATACATTTCTCCTACTTATCAATGTTAGTATTTCCTTCTCTTTTATCATTTAATTTTTTATTTATTTTTAATGGCGCCATAAACACCATTACTTATTTGTATATATAAATATTCTATAACCTAAACTTTGTTTATTTTTTTTAATATAACATAAAAAACATTTATATCTACATGGATATCAAGAATATGACTGACGCTGAAAAGCGAAAAAGAATAGAACAACTTAAAAAGAAAATAAGCAAAGTAAAATCATCACACGATTATAATAAAGCTATGCAACTAGCACTAAAATTAGTTCTCAACGGCACCTATGGTGCGTTTTGTCACCCAGCTTTTACAGTATCTAATACAAATATTGCAAATTCAATCACATCATTAGCCAGAGAAGTTATCAATTTTATGTTGGATAAAATAGAAAATTATTTCTATGATGATTGGGGAAATGATAAAACAATACATGATTTACTTGGTTGTGTTTATATAACTAAACACGAAGATGGCTATTATCTTAATAGAAAAGATGGTAAATTAATTGATAATTGGTCAAGAATAGATGATGAAAAAGGTTCAGGTATTCAAAAAATATTAGAAACATATAATTTAGAAACAAAGGATTTTGTGGATATTGATATAGAAAAATTCGAATTTCAAGGAAAAACATACACAACAGTTCATAAATGTTTTATTTGTGATTTTTCTAATGTTCAACCATTAGAAACAAGTTATGAAATAGATCCTGTCCCAACATCTAAAAAATTCGATGAATCAAGAGGTGTAAGAGATGTTCCAATTATTATATATGGTGATACAGATTCACTTTATATTTCATTTACACCATTGATGGAATCAGTAGATTATGAAGGTGATGAATTAAAATTTATATTACACATGAATAGTTTATTTATTAAGTTTTTATTTCAGGATTTCTTAGAAGAATATGCTAAACCATATGGAGTAAAAAACATACACGATTTTGAATTAGAAACTATAAATCATGCAGCTTTACATATACAAAAGAAACATTATATTAATTCTGTAGTTTGGGAAGATGGTGTATTCTATGAAAAATTATCACATTATTATCCTAAAGGTGTTGAAATTATCAAATCATCAACACCATTATTTGTTAGAGAAAATATTTGGGATTTTATTAATTATTTATTTAAAAATCCTGGTAACGTTAATGTTAGAGAGATTTTAAAAATAATGAAAAATCTAAAAAAAGAATTTATGATGGCTAACATAGAAGATATATCTATGACTACTTCTTGTTCTAATTATCAACAAAAAATCATAGATGATCAAAATACTCTTGAATATGTAAAGGGTGCACACTTTTCTGTTAAAGCCGCAGCATTACATAACTATTTATTAAATAAAAATTCAGAATTTAAAACAAAAATTGACTTGGTTCGAGGTGGTAAAATAAAATATTATTTTTGTAAGCATGATTTAGGTGAAAGATTTGGATATATGAGAAGTTTCCATCCGACAGAAATAACATCAAAAGAAGGTGTAGAAGTAGATTATGATGAACAATTTTCTAAAACTTTTTTATCTATAGCTAATAGATTCATTGAACCTATTGGCTTACCAGTTATAAATAAAAGATTATCTGTATTGAATAGTATTTTTTCTTCTAAAGTTAATTCTAAGAAAAAATCAAAAACTATTGTTATAGATGATGATGAAGATGAAGATGATTTGACAATTATTAGTTCAGATGAAATAACAGATGATGAAATGATAATAGAAGATGATATATATGATACCGATTTTGATGATTATGTCGAATTGAAAGAAAAAGAGGAAACTAAAGAAAATATTGAAGATGATGATTTTTGGAATTAAATTCCAAAAATCATTTCTTTTTTATTGTTAAACCAGACTTATCAAAAAATATTTTCATCTTCCTTTTTACAGCATTTATTTCATTTCTTAAAGCTTCTTTATCAGGATCATTAGATGCTAATTTTTTAAATTGTTCTAATCTTGTATCATTATTTTGTTTCAATTTCCAAAATTTCTTTTGATTTTTTAATTGTTCATCGGTGTAATTAATATCTTCTTTTTTAGTGTAAAAATCCGATTTATTATTTTGACTATTATAATTAGACCATCTTTTGAAATTATCAGACTGAAAATAATCGAAATTTTTACTTGTATTTCTTAATACTCCTATTTTAGCCAACTCTTTGAAATATGATACAATTTTATAAACTTCGTTAGAAGTTAAAACTCTGGTCGTATAATTATAACTATTATCAACTAATCTCATATGTTTATCAATAATAATTTTACGATTATTTTCAAATCTGTAACCAACATATATAATATCACTAATATCAAATTTATCATTGTATGGATATTTTATAAAATCTGAGGTTACTTCAGATAATAATTTATTTAAATATGATGAATTATCCTCTCTTGTAGATCCATAATTTGATGTATATGTATTTGTTTTTTGATTATAATCCGTATAAGAATTTGAATATTCAAATATTTTATCTTCTTTTTTAGACTCTTTTTTGCACCTCTCCCGATTAAAATCTTCTTTTTTAGATTCTTTTTTAGATAATATAGATTCACGATTTATATAAATCATGAAACATATTATTAATATTGAAATTGAAACTATTATCATTTATTTTATATGTTTAGGTTTTGAAACGATTGATTTTATATGTGTGTATCCACATAATCTAATAGCTAGATATCTGTGACGACCATCTTTAATTTGATGTATTCCATTTGGATCACAATATACTTTTATAGGTGGTAAATTCTCAGGTGTTATCTCTCTATTCCAAAGTTTAATGGCTAATTCCATCGTTTTGGGATTAAGAGGATAAGCATCAACAATTTTGACACTTAATATATGTAACCACTTTTCTTGATTTTTTTCCATATCACAAATATAAGCATATATTTGATATAAAAAAATTATATTACATTAAAAAAGATTTATATATAAGAAAAAATAATAT
>CAZCJR010000002.1:0-106918 GCA_964499225.1 uncultured Cellvibrionaceae bacterium | reverse complement strand
CCGCCTCTGCGCCCTGGCCCCAATCCATACGGAAACCGGTTTGAGTTCGTTCGTATCCAGTGTTTGTTGAAATACCATTTGCAGTCTGGGTGTCATCATGTTCAGCGCGTTTTACATACACCCGGTAATGACCATCACTATCACCAACCAAACTTCCACCGTAGCGTGCGCTTGCGTGTTGTTCATTAGGGCCGCCACCTATCGATAATAATTCACCCTGAGTCTCGGCCGACGAGCGACTCACAATATTGACAACACCATTGACAGCATTGGCGCCCCATAAAGTACCGCCCGCACCGCTGACCACTTCAATTCGCTCGATATCCTCTAATACAACGTCTTGGGCATCCCAATAAACGCCGGAAAAAAGTGGTGAATAAACTGTGCGACCGTCGATCATAACCAACAATTTATTTTGGAAAGGATTATTAAACCCACGCGCTGTGACCGAATAGTTGCGGGCATCCACTCGTGCAACTTGAAGGTTGGGTGCCTGGCGCAACGCTTCTGTTAGCGTGGGTGCGCTTGCATTGCGAATGTCGCGGTTAGTAATGACAAATACTGAGGCTGTTGCGTCTGAAACTGGTTTGGCAGATTTGGAAACAGATATTACCGGAAGCGCTGCAAGCTCTTCGAGCGACAGATCTGCAAGATGGCCTACACTGCTACCGGCATACACCTCGGCAACAGCGAAGAGCGAAAGAATGCCAACAGAGGGTTTGAAAAAACAACAAACGTAACAGGGGAAAGAGCTCATAGATCGTGCGCCATTATTAAATGGGTTGACTCCGAAAAAAATAGGTATTCACAAAATAAATTTATTCGGAAGTTAAAACAGGAACACTATATTTATTTTTTTGCATAGCAGAGTGATTGCCGATAGGCAGCAACCAGCAGAGTCTTGGTATTGGAGTAGCAATCGCGCCTAACCGATTCCACATCCGAGGGCAGCGAAACTTAAGTGGCTAATGCGAATGATGATTGGAATGACGGCGATTGCACCCAGCGGTTGGTGCCATGGGAATAAATAGCAACTGCAACAGATATGCCAGAGGGTGCACCAAAGTTGGAATCATTTTTTTGCGGCAGTATTTTAGGGGAAGTAGGGGGGGGGTATTGCGCCAATTTTATTTTTTTGAGCGCATTAAAAAAACCTATATTTGAAGTTCTTTCTGAGTCTCTGTAAATTTTACAATTTTTACTGCTTAACCGATGAGTCAGGCATACTTTTAAAATTCCATCATACTTTTTCTACTGGCTCAGATCCGATCTGACCGTTACCGGTTTTTCCACACCAACGGGATAACGTTGGCGCCCGCTTTGCGGGTGAACTAACTCTTCATCACTCACTCTTAATCAGCATGAAATATGTTTTGATAATGTTGATCGTGTTTCTCGGTGCGGCCGCTCTGTACTTTAAAGACCAAGTGCTGCTGTCGCCGCACGATTCCTACTACTCCGCATTACTGCGTGAAAATCTCAAGGCGACCGCCGAGCGTTGGAGGAGGGATGCGGAGGAATCCTTAGCCGCCCCATTGCCAATATCCTTGCCCTACAGTGAGCGCCGTCTGCTTGAAGCTGACTATCTACAACCAATCACTTTTGCGGTTGATCGCAAAATGGATGAGCTTATCCAGATCAATATTTTTCCATCAATCAATACGCGCGCCGACGTTTTCGTGGATGTTTTTTATGTAAAGGGCGCAGCAACCGAACCAATGCGTATTGGCAGCATGGCGACGAAAGAACAACAACTCAAGATAGCGGCCGATCATGCTGGTCAGTATCTGGTGCGGCTACAACCATCCCACGCTGCTCAGGGATTAGTGGATATCATCATAACGTCACCGTTACGTTATGGTTTTCCTGTTGATACTGAACGCGAAAATGCCGTGCAGAGTTTGTTTGGTGGTGATCGCGATGGTGGAGCGAGACGGCATGAGGGCATCGATATTTTTGCACCGCGTGGCACGCCGGTAATTGCGGCTGAAACCGGTCTGGTTACCCGCGTGGGTGATACACCGCGCGGCGGAAAAAATGTGTGGGTCCGTGGCGATCAACGTTCCTTTTATTATGCGCATCTCGATTCAATCGCGGTAACACCCGGCGACCGTGTCATGCGTGGAGAGGTTCTCGGCACCGTGGGTAATACTGGCAATGCCGTCACTACCAGCCCGCATTTGCATTTTGGGATCTACAAATTTGTGCAGGGCGCTATTGATCCTTTACCGCTAGTGGGTCGAAAAAAATCGGTGACCACTTACACTCCACCCCTCGTTGAGCCAGCGCCGCGTTGGTTGTCGATTAACACAGAGAAAGCAAATCTGCGCAGCGGCCCTTCACTAAAAACTACCACCGTCGCTTCGTTGATGCGCGCAGAATTATTACAAGTAGATTCAGTCGCCGGAGATTGGTTACGGGTTACAACAGGTAACGGCACAAAGGGATTTATTGCACGGCGTTTGACAAAGACGCCGTCCGAATCGCTACTAACGCTCGCTGAAAATTACCTGGCTTTTTCGTTGCCTAATGACACCGCGCCCGTAATCGGTAATTTTTCGGCGGGCGATAAATTATCAACCTTAGGTCGGTTTGGCAGTTTTACGTGGGTGAAAATGCCGGGCGGAGTTTACGCTTGGGCTAAAGCGGCGAAGCAGGAAACTGCAACACTGGATTAAACACCCCGCATACCGAGTTATTACGGGAAAAAGTAAATTTCAGGTATTCTCCTATGTTGTGCCCACTATCTACTTTAATCGGCAGCGATGGCGAGTAGGGTGAACCAGAACCTGTTAGCAACCGTAATGGTTAGTTAAAGAAATCATTGAGTAATCACTATGTTCTCCATTTTTAAAAAAGACCCGCTTAAAGAACTCAACAAGCAATACATGCAAAAACTGGAAGAAGCCATGCACGCACAGCGCAATGGCGATATCCGGTCATACTCGATGCTGACGAGTGAGGCGGAGGATATTTTGAAGAAGATTGAGGTGTTGGGAAAAGCCGGAGATAACTAAGCAGCACGCGGTCTGGCAATCATGCAATTCCTACAAAAGCGAACTTTCCCGTTTCCTGCGTTATGCGATTAGCGGAGGTGAAAAGCAAGCTGGACTTTAAACCTAAGAAAGCTCAGCGGCTTATAGTGGAATCCAATCAAAAAGAATGAAGCAGTGATAAGCTGAATAACAAATCCCCCTGGGCAATGTAATCACCGCCCATTACAACCGTAAAGAATTAATAAGCGTTCAGCACATAACCCCATCACGCGATCTTTTACCCGTAAAATACAACCCTATCCATTGGATGAGGTTGTGTTATGTCTGTCGAATTTTCCCTGCTCGAACTCGCCTCGGTGCGCATCAATGAAACTCCCTGTGATAGCTTCACGCATGCTGTGGCTTATGCCAAGGCGGCGGATGGGTTGGGGTTTAAGCGGTTTTGGTTGGCGGAGCATCACAATATGCAGGGCATTGCCAGTTCGGCGACGGCGGTGTTAATTGGGCATATTGCGGGTAATACGCAACGCCTACGGGTTGGTTCCGGCGGGATCATGTTGCCCAACCATTCGCCGCTGATTGTGGCGGAACAATTTGGCACGCTTGCATCGCTTTATGGCGACCGTATCGATCTGGGTTTGGGGCGTGCGCCGGGTACTGACCCGGTTACCAGCCGTGCACTAAAACGCGACGATTCGGCAGCAGAAAATTTTGCGCAAGAAGTGCAAGTGATCCAACAATTATTGCAACCGAGTCAACCACAACAGCGCTTGCGCGCCGTGCCCGGCGAAGGTACGCAAGTGCCTATTTGGATTTTAGGTTCCAGTCTTTACAGCGCCGGACTCGCAGCGCAATTAGGATTACCTTATTCGTTTGCCGGACACTTTGCGCCTGCGTATATGCGTGCTGCACTTAAACGTTATCGCGCGGAATTTCGCCCGTCGGCGCAGTTGGAAAAGCCTTATTTTATTTTGGGCTTGCCGGTTGTTTGGGGCGAGACGGAAGCGCAAGCAATCGTTAACGCGTCGACCGGATTTCAGCGGATTGTGGCCTTGTTTCGCGGCGAGCCTATGTGGCTTCGTCCACCTGTTGATGTTGCGCAACTTGATTGGACGGTGGGTGAAAAAAATAACGTGGACGATTTTTTAGCGCTCGCACAAATCGGCGATGAATTACAAATTTTGGATGGCTTGCAACAGCTGCGCGATGAACTCGCCATCGATGAATTTATGTTTACGATTGATGTGTATGATCGTGACTTGCGAATTAAAACTCTGGAAACGTTGGCGCGGATTAAAGGCCATCTGCGATAAAAAATCCCACCCGCTTTCAATGAGTGGGATTTTTTTCTGCGGCAGTAATCTTGTCCAGACTACTTCGGATAACTCAACACCACATTTACGCGGCGATTTTTTTGCTTGCCTTCTTCACTTGTATTGTAAGCGACGCGGCGGGTTTTTCCGAAACCCTCCGCCGTTAAGCGCGTGCGATCAATATTGAATTTCTCCACCAGATAATCCACGACATTCGCAGCGCGACGCTCGGATATTTGTTGCGCTTTGTCCGTGGACGTCAGATCAGCCGCATGACCCTCTACATGAGCAGTGACCCTGGGGTTGTCGCGCAGGTAGTTGGCTGCTTTCTCCAGATCGGCATGGTAGCGCTCGTCCACGGTCACGCTATGCGCATCAAACTCCACTAATGCGGCGATAGTGATACGCGCTTCCGGCAGCGATAAGCCCGCTACATCGTTCACGCAATCAATAGTGGTGTTAATGCGGCGATTTTCGCTTCTACCTGCATTGGTATCGTTGCTTGCTACCGGCTCATCTTCACCGCGAGCGAGGGTGGAAATGCGGCCTGCATCGATCTGTTGGCCGACCAGATATTGCATCACGCTGTCGGCACGGCGCTGCGACAACTGCATATTTGCTTGGCTGCTGCCGACATTATCGGTGTGGCCTTCAATGACCGCTTTGGTGTCCGGGTATTTTTTGAGGAAGGCACCGGCAGCATGTAAGCGCTCGGTGTCTGCGCGCGGAATATCGGCGCGGTTAATTTCAAATTGAATTTCCAGTTTGCTGCAATATTCTTGTTGTGCTGCAGCTGTCTCTTCGCGTGGTGGTGGCGGTGGCGGTGTGGCGCGATCACCGAAGCGATAGACCAAACCAACCGAGTAAAGGTTTACGCTGCCGTTATCCCCGAGCATATCTTCAATACGGTAACGCTCGGCTTCAATCCGCGCCGACAAACGTTCAGTAAAGGAATATTCGAGACCGGCACCAAATTTGTAGCCAGTATCATTATCATCGCGGGAAAGTGATGCGGCTACACTTTCAGTGCCGATAAAATTTTCTTCTGTCTCATAACGAAATGCGCCCACGCGGCCAAAGGCTGACAGGCGCTCGGTCAATGGCCAAGTACCTACCGCATCCAGGTTGTAGCCTTTGTAGCTGGTCTCGCCTGTTAATGTTCCTGCTCCAGGTGCGCGCGCAACCCGCACACCAAAATCACCCAGGTCGGCGTAGCCTGCTTCAAGTGCAAAGTGGTGACTAAATTGGTAGCCCACAAAAAATTTGTAGCCGCGATCGGAATCGTCATCTCCTATGTTTGTTAAGCCCCCACCGATAATAGTGTTAGCAATTTCACCATCGTCAATACTTTCTACTGTGCGCCCATAATTTCCACCGATGTACCAATGGCGAGGTTCAGCACGGAAATTAAAGCCGCCGTCTGCCGCTACGTCATCTTGTGAAAGTGCTGCCGGGCTTGCGATGGCAGCTGTTAATCCAATTGCTAAAGCGAGGTGTTTGTAGCGGAAAGGTAAAGGCGTGGGTGAAAAGTTTTTTTGGGTTGGCGCTGCCTGGGCGGTGAAGTGGTCTTGTTGCATGTATCCTCCGGGAGCTTGCTACGAGAAGTCTGTAGCAAGGGTTTATTCTCCTCCTGACCCATTCAGGAGAAATTCTCGGCAGTCATTATTGCGATGCAGAAAAGGCGTTTCAGTGCGTTGCCAAACATACTTGCAGTGGCCAAGCTTCATAGCTTTATCCAGTTTTACTACTATGCTTGAGCTAGGTTAACCGTTGGCGCGACCGCCCGCGTTATGATCAAGCGTTGGAATTTTTTTCCGGCCCCTTTAATCCCACCTTCAACCGACCTGAAGGACTACTCACTTGCTCGCTGTCGCTATCGTTGAAGATGATAAATCCTTAGCGCAACTCATCAGTCTGTGGCTGGAGCCTTACGGTTACGAATGCCATTGTTTTGAATCCAGCGAAGCGTTCCTGGGTTCTGATTGGCGGGCGAGGGGGATATCCCTGTTGCTGGTGGATTGGCAGTTGCCCGGTATCAGCGGTATTCAACTGACTAAACAGTTGGTGAGTGAGCCCGAATGCCCGGCGATTATTTTTGTCACCAGCTTTGGGCGGGCCGACGATGTTGCACAGGCTCTGCATCTTGGCGCGGACGATTTTGTCACTAAACCGGTTAATAAAAGTGTTTTGCTTGCCCGAATAAGGGCAGTGATGCGGCGCCGTGGTAAAGACCTTAAAGCGCTTAACCCCGGGCTTGAGGTTACTTTGGCTCCTTCATCATTGGAGGTGGTGATTCGTAATGGTAGCCGCTGTCGCCTCTCGCCATCTCAATATCGAACCCTTGAGTTCTTGTTGCGCCACGAAGGCCAAGTAGTAAACCGCGTTGCTTTAAGCGAGGCGATTTGGGGCGAGTCGGAACCAGGTCAGCAGGGCAGGGCGCTGGATTTATTAATAAGCCGACTCCGCCTCAAGTTAGAGGCCCTCCCTGATAACCCTATGTCAATTGTCAGTCATTACGGCTTGGGTTACGCCTGTCACCGCGCGCTGCCCACCGCTGCAGCGAGCGTCAATTCAGAACGGTAGTACTGGTTGTTGCTGACAATGTATCTAATTGTATCGCCCGGGAATGATTTATCTTGTCCCTCATTGTTGCATCCACAAGCCCTCTGCCTACACTCTCATCTGAGAGCATTCACGATAATTCGTTCTTTAACGAACTACAGGTTCAATTGTTTTATGAAAGTTATTAACCGTTTGTATTTTGGTTTTGCGTTATTGCTGTTGTTGATGATGTTAACCACCGTAATGGGGGTTCTTAAAATAAGAAAGGCGGATCAGATACTCACTACCGTTGCCGAGCAAACGTCGGTTGAACAACGACAGGCCATTAATTTTCGCGGCAGTGTGCATGATCGGGCTATATCGATTCGCGATGCGGTTTTGGAGGGTGATTTGAGCGCTAGCCAAAAACACTTGGCCGATATCATCAAGCTCGGTAAGTTTTATCAAGAGTCAGCTGTTTTGCTGGACCGGCTTTATGCTTCTAACGGCACTGGCCATGTTGAGGAGCAAAAACTATTAGCGGCAATCAAAGCCATCGAAAAACAAACCTTGGACCTCACCGCGCAGAGCATTGGTTTGCTAAATGCGAATGACTATGATCAGGCGAAGCGTTTTCTAATGTCAGATGTTTCTCCCTCTTATGTGGAATGGCTAAAGCGCATTAACGCGCTGATTGATGTTCAGGAAAAAGTGATTCAAGAAAGTGTTAGGTCCGTGCGCGATGAAACCAATAGTTTTCAGTTGTTTATGATGGTTGTGACGGCATTTTCCCTGTTAATAGGCGCGGTATTTGCCGTGCTTACAGTAAAAAAATTGCTGCAAATTCTTGGCGGAGAACCGGAAAAAGCCGCCGATATTATTAAACAAATTGCTAACGGCGATCTGCGCCTGACTGTTGAGGCTTCGTCACCCAACAGCATCATGAGTTCACTGCAAGAGTTGAATCGGCAACTCAATCATATGACGGGCAGCACCACAAAAGCGGCAGCGGATTTGATGTCTGCCTCAAACGATTTACTTAAAACATCAGAGCAAAATGAAAAGTTAATTGGACAGCAAAAACGCGAAACCGAACAGGGTGCATCGGCGATACAGCAAATGGCCAACAGCGTAATAGAAGTCGCTCATCACACCAACCAGGCGGCTACCCTGGCGCAGACGGCCATGAAGGAATTTATTGCAGGCCAACAAGAGGTTGATAAAACGCAGCAAACGATTTCGCTATTGGCTGGCAAAGTGGGTGAGGCTGCCGTGGTTATTGATAATTTGTCTGAAGGCAGCCGTGAAATTGGTTCGGTTCTGGAAGTGATTCAAGGTATTGCAGAGCAAACTAATTTGCTTGCATTAAACGCGGCGATTGAAGCGGCGCGCGCCGGTGAGCAGGGCCGGGGTTTTGCGGTGGTTGCGGATGAAGTGCGCAGCCTTGCCAGCCGTACGCAACAATCGACGCGGCAGATTCAAGACGTTATCAAGCGCATGCAGGACGGTTCGCAAAAAGCAGTAGAGGTGATGAAGCAGGGGCAGGATCAGGCCAGCCTCAGTGTCGATCAGGCGCACCGTGCGGGCGATGCACTTAAAGCGATTAACTCGTCAGTGACGCGCATTAATGACATGAACACGCAAATCGCTGCTACGGCGGAAGAGCAATCAGTGGTTGCTGCTGACATCAACAAGAATTTTGATCGTATTACCCACTCCGCTAATCTTGCAGAGCAAGAGGCGCGCAAGATAACCCAGTCAAGCAATGCGTTAGATGGGTTGGCATCTATTTTGGGTGCTGCAGTAAAACAATTCAAAGTCGGTTAAGTCATAGGTTAGGCGAATTAAATTCGTAGCCCGTATGGAGCCTGGCGTAATACGGGGCCTCAATTCCAATTAATTCCAATTAATTCCAATTAATCCGCATTAATCCGCATTAATCCCGCAATCCGTTTCACTCCTTGCGGGCTACTATCGAAAGTAGCTCGCTTAGTGATTCATCGTCAGTAATAAATAAAGAAACCCGCCCATAAAAAATGGGTCGGGTTTTCGATCGAAATAATATGTTTTCCTCGCAAGATGTAATAACTAAAAAAATTGCTGCATGTTTTTTTTCATAAGACTGGCTATAAAAAATAGAGAGATAGCACGGGTGAAAGTTTCTTCTGTGTGCAAAGAACTGTTTTTGATCTTGGCGCATTTTTCAACGTGCTATACTCAGCTTACGGACATAAAAAGGCAGGATAGCCCATAAAAAAATCGGCATAAAAACCGCTACAGCCAAAGGTCAGCTATGAACACAACTCTTGCCTGCAAGGCGATTTCGATCGCAATGATTTTTCTCAGTAGTGTTTGGATAAACCCGCTGTCGGCGCAAACCATTATCAAGGTCAACGAAGCAACTGACGGCAACGGGCGCTACGCGATGCAAATGATCAGGCTCGCGCTCAGCAAAATTGACTCTAAATATGAATTTAAAATTGACCCTTCCGAGGTATCGCAGGCCCGCAATATCGCCGATGTTGCCGGAGGGCGCTCGGATATCTTGTGGGCCGCCACTAATCAGGAGATGGAGGATCAGTTGTTGCCGATTCGCATCCCGCTGTACAAAGGTCTGCTGGGGCACAGAATTTTTATTATCAATCCCGCATCGCAAGCGCGCTTTGATCGCGTGAAAACCTTTGCCGATTTGAAAAGCTTCAGCTTTGGTCAGGGCACCACCTGGGCTGACTCGAATATTCTCGCTAGCAATGGGTTAAATGTGGTGCGCGCCAATAAATACCAGAGTCTGTTTTACATGGTGGACGGCGGCCGTTTTGATGCCTTTCCGCGCGGCGTGCAGGAGCCTTGGGGCGAGTTGCAAAGCCATCCCGACCTACCGTTAGCGGTGGAAAAGCGGATCATGCTGGTGTATCGCATGCCCTTTTATTTATTTACGTCAAAAACAAATACCAAGCTGGCAGCTGATCTTGAGCTTGGTTTTAATCGCGCTATTGCCGATGGCAGTTTCGACAGAATTTTCTTGAACGACCCCATGGTGAAAGATGTTCTGGAAAAAGCGCATCTGGAGCAGCGTTTGGTCTTTCCCCTGGATAATCCGACGCTGCCTAAAGAGACTCCCGTAGATCGACCCGAGTTGTGGCTGGATATTGATAGCTTGGGCAAACCAGCGCCCGCAGTTGCGATCGACACGGCAGCGGAGTGATCGCCATTCCCTGGGCGGATTTCGTCGCCCGGGGCTTATTCCTCCAGCATCCCAGCGTTGATATCGTCCACGTTTGTACAGCCTGATAAGGCCATTGCCACGCGCATTTCTTTGGCAAAAATATCGATGACTTCTTTTACGCCGCGTTTTTGTCGCGCTGCCAGCGCATAAACCCAAGGGCGGCCGATCATCACCATTTTGGCGCCCAGTGCCATGGCGCGGACGATATCCAAACCCGAGCGCACGCCGGAATCCAGAATCAGACTGAGGTCATCGCCCACTGCATCGGCGATGCGCGGCAGGGCTTTGATCGAGGAGACTGCGCCATCGAGCTGGCGACCGCCGTGGTTGGAGACGATCAGGCCATCGCAGCCGATAGTGGCGGTTTGCTTGGCGTCGTCAGCATCGAGAATGCCTTTGATGATGAAGTTGCCGTCCCACTCAGCGCGGATGCGGTCGATATCAGCCCAGGTCACGGTCGGGTCAAAGTTGGCGCCCAGCCAGCTCCAGAATTCATCAATACCGGCTTTATCGCCGAGGATCGGGGCGATGTTGCCGAGTGAGTGGGGGCGGCCGAGTAAGCCGACATCCCACGCCCAATGCGGGCGAGTCAGTACCTGGCCGATGCGGGTGAGTTTGCGCTGCAACAGGCTGCCACCCGATAAGCCCGAGCGCATATCGCGGTAGCGCGTGGCGGGTACGGGCATGTCCACTGTAAATAACAAGGTGTTGGTGCCAGCCGCTTTGGCGCGGGCGAGCATCTCACGCAAGAAGCCACGGTCGCGGATCATATAAAGTTGGAACCAGATGGGGTTGTTGACCCCGGCGCGCACCTCATCAATCGAGCAGGCGGACACAGTCGATAAACAAAAAGGGATGCCTGCCTCTTCGGCCGCCTGCGCCGCTTGCACTTCACCGCGTCGTGCGTTCAAGCCGGCAATGCCGACGGGTGATAAGCCTAGTGGTAAGGAAAATTTTTGGCCAAATAGCGTGGTTTCAGTCGATATGCTGGAGACATCGCGCAATACCCGCTGGCGCAGGGCGATCTGCTGCAGGTCGAGTTGATTATTGCGTAGTGTCGTCTCGCTAAACGCGCCACCGTCGATATACTCAAAGAGAAAGTGCGGCAGACGTTTGCGCGCGAGGCGGCGGTAATCGTCGATATTGGCCAGAATCATGGGCATGGGCTCGCGTAAAAATTGTTATAGTTTGTATGACTCTATGTTAGCATCTTTTATATGCAAACCGTATTTCACTTATGAATGTGTCGGCTTGCAGGACACTCTCCATCCTAATAATGACAAAGTGGAGCTTTGATGAACCATAACGATAAACCCGCACGCCTGTTGTTTCCGCTGATGCTGGTCATCAGTCTGTTTTTCTTGTGGGGCATGGCGAACAACCTCAACGATATCCTGATCACCCAGTTCAAAAAGGTATTTACCCTATCGGATTTCAAAGCCGGTCTGGTGCAGTCGGCCTTTTATACCGGCTATTTTGTCTGCTCGATTCCCGCCGCACTCTGGATGAAACGTTTCGGCTACAAAGCCGCTGTGGTGTTTGGCTTATTGCTCTACGCGGTGGGCGCCTTTCTGTTTTATCCCGCTGCCGCGCAGCGTGAATATGTGCTGTTTCTCGGTGCGCTCTTTGTGATCGCCAGTGGCTTGGCATTTTTGGAGACGTCGGCCAATCCGCTAATTGTGGCGATGGGCGACCCGGCTACCGCCGAGCGGCGCCTGAATTTTGCCCAGTCGTTTAATCCCTTTGGTTGTATTGCGGGCATTGTGATAGGGCGCGAATTTATCCTCTCGGGCAATGAACCGACTGCAGACGAGTTGGCGGCAATGAGCGCAGCGCAGTTGGAGCTGTTTTACCAGACGGAATCGCAAGCGGTGCAGGAGCCTTATCTGGTGATTGGATTAGTGGTTCTGGCTTGGGCGTTGATGGTGTTAATCGTTAAGTTTCCGCGTATTGATAATCAAGCGGCACAAGAGCACGCCGGCAGTTGGGCTGATTACAAAACCCTGCTGCGCAATGGCCAGTTTATGTTTGGTGTGACCGCCCAGTTTTTTTACGTGGGCGCGCAGGTATGTATCTGGAGTTTCCTGATTCGCTACGGGCAAGAAGCGGTGCCGGGCACTGGTGAAAAAACACTGGCTAATTATCTTATGGGTTCACTGGTCGTCTTTATGATCGGCCGGTTTGTAGCGACCGCACTCATGGGGCGTTTCCGCGCTGCCTGGTTAATGTGGCTATATGCGCTCGCGAATGTTGCCCTCTGCGCCTATGCAATCCTGTTTCCCAACCATTCCGGCTTACTCGCCTTGGCGGCGACCAGTTTCTTTATGTCGCTAATGTTCCCCACCATTTTTGCCTTGAGCATTAAAAACCTCGGGTCTTTAGCCAAGGCAGGTTCTTCCCTGGTAATTATGGCGATTATCGGCGGCGCCGTGCTTACCGCGGTGATGGGCTTATTATCGGATATGAGCAGCATTCACCGCGCGATCAGTGTTCCACTGGTGTGTTTCGTGGTTATCGCGCTTTACGCCCGCACGCGAGATAAAGCCGAGGTGGCCGCCAAGTGATCGATGCGCACCAGCATTTCTGGCAAATCGGCAAGCATGATTGCATCTGGCCCACGCCTGATTTAATTGCCATCCATCGCGATTTTGGCCTTAATGAATTCTTACACGTGGCGCAGTCTGCGGGAATCACCGGGTCGGTGCTGATGCAATCGCAAGAGAGCGATGCGGACACCAACTATTTGTTGGCTGTCGCGGCGCAGTCTGACTTTATTAAGGCGGTAGTCGGTTGGGTGGATCTGGCGGCCGAGTCAGCGCCAGCGCGCATCGCCCATTTGGTGAATCATCCCAAGCTGCGTGGCCTGCGGCCCATGTTGCAATGCCAGCCAGACGACGCCTGGATTTTACGGCCGGAATTGGAATCTGCAGTGGCGGCGATGCAAGAACATCGGTTGAGTTTGGATGCGCTGGTCTACACACGGCATTTGCCCCATTTGGAGCTGTTCGCAAAACGCCATCCGGATTTGCCTATCGTTATCAATCACGCTGCCAAGCCTGCCATTATTGCCGGTGATCGCCCCGCCGATGAGTGGCGTAATGCTCTTGCCAGCATCGCCAGGTTACCCAACGTCTATTGCAAGATTTCTGGTTTCCCTACAGAGGCGGGTAAAGATCAAGGTGTGGCCGAGCTGACACCTTACATTCAATATCTGGTAGCAATATTCGGGGCAGAGCGGTTGATGTGGGGGAGTGACTGGCCTGTCGTTAGATTGGCGCCAAACAAGCAGCTGTCTATCTATAAAAACTGGCTTAATCTTGTACATCATGCACTTAGTAAGGGCACAACGAGCGATTTAGAAAGCATTTTCATAGGTACAAGTTTGCGTTTTTATCGAATTACGTAAAGTGGAACGCCTGATGGCGGTGGGTGTGAGTAGAATCCAGTGACAATAAGGGAAAAATATAACCTTTGGGTGAATATGACTTTATCCAGAGGCTATAAGTAAACAATGGACACGGGGAAACTAATAACGAGAAAAACACTATGACTTCGATAACACTGAAAGAACTCGACAGCGATATTACTGACAGCGGCGATGATGCAGAACGCAAATACCGCGCCCCGGCTTTGGAGAAGGGGCTTGATATTCTCGAACTACTCGCACGCAATTCCTCACCTATGACTACCTCGCAAATGGCCGCCGCGCTCGGGCGTTCAGTGAGCGAACTCTTCCGCATGGTGCTCGCGCTGGAATACCGCGGGTTTATCACCCAGATGCCTGACGGGCGCGATGGCTACATGCTCACCAACAAACTTTTTACGCTCGGCATTTCCCAGGGCACCGCAAAAACCCTACTCGAGGTCGCCTTGCCGGTGATGAAAGAGCTGACGCGCGAACTGGGGCAATCCTGCCATTTGGTAGTGCCATCGGGGGATCAGATTGTGGTGGTTGCCCGTCTGGAAAGCCCGATGGATCTCGGCTTCTCGGTACGTGTCGGCTATCGCCGCCGCCTGATCGATACCAACTCGGGCGCCTTGCTTTATGGATTTGCTACTCCGGATGTGCAGGCAGGCTGGTTGCCACTATTATCCGCCACGGTCGATCTGGAGCGCATTGAGCGCTTTCTGGCGCGTGCGCGCAAAGGGGTCGATCAAGGCTATATCCAGCTCGCGAGTGATTTTGTCGATGGTGTGACCGACTTTTGTGTGCCCATCATTGGTGTGCATGGTGCATCGGCGGTATTGATCATTCCTTTTATTCATATCAAATCGCAAACGGTCACCACTGAGCGTGTGCTAGAGCGCTTGCTGCAAGCGGCTGAGAAGATCTCGCGCGGCTTGATCGACTAATTAAGCGCTACGCTTGCCCAGAGCCGACTCATGTAGTCGGCTTTTTTTTTGGCCTGCTAAAGGTGTTATGCAGTGCTTAAGAAAAAGTCTAAATAACTATATGTGCTTTTCACTCGCATTCGGCTAAAATGTTTTTTATCGGTAATTGCTGTTTTAATAATAAAAAGAGGTTGTGTGGTTAACGTCAATCGTCTTCCTATGCAAAGTGTTGGGCGTAATTTTGGGCATAGCTCTCTGTCTGTGTCCTTGCTCGGCTTTGGCGCAGCGCCCATCGGTAATCTCTACCAGCCACTATCGGATTCACTAGCGCGCGCAGCTGTAAACTCGGCACTCGCCGCCGGTATTCGCTATTTCGATACAGCACCCCACTACGGCTTTGGCTTGAGTGAAACGCGTCTGGGTGCAGCACTTGCCGAGGCGTCGGTGACCGAACCGGTGATTGTTTCCACCAAAGTAGGGCGTTTATTGGTGCCCAGTACTTCCACTGCGCCCATACGCCACGGTTTTGCCGATGCTCCCCCATTGGAGCCGCAATTTGATTACAGCTATGACGGCGTAATGCGCTCATTCGATGCCAGTCTTAAGCGTTTGCGGCGCACGCATATCGATATATTGCTCGCTCACGACTTAGGGCCGCTGACGCATGGCGCCGATCACCCCGCGCGCTTCCGCGAGTTTATGGGCGGTGGCTATCGCGCTATGAGCGAGTTGAAAGCGGCGGGGCAAGTCACAGCGATTGGTCTTGGCGCCAACGAATGGCAAATCTGCGAGGCGGCGTTAAAACATGGCGATTTTGATGGCTTTTTATTAGCGGGTCGCTACACCTTGCTTGAACAGGGCGCTTGCGAAAGTTTTCTGCCGCTCTGCGCGCGGCGCGGCGCTTCAGTGATTCTCGGTGGCCCATTTAATTCCGGCATTCTGGCGACGGGCGTGAAGAGTGCGGATAGCGCCAGTGGCAGAACTCCCTTGCACTATAACTATGAACCGGCATCTCAGGTCATTATTGATCGCGTCGCGCAGCTTGAATCTGTGTGCGAAGAATTTGCGGTGCCGCTCGCCGCTGCCGCGCTGCAATTTCCCGCCGCCCATCCACAAATTTGCTCGGTACTGGCAGGGTTGGCAAGCGACGCTCAAGTGCAACAATCAGTAATCTGGATGAATACCCCGATTCCACATGAACTTTGGCAGCGGCTGCGCGAGTGCGAACTACTGCACCCGGCTGCGCCCACCCCCGTTTAACTTTTCGCTAGCTTTTAATTTTTCAGGATCAGGTATGACGCAGTCTGTCGAAATAAATGCACCGAAAAAATCCGCGCTAGCGCCGGTGATATTGCTTCACCCCAACGACAATATTTTGGTATGTGTAAAACATATTGCGGTGGGTGATCCAGTGACGATTGATGGTGAATTAATCACTAGCAATATCGCGATTGATGTCGGCCACAAAATTGCGCGCACAACATTAAATGCTGGCGACAAAGTCTACCGTTACGGTGCACCTATTGGTTCGCTGACCGATGCTGTCGCAAAGGGCGAGCACGTGCATATGCACAATATGAAAAGTGATTACATTCCCAGCCACACCCGCAGCCGTCAAAATAAAGACAGGAGTGAATCATGAATAGCCCGATCAATAGTCCTGTTGATAGCCCCGGTAGTTTTTCCGGCTGGCAACGCGCCGATGGGCGCAAAGGTATTCGCAATGTGATTGTGGTTGCCTATCTGGTGGAGTGCGCACATCACGTCACGCGCCGGATTGTGAATCTTGCCGATGACACTGATGTGCATTTAATTGGCTTTCCCGGCTGTTATCCCAATCAATACGCCTATGAAATGATGCGCGCGGTCTGCACGCATCCGAATGTCGGCGGCGCATTGCTGGTGTCGCTCGGCTGCGAAAGCATGAATCGCGAAAAACTATTAAGTGAAATTATCGCCAGTGGTCGTCCGGCGGAGCTGTTAGTAATCCAGGAATCAGGCGGCACTAAAACAACGATTGAATTAGGTGTGGCTGCAGTGAAGCGTTTGCAAAGCGAAGCAGAAAAAGTTGCGCGCGTGCCCATGTATTTAAACGAATTAATTGTGGGGACGATTTGTGGTGGTTCCGACGGCACCAGCGGCATTAGCGCTAACCCCGCAGTAGGCCGCTGCTTTGATGCCCTGGTTGCCGCCGATGCAATTTGTATTTTTGAAGAGACCGGCGAATTAATCGGCTGCGAAACCATTATGGCGAATCGTGCGGTTACGCCGGAATTGGGTGCAGAAATCGAGGCCTGTGTTGCCAAAGCCGAAGACTATTATCGCGTGATGGGTTTTGGCAGTTTTGCACCGGGTAATGCTGACGGTGGCCTGACCACACTTGAAGAAAAATCCATGGGCGCCTACTCAAAATCCGGTTCATCACCCATTAGTGGGTTGATTAAACCAGGCGATATTCCACCTGCGGGCGGCTTGTATCTATTGGATGTAGTACCCGACGGTGAGCCGCGTTTTGGTTTCCCCAATATTTCCGATAATGCTGAAATTATCGAATTAATTGCTTGCGGCTCCCATGTGATCTTATTTACTACGGGTCGTGGATCGGTTGTTGGCTCTGCTATTTCCCCCGTGATAAAAATTTGCGCCAACCCCGAAACCTATCGCCGCTTGGCGGGGGATATGGACGTTAATGCCGGACGTATTCTGGAAGGCGAAGCCACGCTGGATGAAGTCGGCGCAGAAATTTTACAAAACGTTATCGACGTGGCGTCCGGCAAGCGCAGCGTGTCTGAGGAACTTGGACATCAAGAATTTATTTTGACCTACAAATCGTTTGAGCCGATTGGCCCGAGTTGTTTGCCCGTACGTCAAATCGCGTGATTTTGTTACACCTGTAGGGCGGGGTCGCGCAGCAGCCCGCCGTAAAAATTGAATACTTATTATCAATTAAGGCGGCTTGCTGCGCGAAGCCGCCCTACAAAAATAAAACTATTATGAAACGTCTCGAAGGTAAAACCGCATTAATCACCGCTGCTGCCCAGGGTATAGGCCGCGCTAGCGCCGAATTATTTGCCGCTGAGGGCGCACGTGTTATCGCCACGGATATTAATATCAATGCGTTAAGCGAACTAGTGGGTTGTGAAACGCGCAAGCTGGATGTGTTGAATAGTGAGGAAGTGATTGCGCTCAGCAAGGACATTGGCGGCATCGATATTTTATTTAACTGCGCCGGTTACGTGCACAGCGGAACCATTTTGGATTGCGATGAACAGGATTGGAATTTCTCGTTCGATTTAAACGTAACCTCCATGTATCGCATGATCCGCACATTTTTACCGGGTATGATCGAGAGAGGTGGCGGTTCTATTATTAATATGTCATCCGTTGCCAGCTCGATTAAAGGCGCGCCCAATCGTTTTGCTTATGGCATGACCAAGGCTGCGGTAATTGGTTTAACCAAAGCTGTAGCCGCCGATTTTGTTACCCAGGGCGTGCGCTGCAATGCCATCTGCCCCGGCACAGTACAAACACCGTCGCTGGAGCAGCGTTTACATGCGACTGGCGATTACGAAACGGCGTATAAAAATTTTGTCGCACGCCAACCCATGGGGCGTTTAGGGACTGCTCGTGAAATGGCAGAGCTGGCGCTGTATCTGGCAAGCGACGCATCGGCATTTACCACTGGAACCATCAATGTGATTGATGGTGGTTGGAGCAATTAATTTTTTTGTGGAATTCTCTTTATGAAATTACTTCGTTACGGAAATGTTGGGCAAGAGCGCCCGGGAATTTTAGATAGCAATGGCAAGGTACGTGAATTGGATTCTGTCGTTGCCGATATTAACGGCAAAACCCTGAGCGACGAATCGCTGAGAAAAATCGCTAGTCTGGATATAAATTTACTGCCGCTAGTTAACGAACCCGTGCGTTTTGGTCCCTGCGTAAATAATGTCGGAAAATTTATTTGTATCGGTCTGAACTATGCCGATCATGCCGCAGAGTCAGGTGTTGCTGTGCCATCCGAGCCGGTGGTTTTCATGAAAGCAACCAGTGCAATTACCGGCCCTAATGACAATATTATAAAGCCGCGAAACTCCACCAAGCTCGACTGGGAAGTGGAATTGGGAATCGTAATCGGTAAACACGCGAGTTATGTTGAGCTGGATAAGGCGATGGATTATATCGCCGGTTACTGTGTAATTAATGACGTATCGGAACGTAACTTTCAGTTGGAGCGTCCAGGTGGCCAATGGGACAAAGGTAAAGGTTGCGACAGTTTTGGCCCAATCGGCCCCTATTTGGTAACGAAAGATGAAATTGCTGACCCACTTAATTTGAATTTGTGGCTCAACGTAAACGGTAAAACGTTTCAAAATGGCTCTACCGATCAAATGGTATTTAGCCCACAATTTTTAGTGCACTACCTCTCCCAATTTATGAGTTTGCGACCAGGAGATATTATTAGCACTGGCACTCCGCCGGGTGTTGGCCTCGGGCAAAAACCACCGATTTATTTAAATGAAGGTGATGTGGTGGAATTGGGAATTGAGGGTATGGGGGTGCAGAAACAGGTTGTGGTTAATGCAAAGTGATAAATCCCCCTAACCCCCTTTTCCAAAGGGGGGACTGTTGGTGCTAATTTTTAACGTAGTATTTTGCTCGTGGCACCTACCATCCCCCTCTTTGAAAAAGGGGGGCTAGGGGGGATTCACTCCCAATAAAAAAATAAAACAACGCTCTACACGAGAAATCTTACGATGAAAAAATCTTATCAACTGGCCGCAATTAGTTTTATCTTCGCCACAATTTTTTCCGCCCACGCCGACCAAACATCAAATATCGCCTTGTACAAGGCGCAGCCATTACCATCATGGAATATTTTTATTGAGAACTACGAACAGCAACAAGTTCTCAGTGGTGCATCTGTTGCGCTGCCGAAAGGCGATGTGAAAGCACAGGTCACCGATAAAGATGTGAAGAAAAGTGCGCTGACGTTTACCTGGAAAGACACATGGCGTGCGGGTATGACACTTGAATCCGGTACGCCACTTGATCTCAGCGCGCACATGAAAACCGGCGTATTGGCACTCGATATTAATATTATCGAGCTTGCGAAAGGTGGCGTCTCCTTCAAAATGGAATGCCAAAAAGAAGCTTGTGATCGGGTGGTGCCATTCACCATGGCCGCGCGCAATTTGATTGGCAAAGGGTGGCAAAAAATCTATGTGCCGCTGAGTTGCTTCAAACAAGAACAAGATAATTTCTCCGCGACGACTATGCCATTTGCGTTGGAAGTTGGCGGAGCAGGTGAAGTGGCCGTCGCCAATGTGGAATTATTAGTTCAAGCTCCCAAAGACGTAAGCCTGCAATCATGCCCGGATTATAAAACGGTATCGGTTACGCCCGGGATGTTGAACGAATGGTGGTCAATCGATTGGTGGTTGCCGCGCCACGAGCAAAAACTGGCGGATGCCAAAGCCATTAAAGAAAAAGGTGGAAAAATTGATTTGCTGTTTATCGGTGATTCCATCACCCAGGGCTGGGAAAAAGAAGGTGCTCTGGTGTGGGAAAATCACTATGCCAAACGCAATGCTTTCGCGATAGGTTTTGGTGGCGACCGCACCGAGAACGTGCTTTGGCGCTTGCAGCATGGCGCAGTAGAAAATATGTCGCCCAAACTGGTGGTGATCATGATCGGGACTAACAATACCGGTCATCGGCACGAAAATCCGGCGACGACTGCAGCAGGAATAAAAAACGTGCTCAATGAATTGCAGCAACGTTTGCCGCAATCGAAAATACTGCTGCAAGCAGTGTTTCCACGCGATGAAAAGCCGGATGGTAAGTTGCGTCAAATTAACGACGGGGTGAATTCGATTATTAAGGGTTACGCTGATAATAAGAAAATATTTTTTGCGGACATAAACTCCGTCTTTTTAACCAAAGAGGGTGTGTTGCCTAAAGACATTATGCCGGATTTATTACACCCCAATGAAAAGGGTTATGCGCTTTGGGCCAAGGCGTTAGAACCGCATTTGCAGCGGTTGTTAGACTAAAACCTGAATCGGCGCCTAGTGCGCCGTTTTTTTTAAGATAAGTAATTGTTTTCGACAGGATCAACGCTTTGCTATAAAAGAGAGTAAAAGTAAATAAAAATATGGAGTGCTTGTGCAATGAAATTTCTGTTTATTACCGTGTTATTGATGTGCAGTAGTTTTAATACCTATGCCAGTCAAACAAATAAACTCTGGTATGCCCAGCCAGCATCACTATGGGAGGAGGCGCTTCCCTTAGGTAATGGCCGATTGGGGGCGATGGTTTACGGCGACCCCGTCAACGACAATATCCAGCTCAACGAAAATACCTTTTGGGCCGGCGGCCCGCATAACAATACCAATCCGTCTGCATTGCAATCGCTGGCAGAAATTCGTCGGTTGATTGCTGCGGGCGATTATCTCGCCGCCGAAGCGCTGGCTGCAAAAAATATTACTAGCCAGTCCGCCCATGGCATGCCTTACCAAACCGCCGGGAATCTGCATTTGGAATTCCCTGCGCACAAAGACTACCGCAACTATTACCGCGAGCTTGATATCGGCAGCGCTGTTGCAACAACGCGCTACCAAGTGAATGATGTGGTTTACACCCGCGAAGTCTTCACTTCTTTTGTGGATCAAGTTGTCGTTGTTAAACTCAGTGCAAGTAAAGCGGGGCAGCTTAATTTCAGTGCGCACTTATCTCATCCGTCACAACCCTCTTTTTCTCAACCCTCTTTTTCTCAACAAGCTGGCAACACTGTTGCGATGCAAGTGCGATCCAATGATCATGAAGGAGTCAAGGGTCAGGTTCAGCTTGTATCGCTATTGAATGTGAGTGCGAGTGGCGGGAGTCTTATACAGCGCGATAATCGTATTCTGGTTAGCAGCGCCGATTCCGTTGTAATTCTGATCTCAATGGCGACAAACTTTATAAACTATAAAGATATCAGTGCGAATGCATTATTGCGCGCACAAGACTATCTGGCGAGCGCAAAGCAACAGATTAATAACCAGCAGTACAATGCGCGTAAAACAGCACATAGCGATTTTTACAAGCAGTATTTTGATCGTGTCACCTTGAATCTGGGCAAAGGCGAATTTGCGCAGGAACCCACTGATCAACGCATTCGGCTATTTGCCGGGCGCCACGACCCCGAGTTGGCGAGTCTGTATTTCCAGTTTGGTCGTTACTTACTGATCTCGTCTTCACAGCCCGGTGGTCAACCGGCAAATTTGCAGGGCCTGTGGAATCATCGGCAAGATCCACCTTGGGATAGCAAATACACCCTGAATATCAATGCAGAAATGAATTACTGGCCAGCAGAAGTGACTCAGTTAAGTGAGCTACACGAACCACTAATCACCATGGTTAAAGAGTTGGCGATAACCGGACAAGAGAGTGCCAGAAACATGTACGGCGCGCGCGGTTGGATGGCGCACCACAATACCGATATCTGGCGCATTACCGGCGCTGTAGATTACACATGGGGTTCCTGGCCAACCAGTAACGCTTGGCTTAGTCAGCATTTGTGGGAAAAATATTTATACAGCGGCGATAAAAAGTATTTAGCCGATGTTTATCCGGTTATGAAATCGGCGGTCACTTTTTTTGAGGATTTTCTAATTGAATCGCCAGATAAAAAGTGGCTTATAGTATCGCCGTCTATGTCGCCGGAAAATGCACCCAAAGCAACGGGCACAAAAATCGCCGCTGGCGTGACTATGGATAACCAACTCTTGTTTGATTTATTTTCCAACACCATCGCCGCAGCCACCATTCTCAGTGAAGATAAAAATCTTATTCCTGCGTGGAAGAAAATACTTTCACGTTTGCCTCCGATGCAGATTGGAAAATATCATCAGCTACAAGAATGGTTGGATGATTGGGATGATCCGCAAGATAAACATCGTCATGTATCGCATCTGTACGGCCTTTATCCAAGTAATCAAATATCACCATTGCGCTCGCCTGAGTTATTTAGTGCGGCGCGAGTGAGTATGGAGCAGCGTGGCGATCCATCAACGGGTTGGTCGATGAATTGGAAAATCAATTTGTGGGCGCGTTTATTGGATGGTGACCGCGCGTTTAAATTAATGCGCGATCAAATAAGTCCGGCGTTGACACTCGACGGCAGCGTGTCCGAAAACGGTGGCACTTATCCCAATATGTTTGATGCACATCCGCCGTTTCAAATCGATGGCAATTTTGGCTTTACCTCCGGCATGGCGGAAATGTTGGCGCAAAGCCATGATGGCGCTGTGCACCTTTTGCCAGCGCTGCCACAAGAGTGGCCGACAGGATCAGTGACAGGTTTGATGATGCGCGGTGGATTTGTAGTGGATATGCGCTGGGAGAATGGCCAGATACGGGAATTAAAAATACATTCCCGGTTAGGTGGAAATTTGCGTTTACGTACCCATTCACTACTGCCATCGGTAAAAGATTTCACGGTGAAAAAAGTAAATGGTAACAAAAAGAATCCTAATACTTTTTATCAACAAGCGCAGATTAAGCCACCGCTTAAGCACACTACTAAAACACTACCGCGACTGTCGCTTGCAAATTCTTATGTGGTTGATGTTGCGACCAAAGCCGGGGGTAATTATTTTTGGCGTAGTTCTAAATAGGATTGTTAATGTTATATTCATCCTGTCGGTGTATATAACGCGGTAGGCAATTTTCTAAAGGCGATCACATTATGAAAAATATATTATCGTTACTGGTTGTAGTCACTGGTGTTATGTCACTTTCTCTGAAAGCAGAGCCTATTAAAGTGGAGATGGAGGCGGGGCTGTGGGAGAACAAAGTCGTATGGGGTGGCGATAGCGCCGCAGGGATTCCGGCCATACAGCCCGATCAAGTGCAGTTTGCGATGGAGGAAATGAAAAGACAGTTGGCTAATATGTCACCTGAACAGCGCAAGCAAATGGAAGCGATGATGGCGCAGTCGGGTATGAAAGTGACGGATAATGGTGTTAGTTTTAATAATAGCCAGGTGGAAATATCACCTACCGGCACCAATGCAAAACTCTGCGTGACGCAAGCACAAATTGATCGCGGTGAATTGCCAGACGAGGTAAAAGGTTGTGAGTCAGCGCTAAGAAAAATCAGCGCTACACAATTTAGATCCACTCATGTTTGTTCGGGCGAATATTCGGGTACAGGCGAGAGCGAAGTCACTTTTCATTCGCCTAAACATTACACGGGCACTGGCAAGATGAATCAAGTGATGAATGGCGAGAAACGCACCATGGAATTTACAATGGAAGGTAAATGGTTAAGTGGCGATTGTGGTGATGTACAGCCAGCACAATAGATCACATTCATTATTGTAAAAAGTAAAGGCACTCGCTAAAAGATATTTGCGGTGCCTTTATTTTCTGAGGAGTTATTGTCTAAAGAGTATTGTTTAATGAGCCAGCATTTTTACTGCAATACCTAGCACTGCACAAATCCCCAACACTCTCATAATGCTCATCTTCCGATAAAACAGTAAACCGCTGGCAAGAAACCCTATTGCCAATGCGATCCAATCCAGCTGCGCTAACCAGCCGGACGCGACACCTTCAGGCCACAGTGTGTGATAAGCAAAAAATAATGCGAGGTTAATAATCACACCCACAATCGCTGCAGTAATTGCTGTGAGTGGTGCGGTGAAATGCAAATTGCTTTGGGTGGATTCCACTAGCGGGCCACCGGCGAGAATAAAAATAAACGAAGGTAAAAAAGTAAACCAGGTCACTAGCGTGGCCGCTATAGCACCGGCTAAAAATGCGTGCTCAGTGCCGAGAAATTGTTGGGTATAAGCCCCGACAAATCCGACAAATGCCACCACCATAATCAAGGGGCCAGGCGTGGATTCCCCCAATGCCAAACCATCCATCATCTGTGCTGGTGTCAACCACTGGTAATTCACTACCGCCCCTTGGTAAACATAGGGTAAAACGGCATAGGCTCCGCCGAAGGTCAGCAGTGCAGCGGTGGTAAAAAACCAGGCCATTTGCGTAAAGCCGTGTTGCCAGCCGAAACTGCTGCCGAGTAACAGCATCGGCAATAGCCACAACAATAATCCACATGCAATAACAACAACTAAACGCATACTGCGAAATTGCGCGTGCGGCGGTGTGGGCGTTGCATCATCGATAATAGCCGCGCCATAGTGTTTTTGATTGGCTTGATGTTTGGCGCTGGCATCAAATAATTGCGGCGCAAATTTTCCGCCTAACCAACCGATAACGCCCGCCGCTAGTACGATTAATGGGAATGGTAGGTGTAATGCAAAAATCGCAACAAATGCCGCAAACGCAATTCCCCACAGCCAATTATTCTTTAAACTGCGTGCGCCTATGCGATGTGCAGCCTGCACCACAATTGCGGCAACGGCTGGTTTTATACCGTAAAAAATTCCTGCTATTAATGTCAGGTGTCCGTAAGCGATGTAGAGCCAGGAGAGTAGAATTAAAATAAATAGCGAGGGCAAAATAAAAAGCACACCGGCGATAATTCCGCCCCAGGTGCGATGCATCAACCAGCCAATGTAGGTGGCTAATTGTTGCGCTTCGGGGCCGGGTAATAGCATGCAGTAGTTAAGCGCGTGCAAAAAACGCTTTTCGGAAATCCAGCGGCGCTGCTCCACTAATTCCTGATGCATGATGGCGATTTGCCCGGCAGGGCCGCCAAAACTGATAAGGCCCAATTTCAGCCAGAATTTCAGCGCTTGCCATAGGGTGATTGGCGGAGGAGGTGTATTCACGTTTATGCCTTTTTAGCGCTGCTTCGAAGGCAGGAATGATAGCAAGCAATTATATTGTCCGACACCACACGACCATACATCAAGGGTATGTAATCCCTCTGTCATAAAGTCGTCATATAGTGCTGGCCTTCAAAGGTTGGCAGATCTTGTTCCCTCTATCTGCAGACTATCCGACGATGAAAACAGAGAGCCTTTATGTCCCCCAAATCCCACAAACATATGCATTACAACGTGGCATTGGTAGATAAATTATGGAATTTAAAACGCTTGTGCGAAGTCCATTTAAAAATGCACATCCCGTTAAATATGATATTAAAGGACGAAGACTACCGCGCGGAATTATTAGAAAAAGCCTTGAGCGCTAATGATGATGAACTCACCCGTTTAGTCTGGGATGTGCGCCACATGGAAGATTCCATAGTGACTGCCACTCACACCGGCAATGAATTTAAACCGAAAAAGAAAATGCGCGGCGGCATTAAATTAAGTTTTCTTGCAGCGGCTGCTTGTTCGTTATTGCTGCTCATGAGCGGTTATTTGCTGCGCTCCTTTTTGCCGCTGGATGCGGGCGAAGTGTTTGTATTGCAAGCGATCGCCGATACGCGCGTTAAATCAGCCGTTACCCAGCAGCAACCTATTTATATTCCTGGTACCCCTATAGTGCGGGCGAGTAAACCGCTGTTCCGGGTGCATGGTTCCAACACTGTCGGTGAAAAATTAACACCGCGCTTGGTGGAATCTTATTTAATGGCGCGGGGCGCGACCGATATTAAAACCGAGCAAGGTAAAACGCCCACTGAAAAAGCGGTCAGCGCCCAGCTGAATGGTCGGATCGAATTTATCGAGATTCACGCCCACGGTTCGAGTACAGCGTTTACTGATTTACTGCAGGGCAGTGCGGAGTTGGGCATGTCATCGCGCCGCATTAAAGAGCAGGAGCGCGAGTTGTTGCAGGCCAAAACGGGTGATCTGACGGAGCCGGGCAGCGAACATATTATCGGCTTGGACGGTTTGGCCATTATCACCAATACCAAAAACCCGATTGGGCAGCTTTCAATTCCACAAGTAGTAAAACTATTTTCGGGCGAGATAACCAACTGGTCCTCGCTAGGCGGAAAAGATTTGGCTGTTACACTTTATGCCCGCGATGAAAATTCCGGTACTTGGGATTCATTTAAAAGTATGGTGCTTGATCCTTCAGCTGCGAAGCTCTCTCTCACGGCCAAGCGGTTTGAGTCCAGCACAGAATTGTCCGATTCCGTTGCTAAAGATGAAGGCGCTATTGGTTTTATTGGATTGCCCTATGTGCGCCGCGCTAAATTGTTGGCTATTTCAACCACCAAAACTTCGAAAGCGATTTTGCCCGCGCACTTTACGGTAAGCACGGAAGATTATCCACTCGCGCGCCGCTTGTATTTTTATCTGCCGCAAAAAAATATCAATAGGGATGCAGAAGACTTTGTGAAGTTCAGTGCAACAGAGCGGGGGCAAAGTATTGTTGAGGATATAGGGTTGGTATCGCAAAATATTAAAACGGGTCAGCCTTTTAACAATAACTTCTATCCCGAAGAAATGCGTAGCCTTACCTCGCGCTCGCAGCGCTTGTCGATTAACTTTCGCTTTAAAGATGGCAGCGATGAACTGGATACCAAGAGTATTAGTGACCTGGAGCGCTTGGTGAAATATGTAGAAATTCATTCACCCAAACGTGTGCAGCTGTTTGGTTTTTCTGATTCGGAGGGCGACAAAGAACAAAACGCCGCGCTGTCATTGCGCCGTGCGCAAGTGGTTGAGCAGCATTTAATTACACGCGGGATTTATCCGCTGGTAGCCCGTGGTATGGGTGAGGCGGCGCCGCTGGCAAGCAGTAAATCGGAAGAGGGGCGCCGGATGAATCGCCGGGTTGAGGTATGGATTTTGTAGCAAGAGCGAATCCCTCCTGGCCTCCCTTTTCCAAAGGGAGGAATTTTATCCCCCTCTTTTACAAAGAGGGGTTAGGGGGAGATTTTATTTAACTTTAAAAAATTCCATCATCTGTTGCAGCTGCAGTGCTTGGCCGGTGAGTTCTTCGGCCGTGGAATAAAGTTCTTCTGCAGAGGACGAGTTCTGTTGAGTTGCGATACTGATTTGCGAAATCGCGATAGTAATTTGGTTTGCTCCCAATGTTTGCTCATCGCTCGCCGCCGAAATTTCCTGCACTAGATCCGCTGTCTTTTTAATTGCCGGAACTATCTCATCTAATAATTGCCCGGCGCTTTCCGCTAATTTCACCGAGCCTCCTGCCAATTCACCAATTTCTTTTGCTGCCGTTTGGCTGCGCCCTGCCAGTTTGCGTACTTCACTGGCGACTACTGCGAAACCACGGCCATGTTCACCGGCGCGCCCTGCTTCAATAGCGGCGTTGAGCGCAAGTAAATTTGTCTGGTAGGCGATGTCATCAATGACACTGATTTTTTGCGCGATTTTGCGCATAGCGTCTACCGTATTTTTTACTGCGCTGCCGCCGTCATTGGCCTCGCGCGCGCTTTTACTCGCAAGGCTGTCGGTAACTTTGGCGTTGTCGCTGTTTTGGCCAATAGAAGCAGTAATTTCTTCCATGGATGCACTGGTTTCTTCAATGCTGGCGGCCTGTTGTGTTGCAGCCTGACTCAATGATTGTGCTGTCGCACTTAATTCCTCTGAGGCGGAGGAAAGTGAATCGGCAGTGGAGCGGACATCGCCGATAATTTCAGACAATTTGGTAACCATTTGGCGAATGGCAAACAAAACACTGGTTTGATCTTTGGGATCAATGTCGACTTTTACGGATAGATTGCCTTCGGCAATTTTATAAATAACGTCGGCGGTATATTGAGGTTCGCCCCCGAGTTGTTTTAATAAGCTGCGTGTAATTAAGAAGCCCAGCAACAAACTGATCACAATACTGGTAATGATAAGGCCGATGTTAAAAACAAAGGTGCGTTGGTAACTGGCGCTTGTGGATTGGTAAACTTCTTCAGCAACGTCGAGTTGCACATCCACTAATTTTGTAAACCGATCAGACACGGGTTCAATACTTGGGTAGAGTTTATGGAGTACAAACTCGTCTAATTTGGCAGTGTCCTGTGCGGCGAAAATTGCCAGTAATTCTGCGTTCGCCGCGTCAGCACTTACGAGCAGAGGTTTAAGCTCGGTAACCAGTTTTTGCTCTGCGCCCACCAGCTCGGTGGCGAGGTAGGCATCCCAACGCGAGTGAATGGTTTGTTGGGCAGCATTAACACTCTCCGTGCCTTGCTGCCAGTTAAGCCCTTTGTTGCGGACCTTATGTGCGACATCAACAATATTAACGGCATACATATCGGCAATCAGTTTTAGATCTTTCAGTGGTATGACGCGATCCGAATAAACAGTACGCATGCCCTCGTAGGCTTCACGCATACCTTTTATGCCCAATACCCCGATAACAATCATGAACAGGAGCAGCGTGCCTGCGAGAATGGCGAGGCGCATGGCAACTTTCATATTATTGAACATGAGGAGACTCCTTGATATCAAATCGAATGCGGGTGGCGAATACCCATCGAATGATAATTCTTATAAAAAATGATCCAAGGGGGCGCCTGCATCGTAGCGCCTGTTGCTATCAACCTTAGTAAGCAAGGGGATAATTGTCAAAAAATGTAATTGATGATCTTTGTTGCGCCCTTTAGGTGCGCCAGTTGGGACGGATTAGAAGGATTGGACGGCGGAGGTTGGAATCGTGCGGGGGTGAACAGCTGCTCGATTAATTGTCGCGTTCCAGCAACCATTGTTTTGCACTGTCGATATCATTGAACATGCGGCCAAAACTAATTGAGCGATTGGCCAGTACATCGTATACAAATTGTGTGGTTTCCCGAGTGCGCGGATTATTATCGACCCAGGCAAATAGATATTTTGTGCTAATCCCCAGTTTTTTAAACATAGCAGGGTGATCGAAGGCTTCACTCGTCGAAACGGAATCAAACAAATACTGCTCGCCGAGTACCTTGTAACATTGGTGCTGGTTGCAAGCTTCCACTATTTTTTGCCAGAAATAGAGGGCGTTTTCATAATTGCCAATGCCGCGCACTGTCACATGCAGATACTCATCATGCGCGGTAATTTTCAGATCCAATTCCATCAGTGTAAATAACTCCTACAGTTATTGGTTGCGCAGGTCGGCGAGCAGAGTGCCTGCCGCCAGAATTTCTTGTTCATGTTCGGGTTCGCGCCAAGTCTCGGCAAGCCCGCTCGCGTACCACTCTTGCATCGAATTCAAACTTAACAGCCGTGCCAAATAGTCTTTTGCGGCACCGGTTAATTGCAATCCGTAAGTTTGAAAGCGAAACGCAACCGGTGCAAAAAATGCATCGACAGCGGTAAATTTCTCGCCCGCCAAAAATGCTCCACCAAATTTACGCAGACCTTCATTCCAAAGCTCATCGATGCGCGCTATATCTTTTTGCAGCGTGGGCGAAATCTCGCGCATCTGGATGCGATGACCGCAGCTCATGCCGCAAGTGTTGCGCAGGGTTTGAAAACCGGAATGCATTTCAGCGCTGGCGGAACGTGCCCAGGCGCGTGCGGTTTTATCTGCTGGCCAGACGTGTGGATATGTCTCGGCGAGATATTCGGCAATCGCGAGCGAATCCCAAACAGTGTGTTCGCCATCCTCAAGACAAGGCACTCTTCCATTAGGGGAAAACTTTCGGTAGCTATCCCAACTGCTACCAACATCCAGTGGATGAATTTGTTCGGTAAAAGGAATGTTGAGTGCGCGCATCAACACCCATGGGCGTAGCGACCAGGACGAGTAATTTTTATTGGCGATATGGAGAGTAAACATCGAATAGCTCCTTTGTAAGATGCAAAGCATTTAGAGGACAGAAGCTACCACACTTCCCGATAACTAAGATGCAAACATTAACCAAGACTTACAAAAAACCAGAGCCTGTCGGCTCTGGTTTGCAGGGGTGAGGTTTAGACTGCGGCCAGCCCGCACAAGCTCCAGTCGATCGCTTCGCGGTAGTGGTGCTCAGGCAGCAAATCGCCCAGTAAAACCAGCGTCTCGCGGATCTCGGTGATGTTGTTGCTGACGATATTGATATGCCCAACCTTACGGCCGGGGCGGACATCTTTACCGTACCAATAAGTGCGTGCGCAGGGCAGGTCGCGCCAAGCGGGATTATAGTCAGTGCCGATGAGATTGATCATCACATTCTGGCCGGTCACTTGCGGTGCTGGTGTCGCCATTCCGGCTACGGCGCGCAGATGATATTCAAACTGGCTTATGCTGGCGCCCGCTTGGGTCCAGTGGCCGGAGTTGTGGACCCGCGGCGCCAATTCGTTAATTAATAATTGATCGCCAACGCGGAAAGTTTCCATCGCCATTACGCCGACATAATCGAGCGCATTCAAAATTTTGCCGAGCATCTCTTCCGCTTGCGTTTGCAGTGGTTGCAAACGTTCGAGTGGTGCAATTGAGGCGTAAAGAATCCCACTTAAATGCAGGTTCAAGGTGAGCGGATAAAACACGCATTCGCCCTGTTGGTTACGCACACCTACTAACGACACTTCTTCATCAAAGTTGATGGCTTGTTCGGCGATGGATTCACCTTGCCAATCGTCGGGTACTTCGTCTTCATCGGTGCGCAGCCAGTGTTGGCCGCGGCCATCGTAACCACCCGTGCGACGTTTGAGCAGTACGCGCTCGCCGAGTTGATCGCGCAGTTCGTTGGCGGTGATGTCGTTGGCCACGTAGCGCCAAGGTGCAGTGGCTATGCCAAGTGAATCGATAAGTTCTTTTTGGGTTTTGCGGTCGGCCAAGCGGCCAAAAATAGTCTGGTTAATAAAGCGCGGATGTTGGGCGAGGGCGTGAGTCACCAACGTCTCTGGCCACTGCTCGCGTTCAGCGGTAACCAGATCATCGGGCGCAAGTGCAGGCGCTGTGCCTTCATTTATATCAACGGGGCAGACATCCAGCGCCAATGGCATACCGGCGTGTTTGAGCATCGCGCCCAATTGACCTGCACCTAATACCCAAATTCGTTGACTCATGCTTAACCTCGAAAAGCGCTTACTGACTGCAAAGGGAAATTGTTGCCTGGATCTATTAATTACGGATCTCTAGCTTTTAGTCTCGAGGGTCTGGATTATCCAAAACCGCTTGAGTCTGGTCATGACGGAACTGGTCGATTTTGGTCGCCAGCGCAGGATCAGTTACCGCCAGAATTTGGCAGGCAAGCAAACCTGCGTTAAACGCGCCAGCTACACCAATCGCCAATGTGCCCACGGCGATGCCTTTGGGCATCTGCACTATAGAATAGAGGCTATCCAACCCGCTGAGCGCTTTACTTTGTACCGGTACGCCCAGCACCGGCAACCGGGTATGTGCCGCCACCATGCCGGGTAAGTGCGCCGCGCCGCCAGCACCAGCGATAATCACCGCATAGCCGTTATCGACTGCCGTTTCCGCGAATTCAGTGAGCTTCTGCGGGGTGCGATGTGCTGAAACCACCTCGGTGTGATACTCAACACCCATTTGCTCCAGTATTTCTACCGCCGCCTGCATGGTGGCCCAATCGCTCTTGGAACCCATAATCACCGCAACTTTTCTTGCCATAGCGCTCGCCTGAATGCTTGAAACTGAATAAGTGTAAGCCCAAAAAATGGGCCGGAAACGGAAAAAAGGCGCGCATATTAGCACGATGCTGGTGTGATGCCGAACTCATTCTTTGGTGTGTTTTCTCATAGGTGGTTTTATTGATGCTGGCTAGTATTTAATCTAAAAGCCTGTCCTGAGTAAAATTTTGTGCCATAATTTTCGATAAATGTCATCGATAGGAAGGTGTGTCATGCGTGCAGTCAAAATGTCACAGGGTGGAAGAATTGTCATTCCTGCTGAGTTACGAGAAAAGCTCAATATAAATCAAGGCGATGAGCTCGTCTTTGAAGAGCGCGATGGTGAATTGATTTTGTCTAGCAAGCGCCAGCGGCTCAAAAAAATACAAGCAGAATGTTTTCGTCTTTTATCTGTTGATGAAAGTGTGAGCCTTGTAGATGAGCTAATTGCCGAGCGCCGGGCGGAAGTCCAGAAGGAAGAGGCGGAAGAAAAGGAGTGGCTGGATGCAATCCAAAAGAATTGTACTTGATGCTTCGGCATTAATTGCTTGGCTGCATAAAGAGCCGGGTGCGGACTTGGTACTTAACCATCTGGAGTCGCACTCTTGCGCAATCTCCGCCGTTAACTTCGCCGAGGTCATCGCCGAGGCGAGTCGATTATCGCAAGAGAACGGCCGTAAAATTGCTGCCGCCATTAGCCATACCGATATTCAAGTCATTCCCTTTAGCCAGGAGCAAGCAGAACACACTGGCTTGCTGGAGCCTGTTACTCGCAAGAAAGGTCTGTCTTTGGGCGACCGCGCCTGTTTGAGTTTGGCGATGGAGCTAAAAGCGATTGTGCTTACTGGCGATAAGGTGTGGAAAGAATTGGATTTGTCGATTGAGATTTTGGATATTAGGGTAGGTTGATATTGAGGTAATCCAATTAATAAGGGTGAGCAGTATGGAGCTTGATAAGTTTGCTGTCTTGCATGAAGAGATCCAAAAAGGCATTGCTGATTTGGAGGCTGGTAGAGTACGTTCCGGAAAGCAGGTGCTCGACGATCTGGCTTTTAGAGTTGCGGTAAAGCAAGGTTTGGCAGAAATTCAGGACGGGAAAACGCTGTCTCTCGATGACGTGGAAAAACATGTAAACCTCCAATAATGAATGATTAATTTGTAGGGCAGAGTCTCGGAGCTCGCCGCCGTAAACATGGCGAATTGCTCATCTAGGTTGCGTAGAAAAACCATATCGGCTAGGGCGTATAAAATAAGGAATACATTACAGATAGGTGCGCTGACATGCAGCGCGCCCGCCAACATTTTTATGGTACTGAGTAAAATAGAAGTGGTTGAACTTGACTAAACTTTCGATTCCCGAAATGTCTGGGCAAAAATTAGCAATATTCATTTAATATTTCCTCTGTGCCATTTTGAGCATGACAGCTCTTAATGCTTGCTAAAGATCCAATGTATCAACAATAAATTTCAGGCAATCCCAGAGTTGCTTATTAAGTATGTTCTCGCATCTTAAGTGAAGGTCTGTAATTGCTTTTACTTGATCCTTTGTTGGTTGGGTTTGCCTTAGGTTGAAGTTTGTTATCCATTGGCCAGTTGCTTGTTGTATGGAAACTGCTTGATCCGGTTTTTTGATGATAAGTTCAAGCAATAGCTGGATGTGATTCCACTTGTTTCCTTTCTTTGCCAGAAACATAACAATTTCAAATCGATTTGTGGCTCTGCTGGTGTGCTCCAGCTGCAGTAGTTCCTCGACGGATAACTGATGGCCTTGTTTGACAAAAGCCAAGGCTGCCGCTCTTGCTACCGAGGGGCTTTCATCCCGTATTCCGTTCAATGCTACTGATCTTCCGGAATCCCCGATCATGTGCACTAAGCGTGAGATTGCGACGGCGCGAATACTTGGTTCGGCGTGTGTTGTCGCTTCAGTTAAGTCAGGGGCAGATTCTTCGCCACAGGTTTCATGAATTGCAATCAATGCAATTCGGCGTTTATAAAGTGGCATATTGGTGTCAATTAAACTACGGCGATAAATAATCAATGCATCGCCTGCTTGAGCGCTTATGTGATCTTTTGCAATAGCTCGTACTTTATGGTCTGGACTGAACAGTAAGTCCATTGACACTTTTGCTATTTCTAATGGTGCAATAAGGTTAAGTTGTTTAATGGATCTTGATGCTATGACATTGCATTTATGTCGAATTAATAATGGCGCCAAAGCCAAAAAATCTGCTGTTTCCAATTTTTCGATGAAATCAGCTGCGTTTCGAATAACATTAATATTTGCACAGGCGATCGCCAATAGCAGCAGGTTTTTAAGCGGTAGTAGTTGGTGCTCTTTGCAAAGGCGAAATGCTATCCAGCTAATTCGTTGATTCTTATGGCTGATCGCACTAATTAGCGAATCTCGCTGACTCATTTCCAATAAATATGAAATAACAGCAGATATGATTGGACGGTGGTCTCGTCTGTCGCATTTTTCCAGGTGAAGAATCTCCGGTAGCATTTCAATAAAGTATGCTTGATTTTCAGACTTGAGAAGACTGATTAATGCGTCGCTAGCTAGTGCAGCTACTGGCTTAACCCAATCATTCATTCTGCGAATTAGTGTGGGAAGTAATTGTGGCGAGCCGATGCGTTTAAGTTCTCGCAGCGCTGCCTCCCGTTCGTAACCACTGTGGCTATTCGCTTGCCCGATTAATTTCTGAATACGGGCGTCGCTGAGATTAATCAGATTAGTTGCTTTTTGTGAGTTAGAGTTTTCCATTGTCAGTCTTCCATAAAATGTGGCCAGCTTCGCTGGCCACTTAATCAAGCTTTCGCAGTTCTGTCGGTAATTCTCACCAAATCATTCATCACACCATCCAAACCACCGTAAACATTAAGAGTGTTAATTTTGCCGGTGATTTTTTCCAGCACTTCCAGTTCTTTCAAACGCAATAGTACAGGGTTGCCTTCCATGACTTTTGCAGTGTTATGTAGTGAACGGGTGGCTTGGGTTTCTTCTTGCCGTTTGATCAGGTTGGCTTCGGCCAGTTTTTGTGCCTCAACTACCTGGGTCAGAATAGCTTTCATTTCACCGGGCAAAATAATATCCCGCGCACCGACTGATTTTAGTGCAATTCCATAGGTTGCCGCTTTTTCTGCCACTATCGCCAGCACTTGTTGATTGAGTGAATTTTTGTCGGCCAACAATTCATCCAGTGTTTGGGTGCTAACGATTGTGCGCAAAGCCAATTGCAATTCGCGATACAAGTAATCCTTTGCATCTGCTAATTCACGCTTAACGGTGGCGGCGTCTGTGATTTGCCACATGGCCGATAGGTTAATACGCAAGCTGACTCGGTCTTTGGTCAAAATTTCCTGTCCATTGACTTCCATGTTTTGTAAGCGCAAATCAAATTGTTTAACCTCAATCGCACGGTTAAACTTCCACCACATATGCAAACCGGGTTGCAAGGCGCTAATAGTATTGCCATCTACCATCAAAAAACCAATATGACCTTCTGCAACGTTACTCAATGCAATAGCAGTTGCTGCTGCACGGCTCAGTAGAGGTTCGCGCGCACCGGACAGAACACGCAGCAGCTTTTCTGAAAGTGAAAAGTGCTCGCTGATATCCAGCTTTTCAATGGTGATCGCTTGTCTCTGCTTCCAGTAAGCGCCGCGTTGGCCAGGTGCTTTAATGTCGCGCAGAATACCTTGCTGATAGACCAATCCAATTTCGTGCTCACCGGTTTCCCACATCTGCAGGTGATCTGTAAAGGCGGACGAATGTATTTCGGCGAGATATAAAATATCCTTGCCGACGCCATCGCTCAAGGTGGTGGCGATATTGACTGACTGTAATGTCAGACGGTTCTGCCAATCCCAATATTCATGAGTGCCCGTATTCAGTACTTTCTGGAATTGCTGATCTTTGTACAGCAAGCCTATTTGGGTATCGTTAATTAAATATTTTTTCTTGAATTTCATTTTCCTGTTTCCTTGTTTTGTTGGAGCAGAGCCTCCACACCGCGCCGGCACAACAGCTTTTTGTCAGAGGGCGTTTTTGTATTCATCTATCCGCTGAATGATTTCAGCATCCGATGCTGTTTGCACTAACGCGCTTTAACCAAGTATCTGTTATGGCATTGCCATGTTTGATAAATCATTACTTGTGAAATCCATTACCAAAACCTGATTCCATTTTTGAGTGACAATTTATCGCGGAGGTCTGCGATGTTACTTTTTTAGCTGGTTGAAAGACCAGTTTGCTAGCCGGAATTGAACCGGCAACACTCTCATTAAAAGTGAGATGCTCTACCAATGAGCTATAGCATTGGAGCCACGATTGGAATCGAACCAATGACCTGCGGATTAGATTCCGCTGCTCTACCGCTGAGCTACATGGCACTATCTGGTGCCTGCATGATCCCGATACACAAATAGCCAGAGGCGTTTGTGTCAGCCAGTAAACAATACTGGGCCGCTGTGATCACACAGTGTTGTTACATTTCCGTTTATAACAACACACCAAATTCTTATTTATCGCATCATCCTTGTTGCGATATTGTTTAACCTTTTACACACAGCACTTGTTTTAGTGTGTGTACGATTTCTACCAGATCCGCTTGTGCTTCCATCACTTTTTCGATGGGCTTGTACGCAGACGGTGTTTCATCAATCACATTTTCATCTTTACGGCATTCAACCCCGGCAGTTGCCTGCAAATGCTCAGTCATAGATACGCGGCGTTTTGCTTCAGTGCGTGACATCACTCGTCCGGCACCGTGGCTGCAGCTACAAAAACTTTCATCGTTACCAAGACCGCGCACGATAAAAGATTTTGCACCCATGCTCCCCGGAATAATTCCCATCTCACCTTTGCGCGCACTGACTGCACCTTTACGTGTTACCCACACATCTGCTCCGTAATGATGTTCGCGGCTGATGTAGTTGTGGTGACAATTCACCGCCTCCACATGCGCCTCAAAAGGCACCTGCAAAATATCGCGCATAGCTTGCAGTGTTCTCGCCATCATCACTTCGCGATTGGTGCGGGCAAAATCCTGCGCCCAAGCCACGGCTTCTACATAGTCGCGAAATTTTTCGCTACCTTCGGGTATGTACGCCAAATCCTTATCGGGCAAATGAATAAACCAGCGCTCCATATCTTTTTTTGCTTGTTCGATAAAATGCGTCCCTATGCGATTACCCACTCCGCGCGACCCACTATGCAGCATCACCCAGACCGCGTTGTTTTCATCCAAACAAACTTCAATGAAATGGTTGCCCGTTCCCAGTGTTCCCAAATGATTCATATTGTTGGTGTTCTTTAAAAACGGATGCTTCTCGCAGAGCTTGGTGAATCCATCATTCAAATGTGCCCAAGCGCTGGTGACATCTTCCGGTGCGTTCGACCAACTTCCTTTATCGCGCACTCCACGCAATTTCGGGCTGCTTCCATGTGGAACTTTTTTCTCAATTTCGCTGCGCAGTGCCGCCAATGAGTCTGGCAATTGCGATGCGTTCAGGGTGGTTTTCGCGGCCATCATTCCGCAACCCAAGTCCACGCCCACTGCTGCCGGAATAATGGCCCCAATGGTTGGAATCACGCTGCCGATGGTGGCGCCTTTACCGAGATGCACGTCGGGCATTACTGAAATCCATTTATGGATGAAAGGCATGCTCGCCATGTTGTTTACCTGTTGGCGCGCGTTTTCATCAAAGCTCACTCCGCGTGTCCAAGATTTAACTGGCACCTGACCCTGGTTATGCATGACTTCAAAATTACTCATATCCGTACCTATCTGTTGTTTTTGCTTAGGTTTTGTTCGTCACTTACTTACATTTCAGGTATTGCAGGCATAGTGCCAACTTCGATAAATAAGTTTTAAATTTAATTAAGTTATTGATTTTTAAAGATTAAAAAGTCTAATTGTGTGCTTTTGGCGACTGACGTAGAATTTGTAAATGTTTAATATCTATCAAATTAGATAGGAAAATATCTTTATGAATAATGTGGTGATAGGGATTTTGGGGTCGAGGCTGGATCACGGTGGGTTAGGTAAGCGTCGTTGGGAGCGTTGGCGGCCGAGTATTGCTCTATTGATGCACCCAGAGTTTCAGGTTGATGAATATCTGTTGATGTATCTCCCGGAAGATCAGGTGTTGCTAGATCTCACGCTGCTGGATATGGCCCAAGTTTCGCCGTATACCAAAGTGACAGCTTTTCCTATCGCGTGTGAAGACCCTTGGGATTTCGAGCAGGTGTACAGCCAGATTCACGCCGTGGCGGTGAGTCAGATTTTTGATGTTGAGCAAAATAATTATTTTATAAATATCACCACGGGTACACACGTAGCCCAGATTTGTTTGTACTTATTGGCAGAGGCGCATTACTTACCCGGTAAATTATTGCAATCATCGCCCAGTAAAGAGGGCGTGCAAGGGACCTATCACGTAATCGATTTGGATCTTTCACGTTACGACCAAATCGCGTCGCGTTTTGCCAAAGAATCGCGGGATGCAGTGACGCATTTGAAGAGTGGAATTCAAACGCGTAATGCGGCTTTCAATGAACTGATTGCACAGGTTGAGCAGGTCTCGATTAAATCCACCGCGCCCATGTTGCTGAATGGCCCAACGGGAGCTGGAAAATCACAATTAGCGAAACGAATCTTTGAATTAAAAAAACAGCGCGGGCAGCTATCGGGTAATTTGGTTGAGGTGAACTGTGCAACGCTGCGTGGCGACAATGCAATGTCCGCACTTTTTGGTCACGTTAAAGGGGCATTTACCGGCGCGCTAAATGCGCGCGCTGGCCTGCTGCGCGAAGCACACCAAGGACTGTTGTTTCTTGATGAAATAGGTGAGCTCGGCTTGGATGAGCAAGCTATGTTGTTACGCGCTATTGAAGAAAAAATCTTTATGCCTTTTGGCGGCGATCAAACTGTAAGTAGTGATTTTCAATTAATCGCAGGTACTCATCGCGACTTATTTGAATCAGTGCGGCAAGGATTATTTCGTGAAGATTTATTGGCTCGCATCAATCTGTGGACTTACGAGTTGCCTTCATTGAAATTGCGCAGTGAGGATTTGGAACCGAATATCGAGCACGAATTAACTAACTATGCGCGCAAGGCTGGCCATAAAGTGAGTTTTAATAAGGCTGCACGCGAGGCCTATTTACAATTCGCCTATTCGCCACAAGCATTATGGCGCGCTAACTTTCGCGATTTAAATTCCAGTATTACGCGCATGGCAACGCTTGCTGTTGGCGGGCGCATTACCGAGGAAGTTGTAGCATGCGAGATTATTCGTTTGCAGCACGCTTGGCGAGGTTTTCAGAGCGAGACTGTTACGGGAAATGAAAGTCTGCTGGAAAATTATTTATCATCTGCCCAGCTTGATGATCTGGATTTATTTGATCGATTGCAGTTGAGTGAGGTAATAAAGGTGTGCAAGACAAGCCGATCTCTGGCTGAAGCCGGACGCATGCTATTTAATGTGAGTCGCGATAAAAAATCATCCGTCAATGACTCCCATCGGGTGAAGCAATATCTGCAAAAATTCGGATTAACTTTTCAACTGATCAATAGTTAATTCGCTAACCACTGCATTGCCTCAAAATACACCGGAATCCCGCCAACACATCTAAGGAAAGGTCACACCCAGCGCGGCAAATATTGCGAGACGTACATTCGCCTCCTTAATCGCAGCTGCGCTGTAAATTGCTGAGTGACCGCACTTTTTCAGCGGATATTTAACGTAGGGCTATAGATTAGCTAACGTAGCCAGATTGAAGGTGCAATAACATACTCTCTGCACGCTTAACAAAGTCGTTACATTGGTGTGGCTCATGCAGTTGGTGACTTAGTGCGGTAACATAATGCCGTAGTCCTGATGGGCCGGTTCTACCTGCTATTAACCATTGTTTGAATACTTCCTCCGCCAGACGCTCACCTGATCTACCAAAATATTCTACAAAAATGTTATCGACCTGCTCGATGACGCGTGTAACAACTGGTAATAATTTTGGCTGGTGCGGATGCGTTGGCGCGTGGGGCGAAAGAGTGGCGTGTTGCATAAAGCCTCCGGATGGAAAGTCACCAATTGAGCATCATCGAACATTTGAAAATATCGCACGTATAGACGATGCTCTGAGTATCCAGGCTATTCCAATTACGGCATTGCAGATGGAGCACCTGAGCTTGGGTTGATTAAAAAGAATTTTCGATCAACGCTCTGTTCGCAATCGCACCCATGGATTGCATTTCTATATTTATTTACCCATCAGCGACAAGCCGCGCGTTCCAGCCGGTCATTCACATCATTCCACTCCGCCGTTTGGGGCGGGCGTTCGATCCAAATGGCGTCTATCTCTAATGCGTCCAGTTCGTGCAGCGTGCTGTACAGCGCTTGTGCGTAACGTTTTTTTTCAGGCGATGCGGGGTAGTAAATAAGATTGGGATGCGCGATGGCGAGGGATTTTAGTTGCTCGCTGTATGCCACTAATGCAATCGGTTGAGGCGATTGGTCGAGGCAGCCAACAAGTTGTTCGGTGCTGAACAGATGCAGCGGTTTGCGCGGTTGATAGTGTTGGCGTTTGTTGCCGGAAATAGCGACGTCGTGTTGCTGCGGTTGCGCGACATCGCACCCTAAGCATAGTGCAATAGCTTCGGCGGTAACGGGGCCGTTGCGTAAAATCCGTGGTTCGGATTGAGTCAAATCGAGAATGGTGGATTCCATTCCAATCGCGCAGCTACCGCCATCGAGAACCGCATCGATTTTTCCACCAAGCCCGTCCATTACATGTTTGGCTTGGGTGGGGCTGACTTGTTGATAGGGGTTGGCCGAAGGTGCGGCCAGGCCGAGGTTGGTCAATTGCAGCAGTGTTTGCATCACCGGATGTGCGGGTATGCGCAGGGCGATGTTGGGTTGACCGCCGGTCACAATCGCGTCCACATGAGCCGCCTTTTTAAGCAGCAGCGTGAGTGGCCCCGGCCAAAACTGCGCGGCAAGTTTGTAGGCGGCTGCCGGTATTTGCTCGGCCCAGTTGGCCATCTCATCGGGGGCAGCAATGTGAACAATCAATGGATGATTTGCGGGGCGGCCTTTTGCCGTATAGATCGCGGCCACCGCTGCGGGGTTGCATGCATCTGCTGCCAAGCCGTAAACGGTTTCCGTCGGTACGGCTACCAGCTTGCCAGCAATCAGTAATTGGACTGCGCGGGTCAAGTGCGCGGGTTGGTCTGCCAGAAGGTACTCGGTATTCATTAAAAATACCCTTCGCGTTTTTTCTTCTCCATCGAGCCAACCTGATCTTTGTCGAGCATGCGGCCTTCGCGTTCGCTGGTTTTGCTCTCCACCAATTCCTGAATGACAGCTTCCAGTGTGGTGGCATCACTCAATACAGCGCCGGTTTGTGGATAGCAACCGAGGGTTCGGCAGCGCAGGGGACGAAGCGCCAAACTATCAAGTTCCGCTTCGCTCAAAAATGGCAGCATCCGGTCGTCATCCAGGATCAAATATTGGCCGCCGTCATCGCTTATCCAGCTCATCCGTGGTGCGGACAAGTAAAGTGATACCAGTTCGATATTTTCCTTGAGTATGTATTGCCAAATATCCAATTCCGTCCAGTTGGAGAGTGGAAACACGCGCACGGATTCGCCCTTGTCGATCCGGGTGTTGTATAGATTCCACAATTCCGGGCGCTGATTTTTAGGGTCCCAGCCTTGATGTGGGTCGCGCACTGAAAATACCCGTTCTTTTGCACGGGATTTTTCCTCATCACGCCGTGCACCACCTAATGCAGCATCAAACTGATGCAGTTTCATTGCCTGCTTCAGGGCCTGGGTTTTCATCAAATCGTTGTACTTAACGGAACCGGAAGTGATGGGGTGAATGCCCATTGCCAGTGCTTCTTCATTAGTGTGTACCAAGATCTTGAGCTGGTGTTTTACGCCCATAGCGTCGCGGAACCGCGCCATCTCGGCAAATTCCCAGGTGGTATCTATGTGCAGCAGCGTGAAGGGAACAGGCGCGGGATAAAACGCTTTGCGCGCGAGATGCAGCATCACCGTTGAATCTTTGCCAATCGAGTAAAAGAAGCAAGGGTTGTCGAAGCTGGCCGCCACCTCGCGGATGATAAAAATTGCTTCAGCTTCGAGCTGTTGCAAATGCGTTTGTACGTACATAAAGGCTCCTGGAACCTACAGATTATTGGCTGTACTTATGCGGTGAGCCATGTGAAAAGCTGGTAGTAGAGCGGTATGCCAAGTAGTACGTTTAAGGGAAATGTCACACCCAGCGCCGCAAATATCGCGAGCCCCACATCGGCTTCTTTAATGGCGGCTTGAATCGCAGCGGGTGCGGCGATGTAGGAGGCGCTGGCGGTGAGTGCGGCGAGTATAACGACGCTGCCTTCGGGCAGGCCTAAGGCTATACCTGCAGCAACACCAATCAATGCCAAAAAGAGCGGTGCCACTAAGGCAAAACCGATCAAGCGCCAGTGCTGCCAGGGGAAGGGTCTTAAATGTTGCGATGCGCACACGCCCATCTCTAATAAAAATAATGCGAGCAACGCTTTAAAGGCGCCGAGAAATAGTGGGGCTATATCTTTGCTCGCTTCGGGCCCATAGAGGTAGCCGATAATCACGCCGCCGGTGAGCAGAACTACACCGCGACTGGTGAGCGCTTCATGCCAAATGCCTTTCATGCCGCCGGTGCTGCCGGTAGCTTTTTTGTATAACAAAATCGCCACCACAATCGCGGGCAATTCCAGCAATACCAAGTACAAAGTGGTTTGCGGGGCGATGGTGAGGTTGTTGGCTTCCGCAAAAGCCAGTGCTACCGCAAAAGTACCCGCACTCGCGGAGCCGTAATGGGCGGCGATGCTGGCACTGTTGGCGGCGTTGAGCAGAATAAACTTGCGCAGCAAAGGGTAGAGCAGGAGAGGTATGGCGATACCCAGCAGAATCACTGTGATCACTTCTGGCAGTAAGTGCCAGCTTACCTGGCCATGTAGCGCCAGCCCGCCTTTAAGGCCGAGGGTCAGCATAAGCAAGATGCTCAGTGTGTCGTAGGCCGCCTTGGGTACCTTGAGGTCGGATTTAGCCACTCCGGCTAAAACCCCGAGCAAGAAAAACATAATGACGATATCGGGCATGGCGATCTCCAGTTGCGTGATGTGACCGGCGGCATTGTGGCGAGGAACGGTAATAGAAGATAATTAATGTTCATGTGTTTTAATATTTATGATTATCTATACATAACTCAAGCCAGCGGTGCCCTATGAATATTCGCCACCTGACCTTTCGCCTGTTGCAGGTCTATATCGCCGTGGTGCGCACGGGTTCAATTTCCCAAGCAGCAGCGCAGTTACATCTCACCCAGCCCACTGTCTCGCTACAGATCAAACGCCTGACCGAAGCGGTGGGCGAGTTACTGTTGGAGGTGCGCGATGGTCAGTATCAGCCGACCTTTGTGGGCAAAGAGCTGTACCACGCTGCGCTCGATGCACTGACGCGCTTTGACGATTTCAATGGTTTTTTAAGTGATGCCGCGCAGGGTGCCAAAGGACATTTTGGTATTGGTGTGGTGACTACCGCGAAATATATTTTGCCGCGTTTGCTCAGCCCCTATGCAAAACACTACCCCGCTGTTGATGTAACGCTAAATATTGGCAACCGCAGCAGCGTGTTGCAGCGTTTTGACAATTACATTGATGATTTGTATTTGTTTAGCCACCCGCCCACCGGCGATCACGTGATCAGTGGCCGATTTTTGCGTAACCCTTTAGTGTTGATTGCACCCAGTGACCACTGGGCAGCGCAAAAAACAGAAGTCGATTTTTCTGAATTAGTTAATGAACGCTTTTTAATGCGCGAACCGGGCAGCGCGACACGCATGGTGTTGGAAACATTTTTGCGCGAGCAGAATGTGCAGCTGCATAAAACCTTGCAGATAGAAAGTAATGAAGTTATTCGGATGAGTGTTGAAACCGGGTTGGGTTTAGCGGTGTTATCGGAACATACGTTGGCGCAGGCATTGACCCAGTCGAACGCAAAATTTGCCGTCATCAACGTGCGGGATTTTCCGTTGAACAGTCACTGGTATCTGGTGCGTCATGGCGATAGGCGTTTGCCTATCGCCGCGCATAATTTTATTGAATTTATGAATGCTCATTTAACGGAATGGGTGGAGGAAAAATATATCCGCAATGAATTGGCAGTGCTACTCGGCAGTCAATGATACGTCTACGGGCGGAACTGATGTATCGACCGTCACTATGACCGGATAGTGGTCAGATGGATAGATATTGTTGTAGATGGTGGTGTCGACTTGATGGCTTTTAACTTTCATGGATTTTTTCACAAAAACAAAATCGATCTTATTATCTGGTTCATTGTTTTCGCCAAAACTGTTGTAGGTTATTCCTCCGCCTGTGGCAGGTGTGGGGGATATTTTCTCAGCATCGGCGAGCGTTTGTGTGATGATGTCGTAGGTGGCGGACGGAGCGGTAACATTAAAATCGCCGGTGACGATAATGGGAGGCACGGCATCAACTTTTGCAATTTCACTTAAGAGTAATTTCGCACCTTCCTGCCGCGCAGTTTCACCTTCATTGTCTAAGTGAACATTGAATATGTGCAGAAATTGTTTGGATTGTGCATCTAGTAATTTTGCGATACTCAGGGTGCGCCGATAAGTTGCATCCCAGCCTAATGATGGCTTCAGCGGAGTTTGGGATAACCAAAGTGTTTGCTGCCCCTGCAGTGAAAAGCGCCCTGTGCGGAATAAAATCGCGGTCGACTCACCTTTATCTTTTCCGTCATCACGACCAACACCCATCCAGGAATAGTCATCCAGCATCTCAACTAAATCTTCCACTTGAAATATTTCAGCTTCTTGCAAGCCAATAACATCCGGGTTGTGCGTTTTAATTAAATGCGCAACAAAATATTTGCGTTTTTTCCAGTTGTGCGGATTTTCCGGCGCCTCGCATAATCCACAGCGGATGTTGTAACTCATCACGGTAACGGGATTGTTTGCAAACGCGCTAGTGGTTAGCGCACTGGTTGTTAATACCAGAAGAAAAAAATGTAAGATGATTGTTTTCATTGCGCCAGCTCCACTTTTTCCGTTTGGCAATTCCAGCAGGTTTCAAACGCGGCATCATTAGTTTCATTGCAACTGCCACATGTCCACTCAGGTGCATCAGGTGCACTCAATGCATTGGCGATAGTCTGCACCGCTTGATCGTAGTCTGCTTCATCGATTACCCAAAGTTCTGGCCAAGTATCAAATGACGAAATTTCACCAATTGCACCGGAGGCAAATTCATTCTTCCACACCACACGAATCCCGGCTTGCTCAAGGATATTGTGTGCATTCCCTACTAGAAAACGGTTTTCGTGGGTGTAGATGAGTTTCATGGTGTATCCATCCAATTTATTGTTAAGGGTTTTTAAAACTCACATCCTTCATTTCATTCATTGCCTGGCTTTGCGATTCAATTAATTCATCGCCCTGTTGGTCAATGAAAAGTGCGGCGAGGTTATTGTCATTCGCGACTTTTAAACCTTCGCGGCTACCCAAGCATAGCAGCGCAGTAGACCATGCATCGGCAATGGCGGGATCTTGATGCAAAATGGCGACCGAAACTGTGTTGTGTTCGACGGGTTTACCGGTGCGCGCATCAAGAATGTGGCTATAGCGTTTGCCGTTGCTGTCAAAGTAGTGGCGATAGGTGCCGGATGCCATGAGCGACATGGGCACACCGGTATCAAAGCTGACAATTTTGTGCATCTTGCGTTCATTTGGCAGTGGTTTTTCCAAGGCAATTTTCCAGGCTTCACCATCCGGCTTTTTACCGCTGATTTTTAATTCGCCCCCAATTTCAACCAAATAATTTTTAACATTCAGTTGCTCAAGTATTTTTACGATTTGGCCCACGGCATAGCCTTGGCCGATAGAAGAGACATCGATACGCAACGTGGGAATTTGTTTGCGTAGATGGGTCGCATCTACCGTTTCCAGATTATCCAGCCCGATGATCGCAAGGGTTTGCGCAAGATCAGCATCGCTTGGCGGACTGAATTCATCTTTCTTAAATCCCCATAAATCAAATAATGGTTTGATGGTGAGATCGTAACAGCCATTACTGGCGCGATGAACTTTACGCGCCTCTTCAACTAGCGACACTAATTCCGCTTCGGCCGCTAATACATCGGTAGTTTGGGTTGCGTTAAATTCTTCGATAACGGAATCATCGCGGTAGTTGGACAATGCTTTATCCATGCGCGCCAATTCATCGTTTACCGCTTTTTCAATTGTCGCTACGTCTGCTGCGGAGTCAGCAGGTAATTCAAAGGTGAGATTGTAAGTGGTGCCTTGCGCGTAACCGGAAATTTTGCTGAGTTCGGGTTTAGGGCTGCAGCTGATAATAAAAAAACTGGTCGCAAGCAGTGCGAGCTGGGGGAGAAAACGCATAGTCATAAATCCGGTAGTGGGCGTGACCAGCGTTTCGGCTTTGCGCCATACGATTTATCGTGGAACAAAGAGTAAACGGTAGCCAACACCAGCTTCAGTTTTGAGGTACTTGGGTTCGGCTGGGTCTTCTCCCAGTTTCTGCCGCAAGTTGCGGGCTATTATACGCAACAACCTGGCAGTGACGTTGAAAATATTAAGGTAAGACCTTGTCGCCCCCCGTGCTGATATCCGTAGTTTTCATTGCAAAACGAAACACCGCATTAACCACCCCGTACACATTCGTTATTTTATCTGCATAAAAATACTGTTAATTCGTGCCTGGTTCTAAGCTGATGTGACGCAGATCACCCTATCTAAATGACATCTTCTTTCTTTTTATATTTAAAATATTTTAAAACTTTGTCATCAAAATTCCTTAAAAATGTCACCGAAAAGTAGCCAAACGTTAATGGGAAAGCAGCGAAATATTAATAATTGGCACGCAATATAGCCCCGCTCATTTAGTCGAAGAATTTTATTGCTGTTTCAGCAGTAGGGGGATTCTTTGTCTCGAATTTAACCTAACACTTCCAAAAACCTATTGAAGCGCAACCTGCGTTTTTTAACATTGAGAATTTGGCCATGAAAAATCGAGAAAAACCCAAAGGTATTAATCCCGGTATTTGTCTCAGCGTCTTTTTATTGCTGAGCACTAGCGTCAAGGCGCAGACTGGTGAAGGTGAAATCGAGGTGCCTCCATTAGAAAAAAATATGGAGGTTATGCTGGTAACGGGTCAGGCGGAAAAAAAAGAAAAAGTCAGTGACGTAGCGTTTGAACTGGAGAAGTTTGGTAACTCGGTACAGGTTGTGACATCAGAAGACATAGCCGTTGGTGGTTACACCAACTTTGCAGAAATCGCTCAGGGTTTAATTCGCGGGGCCAATGTTGGTTATTCTCCGGATGAAGGTGAGTATACGATTCGCCTCGACGGCGGGGGCGATAGGGATACCTTGGTAACTATGGACAATGTCCCGCTTTATGATCGCGGTCCGGGCATTGAAAATATCTGGGGTGCAACACTGATTGATTCACGGATGATTGAACGCGTGGAAGTTTTTCGCGGCGGCCAAAGTTTGTACTTCGGCAGTAACGGCGGTTTAGGTGTGGTAAACGTTATTACCAAGCGCCCGGACGGAACGGTAAAAGGTGATGCTGGTGTGAATTACGGTAGTTTTAATACGCGTGAGCTCTATGGTAATTACGCCTTCCCGATTAGTGAAGACAATAGTCATTCGATGATGGTTTACGGCTCACGTTATGCATCGGACGGCCACCGAATTTTCGCTCGTGAAAGCGTGACCGACGGTATGGCGGCAGCGGGTGGTGTGGGTAATTACGCGAATTCGCGCGATAACATCGGTGCAAAATATTTTTGGGATATCGATGCGAACAGCCATTTATTAGTCAACGCACAATACGCGCAAATTGATTTTCAGGACACCTTTCCTAATAACACCCTTTACGGTGCTGTTAGCTCAAGAATGCCGCTGATAAACATGGAATACAGCAATATATGGTCTGAGCGACTCAAGACCGAAGTTTTCGCGTCTTATCGTAAACCCACGCTTTATCACACAAAATTTGAACCCGAGATTTGTCGACGTGTAGAGGGCTGTCTATCGCCACGCGGTGGCAGCGTCATAATTCCTCAAGGCGAATGGTTGGGCACCGTCAGACCTCTAGCTAATCGCGGGATTGGCGATCAGTCCATCAAAGGTGGTTTTGAAGAGGCGCAGCTGACAATGCTTAACACGGTGCGCATCAATGAATCCTTATCGACAGTATTGGGTGTGCAATCGCTGAATTATCGCGATAACTCGGATCCGATAATCAACATCGATAGTGATATTGCTTCCACCACCGGTGTTTTTGTTGACGCGCGCATTACACCGTCTTTCAGTCCCTCTACCGCTATTTCCCTTGCGGGTCGTGTCGACTTTGCCGATTCGTTTGGCTCGGAGACCATTTGGAAGTTTGGCGTACGCCAACCGCTGGGCGGCGGTATTTATGTTCGCGCGAACGGTGGTACATCGTTTAGTTTGCCGCTGACCAATGAGCTTTATTCAAATACCGAAACCATCATCGGCAATCCAGATCTTAAACCGGAAGAAACGGAAACCTTCAATGCCGGGCTGGGTTATGAAGGCGAGATGGCTGGCAACTCGGTACTTTTTGAGGTGGGCGGTTTCCAAACTGATATCACTAACCGAATTGAAAGCACCACCGGCTTTACGCCCAATACACGCTTTAATAGTCCGCGCGTAACGGAAATTCGTGGCATCACCGCCGATATGCAACTCACCTTGGGTAATAACTGGACTACCTCGCTCAGCTACACCAAAAATGACGCCAACCTAGCGGGTACAAGTCAGCAAATTGACTCTACCCCCGAATGGTTTGTCACCGGCACCCTGCGCTGGTCTTCCGACAGCGATACCTACCACTTTGCACTTTTGCCGCGATTACAAGGGCCTGAAAGTGTGCGGGCTCCAGCCGGAACGGGCTTAGACGACCTGGATTATGGCAGTTGGTTTTTGTTGAACGGTAGCGTGAGTTACTGGGCTGGTAAAGATAAACGTCACCGCACACAACTGCGTTTTGTCAATATTCTTGATGAAACTTACGGCGAACGCGGTGCCTTTGGTAACCAATTTTTTGGCAGCGGCTTTATCCGGGGAGAATATAACAACAGATCACCTGACTACTTTTACCCTTATATTTTCCAAGGTAAACCACGCAGCGTTTTCCTTTCTTACTCTTATCAGTTTTAACCCCTTTTTCCCCGGCCTAGTGCCGGGGTTTTTTTATTTATTAGAGGTCGCACCATGACACGTCATCCATTTTTATTCTTGTTAAGTGTGCTGATGCTTAGCAGCCCGGCGCAATTTATCAACGCACAACCTGCTCACGACCATGATCACGATCACAGCAAAAACACAGCAGCACCTCATCAGCACAACCATACGCACAGCTACAACATGGAGCTTCGCGGTGATTATTCGGTCGCTGCTCCGCGTTGGTGGAAAGGCAATACACACACCCATACCTGGTGGAGCGATGGCGATAGCCCGCCGGAAATTGCAGCTGCCTGGTACCGCGAACACGGCTATGATTTTTTGGTGCTGAGCGATCACAACATTATGCAAAAAGGTGCGCTGCAACGGGGCGCTTTGGTGCAATCGCCAACATTTTGGTACACGTTAGAGCGCGAAGAACACAAACTCTCATTGGCGGCTTATCGCAAACACTTTGGTGATGAGTGGGTGGAAACCCGTGAACAGGATGGTAAAACCGAAGTGCGGTTAAAAACCCTTGACGAATTTCGCCATTTATTTGAAGCCCGCGACGAATTTATTTTTGTGCAAGGTGAAGAAATTACCGCGCGCTTTGGTAACCATCCCGTACATGTCAACGGCATTAATCTTCACGATGTAATTGCGCCGCGCGACGGCGATAGCGTGGCGGAAGTGATGCAAAAAAATTTAAACGCCGTGTTGGATCAAGGTATCGAATCCGGGCGTGAAGTCATTGCGCACATCAATCACCCCAACTTTCGCTACGCGATTACCGTAGAAGATATGTTGGCGCTGCGGTTCAACGAAGGCGAAGGTTTTTTTGAGTTATACAACGGTCACCACGGCGTAGAAAATTACGGTGATAAATGGCGTGTGGGGCTTGAACGCATGTGGGACATAGTGCTCGCCACGCGCATCACCGAAGGCAAAGCGCCGCTCTATGGCATCGCCAATGACGATGCACACAGCTTTGCGGCATGGAAAATAGAACAACATTCCAACCCTGGTCGCGGCTGGGTCATGGTGCGTGCTGGCCGTTTAACGCCAGATTCGATCGTCAGTGCAATGAAACGCGGTGATTTTTATAACAGCACCGGGGTGACCTTGCGCGAATTGAGTCGCGAAGGAAATACCCTATCGTTAAGTATCGAACCTGAAGACGGTGTGGAATATAAGATCGAATTTATCGGTACGCGCAAGGGTGTGGATCTAACCGGCAAACCGCGCAAAAATGTGCCTGACGATATTCAGGGAAGAGTTTCACTGGACTACAGCGACAAGATTGGTGTGGTGTTAGCCAGCGTGCGCGGCACCGAAGCAAAATACCAATTAAAAGCCAATGACCTGTATGTGCGTGCGCGCATTACTTCCAGCAAAAAACATCCCCATGGCTACAAAGCGGATGATATGCAAATGGCGTGGACCCAACCTCTGGTTGCCCCGGTGCAGAAACGTTAAGGCTTGGCGCAACTGGGTGCGTAGTGAAAAAATACGCAGAGAAAATGTCCGGTGATCTTCCGGCGTTGATAACAATGTAAAAAACTCCAGCCCATAAAGCTGGAGTTTTTATTCGGACACTTATGCATCCTTGGTGTTAATTTCCCGATCCGTCGTTACCGCCGAATCAGCCCGTAGTGGGTTGGTGACGGTGCGAAATTCACTTTTCCAATTATCTTTAGTAACCGTGCTGCGCAAATAACCGCGCTTGTCGCCATTTACATAATCGACGTGGGCGTTAATCGATGCTGCGCCATGCACGCGATGAGCCCAGGAGCAATTTGACGAGATGGACGTTGCGGCAAATTCATGACCCACAAGTGCCGATTTCGCATCGAGTGGATTTTTATGAATGCGCGATGCATTGGCACAGTGCCAATCGCCGCTTAACACCACTGGATTTTTAACACTGGCCAGCTTGTCGATGATGCGTTGGCGTTGCACCGGATAGCCATCCCATTGATCCATATTAAATTGCCCTTGCGTCGGCTCCTCGCTGTAGCGGAAGGGCGCAAACCAGGTTTGCTGCGCGAGTACGTTAAACGGGGCGTCTGAGCGATCCAGCTGTTCGAACAACCACTTTTCTTGCTCTGCGCCGGTCATGCTGCGCTTGGCATCTTGCAACTCGGGACACTCCTTTTCGCCGGGGAAGCCATCACCACATACTTGATCGGAACGGTATTGCCGGGTATCCAACAAATGCACTTGCGCAGGGCCAAAGCGATACACGCCGTGCATGTCGAGGCGGGACTTCAAACCATCAAGCACCGGTGGTTTTTCGATGGGCATGTGCTCGTAATAGGCTTTAAGTGCGGCGATTCTGCGCACTTGAAATTCGAGCTCGGTTTGCGCCCAAGGGTCCTGGGGAATATAGCCAGCCCAATTGTTATCAATTTCATGATCGTCCATCGCGACTATCCAGGGGCTGGCGGCATGGGCGGCCTGCAAGTCTTTGTCCATACGATAGAGCGCATAGCGGTTGCGGTAATCCCAGAGCGTAGTGATTTCAGCTCCGTTGTGTTGCCGAACCACCTGAAATGTCTGCTGTTTACCGGCGGTCTCACGGGTGTGTTCGCCGAGGGTGTTAGTGCCGCCCTCGTAAATATAATCACCTACGTGGATCACACAGTCCGGTGCCCACTTGGCCATATCGCGGTAAGCGGCAAAATGTCCGGTCTCGTAGTGCTGGCAAGTTGCCAGAGCGATAGTCGCGCTGGAGGCCTTGCGATCGCTGGTGCGGGTGCGGCCAACCGGGCTTTCATCGTCGCCTACATAAAATTGATACCAGTATTCGCGCCCGGGGTGTAGCCCCTCAAGTTTGAGGTGAACCGAATGGCCAACTGCCTCAGAGGTGGATACCACACCATCACGAAAGGTTTTTTTCATCGCTGCATCGGTACACACGCGATAACGCACCTGCGCTTCACCATTAGGCATACCACCACCTTCCAATGGTTTGGGTGCCAAGCGAGTCCAGAGAATCACGCTGGTATCTTTGGGGGTGCCGGATGCGACCCCCAGGGTAAAAGGGTAAAGATTGCCGGTAGCGCCTACAAAAGTGGGCGTGAGGAGAATGACACTGCTGGTAGAAACAAGGAAGCGACGACGGGTAAGCATGACTGGAGCCTCATAATGATGGGGCTCCAGAATCCGCTAGCGCGATGACATTGGCGTGGGTAATTGGTTAAGGATTTGAGAAGGTTTTGTGACCGGGATTAACTGCCGATCACACCGCCGTCGTCTTTGCGAATCACCACTGTGGCCGAGCGCGGGCGTGCGCCACTGCCGTGCGGCCAATGGCTGGTAAATTGCCCCGGTAGTGACTGCTCGCCGGGATGCTGAACGTTAACGAAAAGGGTCTTGAGATCCGGCGTTGCAACCACCCCGGTAATTTCACAGTCGATAGGCCCTACCAAAAAGCGCCGCAATTCGCGTGTTTCCGGGTCGGCTACCAGCATTTGATTGTGCCCAAAAGGGCCAGCAGCAAGCTGGTCGCCGCTCATATCCGTTTGTATCCACAGTAATCCGCGTGAATCAAACCAGAGCCCGTCCGGGCTGGCAAAGTGGTTGGATTCATCCAACGTCATGTCAGACGATGCGTGCATCTGCGTACCGCTCGGCCCACCAAACAGAAAAATATTCCAGCTGAAGGTAAGGCCGGTATGCGCAATGCCCTGTTCTTGCCAGCGAATGATATGGCCATAGGGATTCCGTGCGCGGGGGTTGGCTGCATCGACATGTTCCGGTGCGCGATCCGCATTATTGGTCAAGGTAAAATAAACCTCTCCTGTTTGCGGGTGTACGGCGCCCCATTCAGGGCGATCCATTTTCGTTGCGCCAGCAATATCGGCGGCGAGGCGTGTATTGATCAATACATCGGCTTGGTCAGTAAAACTGACATTGGCGGCTTTGGTTTTAGCGATAAATTCCGCATCAGTGATATCCAATCGCAGCCATTGGCCACTGCCATCAGCCGCAAAACGAGCGACATAGAGCGTGCCTTGGTCGAGCAAATGGCCACCCGCGCTGGCTTTGTGGTAATTAGCGGTCGATACAAATTTATAAATGTATTCATTGCGGGAATCGTCACCGGAGTAACAGACCACTGGCTGGCCCTCGACCACCGGTGCAAAAATAACGCCTTCATGAGCGAAGCGCCCCAGTGCTGTGCGTTTTTGCGGCACGCTGCGGGGGTTGAAGGGATCAATCTCAACAATCCAGCCAAAATGATTGGGTTCGTTGCGAAAATCGTCGGTGGCGCTGCTGCCCGAACTGGCTGCATTAAAGCGTTGATAAATATCTTCTGCTGCGTCCGCCGTCTCCCAGCGGTAGCGGCTGTTACTCGTGCTGACACCGTAGCGGCTCTGCTCGCGCGGCAGGGTCTGATCGCGATTCACAAAATAACCCGCCCAGTTTTCCTCGGCAGTCAGATAGGTATTCCAGGGCGTAACGCCTTGTGAACAATTGTTAAGTGTGCCTCGCGTTTGCTCACCGGCAGGACTAAAACGGGTGGTCAATTTACGTGAGCCGCGTGCAGGACCGCGAATATCCATGACGCTGGTGCCGGTGATGCGTCGGCTGTACGGACTGTTCGGCACCAGATTCCACTGCCCAGAGCCATTTTCGGCAACATGTAACACACTCACGCCGTGCGCCTCCATCTCTTTGCGCACTTCATCAACCGGGCGGATAGCGGCCAAGGTGGGGCCTTTGCTGTGCAGGATATTCGGATCGACATATTCATGGTTCATCACCAATAAACCCTCTTTGGAGCTGGAACCTCCATTGGGGCTATCGATTGGAAAAAAGTGCATACCATCATGATGGCTGCCGACTTGTAACGACTGTTCGTCAGCAGAGTTGGTGGCATCGCCTTTGAACACAGGCGCAGCGCCATTGATTGGAGTGCCCCAGGGAACAAAAGGCGTTGCGGTGTAACCCGCCGGAACCCGCAGGCTATCGGCGCGGCCGGCAGCAATCGGGGTAAATCCCAGCTGCGGGGCGCCCGGTAATAGCTGCCCTGAATGTTGCGCAGTGGTACAACCAGCCATACCCGCCACCATCCCGCTGCCCATAAACGCCGCGACCGCAAGGCTTAATCCACCTTGTAAAAAGCCGCGCCGCTGCTGCTGATAAGCGGCCAGAACCTCAGAAAAATGTGGATTGCACGACCAGTTGCTCGGCGTTTCATCGCCGCTGTTGTCGATTGGAGTAGTAGGTGGTGATTGTTTATGCATTGCGGCCTCAGGAACTGAAGTGTCGAAAGTGAATTCAATTAAACAACTCGAATGTGACATTTGTTGCGAAGAGCCAGATTAGCGCGCGGCTAAAGAATCGACGAGGCAACAAGCGAGCGGCGTAAAGGAGTTGTAAGGGGGGGTATCGCTTCGTCATCCTCCCGGATAACCACTTGCTTGATACTGCAAAAGTGCCTTGTGTATATTTTAATCAATGTTACAGTGTGTATCTATTTGCTAATCAATACACATTGGAGGGCGGTATGCGCACTAACATCATCATCGAAGACAGCCTGATGGCTGACGCACTCAAAGCGTCTGGCCTGAAAACCAAAAAAGAAGCGGTGGAGTTGGGTTTAAAAACCCTAATTCGGCTGAAACGGCAAGAGGGGATCAAGGCATTCAAAGGAAAGCTTGCTTGGGAAGGTGATTTGGACGAGCAGCGGGCTAATCCATGATTGTGGTTGATTCCAGTGTGTGGATCGATTACTTCAATGGGCACGAAACGCCCGAAGTTGCCAAACTTGATTCGCTACTCGGTGTTGAGCCGCTGGCCCTTGGCGATATTATTTTGCTTGAGGTACTGCAAGGTTTTCGTACCGATGCGCACTTTAATACAGCCAAAGAAATCCTTTCATCATTAACACTTTTCAATATGCTGGGTGAAGAGGCTGCGCTAAACGCAGCCACGCTGTTTCGCGCATTACGCAAACAGGGAATTACCATTCGAAAAACCAATGATGTCGTTATCGCCAATTTTTGTATAACACATCATTGTTCGCTGCTATTTTCGGATAAGGATTTTTTACCTTTTGTCGATCATTTTGGTTTGCGCCAGGTGTCAGCCGATTTATAAAAAGGATTCCCATGCCCCATCGCGCCCATTTATTTTCCCTGCGAATTGCTCATGCGTTACGCGAAGCCTGCTTCACAGAACCTTATGGTGCGCCGCGCTTCGCCCGCGATTTATTAGCGGGCATTACCGTTGGAGTTATTGCGATTCCTTTGGCAATGGCACTCGCCATTGCCAGCGGTGTGCCGCCGCAATATGGTTTGTACACTGCCATCATCGCCGGGTTTCTAATCCCAATCCTCGGCGGCTCGCGTTTTAGTATCTCCGGCCCTACGGCGGCGTTTGTCGTTATTCTTTATCCCATTGCGCAACAATATGGGTTAGGTGGATTGCTGGTGGCCAGTGTGATGGCCGGTGGAATTTTAGTAGTGATGGCGCTGCTTCGGCTCGGGCGATTGATTGAATATATTCCTGAAGCCGTCACGCTTGGTTTTACTGCCGGAATTGCGGTAGTGATTGCGACTTTGCAGATAAAAGATTTTTTTGGTTTGCAGTTGCCAGAAATGCCTGAGCATTATTTGGAAAAACTCTGGTTGTTAATCCAAAGCTTACCGGATTTTTATTGGCCGAGTTTTGTCGTCGCTGCTGCGACGCTTGCCATCATGCTGTTGTGGCCGTTATTAAAATTGCCTGTGCCTCCGCATTTGCCCGCGCTGATTGTTGGCACTCTGGTCGCTGTAGTGTTGAATCAAGCTGGCTTTTCGGTTGATACGATCGGCTCGCGTTTTTCCTACACCTTGGCTGATGGCACCACCGGTTTTGGTATTCCGCCGCAGCTGCCGCAATTTGAATGGCCCTGGTTACAAGCGGGTGCAAATGGTGAATCGATTCAATGGAATTCGCGCGTGGTGCAAGATTTGCTCGCTGCGGCATTTGCGATTGCGATGCTCGGTGCGATTGAGTCCTTATTGTGTGCGGTGGTGTTGGATGGTATGTCCGGCAAACGCCACAGTGCCAATAGCGAATTATTGGGGCAGGGCATCGCGAATATCATCACGCCATTTTTCGGCGGTATTACTGCGACGGCGGCACTGGCACGTTCAGCGGCCAGTTTTAGAGCCGGTGCGGAATCACCGGTAGCGGGAATCATTCATGCGCTGGTGGTGTTGCTCGGTTTGGTTGCACTCGCGCCGCTACTCGCTTATTTACCAATGCCCGCGATGGCTGCGCTGTTGGTGATGGTTGCCTGGGGAATGAGTGAGGCGCCCAAGGCAGTGCACTTAATTAAAACCGCGCCGCGCGGCGATGTTTGGGTGTTTATCACCTGTTTTGCATTAACGGTGTTGTTCGATATGGTGATTGCGATTACTGCCGGTATTGTGTTGGCGGCGCTGCTATTTATGAAAGAAATTGCAGCTATGACCCATGTGGATGATGTGACCGATGATGGGCGAATTGATGATAAAAAATTACCGGAAAACTGGCGTGCGTTCAGTATTAGTGGGCCATTGTTTTTTGCGGCGGCAGACAGGGTATTTGGTGAACTTTCAACGCTTTGTACCGAGCAGCAACATATTATCCTCTCGCTAAAAGAAGTGTCGCTGCTGGATGCGGGTGGTTTGGCGTCGCTCAATAAATTAATTGCTAAATGCGAGAAAAATAACACAGAACTAATTCTGACCGATATTCCCAAGCAGCCACTCAGCACGTTGGCGCACGCCAATATCAAACCGATAAAAGGCGTGCTGCGTTTTTATTTGACCCTGGCCGAAGCGCGTAAAGTGGTGCTGCAAGAGTTAGAGGCTGAGCGCGACTAATACCACTAAAAAAATTATTATTCTCGCTCAGCTTCACCACCGAAGGCTGCCAGTAGGGCGGTGATAAAGTTTTTTAGCTCCATCGCCATAATTGCAAAGTCGGCGTCGAACTGCTCCGCTTTACTTTCCGGGTTGCGCTCGTTGGCTTTGTCGCTGATCACATCTTCAAATTTCAGGCGTTTTACGGCGACTTGATCGTCAATCACACAGCTAATCGCCTCTTTCCAAACCAGCGCGATTTTGCTGACGTGCATGCCACTTTCCAAGTGGTTGAGAATTTCGCTCGCGGTTAAATCCTGTTTTTTGCAGCGAATGACACGGCCATCTTTCGCGGCCTGCAGTTCTACTTCTTCGCCCAATTCAAATTGATGCGGCGCCTGGCTTTCACGCAGCCAGTGAGTCATCACTTGTGTGGGGATATTTTTTGGGGCGATCGGCAAACAGCGCAAACTGCCGAGTGCTTCGCGCAATTTACTCAGCAAATCTTCCGCGCGTTTAGCCGATGAAGAGTTCACTACGATAAGATTTTCTTGCGGTGCGATATAAGCGTAATCCAGCGATGAGCGAGTAAAGGCGCGCGGCAGGAGCGAAAAAATAATTTCGTCTTTTAGTGTGTCGCGCTCTTTGCGTCCAACAGGGCGGGATTCAGCCTCGCTTAGCGCCAGTACCTTTTCTTCCAATTGCTCTTTGATAACGCCGCCGGGCAGAATTTTTTCCTGCTTCTTAGCGCAGATCATCACATAGCCATTGGTCACATGCACAAATTCACTGCCGTGGCGCCCGAGCGGCGGTTCAAAACCGTAACGCATTGGGTCAAGGCTGCCGCAGGGGTTAAAGCAGAATTCGGCGAGCTTCTCATTTAATTCTTCAGCAGAAATAGTCCACTGTTCGGTGAGTCGATACAAACGTAAATTTTTAAACCACATGGGAAATCCAATAGCTAATCTAATGTCGATTTTTGAAGGAGTATTTTTTAATCTGGATGTTACAGGTTGCGATTAAGCGGGGAGTCCGGGGTCTTCTTTGAGACCGTCTGAGACATGGATGTCGAAGATGAGCCTCCAGGGATGGATTCACGGCGTGTCTCAGAGAAGATCCCGGAATCCATGCTGGAGGTGAATGTTTAGATAAAGTAGTTATCCAACAATATCAATCAACTCAACATCAAAAATCAGCGTCGAGAAAGGCGCAATACTGGCACCTGCACCGCGCTCACCGTAGGCGAGATTGTGCGGTACATACAAACGCCATTTGGAGCCAACAGGCATTAATTGCAGCGCTTCAGTCCAACCGGCAATTACACCGTTCACTGGAAAATCAATTGGCTGACCGCGATTAACAGAACTATCAAACACGGTGCCGTCAATCAACGTGCCGTGGTAATGGGTTTTCACCTTAGAGGTCGCAGTTGGAACTGCACCGGAACCTTGAGTAATCACTTCATATTGCAAACCTGATGCAGTCACAGTGATACCGGCTTTCTTGGCGTTTTCAGCGAGAAACGCTTCGCCAGCTCCAGACAACGCCTTATGTTTTTCAGCATCTTTAGCTTGCATACGGGTATTGATCGCTTCAAAAGCGGATTGCATTTCATCATTGCTGTAAGGCATCTCAACACCATTAAGTGCATCCATCACACCCTGCGCAACTGCAGCGGCTGATACGCCATCAAAGGGATTGCTTGCCAGTTGGTCGCCCATTTGACGGCCAATGCCGTAGCTTACAAGCTCTTCAACGCTTTTGAATTGGTTAGACATAATCACATCTCATCATTAGGGTATTTGGTTCCACGCAGGGTGAATCCGAGGTAAAAAGGCCGCGCAGTCTAGCAGATCAATCGGCGGATTCCTTCGGCTTTTGTTCCACCAGATTTAGCTCATCCGCGAGTTGTTTCTCGCTGGCGACCGGTTGTGAATCGGGAACATTCACGTCGCGCATAAAAATTCCCCAAAAAGCGATAAACAGGGCGGCGACTATAGGTCCGATCACAAAGCCGTTAATACCGAACAAGCCCAAGCCACCGAGTGTAGACAGCAGCACTATGTAGTCAGGTAACTTGGTGTCGCGACCCACCAGAATCGGGCGCAGGATATTATCGACCACACCAATCACGCCTGCACCAACGCCGACTAAAATCATCCCTTTAACGTTATCGCCACTGGCAAATAAATAAAGCGCAACCGGCGCCCATACGATTGCCGGACCGACAGCGGGAATCAGCGACATCATCGCCATGACTACGCCCCATAGGAGCGCGCCGGGAATCCCCAGCGCCCAAAAAATCAGGCCGCCCATAGAGCCTTGAATCACTGCGATTACCAGGTTGCCCTTGATGGTCGCGCGAGTCACTTCACCAAATTTGGAAAACAAAATGCGCTCGCGCGTATCACCCAGCGGCAATGCGCGAATTAAAAGCTCCAACAGATAATTGCCATCGCGCAACAGGAAAAAAGTCAGGTACAACATCAAGCAGATGTTGAGCAGTAGGGTAAATGTGTTTTGGCCAATGCTCAGAGCATTTTGCGCCAGCCATTTACCACCGCTCATGGTCACGCTCAGGGCGCCCTCCTTGATTTTGGCAAAATCGATCCCGAGGCGCCCCAGGGCTTCTTGCACGGCTGGAAATGCGGTGCGGACCTGTTCAATGTATCGGGCAGGATCTACCTCACCGGATTCCAGTTTGTTGTAGTAATCCGCACCTTCGGATACCACCGAACTAATCAGTATGGTGACCGGCAATACGACGATTAAGATACAGGCGAATAACGTCAGTAGGGCGCTGGTATTGGGGCGACCATTGAAGTATTTGATCAGGCGTGTCTGCATCGGATAAAAGATGACAGTAATCGCGCAAGCCCAAAAAATGGTACCGAAGAAGGGTTTTAGCACCATTAAAAAACCGATGGTGACGAGGACTAAAAACAGCAGAAAAGTGCGTGTTTCCAATTTGTCTTGCATGAGTTAATCCTTAATGAATCAGGGGGAGACGATGTTGGCGTGACTATACGGGAGCGGATGGTGAGTGTCATCCCTCGGCGTGTACTGCAGTCTATCCGGCAGATTAGCCTGTTTTCTTCTATCCTTTGTGAATGTCGGTTTGGCTATTGGATCTATTTATGCTTGAACAGCTTTTTGTTTGTCGTCAGCGCCCGCCATCGGCTTGCGGGCGCTTCTTTGTGAGGTGCTTGGCGCTGGTTGCTATTCTCGTCTTTGCGGCTCCAGGTGGAGCGGAGCAAATCCGCATTCCGGTCAAAGTACAAGGCACCGCACTGGAGCAGCCGAGCGACTATTTTACGACTCTGTTGGTCATGGCACTTGAGGCCAGTAAGGCGGACAACGAAGAGATTGATATTATTTTTTCCCCTCGCGATTATTCCCAAGCGCGCTGGATCAATATGCTGCAGAACGACAAGAGCAATTTTGTGATTTGGACCATGACCGATAAGGAGCGCGAACAACAACTGCGCCCGATTCGCATCCCGCTGTTTAAAGGTTTGTTTGGTTATCGCGTAATACTGATTCGCAAAGGGGAGCAGGCGCGCTTTGATCAGGTGAAAACGGTCGGCGATCTGACCAAATTCCTCGGCGGGCAGGGCACGCACTGGCCTGACACACCCATACTGCACGCAAATGGTCTGCGGTTGACTACTGCGGAGACAACTGAATCGCTGTTCAGGATGATGAATGCCAGACGATTTGATTATTTCCCACGTGGAATTTCCGAGGCCTGGTTTGAACTCTTACAGCGTAAGGAAACCCATCTGGTCGTAGAGGAAAATATTCTGCTTAACTATCCCACCGCGATTTATTTTTTTGTAAACAAAGAAAACGAAGCCTTGGCGCAGCGGATCGAAAAGGGCATGGAAACCTTAATCGACAACGGCAAATTCGACCAATTTTTTTATAAACATCCACGGGTAAGTTCAGGGCTGGAGAATTTAAAAAAACGGCGCGTTATCTCCTTAACAAACCCCTATTTGCCAGCGGAAACGCCGGTTAATAATCCGCGTTATTGGATTGATTTATCGGCGCTGGAGGGTGATTAGTTATTTTTCGATGAAGGCGCTCGCGATCTGATAGCGCGTGCTGCGCCCACCACCCGGTAATTTTTGTAAACAGCCTTTATCGAGTAAATCGCTCAAATGACGTGTTGCGGTTGCTTTACTCACTTTAGCCACTTTTTGATATTGCGCCGCACTAATACCGCCTGCAAATCCGCGCTCACCACCATCCAATAATCGATTGAGAATTTTACGTTGCTCGGCAGAAAAGTTTTCTGCGTGAAAATGCTGCCAAAAAAGTTTTTTTTGCAACGTGCGATCAATCGCCGCCAAGGCCATTTGCAAGGTGGTGTTCAAGGTGAGTAAAAACCATTCGAGCCAATCTGTGATGTTGGTATCGCTCGACTGCGATTTTTCCAAAATACGATAGTAATCGCTGCGGCTCGCCAAAATTGCTGCAGACATTGCGTACAAACGGATCGACTGCGCATCGGCCTGCGCCAATGCCAGATCCAGCGAGCCGATTAACTGACATATTCGGCTCACATGATGAGCCGAATAATAGTAGTAGCCTGTAGGGGCGCCGCTTGCTGCGCCCAAAACAAGATAGGGCGCAGCAAGCAGCGCCCCTACGGGTTAATACGGGCTTATTTCTGAAGGGGTGGTTTCCGGAGAATTTGTTAGCGCAGGATTCGCCCCGGTAGGGGTGACCCGCCAGATGGTGTTGGAAAGATCGTCGGCAACAATCAGTGCGCCTCTTGGATCTACCGCAACTCCAACGGGCCGGCCGCGCGTTTTACCATCGGTGCCGAGAAATCCCGTGACAAAATCTACCGGGTCGCCAGCGGGGAGGCCGTCTCGAAACGGTACGAAAACCACTTTGTAACCGACCGGTGTTTTGCGATTCCAGCTGCCGTGCTCACCGATAAATACGCCCTCGGCGAATTCTGTACCCATCGCGCCGTTGGAGAAGTCGAGCCCAAGTGCTGCCACGTGCGAACCCAATGCATAATCAGGCGTGAGCGCCGAGGCGACCTTTTGCGGGTCCTGCGGCCGGACACGGTCATCCACATTTTTACCCCAGTAACTGTAGGGCCAGCCGTAAAATCCACCGTCCTTGACCGATGTCAGGTAATCCGGTGCGAGATTTGGACCCAGCTCGTCTCGCTCATTTACCACCGTCCACAGCTGACCTGTGTCCGGTTGGATGGTGAGCGCTGTTGGATTGCGTAGTCCGGTTGCATAGGGACGATGTGCTCCTGTTTCGGCATCCACTTCCCAGACCATGGCGCGGCTGATTTCGGCCTCCATGCCGCGTTCGGTAATGTTGCTGTTAGAGCCAATTCCCACGTAGAGAAAGCGGCCATCGGCACTCGCGGCCAAGGCTTTAGTCCAGTGATGATTGATCAGGGAGGGTAGATCGGTAATCTTCACCGATGGGCCTGCGGCTTCGGTCTGACCTTCGCGGTAATCAAACCTTACCAGCGCATCTTGATTGGCGACATAAATGTAGTTGTCGATCATCGCCAGCCCGTAGGGCGCATTGAGATTTGCGGCGAACACTGTTTGTAATTCATAAACGCCGTCGCCATCGGCATCCCGCAGTAAGGTCAACCGGTCACCACCTTTGACGGGCGTTGTGCCTTTTGACTTGATGTAACCGGCAATAACATCCTTCGGCTTTAGAGCCGAGGCACTGCCGCCTTTGCCCTCCGCGACCAGAATGTCGCCGTTTGGAAGAATCAGCATCTGCCGCGGAACCTTAAGGTCGGTGGCGATAGCTGAGATGGTGAAGCCAGCAGGAACTGTTGGCTGCTGATCGCCCCAAGCGGCAGGTTTTGCAATTGTCATGGTAGGCAGGAGGCCGCGCTCGGGCGCAGGAAGAACAGGGTTTGGACCGTGTTGCGTCGCACTCGGGTCTTCGCCGTTGCATGCGGTTAGCAGTCCGGCAAGTGTCACTGTTACTAACAGGCGCGCATCTAATTGGAAATAGCTCATCTTCGACCTCCCACGCCAAATTTGACGAACCCGATCCAGGTGGATGCGCAGGCGAGTAAAACGACAATCACCGAGAGAATGATACTCGTGGGCATAATCGCCCAGGCATCTTTGGCGTGGATCAGTGCATTGAAAAAGCCCAGAACCCAGGTTACGGCGAGAAGGGCAGGATAAAGACCGTAGCCGCTACGACGACTGGCAAAAATCAGATTGACGATTGCCCACAGCAGTGCAGCACCGCCAAAGACGAGACCGCCAACAATCAACCAGGATGCAAAATTGCTCCACTGGATTTGGTAACTGGAGGCATAGGCGAGATCACTTAGCAGGGCTCCGAGAAATAACGGAATAGTTGCTGCAAGCAAGACCCCATGAAGCGGATGAAGCCTTAGATAAGATATTCGATCATCATTAACTACCATTGTTGTTCTCCTTAAAGCTATCTTCCCCAAAACCATTTTTTAAATAATTTTTTGCTAAACGTTTTTGGTTCAATAATTTTCGTGAATTGCTTTTCGTTAAATACTTTTCGTTAAATTTACAGATCGATTCTTTACAAAAATTTCGCGCAAAAGGTGAGTGAAAAATTTTGTCATCACACGCTACGCCCCAACTCTAGCTTAAGGACTTTACTCCACGACTCATTCTACGTTTGTACGCTAACGCACAGACCTCCAGTGCGATGACACCTAGCCTAGGAATGACCTTCTCCAGCTGATACTCCGGCAGTGCAAACCTCGGGTCTTTTTTGCGTTAGCCATTAAATTTTTTTACGTAAATAGTTTTGAAATTTCGAAACTATTTCCTGCGTGAACTTCACTCACATTCCAATCGAGAAGGCACTGGATGCTTTGGTTTCTAATGCTCCATATCATTGCGTTAATTATTTGGTGCGCATCGCTGCTGTACCTGCCTGCGCTTATTGCCGGTATACACACCGAAGAAATTCAGATTGTTGAGCCGCGCAATCAATATGGTTCAGTGGCGCGATTCGTGTTCACGCACATAGCAACACCCGCGGCATTGGTCGCGATTATTTCCGGCACGCTGGTGTTTTTATTTAATCGCACTATAGAGGTGTGGCTAATTGCCAAACTGACCTTGGTTACCGGGCTGGTAGTCGGGCATGCCTTTGCGGGACTGTTGTTATTGCATACGCAGGATCGCAACACTAAACCGGTGCGCCAGTGGTGTTGGATGTTGAGCGGAGTTTTGTGCGTGCTGATGGTGGCAATTGTCTGGGTAGTATTAGCCAAGCCTATGGCAGAGGTGTTGTAGTGGTATTTTTCACACGAAATTTCTGCCTGAAATTTTTTTCACGGATGCTTATGGCAGATGCGCGTTGTTCATTGTTTGCTAGAGTCGCTCGTCGCCACGTCGATATCCACTCCCACCGCCCGTTCATAAACGAGCTTACCGCCGAGGTTACTGGTGACGGCGATGAGCAGTCCGGTGAGCATCGAAAGGTAAACGCCCCAGGGCCAGATCAGTGCATCGGCATCGTCGATTCGAAACAACCAATTGAGCGACGCGAGGGAGAGCAGCATCACCGCAAGGGTGGCGTGGCACCATGCGGTAATCAGGCGACGGATACGCGTTACCGCGACCAAATCGATCAAGCCAACGGTGCCAGAAACCCAGCCGCCCAAAGCACCAACCCCGGCGAGCCAAAGGCTGGCGCGCGCCCAGAAATAGTCGTCACTCAGCAAATAAGCAATGTCGGTCGCCATCAGCCCCATCAAGGCGGCGACCGGAAAATGAATCAGCATCGGGTGGATCGGATGACCAAGCAGGGTCATTTTGCTGATAATCGGTTCTTGCATGTTGTTCACCTTCCGGTTGTGTTGCTGTTACTGACATTGCTGGCCGGATGCTCAGGCCCGCTCTCTACACTTGACCCCGCCGGGCCGTCTGCACGTTCGGCGGCACTTTTGTGGTGGGGTATGTTTGCCTACGCCAGTGTGGTGCTTATCGCGGTTGTTGCCTTGTGGTTGTACGCCATGCGGCGCCCGGAAGACACGGGCGATGAAGCGCAACAACGGCGGGTGCATCAGCGCTGGATCATTGGCGGCGGTGTAATCCTACCCACGGTCAGCATTCTTTTACTGTTAGTTTTTGGGGTGCCCATGGGGCATCGCATGTTGCCCTTGCCGCCCGCTGAGGGCGAAGCGGTACGCATCGACGTGACCGGGCATCAGTGGTGGTGGGAAGTGCGCTACCCGGATTCCTCTATCGCGCTCAAAAACGAAATTCATATCCCCGCTGGAACCGCCATCGATATTCACTTGACCACAGCGGATGTCATCCATGGATTCTGGGTGCCGCGCTTGGGCGGTAAGCTCGATGCCATTCCCGGTCGGGTCAACGTGCTGCGGCTACAAGCCGATAAGCCCGGAGTTTATCGGGGACAGTGCGCGGAGTTCTGTGGGCTACACCACGCTGGCATGCAGTTCACGGTGACGGCGCATACCCCTGAAGATTTCACCCGTTGGATTGAGGCAAGACGTAATGACTGATCCAGCCGCCATCGGTAAGACGGAACTGCACCACAACGCCCAGCGCGTATGGGGCAACCTGCCCGGTTGGGGCACACTCGCGGCGGTTAATCACACCTCGGTTGGCTTGCGTTTTATGGTGACCGGGCTGGTATTTTTTGTGATAGGTGTACTGCTGGCGATGCTGATGCGCACCCAGCTGGCGCTGCCTAATCATGACCTGCTGGGCCCCGCGCTCTACAACCAGATCTTTACCATGCACGGCACGGTGATGATGTTTCTGTTCGCCATTCCCGTGCTTGAGGGCTTGGCGATGTATCTGGTACCCAAGATGATTGGCACCCGTGACCTGGTATTTCCGCGCATCAGCGCGATGGGTTATTACTGCTATCTATTCGGCGGCATCATTATGATTTCCAGCCTGGTATTGGGCATCGCGCCCAGCACCGGGTGGTTTATGTATACCCCGCTAAGTGATGCCACCTACGCCCCCGGCCCCGGTTCTGACTTCTGGCTAATCGGCATCACCTTTGTGGAGATTTCTGCATTGTCTGCGGGTATTGAGCTAGTGGTCTCCATTTTGCGCACCCGTGCACCGGGCATGACCCTGAATAAGATGCCGATATTTTGCTGGTACATCCTCGCCATGGCGCTGATGATCGTGTTCGGTTTTCCGCCGTTAATTCTCGCCAGTATCTTGCTGGAATTGGAGCGCGCCGCAGGCTGGGCATTTTTCGACGCAACGCGCGGTGGCGATGCGCTCCTCTGGCAACACCTGTTTTGGTTGTTTGGCCATCCCGAGGTTTACATTATTTTTCTGCCGGCGGCGGGCATAGTCTCAACGCTCATTCCAGTGTTTGCGCGGCGGCCGTTGGTGGGCTATCGCTGGGTGGTGCTATCCATTATCACCACCGGATTTATCAGCTTTGGCCTCTGGGTACATCACATGTTTACCGTGGGTATTCCACAGCTGGCGCAGGCATTTTTTTCGGTGGCGAGTATGTTGGTGGGCATTCCCACAGGGATACAAATTTTCTGTTGGCTAGCCACCCTGTGGACCGGAAAAGTCACCTTCAGTTTGCCGATGTTATGGGTCTTCGGTTTTTTGATGACCTTTGTTGCTGGCGGCCTGACCGGTGTGATGCTGGCTTTGGTGCCGTTTAACTGGCAGGTACACGACACCCATTTTGTCGTCGCGCATTTGCACTATGTGTTGATCGGGGGGATGGTTTTCCCGCTGATCGCCGGGTTCTATTACTGGTTGCCGCATTTTTCCGGAAGAATGCCCTCAGATCAGTTAGGACGCTGGGGCTTTTGGTTAACGTTTATCGGGTTTCACACGACCTTTTTTATCATGCATATGACGGGCTTGATGGGCATGCCGCGTCGTGTGTATACCTACGATGCCGGCCTTGGTTGGGACTGGACCAATCTGGTGTCATCGGTGGGTGGCTTTATCATGGCCATCGGTATCGCGGTGATCATTCTTGATGTGGTGCTCCATTTTCGCTTCGGTAGCAAAGCGCCACAAAATCCCTGGAATGCCGATACGCTGGAGTGGGCAACATCCACTCCGCCCGGCGCTTACAATTTTATTAGTATCCCGACGATCAAAACGCGCCATCCGCTTTGGGAGCATCCTGACCTTCCCGAGACCATCGCAGCAGGCCAGCATGCACTCGTAGAAGTCGATCACGGCAGGCGCGATATTCTGGGAACCGATGCTGTTAGCGCCAAAGTGCGCGAAATTATTCATCTACCCACCAACTCCTGGATTCCATTGCAAGTTGCATCCGCGATTGCGGTGGTGTGCATCAGTCTATTGGCAGGCAGCTATCGGCTTGCACTTCTGGCCGCAGTCGTATCCCTGCTGATGATCCTGCGTTGGAGCTGGCATAACTGTGCCTATCGGGGTTTTGCACCGGTAACGGACAATGATCCGGTCGATCCGCCGCTGCACTCGCGTACCTGCGATGGTCCCGGCCTGTGGGGTATGGTGGTTAGCCTATTCGCCAATGGCACGCTGTATCTGTCGCTGCTATTTGGCTGGTTTTATTTGTGGACGGCAGCACCGCTCTGGTCGGCGCCCGAAGAAGGGCCGCTATCAATGTGGGGTTTGCTCGCAAGTGGCTTGGTGCTAAGCATCACAGTGTTCCTTAACAACCGTTTAGTGGCACGGTTGCGAAAAGGTGATGACCAGAATCTGCAGTCCGGCTTGTGGCTAGTAACGGGGCTAGGCGCGGCGCACTTTGCGCTTTTACTGTGGGTTTTTCTGATTGCACCACTTAATCCCTCCGCCATGGCGCACGATGCTGTACTGATGTTTGTGCTTTATTACCTGCTCATCCATAGTGGCTTATCGGTCATTCTTACCGGCCTGCAGGCCCTGCGTGTTCGATGCGGTTATGTCAGCCGCAAATTACCCTACGAACCCGTGGTATTGCACCCCTTCTGGATCTACACCCTCGCTGTTTACTGGTGCAGTGTTGCCGCCTTCATCCTTATGCCCATGGCATGGGGACCTGCTTGATGTTTGCGCCGACGCATCCGCTGCAATTAGCGCTCGGGCTAATCATCTGGAGTGTCTGGTTCGTACTGATTTATTCGGTGCTTTCCATTGGCTGCGCGTTTGCTGCGCCGGATAACTCGCTGAGTCCGGTTAACTGGCTGAATGGGCTCTTGCTGGCACTTACGCTGCTAACAACAACGCTCTTAGGATTTCTTGCGTGGCGTTGTTGGCGAGCACCAGCGCCACCAGGGAGTCACCATTTCATCGCGCGCATCGCGGCCGGTATTTATCTGGCCAGTGCTATTTCGACTCTTGCTATCGGTTTACCGGTGTTGGCTTTGCCACCATGTATTTAATGTTGCGCAAATTTTTCTTCGCAGCTATCGCTGTCTCAATGCTGAATTACAGTGAGCTGGCGTTGGCGCACAATCCCCTTACAAGTAGTGGCGATGGACAGATCGCGGCGCTCCTAACACTGCTTGCACTGCTTGCGTTCTGGATATTTTATTTGCTCGGCGTAAAGCGCAAGCGTCCGTCACACCATCAAATATTTCTTTTTCATATGGCAGCGCTTCTTTGCGGTCTTGCTGTACTCGGGCCACTCGATGACTGGGCCAAAACCAGCAGTGCTGCGCATATGACCCAGCACATGCTGCTGATGGTAGTCATCGCGCCCTTGTGGGTGTTGAGTCGGCCACTCGCGCAAATTATTGCCGGTAGCGGACGCTTATGGGCTTGGCTCTGGCGGCCGATGATCAGACTCACGCGCTATCCACTCACCGCTGCCTACATTCACGGCGCAATTATTTGGTTCTGGCACATGCCGTACTTTTATATGGTTGCGGTAGAAAATGTGTGGTGGCATGCGTTTGAGCATGTTTGTTTTCTGGTTACGGCGGGGATTTTTTGGTGGGCTGTTTTAAAAGGAAGTCGCCAGAATACGCATTGGGCGCTACTAGCACTGCTGTTTACGTTGATGCATACCGGATTTTTAGGTGCGCTCCTGACTTTCGCGTCGACGCCTCTGTATGGTGAAGCGCGCAGTCTGGGCGACCAGCAGCTGGCCGGGCTAATTATGTGGGTGGTCGGGGGAGGGCCTTACCTTGTGGCGGCAGTTTGGGTGGGAAATAGCTGGTACAAACGGTTGCAGCAGCAGATGGATAGCTAAGCAAATGGGAAGCCTCCTGCCGCGCCCAAGTCGCAAAGGGCATGCAGGTAGGGGCGCTGCTTGCCGCGCCCAAATCGTGTAGATCGAGGGATGTGGAAATAATCAAAACAAAGGGGAAGACTGGGCGCAGCAAGCGGCGCCCCTACGAATTAGTGCGGTGTTTTTTCGGTGGGATTTGCGCAATTAGACTCGCTGGTTTTTGCGCAGCCGCCACAACCACCGCAGGCGGCGGATTTTTTGGCTGAGGGGAATATCCAGCGGCGCACTAAAAAAATCACTGCTGTGATGACACAAATACCGACGATCGTCTCTTGCCACGGAAAGTCTTGCCACATATTTGCCTCCTGATATTTCTGCTGCGTTAACCCACGATTGCGCTGGCGATTTGATACGTCGCCCAAGCGGCAAAATAAGCCAAAGCAAACAAATAAATTGTGAAGAAAGTTGTCGCCTTCGCGGAGTTGGTCTCGCGTTTTACTACGGCGATGGTCGATATACATTGCGGTGCGTACACAAACCACGCGAGGTAAGCATAGGCCACCGGCAGTGACCAGCTCGCGGCGAGTGCAGATCCAAGTGCGACATCAATCGATTCTTCACCCACGGCGTAAACAGTAGCCAACGCACTCACGGCGACTTCACGCGCGCCCATCGCGGGAATCAGCGCAATACACATTTGCCAGTTGAAGCCGAGTGGGGCAAACAAGGGTTGCATAAAATGGCCGAGTTGACCGGCGAAGCTGTAGTCAATTGCAGGTAAGGTTGCATCGGCTGGTGCGCCGGGGAAGGTCGCTAAAAACCAAAGCACAATCGAGAGCGCAAGAATAATGGTGCCCACGCGGCGAATAAAAATCCACGCGCGTTCACGTAAACCCATCAACAGGTGGTATGCCATCGGCCAACGGTATGTGGGTAATTCAAGCAGCAAGGGATACTCTTCGCGTCCACTGGCACGGCGGCGCATCAGCCAGGCAATAACGGCCGCGCTGGCAACACCAGCAAAATAGAGTGCGAACAGGGTAAGGCCTTGCAGATTAAAAAAGCCCCACACGGTTTGCTTGGGAATAAACGCGGCGATGATCAATGCATACACCGGCAAACGAGCCGAGCAGGTCATCAGTGGTGCGACCATGATGGTTATAAAACGCTCGCGTGGATCGGCAATGGTGCGGGTTGCCATAATGCCTGGAACGGCGCATGCGAAGCTGGACAACAGCGGAATAAACGAGCGGCCCGACAAACCCAAACCGCGCATGGGGCGATCAAGCAAAAACGCGGCGCGGGTGAGATAGCCGGTGTCCTCTAACAGCAGGATAAAAAAGAACAGGATGATAATTTGCGGCAGGAACACCAATACGCCGCCCACGCCAGCAATTATGCCATCGACTAAAAAGTCCTTAAGTATGCCATCGGGTAATACCGCGCCGATTAATCCGCCCAGCCCACTGAAGCTCGCATCGATTAAATCAACCACTGGCGATGCCCAGGCAAATACCGCTTGGAAGATAACCAACAAAATGCTGAACAGCACGACCAAACCGAGCAGCGGATGCATCACCAATGCGTCCAACCGATCTTGCCAGCGCGGTAAATGCGCCGGCTGGATAACGTGTTGGCTGATGATGCTTTCGATTTCGGCGTAGAGCGCCTCTACGGATTCTTGCCTGTCGCTCAGTGCGAGCACTTGCTCACCCTCGGGCGCGGATGGTTGCTGCGCGTAACCATCCAGCACCTTGCGCAATTCGCCGACACCCTGACTGTTAACCGCGACGGTTTCGATAATAGGGATGCCGATGGCTTGTGATAGTGCGGCGGTGTTGATGCTGATGCCGCGGCGCTTGGCTTCATCCATTTGGTTAAGCGCGAGGATCATCGGGCGATTGAGGCTTTTCAGTTCCATCACCAAGCGCAAACCCAGGCGCAGGTTGCAAGCGTCAATTACTGCGATAAGTAAATCCGGGCGGCGTTCCCCAGCGAGTTGGCCGAGGATCACATCGCGCGCGACTTGTTCGTCGGGAGAGGTTACGAAGAGGCTGTAGGTTCCGGGTAAATCGAGCAGTTCAGCAGGTTGCGAAAGACCCGTAACCATACCGGAGCGGCGCTCAACGGTGACGCCAGGGTAATTGGCAACTTTGGCGCGGGCGCCAGTTAGACGGTTAAATAACGACGTTTTGCCGCAATTGGGATTGCCAATCAACGCGAAGCGAATAGGGGTGGACATGGTGGCTACCTGACAAAAAGGCTGGTGTTGATTAGGAGGACGGCTATTGTTGAATAAGCTCAACACAGATTTTGGCTGCCTCGGCGCGGCGTAAAGCAAACTTGGTGCCGTTGACTTGTACCGCGAGCGGGTCTGAACCTAGCAGTCCAAAACCAATGACTTTTAAGGGCGCTCCGGGAAGGAACCCCAACTCTTTCAAGCGCAAGGTGACTCGCCCGTCCTGGGCACCAAACAGTGGTTGTTCGATCAAACCGGTAACACGCACTGTGGCGCCTTTGCGGCATTGATCAAGACGAAGAGCCGGAGTGGTAGCGTCGGAGTAGAGGGCAGTATTCATAAGTAAACACGTCTTGATCGTAAATGAGAGTGATTATTATGAAGAATACTGTATTTACCGCCAAGCCGCAATTTTGGCTTGGGGCAACCTGTTAAATTTTAATTGGGGAACCGGAGCAGGCGCTCGCTGTCACCCTATGAAGGAATAAGACATAATCCTGCCGTTCTGTTATTTGTTATCGATGATCGACCAGAAAAATCACTAAATAAAAGGGTATTGCTATGAGTGATAACTATCAACCGCGCAAAAATTCGTCTACTCCCATGATTGTTATCGTGGTGCTCGTTCTGATTGTCGCTGCGGCTGCCTTCTTCTTTTTACGCGATGATGCACCCGTGGCATCACAAGTAGTTACGATGCCAACGGCGGTTGCTCCTCAAATAGTGACCACCAGCAGTGCAGCAGCTGCCCCAATTGTTGAGTACCAGCCACCGCAACCGGTGATTGAAGTAGAACCTTTACCGCTATTGAATGAGAGCGACACCGGCATACTGGCTGCACTCCAACAATTACGCGGTGAGGGCTTGGTGCAACTACTAGTGCCGCAAGAAGTGCTGCGTAAATTTGTATTGGCCGTCAACAACCTGGCGGAAGGCAAGGTAATCCACGAATACCGCCCGGTGGTATCGCCACCGCCACCGTTTATCGCGGAAACGTTTTCGGTGATGGTTGAAGGTACCGCCGTCGATCAGGAGCGTGTTGCGTCCACCAATTTCCAGCGCTACGAACCCTACGTAACCACATTGGCATTGATCGACAGCGATGCAGCGGTTGCCGTGTATCGCCGTTTTTATCCGCTGCTGGAAGAGGCGTTTCGCGAGTTAGGTTTGAAAAAACCTAATTTCCACAGTGTAATGATTGCGGCTATCGATAACCTTTTGGCGGCGCCCGATGCACGAGGTGATTTGTTGCTCGTGCAGCCCAAGGTTTTCTACCAATATGCCGACCCGGCGCTTGAGGCTATGCCTCAAACCCACAAACTAATGCTGCGCATGGGCCCCGAAAATGCACGCAGTGTTAAGGCTAGCTTGCGCCAATTGCGGGCACGTCTTGTGAAGTAGTGTTTTAAGATTGCGCACCCGCAACGGGTGTTCCTCCCTCCAATAAAAAAACCGCTTCGTGCGGTTTTTTTATTGCTTCTATTTTGTGTGTGTATTTTCGTAATCACTTGCCCTTGGCGGCAAAAATCTTTTTATTGCACATAATGGCGCCTAAAACCCCTAAATATTTGATTTTCAAGAAACTTATACAAAAGTTACTGGGAATCTTGGGTGTAACCCCGCTTTGCACATATTTACAAAAATGTTGACAACGTTGTCTGGCAAAGCTAGTGTTTGCTGATCGACAACGTTGTCTTGCGTTGGCAGCTGTCGAAAAGTTAGATCATTATTAATACACACAAATAGCCAAGTCACGGGAGAATAACCATGCGTAACAAATTAGGTGATGCGATCAAACTGGCCAACAAGAGTGCGCTGATGCTCGGTTCAGTAGCAGCTGTCGCCATGATGGGTTTTGTTGGTACTGCTCAAGCACAAGATGCTGGTGCAGAACTGGAAGAAGTATTAGTAACCGGTATTCGCGGCGCGTTGAAAAATGCGGTTGATATCAAGCGTAATTCTACTGCAGTTGTAGATGCGGTTTCTGCGGAGGATGTGGGTAAGTTCCCTGATTCAGATGTTGGACAATCGTTAGGGCGTGTTCCCGGCGTGACTGTTGGTCGTGAATTTGGCCAAGGTGCATCAGTTTCTATTCGTGGTGCAGCCCCACAAATGACGCTGACCACCTTGAATGGTCAAACTGTTGCTTCGACTGGTTGGTATGATCAGAAGTCAACCGACCGCAGCTTCAACTATTCATTGTTACCCTCCCAGCTTATTGGAGGCATGGAAGTTTATAAGTCTTCTCAAGCAGATATTTCTGAGGGTGGCGCCGGCGGTACAGTCATTATCAAAACCCGCAAGCCGTTGGATTTGGAAGCTAATTCAGTTTATGTGGGTGTAAAAGCTAAAACCGGTACTATCGCTGATGATGTTTCTCCAGAAGTATCTGGTCTTTATAGCTGGAAAAACGATGCGGAAACCTTTGGTGTTTTGGTTGCCGGTGCATTTGAAGACGCTGACTATGTTCGTCGTGGCACTGAGGCTGATTACCGTTGGTGGTCTGATGTCTCCCCAACTACTTTTACGCAAGAGCGTGAACGTACAGCATTGGATATAACGGCACAATTTAAGCCAACAGATGAATTAAGTTTTGGCATACATGCGTTGTCTTTGGATTTGGTTGGAAATAATACTAATACCAGTATGTATCTGTTCACTAGCGATGCTTCTGGATTTCCAAACACCTACACTTGTGAGAAAAAGAATGCGGCTGGTGCTTGCGTAAAAAGCACTACACAGCCAAAAGATGGTGATTTGACTGCCGGTTGGGCATCGGGAACTCTCGGAACTGAGACTTTCACCCAGACTTGGGGTCGCGTAGCCAGCATGACATCCGAGACGATTGATTTGGATGGTGAATATGCAGGCGATGGTTTCAAACTTACGGCTCGCGTTGGTCAAACTAAGGCGGAAGGTGGCACTGATTTGACCACCAATTTCCAGCACTTCCCAAGCCTTGGGGACAAAATGTCTGTTTGGGGTGGGATGATTGATGCCACAGGCAAGAAAATTAAAATTGATGCCTCTGTAGATCCGAGCCTCACACTGAGCGATTACAGACAAACAGCCTCTGCCGAAGGTTGGTCTATCGGTCGCGGTCCTAACTCTGATGAAGAGACCTACGCTCAAGCAGATCTGGAGTTTGAATTGGATGCTGGTCCATTGACTGCGTTTAAAACGGGTATTCGCACTACCGACCATGATGTAAAAAGACAGTCCTTCAAACCTACTTTGAAAGCTGATGTTCCTGCTGCACAAACTTCCTCGCTTTACAGTGGTACCTATGAAGTCGGTGAGAATGGTTTTACTGCTCCTGAACCTAATTTGTCAGCAATGATTGCTCAAACTAAAAAGCAAATTGCTGGTTGGAATGAGGTTCGCGCTGGCTATGTAGATCTTAATGAACAGAACGATGCGCTCTACGGTATGTTCACTTTCGAAGCAGAAGGTGTAAGAGGTAATTTTGGTCTTCGTTACATCAGCAGCGATATCTCATCTAATCAGTATGAGTTAGACGGTACGGTTGATGCTGCAAACGGTGGTTTGAATGAAGGATTCAGCAAAACTCTGACAGAGAGATCTGCGAACTATCATGATGTGTTGCCAAGTTTGAACGTGGCGTTTGATGTGGCAGATGATGTTGTAGTAAGAATGTCAGCAAGCCAAGCCATTAACCGCCCAAGCTATGATGACATGATTAATATCACCAGTGGTTTTGCTGATGATAGAGCAGATAACCAAACTCGTCGCATCGGTAATGTTGGTTTTGAGCCTGTTAAATCTTCACAGGCGGATGTTGGTGTTGAATATTACTACGGCGACGGCAATATGGTTTCTGCAACCTATTTTGTTAAAACGCTTTCAAACACTATGACGTCTTCGTTTGAGATCAATCAACCGCTGATTTTTGACCCAAGAGCAAACAACAACTCCTGGACCATCGAGACTCTAACCAACACCGGTTCTGCTCAAATCAATGGTATCGAACTACAAGTGAACCATGCTTTTGACAATGGTTTCGGTGTGGCTGCTAACGTGACCTTGACTGATGCTGATGTTCCAGTGAATACCTATAGTGATGAGATTGGTGTTTTCACTGAATCTTCTGAGAAGAGTGCTAACCTTGTAGGTTATTGGGAAAATGATACTTTCTCAGCTCGTGCTGCGTACAACTGGCGTTCAGAGTATATGCTGCGTGAAGGCTCTTATTACTACGGTAACCGCATGCATGATGATTTCGGTACGCTGGATCTGAGTTTTGGTTGGAACCTGACTGACACTCTCAATCTCACTTTTGAAGCGATTAACATTCTTGAGGAAGATGATGTTCAGTACGGTGTAGCCGATAAATCAACCTCGAAAAATGGTGTGAAGTTGCCGTTGCAAGAGGGTTTCCCCGCTTGGTCATCTCAAGGCGAGGCTACCTATATGCTGGGTCTGAACTTTAAATACTAATGGCTGCAAGCTAAGTAGTTAAAAAAGGCCCAGCTTATGCTGGGCTTTTCTGTTTAAAAATATTGTTGATTACAACGGTTATTGGTAAGCCTGTGATGAAAATTAAACGCGTAGCAATTGTCGGTGGTGGAACTGCGGGTTGGTTGGCTGCGAATCACCTGGGGGTGGAGCTTGGTCGCGATCCTGAAATTGAAATCACCCTGATAGAATCAAAAGATATTCCAATTATTGGTGTAGGAGAGGGAACGGTTCCGCAAATCAAAGCGACCTTGAAGCGCTTTGGAATATCGGAAATAGATTTACTATCCAGTTGCGATGCTACCTTTAAGCAAGGAATTAAATTTGCACATTGGATGGACGCGGACAGACACGGCGCAGATAATTTTTACTATCATCCCTTCAGCTCGCCTTACCCCTCGGGTTTTGATGTCACTAATTACTGGCTAAATAATAAATCGGCGTGCGAGTTTTCAAAACTCTCCGAGATCTACTCGGTGGCCGAAATGAACCGTTCCCCCAAACAAAAATCATCGCCGCCTTATATGGGTTTAGTGGATTACGCCTATCATTTTAACGCACTTAAATTTGCCGATCTATTGGCTAAAAATGCACGTGAAAAATTTGCTGTTAAGCATGTATTTGAAACCATCTCCCGGGCCGCGCTCAATGAGAGTGGCAATATTAAGGGGTTTGTTTACGCTTCTGGTCAGACCGACGACTTTGACTTCTTTGTGGATTGCACCGGGTTTTCGTCGCTACTGATTGGCGAGACATTAAGCGTCCCTTTTCTGGATAAATCGGCGCAGATTTTGACTGATACAGCGCTTGCTATTCAGGAACCTATCGCTGATGCCGATGAAATCCAGCCTTATACATTGGCAACTGCGCACAGCGCCGGTTGGATTTGGGATATTCCCTTGACCCATCGCAGAGGCGTAGGTTTTGTCTATTCATCCCGGCATATGACGGAGAATGAAGCGGTTGGAGCTTTTTCGGCGTATTTTGGGCGAGATCTCCAAAACAGCAGCCTTAGAAAAATTCCTATGACAATCGGTTATCGGGAATCTTTTTGGAAAAAGAATTGTGTTGCATTAGGTTTGGCGCAAGGGTTTGTTGAGCCCTTAGAGGCAACGTCGATTTTAGTCACTGATTTTGCCGCATTGCTAGTCGCAAGAAATTTTCCAAAAACGGTTGATGATATTCCAGTTGTGTCTGAGTACTGTAATAAAGCGGTGCGCTACACCTGGGAGCGTGTGATTGATTTTGTGCAGTTACACTATTTAATTTCAGACCGACGTGACTCGCAATTTTGGATCGATAACACCGAAAATACGGTGATGTCTGATGTGTTACGGGAGCGGCTTGCGCTGTGGAAAATCGGTGCGCCCAAAAAAACAGATTTTTTCAGTTCGTTTGATATTTTTGGTGTCGAGAATCACCTGTTTGTACTTTATGGTATGGACTATCCAACCAGACCGGGTGTGCTTGGTGCCAAAGAAGCTGCGCGGGCAAAAGAATTAGTCCGTGAGGTTCAGGAAAAATCGTTGCAGATGGCAAATTCGCTTTTATCTCATCGTATCTGGTTAGGGGAATTGAACAAAGCACTTGCAGCCCACTAATTTTCTCAAAATTACAATCGACCTGGTAAAAAGTAGGCGTTATTGGTGGCGGTTAAATACAGCGGATAAGTGAAGTGGGGGAAAAGCCGAATAATGGTTAATGAAGAATTGAAAATGCAGACGCTGTACATGGGTGATGAAAAAAATAAGGTGTTGTGTTTTGACGATTTTTTAACAAATCCGCATGCGCTTATTGATCATGCCCGTCAGTCGACTTTTTCGCCTTACGCGGCGGCGGCGCAGCGCAAAGGTTATCCAGGAATTAGAGCACCGGCGCCAGCGGGTTTTGGCAGCCAGCTCAGGGAACGAATTGGTGAAATCCTAAAAAAGGAGTTTGCTATTCCTGCATCTGCTGCAATTAGACCGCTGCAAGACGCAATGTGCCTGATGACTGTGCCTGAAAACGAGCTGGGCCCGTTGCAGCGCATCCCCCATTTTGATGCAAGTGATCCGCAATTTTTTGCCACGCTGTTGTACTTGTGCGGCGAAGAACATGGCGGTACCGGTTTTTATCGGCACAATAGCACTGGCTATGAGGCGATTACGGCTGAGCGATGCGACAAATATTTGGATAAATCCTACGATGAGCTTAATGCGACCAAACCTGACAGGCATTATTTTTCTGAATCAAATAATTTTTTTACCAAGGTTGGATTTATTCCTGCCCGGTTTAATCGCCTGGTGGTCTATCGTGGCTGCGTGCTTCACTCTGCCAATATCTTATCTGGGCTAAGCCTCAATCCTGACCCCAGCGCTGGGCGCCTAACAGCCAATATCTTCTTTGGTTTTAACTGATCAAAAGACGTAGGGCGGGATGGGGAGTTTGCAGTCGTATTAGGTCAATTAGTTGTTTCTTTTATTCACACATTTTGTGCTGCCTTATATCAAATCCCAATTTTTAATTGGCGCATTAAAAAACTTAAGGTTTTCTTTGACAACGTTGTCCTGCAGGCGTAATCTAAACCCGTTCGCTGATGATATCTGCTCCCGATATCTCTCCTTGTTGGGTTCAGTATCAGCGGGCATGAGTTCTCTAGAGCTGTAGTAGTGGTCTTGTGGTTAGTGTCCTGCGGGGCACTAACCTTTTTTAATGCTCTGCTATGATGGCGGCCAAATGAGAACAACCGGGTTTTGAGTATCTGATCAGCCGTTAAAGACTCAGGTATTTGCTCTAAAAATAAAGAGGTAGATCATGGCAAAAATGCCACTTGGCGAACAAACCTTGTTTATAGGAATTGATGGGGGCGGTACCAAGTGTCGCGCCAGTATCATGACTGCTGATCTGCAGGTGTTGGGCACCGGTGTTGGTGGTCCTGCCAATCCTTTCCAAGGCGTACAACAAGCCAAAGATTCTATTCGTACTGCGACTGAGCTCGCGCTGATTGATGCAGGTTTGCCGCCTTCAGTGATGAATGAGTTGATTGCCGGTGCCGGTCTAGCCGGTGTCAATGTGCCCAGCCTTTACGATGTCATGTCGGCTTGGGAACATCCCTTCAAAGAAATGTATCTCACTACCGACCTTCACATCGCCTGTTTGGGTGCTCATAACCACGATCAAGGTGCGGTGATGATTTGTGGTACCGGTTCCTGCGGCTATTCTTTTGTAAATAACCAGTCTCTGTTTATTGGTGGTCACGGGTTCCCGATTGGCGACAAAGGTAGTGGTGCATGGATGGGATTGGAGGCAATTCAAGCCATTCTGTTGGCATCCGATGATCTTGGGCCGAGGACCAGTTTGAGCGAGTCGATTGGTGACTTTCTGCAAGCATCGGGCGTGATGATCGTTGACCGTATGTTCGGCGCCAAGCAGGGCGACTACGCCAAATTTGCAATTTTTGTAGTGGATGCCGCCGATGCTGGCGATGCAGTTGCTATCAGTATTGCCAAAGAAGGTGCTGCGTATATGAGTGCAGTTGCGCGCAAGTTGTGGGCGACTCAGCCTGGCCGCATGTCGATCATTGGCGGACTAGCACCGCGCCTGATTCCCTGGATGGAACAGGATATGGCTAGCAATCTTTCCCCCGCATTATTTCAACCGGAATTCGGCGCCGTGTATTTCGCCAAACAGCGTTTTAAACAAGCCCATAATAATCAGAGTGTTTTAACCACTGCTATCTAGCACGAGAAATTGATCATGACCAATGAAGCTATCGCTGTTCAGACACCAGGCACAAGTTCAAAGAGCACGCTTGTTCCTTTGATGATGATTGCCGGGCTGTTTTTCATTTTTGGATTCGTCACCTGGCTTAATGGTTCGTTGATGCCTTACCTGGAATTGGTGTTGAATCTCACTCCGTTTCAGGGCTCGTTTATTCTGTTTTCCTTTTATATTGCCGTAACTGTTTTTTCACTGCCGTCGTCCTGGGTCATTCGCAAAGTCGGCTATAAAAATGGTATGGCGATAGGTTTAGGCGTGATGGCGTTTGCCGCCCTCCTGTTTATTCCCGCCGCAAAAACCCATTGGTTTGCGTTATTTTTAGTGGCCCAGTTTACGATGGGCGCTGGCCAAACCTTGGTGCAAACGGCGGTAAATCCTTACGTAGTTAAAATGGGGCCAGAAGAATCGGCTGCGCGTCGCATCAGTTTTATGGGCATCCTTAATAAATCTGCTGGAATTGTTGCGCCCATCGTTTTTACAGCGCTGATTTTGGGTGGTATGAGTGGTCTCGCCACCAAAACTCCTTCGGCGGAAGAAATCGAACAGCTGGCAAGTAATCTGGTTTTACCCTACATCTATATGGCATTAGTTATTGGTGCAGTGGCGATATTGGTAAAGTTTTCCAGCTTGCCAGAGTTGGTGTCAGAAGAGGACGGCGAAGAAAAATTGCCGTTGCGCGGTGCGTTGCAATTTCCCAATTTGGTGTTGGGTGTTATCGCCTTGTTCCTTTATGTCGGCGTTGAAGTAATCGCCGGCGATACCATTGGTGCTTACGGACGCAGTATAGGGTTCAGTAATTTTTCTATCCTCACGTCCATCACTATGGCGTGTATGGTGTTCGGCTACATTTTGGGAATATTGTTAATCCCGCGTGTTATCTCGCAACAAAATATGCTGCTGGTTTCTTCCCTACTCGGCGTGTTTCTCAGCCTCTGTATTGTGTTCGGTAGCAATGAGTCGACCTCAATCTCCGCGCTGTTTTCATTTGTGGGCGCTCCCGAAATTCCTAACACTATCTTGTGCATCGCTCTGCTCGGTTTGGCTAATGCGATTGTGTGGCCGGCGATCTGGCCATTGGCATTAAGTGGAGTAGGCAAATACACCGCAACGGGTTCGGCATTGTTGGTTATGGCGATTGCGGGTGGTGCGGTAATGCCGGTGATTATGGGCGCGCTATCAACGGTTATTGACCGCCAAACAGCTTACATTGTGATGACGCCTTGCTACTTATTCCTGCTCTTTTACGCAGCCAAAGGATACAAACTGCGCAGCTGGAAATAATTTTTACCCTTTAGTCGTACGACCATAGCATCTGCGAGGTATCCGATGGTCAAGCAGCGTTTTTTGGCGTTGGATGTGATGCGTGGTTTGACCCTCGCGTTGATGATTTTGGTAAACACTCCCGGTTCCTGGGAGTTTGTCTACGGCCCCTTGCTCCATGCTGATTGGCATGGGGCAACGCCCACCGATTTTGTATTTCCTTTCTTTATGTTCATCGTCGGCTCGGCAATGTATTTTGCCGTACGCGGTTTGAGTACACTTGATTTTGCCGCGCAATCCAAAAAAATCCTGCGCCGCGTTGCGTTGTTATTTTTAATTGGTGTTTTGCTTGCTGCGTATCCATTTACTGAAAGCCTCGATCAATGGCGGGTGATGGGTGTGTTGCAGCGCATCGCTATCGCTTATGGTTTTGCTGCATTTATTATTTTGTATTTTGGTTTTACCGGCAGAGTAATCATCAGTGCAATTTTATTGGTTGGCTACTGGGCGCTGTTGAACTTGTCCGCTGACCCCTACAGCCTTGAGCACAGCATCGTTCGCCAATTTGATTTGAGTGTACTTGGTGCGAGCCACCTCTGGCAGGGCAAAGGCATTCCTTTTGATCCGGAGGGGATTCTCAGTACTTTTCCATCGATAGTGAATGTGATCATTGGTTTTGAGGCGACGCGGGTTTTACTTGCGGGTGAAGATAAAGAAAAAGCCTTAAGCAAATTATTTGTGTCTGCTCTGGCATTAATAAGTGTGGCGCTGGTGTGGAGCACAGTGTTCCCGATTAATAAATCCTTATGGACTAGCCCCTTTGTATTGCTCACGTGTGGCGTTGCAATTTTGCTGCTGATTTTATTGGTCAAGCTTGAACAGTCGGCGGCAGCCAACGCTATCAAGCCCATGTATCACTTCTTCGAAATCATCGGCAAGAATCCACTGTTTATTTATGTGTTATCGGGTTTGTTAGCCACCACACTCTATTTAATTCCGATAGGTGATCAGTCCGCCTACGGCGCACTTTATGGCGCTTTCCGTAGTGGTGCCGACCCTTATCTCGCATCGTTGCTGTTTGCCTTGCTGATGGTGGGTATTCTGTGGTTTGTTGCTTGGGTATTACACAAGCGCAATATTATTATCAGTTTGTAACTTTTGCCGTAGTTGACGCGGCGGGCGATTTTTACAGGTGTTGTTATGAAACAGGCGTTAGTAGGCGCGCGCATTTTTACCGGAGATGAGTTTCTGGATAACTATGCGCTAGTAGTCGCAGGCGAGGAAATTGCGGCGCTGGTTCCTGTCGCTGAACTGGAAGAATCTATTCCGCAAATTTTATTGGACGGCGGTGTAATCGCTCCCGGGTTTATTGATCTACAAGTCAATGGCGGTGGTGGTGCGTTTTTTACTAACGACACCAGCGTCAGTGCAATTCAAACCATGTTAAATGGTCATCGCCCTACAGGAACAACCTCGCTTTTACCCACACTCATTAGCGATACGCGTGAAGTGCATCAAGCCGGTGTTAAAGCGGTTGCCGATGCCGTCGCCGCCGGTATGAAAGGTGTATTGGGTGTTCACGTTGAAGGGCCATTTTTTGATATGGGACGACGCGGCGCACACAATGAACGTTACATTCGCGAAATGGAACAGGCTGATATCGATTGGTTGGTTGCATCGGTGAAAGGGCAACACGATTTTAACGTTATGCTCACACTTGCACCTGAACATGCCGCGCCCGGCCAAATTAAACAATTAACCTCGGCAGGTGTAGTCGTCTGCGCTGGCCATACCGATGCGCTTTACGAATCGGTGGTGAGCGCACTTAAAGAAGGTCTCTCCGGATTTACGCATTTATATAACGCAATGCGTCCAACCACCGGCCGTGAACCAGGTGTTGTGGGTGCAGCATTGGAAGATGCGAACAGTTGGTGTGGAATTATTATCGATACTTATCATGTACACGCCGCTTCCGCGCGCATTGCCTGCGCCGCAAAACCCAAAGGCAAAATGTATTTAGTGACCGACGCTATGTCCACCGTCGGCTCACCGGAAAAATCATTCCAGATTTACGGCGAAACCATTTATGAGAAAGATGGTTGCCTGGTCAATGCAGAAGGTCGGTTAGCTGGCAGCGCTATCGGAATGATTGATGCGGTGCGCTTGAATACTGAATGGGTTGGCATGGAGTTGAGTGAGAGCTTGCGAATGGCGGCGCTCTATCCCGCAGAATTTATGCAAGTGGACAATTACCTCGGCCGAATTCAAGCGGGCTTTCGCGCGGATTTAGTGCATTTTACCGATGAGTATCGTGTAACTCACACTTGGGTTGCAGGGGATTTTTTGCGTCACAGTTAAGTTTTGAAGAGTTAAATTTTATTTTTTCGGTCAATACCACTCACTGGAGTGTTCAATGAAAGTTGTTATTTTGAAAGATGCTGCTGCAGTTGCTAAATACGGCGCAAATATATTTATTAAACAAATCAGCCGTAAACCCGATTCGGTGTTGGGTTTGGCAACTGGCTCTACGCCCGTAGCACTTTACAAAGAATTAATTGACGCTTACAAAAGTGGGCAGGTCTCTTTTAAGAAGGTGAGCAGTTTTAACCTGGATGAGTATTTAGGTTTAACGCCAACTCATCCACAAAGTTATCGCCACTTTATGAATCAACAATTGTTTGATCATGTGGATATTGATAAAGCCTCAACCTTTGTTCCACCCGGTGATGCAGAAGATCCGTTCACCGCTTGCGCACTCTATGAAACGGCGATTAAACAAAAAGGCGGTATCGATATCCAGTTGCTGGGTATTGGTCGCAATGGCCATATCGGTTTTAATGAACCATCTTCTTCTTTGATGTCGCGCACGCGTATTAAAACCCTGACTCGTGCAACCATTGACGATAACGCGCGCTTCTTTGGCCCCGATGAATACCAACCGCATTTATCCATCACCATGGGTATAGGGACTATTCTGGAATCGAAAAAAGTGGTGCTGTTGGCGACTGGTGAAAATAAAGCGGAAGCCATTAAAGCAACAGTTGAAGGCCCACTGACAGCCGCATGCCCCGCATCCGCGCTGCAGTTGCATGAACAGGTCGTTCTGGTGATTGATGAAGCGGCTGCGTCACTTTTGTCCGACGTGGATTTATACAAACATATCGAAATAGAAAATCAAAAATTGCTGGAGCGACTGGGTCGCGCGTGATTTTTATTGTCACCATTTAATAACAAAAAGGCCGACGTGTTTGCAAGTCGGCCTTTTTTTATTAGGCTATTTATCTGGCTGTGTTTTAGTCGTGCTTAACGTTTTGACGGAGCAGGGCAGGTTGAATCACGCACAATTAATTGCGGATAAAAACCTTCACTTTCTACATCGCGTTTATTGCGGATAGTATCAATCAGCAAGCCAGTTGCGCGTTCAGCAATGGTCGGGTTAGGTTGTTGCGCAGTGGTCAGATTGGGCCAGGCTTGGCGGGAGAAGGGGCTATCTTCAAAGCCGACAATCGATAATTGTTGCGGCACATCGACACCTTGAATTCGTGCAGCGAACAAGGTGCCTGCTGCGATTTCATCGTTACAGGCAAACACCGCTGTCGGTTTTAAATTGGACGACAGCAGCTGACGGGTGCGTTTAACGCCAGATTCAAATGAGTATTCGCCAGGCAAAATTAATTTTTTATCGAGTGTAATTTTGTTGGTTTTAAGTGCAGCTTTGTATCCCTCCAAACGCTCGCCACTCGATTTATGCGCTTCTTCACCACCTAAAAAGGCGATAGATTTGTGGCCGAGGTCAATCAGGTATTGGGTGATTTTGTAGGCGGCGGTGCGGTCGTCGATAAAAACGCAGGGGCCTTTTTTATCCGGTGCTTGAGAACCGGAAAGGATACGCACAAACGGAATTTTGCGCTTTCCAAGTGCCGTTAATACTTCTGGCATCTCCGACATGGGCGGCGTTAATACCAAACCGCCCACTTGGCTGCGGTCCACCATGTTGAGCACTTCATCAATAATGTCATCGGATTTTGAGTCGCAGGGGTGGATTACCAGTTCATAACCTTGACGGCGACACTCGCCTAAAATTCCCTTTTGCATGTCGATCACGTAATTGCTGTTGGGATTGTCGTAAATAAAACCAATCGATGAGGCCGCGCCGCGCAGCAGTCGCGCCGATAAGTTGGGCTGGTAATTGAGTGCTTTGACAGCATGCATCACCTTGTCCTGCAGTTCCTGCCCTACAGTCCCTTCTTTATTAATTACCCGCGATACCGTTTTAAAGGAGACTCCGGCCATTTTGGCTACGTCTTTAATTGTCGCTTTGGCTTTGGGTGCGTGTTTATCGACACTGGTTTTCATAGGTTATAGGGCTTATCAAGCAAGGTTTAGTGGCGGTTATTGATCAAGTGGTTGCTAGGGTAGAGCTTAGGTTAGCTGAGCGCAATGATTTAACCGCCGCGCTTTTTATTTGTCGCCCTTGCCATCTACCGGCCTTGCTGTGTGCCCGGTTAAAGCGGGCGCAAGGTTGTGTAAAGAGTTTTGCGATGCTTGAAACCTCAATGCAACATGCATGCGGTTAGATGAAGTTTAACCCAGTGAATGGATTCTGCTCGGCAGTGAACGAGTAGGTCACAACAATAAAATGAGGTCTCTCTATGAAAAAAACGTTTGGTTTTATTTTCGCATCCCTGCTGTTGCTGGGTGCATTGCCCGCACTGGCGCAGCATAAACTTGAGCAGCTCTGGTTGACCCCTGATTTACCCACCCCTGAGTCGGTGCTTTATGTCGCCGCCAAAAAGGCCCCCTACCTGTTTGTCTCGTTGATCGACGGCCAGGGTGATGCGGTCGATGGCAAAGGCGGCATCGCCAAGCTGGCAACTGATGGATCGGTTATCGATAAAGACTGGTTAACGGGACTGAATGCGCCCAAGGGGATGGCGATTTATAAGAACCGTCTCTACGTGGCAGACATTACCGAGCTGGTGGTGATTAATATCAAGAAGCAGCGCGTGATTAAAAAAATTCCTATCGAGGGTTCGGTGTTCTTGAATGATGTGACCGTTAACTCCAGCGGTGTAGTGTTTGTATCCGACACCCGGACCAACAAGGTTCATCGAGTCATGGATGATGTTGCCAGCCTCTATCTCGATAACGTGACCAGTGCCAATGGCTTGAAAGCGTTTGGCTCCAACTTGATCGTTGGCGCCGGCAAGGAATTATTGTTATTTGATGCGGATAAAAAGCGCTTGGTGCTAGCCGAAGGATTTGCACAGGGAATTGATGGCATCGAGATGACGGCTAAGCGCGGGGAGTTTATTGTCTCCTGCTGGCCGGGATTGGTGTACTACGTCTACAGCGATGGCAAAATCGAGGTATTGATCGATTCGCAGGAGCAGAAAATCAACACAGCCGATATTGGCTACGACCCCAACACCAACCAGGTATTTGTGCCCAACTTCTTTAAAAATTCAGTCACTGCTTACCAGCTCCAATAACCATCTTCACCGGCTCAGGCAGGTGGCTCCTGCTTGCCTGAGCTGTCGCAATTGTTAGCTTGTTCCCGTCACTCGCTCCCGGTAGCTGATAAAATCCGCGCCTTCCAATCAGTTATAACCAGTTTGCGCAGATTTCCTCCGCGATGAAATTTGTTCTGCTAATGACGCTGAAAGTGCCACAGCTGCGGGCGCTATCAACTAAGCTACTCCCAAAATAACAATTAATACTACGTTGCACCCACTGCCAGATAGGATGATCTAGTGCGTTTTTACAGTGATCGGAGAAAAGCCCAAGATTTGCGACACGGGCTCGTTATGACCTGCCACACCTGCATTGTTGCCCCGCTGGTGCTGGTGCTGGTTCTGGCAAGGGCCACCTTGCTGCTCAAACTGCTGCTAGTTGGCAGTGTATTTGTGTCATTTTTCACATTTGCCCAGAACGCACCCCGCGCGTCCGGCAGCGGTTCCCCAATCCATTACGCCTTCAGCCACATCTTGCCCGATCAAGTGGCGACCATTGGCTATACAAACACAGTCGCGCAGGATGCGGAGGGGTTTATGTGGTTTGGCGGGGCAAATGGGCTTGCCCGCTACGATGGTTATAATCTGGTTTTCTACCGGCGCGATGATGCCGACCCGTCCAGCCTGAGTAACAATTACGTCAATGACATTCACCGCGCGCGTGATGGCAGCCTGTGGATAGCGACCCGCAAAGGGATCAACCGCTACGATGCGCAGTTGGACAGCTTTGTCCGCTACTCAGTTGCCACCACCGCCGAAACACTCAGCTCCGATGACATCATGGCCATTGAGGAGACTGACGACGGCCTTTTTTGGCTCGCCAGTCGCGGCGGTTTATACAGTTTTGATCGCCGCGATAATCAATTCCAACATCACCTTTTGCAGCCTGAAGAAAACGCCGCAGTGGCGGGGTTGATGTGGACAGTGGTTGAGGACCAGCAAGGTCAGCTATGGATCGGTCATCAGGATCGTGGCATCACCCGTTTTAATCCGGCTACTGGCGAGCTGCGTCAGTATCAGCGTGAGCAGGGCTTGGGGTCGCTCGATATCCGCGAGCTTTATATCGACTCTGCCAATAACCTCTGGGCCGGGAGCTACGGTGCCGGCCTGTTTATGCTGGATGACCTGCGCGAACAATTTGTCGCGGTCAAGCAGGATACTCAGGAGAAAAGTGCAATGGTTATGGCGGTTCTTGAAGACCGCCAAAAAAACCTCTGGGTGGGTGATGGCAGCGGCGTCTATGTGCGTGCTCCCGGAGCCGAAACCTTTTCCCGCTTCACTTACGACGAAACCAACCAGTCGTCACCGGGCAACTATGTAGTGAATGCCCTCTATGAAGACGCGGCGGGCGATATCTGGCTTGGTTTTTTTCCGTCTGGTGTCGATGTGGTTGATCGCCAGGCATCCGTTTTTAACAATTATCAACATAACCCGAATGACAACAATACCGTCACGGGTGGCGGAGTCCTGTCGGGAGCAAAAGACGAGCGCGGCAATTTGTGGATAGGCTCCGGGTATGGGCTGAATTATTTCGAGCCCAAAGAGCAGCGCTTCACCCGTTGGGTTTATGACCCGGCCAGCTCCGATGGTATGAGCGGCAACACGGTGCTATCGATGACCTTCGCAGACGAGCAGTTATGGCTGGGGATTTATTCGGGCGGTCTTAACCGGTTGGACATAGCAACGGGGCAGTTCACCCACTACCTGCCTGACCCTGAAAATCCCGACGCTATCCGCGGCCGGGAGGGCTGGTCGGTAATGCGCGACCAGCAAGGTTACATCTGGATTGCAACCGAAGAGGGTTTGAATCGCTACGATCCCAGCACGAATGTATTCCGCTACTTCACACCGGAGCCAGCGCAGCTGGATGGCGATACTGCACTCTACGCACGGGTGGTGTATCAGGATCGGCAAGGGCGTATTTGGGTTGGAGGAATTCGCGGCCTGTTTTTATTTGATCCGGCTACCGAAACCTTTACCCGCTACCGCCACACTGACAATGACCCCACCAGCTTGAGTGCCGATTTTGTCTTCGCCATTTATGAAGATAGCCGGGGTAATTTTTGGATAGGTACCGATGGCGGCGGCGTCAATTTATTTGATCGCGATACCGGTAAATTCACCGCCTTCACCAGCCGCGATGGGCTTGGTGACGATGTGGTCGCCGGTATCGTGGAAGACACTCAAGGCTATTTATGGCTGGGCACCCAAAAGGGCATAGTGCGGTTTGATGTCGACAAAAAACAATTTCGCAACTTCGATAAACGCCACGGTTTAAATGACAATTTATTTAACCGCAACTCCCCTGTGCTCATGAATTCAGGCGAATTATTTTTTGGTAACAGTAAGGGGTTTGTGGTGTTTGATCCAGCAGCCATGACCACCAACCAATATTCGCCGCCGGTGGTGTTCACCAATTTGTTAATTCTTAACAAGCCCGTTGCGGTAAATACTGAGGGGTCACCGCTATCGGCGGCAATTAATCACCTGAGTGCCATTAAACTTACCCATGAAGACGCCGTGTTTACCCTGGAGTTTTCGGCGCTCAACTTCCAAATGTCCAAGGAAAATCAATACGCCTACCGCTTGTGGGGGTTTGATAATGATTGGATTTATGCAGGCACTAAACGCACCGCTACTTACACCAATCTCGACGCTGGTGATTATTTATTTGAAGTCAAAGCCAGTAACAGCGATGGCGTTTGGAGCGATAAACAGGCGCGCCTCGCAATTCACATAGCGCCGCCGTTTTGGTTTACTTGGTGGGCTTATGCCATTTATGTGCTGATTGTGGTGCTGTTACTCTATTGGTTTATGCGCATCCAACAATTAAAGCTGCGTTATGAACAACAGCAAGTGGAGCAGGAGCGCTCGTTGGTGCGTCGCCTGAAACAGGTTGATAAATTAAAAGATGAATTTTTAGCCAATACATCGCACGAATTGCGTACACCACTCAATGGCATTATTGGTTTGGCAGAATCTTTGCTGGATGGATTAAATGGGCCTTTGCCTGCGCAAACCCGCTACAGCCTGCATTTAATCGTAGCCAGCGGAAAACGGCTTGCGACACTGGTCAATGATATTCTCGATTTTGCAAAATTAAAAAACCAGGGCGTAATACTGCACAAAAAAGCAGTGGATTTACGCGTGCTGGTCGATATCGTTATTACTCTCTCGCGTCCATTGGTGGGCAACAAACCACTCACATTCCACAATAATGTACCGGAAAATTTACCTGCTGTTTATGCCGATGAAGATCGGCTTCTGCAAATTTTGCACAACCTTATCGGTAACGCCGTGAAATTCACCGACGAAGGTAGCGTCAGCGTTTGCGCCGAATTAAAAGACGATCAGATTCTGGTGCAAATTGCCGATACCGGAATAGGAATCGCCGCCGAACAATTGAACAATATTTTTCAACCGTTTCATCAGGTGGATGGCCGCGCAGAGCGTGTGTATGGCGGCACTGGTCTGGGGTTATCCATCACCAAACAATTGGTGGAGTTGCATGGCGGGACTCTAGCGGTGCAATCCGATACCGTGCGGGGTTCGGTGTTCAGTTTTAGTTTGCCGCTGTCGCTGGAGTTGCCAGTGACTAAGGCTGTAGAAGAGAGCGCCTTTGTGGTGCCGGTCGATTTTACTGAAACGCCGACAACGGAATTGAATGAGTCCCGCCAAATACGCCACGGCCAACCACACCAAGGTCACATATTGGTGGTGGACGATGATTCGGTAAATCGTCTGGTACTGGTGAATCATCTCGCGCTTCGCAACTACCGCGTTACGGAAGCGGCCAGTGGTGAAGAGGCGATCGCATTGGTGAAAGAACACGGCGATATTGATTTGGTGTTGCTCGATATTATGATGCCGAAAATGTCGGGTTATGAAACCTGTAAACGTTTGCGCGAATCTTATCGCACCTATGAACTGCCCATTATTTTTCTTACCGCGCGCAGTCAGACCCAGGATTTGGTGATGGGGTTTGAAGTGGGTGCAAATGATTATTTAACCAAACCAATAACCAAAGAAGAATTACTCGCGCGCGTCGACATGCATTTGCAACTCTACAGCGCCACCCAGTATCTGGATCGCAAAGTGGCTGAGCGCACTGAAGAATTGCGTAGTAAAAACGAAGGTTTGAAACAAGCTCAGCATGAGCTGCAGGGCGCATATCAAAAATTGGAAGAGGCGAGTTTGTCTGACCCACTTACGGGGCTGCACAATCGCCGCTTTCTAAGCAAATCCATGCCTGCCGACATTTCGCTGGTAGAACGCGAGTACCAAAAGTGGTTGTTCGCCAATCAAGCTAGCGGCGACGATGAAGTTCACTGGCCGTTACCTAAAGATCACGATCTGATTTTTATGCTACTCGATGTCGATTATTTCAAATGGGTCAATGACAGTTACGGCCACAGCGCGGGCGATAAAGTATTGGAGCAATTGAGCCGTCTGCTGGAAGAAGTGTTGCGCGACTCTGATTATCTTGTCCGTTGGGGCGGCGAAGAATTTTTAATTGTCGCGCGTTTTTGTTCCCGTGCAGAAGCGCCGGAGATGGCCGAGCGAATCCGTCAAGCGGTCGCGCATTACGCATTTGATATTGGCAATGGACAGCAACTGCAAAAGACCTGTTCGATTGGTTATGCGGTTTATCCATTTTATCCGCAAGTTCCTAACACCTTGACCTGGGAGCAAGTGGTCGACACGGCGGATCGTGCGCTTTACGCCGCAAAAAATGCCGGGCGCGATTGTTGGGTCGGCATCGCCAGCAAACCGGGTGCAGTGTTGGATATGAATCCTGCGGTCGACAAAAACCTCAATCTCCTACTCGCTAAAGGTGCGATTGAGATTGAGACCTCGGTCGATAAAACCCGGATTAAATTTTAGTCGTCGTTGTATTTTTCGCAGCCTGGTCTGTTATTTATCCTGCTGCGTTTGTTGAAACTGTTGCAGTTGCGCCGGGCTGGCATCGGTTTGATAGTGTTCTTTCCATTGCGCGTAGGGCATGCCGTAAATTCGCTCGCGCGCATCTTCATAATCCAATTCGATATCGTCTGCCTTGGCTGCCGCCACATACCATTTACTTAAACAGTTGCGGCAAAACCCTGCGAGGTTCATCAAGTCAATATTTTGCACATCCTTGCGGCTATCCAAATGTTCCAGCAAGCGGCGAAAAGCCGCTGCTTCCAATGCTTGTTGGCGTGCTGGAGAGAGTTCATCAATGTTCATGGCTTCACCTTAGTGTCATCTGTTTCTCGGGGCGCCAGTGTGGGTGATGCAATAATCCAGGTCAATTGCAGCTAATTTCTCCTCGTTCCTTGAACCTCAATTCAACCTGCCTATACTCAGAACGTGTCGTTTTTGTGGCGCTTATTCCCTTGTTTAATTCTTGGGCATTTTTGCCGCTTCTTTTGGGCGTTTTAGCCGCGCTGGGGTTTTTCCGTGAATATTATTATCGGCATTATTGTGGTGTTTGTGTGCGTTCTGGGGGGCTTTGTGCTCCACGGGGGCAATATCATGGCGCTCTGGTCGCCAGTGGAGATTATGGTGATCTGTGGTGCAGCCTTAGGTGCCATGATCATCGGTAATCCGCTCTCGGTCTCTATCGGTGTGGTCAAATCCGGTGGCGCCCTCTTAACTCCCTCAAAATTTAACAAATTGTTCTACCTTGAGCTTCTCACCCTCATGTACGACATACTCAACAAAACCCGGCGTGAGGGGCTTATGGCTATTGAGGGGGATATAGAAGAGCCGGATACCAGCCCGATCTTCGGTAATTACCCGACGATTCTCAAAGACCATCACTTAGTGGAATTTATGTGTGATTACCTGCGTTTGATGGTGGCTGGCAACATGGCGCCACACGAACTGGAATCATTAATGGAGCAGGAGATAGACGGACACCACCAAGAGGCATCCGTAGTTCCCGGCGCTATCCAGACGGCGGCCGATGGCCTACCTGGTTTTGGTATTGTGGCAGCGGTGTTGGGGGTGATCATCACCATGGCCAAGATTGGCGGCCCGCCTGCCGAAATTGGTGCATCAGTTGCAGCGGCACTGGTGGGTACATTTTTGGGGATTCTATTCGCATACGGTTTTATTGGCCCTTTTGCGACCTACCTTAACGGCAAGGTCCGCGACGAGGCTCGCTCCTACGAGTGTGTAAAAGCGATACTGGTATCGTCCATGAGCGGCGTGCCGCCACAAGTCGCGGTCGAGTTTGGCCGTAAAGTCCTTTTCCACAGTGTTCGCCCTGGCTTTAAAGAGCTGGAAGAACAATATCGTGCGAAAAAATAAGGACTAAATAATGGACAAGGGCGCATCACAGCAGCCAATCATCATCAAAAAGAAAAAAGGGCACGGTCATGGTCATCATGGCGGTTCCTGGAAAGTGGCGCTTGCCGATTTTATGACGGCGATGATGGCATTCTTTTTATTGATGTGGTTGCTCGGCAGTACTTCACCTGAAGAGAAAAAAGCAATTTCATCGCACTTTCTTGATCCTGGCAGCCAGTACGTGGTTGGCGAGGGCGGTGCCGATTTGGGCTTGGTGAGTTTGGAGGCGCCGCAGATACAAACCCAAGCCGATGATCCTGACGACACATCGGCAAATGACAAAGAGCTTTCCCAAGAAGAGTTGCGGAAGGAATTGGAGCGGATTGAATCCGAGCAGTTAGAAGAGCTTAAAAAACAATTGGAGACGGAGATTAATTCGCTGGATTCCGTGTTTCAGCAGATCAAAGACCAGATACTGATTGATTTCACGGCCTTGGGGTTGCGTATCCAGATTGTCGATAAAGATCAGCGCCCCATGTTTGATGTGGGCAGCGCTAATTTGCAAACCTGGTCGTCCGATGTATTGCGGGCGTTGGCGCCGATTCTGGACAAGGTGCAAAACAAAATCAGCGTTACGGGCCACACCGATGCGACACCCTATGGCATTGGTGCAACTTATACCAACTGGGAATTATCGGCTGACCGCGCCAACTCTGCGCGCCGCGCACTCTTGGGCGGTAGCTATCCAGAGGCCAAGGTCGCCACTGTACAGGGAATGGGCTCGGCGGCTCCCATGCTAATCGATAAACCGCGTGAACCTATCAATCGCCGCATCGCGATTATTGTGCTGAAAAAAGCCGTCGCCGAAGCGTTGGGTAGTGGTGTGGGTATTGATAGCTCCCAATTAATCAAAAGTACAGAGACATTTACACAGCCGCCAGCGCAGCCCGCCGGTCCGAAAATTCTCTCGCCCGGGGAAGTGGATGACGCTATCGATGCGGGCAGGGCGCCGTAATATAGGCCAACTCAACTCCCCATGTTTTTACGCTGAATAATCCCGCACTGGTTGCGGGATTTTTTCATCCCGGTTGAATCGCGGTTATTCGGCCCCACATGGATAGAGTTCTTTATCCCTCGTCGAGCGGCTGATTGCTGCTTGCCTAAATCCCTCAGGAGATCCCCATGTTTTATGAACTTACCGTTGTGCAATTCAGCAAGGCCCTCAATAGCCTTAACGCCATTCTCGATAAAGGCGCCGCCCATGCCGAGGCCAAAAAATTCGATGTTGCTGTGCTGTTAAATTCGCGCCTTGCACCTGATCAATTTAATTTGATTCGCCAGGTACAAATTGCCTGCGACACCGCCAAACTAGGCGTCGCGCGTCTGACCGGCAAAGTGGAATCCGCACCTGTGCATGCCGATACTGAAACAACCCTGCCGGAACTAAAGGCGCGCATCCAGGCAGTGCTGGAGTATCTCGCCGGATTTAAACCGGAAGATTTCGCCGGTGCTGCCGAGCGCCATATCAGCCAACCGCGGTGGGAAGGCAAATATCTCACCGGCACCGAATTTGCGATTCAACATGCAATCCCGAATATTTATTTCCATATCACAACCGCCTACGCGATTCTGCGTCACAACGGTGTTGATGTGGGCAAGAAGGATTATCTTGGAACCATGCCCTACAAAAGCTAAGATGGCGCACCAACTATCTACCCGTGCGCTCTATGTGTAGCGCACGAGTTTTACAAAAGGATGCGTAAGGATGCTTGATGCTCGACTGGATGTATATTTACCCGGTGAACCACAGCCGAGCCTAGATAGTCCAACAAAGGTGTGCAAACTTGCCACCGCCTTCAAAAAAGATATTCCCGCGACTGAAAAAATACTCCGCCGAGCGCGTAGCGTTTTGCAATCCAGTGTCGATCTAGTAAACACCGCCAGATATCAAAGTCTTATCCAAAGGGCTGATATTCAGTCTGAACTGGACAATCCTGGCAAGCAGTTATTTCTGAACGAAGCGTTAAATCCAACTATGTCGCGCTGCGCATCGATGCTTGCACCGGTTAACACTACAGCCTTAACCGCGCCATTAATGATGATGCTCCTGCCAACGAAGACCTTAAATATAACCCCGCTTATTCCAGAATTATCAAAGTAGCGGAGCAAATCAAATAAAAAATTATAGAGGTAAGCAAATGGTAAGTGCGGAGTTATTGCTTGGTCAGTCCTTTTCCTTTTTCGATTGCTAGAGTCACCCTAAGAATTTCTAGTCAGTCTAGTGCGATTGAAAAAATAAAAGCTGGGCTTTGGTGTAGGCCACCCGTGAGGTGATCACCTTATAACCATGATGAATTCGGGCGGTTTGGTTCGTCGGTAGCCCGCTCCTGATACAGATGAGACGCAGGAGGTCTTTAGATTTACCCGGGCTAATTGTCTGGGAACCCCTTTATATAGGTGACACATACGTGGTCACCTGAATATGCGATGTTGGTTTTTTAAAATAACGAGTTAAGGGATAAAAATGGGATTTAGTAGACAATTAGTATTGATGGTGTTGGCTGCCACTTCTTTGCCTTGTTTTTCAGAGACTCAGATCGATGGGCTGATGCAAAAGTGGATTCAACTTGAAGGTCAGAAAGGCAAGTTGCAAATGGAGTGGGCCGAGCGCAAATCCGAGTTGGAGCGACGCCAGCAATTGTTGGAGATTGAAAAATCCGCACTGAATGAAGTTTTATCAGAAACAGAAGCGTCTACTTCTGATATAGACCAGCATCGTAAGACTCTACTGACTGATCAAGAACAACTAGAGCAAGAGCAATCCCTCCTTGCAGGGCAAATTAATCAAGCAGTTTTATCGATTCAATCCTTTCAGCACAGATTAGCTCCGCCTTTGGCAGATGAGGTTGGCGGGAAAATGGCATTGCTTGATGCCAATCTATCGCAAAGCGAAAAATTGGAGCGTTTACTATCTATATTCAAATTAATTGATGAGTTTGATCAGCGCGTTGCTATTCACAAGGCAACTATTGATCTTGCTGCAAACAATGGCGAGGTGGCTAGATCTATCAGGGTAACGCAAGTCTATCTGGGTTTAAGTCAGGGTTGGTATTTAAGTGAAGACGGAAGCGAGTACGGTTATGGTCGAGCGACGCAGCTTGGCTGGACGTGGTGGGGAAAAAATGAAGCCGAGGCGGAGTTGGGGCGGGAATTAAACCCCCAAGAAATAAAAAATATGATTGCCATAATTGAAAATCCGACATTGGCGGATCTGGTGTCATTGCCCATAAAATTGGAATCAAAAGGTAATTGATGATGAAAATAATAAAAATACTCTTTTGTTTTCTCGGTATGAATTTACTGTCTATTCCGGCTTTTGCGAACCCGGAAATTGAAAGAACCTTAGTCAGTCGTATTTCCCAATCTCAATCCGAATTGCAAAGCTTGCAAAAGAAGATGATGCAAGAAAGTGCGCACTATGCGAATCAGCTAGATAGGCAGCAACAACAAATCAAATCCTTGAGGGAAAAAGCGGCTGTAATTCGCCGCCAAAAGGATGAGCAATTGTTGGGCTTGGACCAATTGAAAGATCGAGTCGATCAATGGAAAAGTCAAAGTAATTACCAAAAAAGTCTACTAACTCATTATGTTGAGTCGACCGATTTAACCGGAGTAGGTACAACTGATGAGAATAAAGCGGTGCCCGCAACGTTGCAAATTATTGCCGCTGAAGTACAACAAAAATTAAACCCACAATGGACAAGTGTTGATTTGGTGACTTCGTCAGGTGATGTGGTGAAGAGTCAGCTTATTCAGCTCGGCGCAGTAAAAGTAGTTTACAACTCTGAGTTGGATGTGGCGGGCATTGCATCGGATGATGCTAATGAGTCGCGCATTGCGTTCGCTTATAACTCACAGAAAAAAAACGACACGGCCGAACTCCACTCTGCTGGTGCTGGTGTGGTCAGCTTTGATCCTACTCTCGGCAAGGCTTTTGAATTAATAGGGCAAGGCGACAGCTTGCTTGGACATATTGAGAAAGGCGGCGCTTGGGCAATCCCTATTGTTATTTTCGGATTGCTATCGTTAATAATTTCACTGTTAAAAACCATAGAATTTATTCGGCTGCCAAAATTGGATAGAGAACTGGCTGATTTGTTGGCGAATGAGACTACTCCGCAAAAAACATTTGAGGTAAAAAATAAAATGGCCAACGCTGGACGGCCGCAGCAGGGGCTTCTGGATATAGCTCGGCGCACACCTGTATCGCAACAACGTGATGATTTGATGGTGGCCTATCTGATGGAGTACAGACACAAAGTGGAAAAGTTCATGAGCGTCGTCAGCGTTAGCGCTGCCATTGCACCATTGTTGGGCTTATTGGGAACTGTGTCTGGAATGATCAGTACTTTTAAAATGATGACGATTTTTGGAACAGGTGATGCTTCAACCGTATCGGGCGGAATATCGATTGCCCTTATCACAACTGAATTGGGTTTGATTGTTGCTATTCCCTCGTTGATTGCCAGTGCATTGCTATCCAGAAAAATAAAAACCTATCTTCATGATTTGGAAAGCTTTGCTATCAAAATCAGCAAAGTAACACTGAATTAATCGGAGTTATTTATGAATGAAATGGCGTCGGAGTATTTTTGGATAAGCAGTGGCGTGGTATGGGCCATTTTTTTTATGGCCTTTATATCCTATGCCATCTTGATCGATTTATGTTTTGTTTCACCATTGGGCCAAGCATGGTATCAGCGAACCTGTTTCTGGCTTTCTTCTTTGAAACACTTATTATCGTCCTTACCTTTATTGGGATTGCTGGGAACTATCACAGGATTGTTGGATACGTTTTTTCGAATGTCGATACAAAAGTCTTCCGCAGTGCAAGAAATTGTCAGTGGCGGCATTGCTGAGGCTTTGTTTACAACAGAGTTAGGGCTAGTAACGGTTGTGCCAGGTTTGTTAATGCTCAATTATTTACAACTTAAAAAAAACAAATGGGAAGTTAAGCCGGCAAATGAAATCATCAATTGAACATAAAATACAAGAAGCAAAAAGTCAGGATATAGATTTAACGCCATTATTGGATGTGGTGTTTATTTTATTGATTTTCTTTATTGTCACTACTGTTTTTGTAAAAGAAACAGGAGTTGAAATTGATAAACCACAGGCGGTGTCGTCCAAGTCCATACAAAACTCCATCATATTGATTGCTATTACACGATCACATGAAGTGATTTATGGTGGAACTAATATAGGCGTATCCGGCGTACGTAATACTCTAACGCAATTGAGTAAGACTCAATCCAAACCTTTGGTAATTCAGGCTGATAAATCGGTGCCAACAGAATTGTTAGTCAAGGTGATTGATCAGGCCAAGTTGGCTGGGATTGAAAAAATTAATATAGCAACATCAGCGTCGGATTAAGCTATGTCAAAGTCTTTTTCCAGGATTCAATTGGCGATTAAGGTTATCCCGTGGGTATTGAGTCTGTTGTTGGTTGGTTTGATGACATGGTTAATGTTGAAGCTGGAGTCTGTTGGGGAAAAAAAAGAAGACCAGATAGAAGTTCGTCAATTAGAAGCATTCGTTCCGCCACCTCCGCCACCGCCACCGCCGATTAAATTGGAAGCGCTTGATGTTAGCCCGTCAGTACCATCAATTAATTTACTTGGGGGCGGAGATGGGCCTGCAATGAACTATGACGACAATCCCAAGCTTTCTTTTGGACGCTTGGAAAAAATTACAAAACCGGAATTTAATCTGGATGATTTAGATGTACGAAAAAATTTAACGTTGGATTTGCCGCTATTCGAAGTGAAAGAGTTAGATCAGGTACCAAAACTGGTGTCCAGGAATAATATTAGTTTCCCTCCTGAATTGAGCCGTCGGGGTATTATGAGAGTGGAAACTAAAGTGGAAATTATTATTGATCAAACCGGCAGGGCTTATGTAAAAAAAATCGTGGATCCTATTTATCCTGAAATGATTTCAGTAATCAGAAAGGCAATTAATAATTCAAAATTCACAATTCCATTAAAAAATGGCCAGCCAGTGCAAGCAGTATATTTGTATTCGCTGAATTTTAGTTTAAGGATCTAGTTACTAATGAAGATGCATTCAATATTCTCAACAACTGGAAAGTTAATAATTCTATTGGGTGGTTTGTCTGCATCTAATTTATATGCTGATTCAAAACATGTATTTGATATTACAGTAGAGAAACCTACATTTGTACTTCCACAGTTTTCAGCGGCTTATAGTCAAAGAGAGGTTTCAATTGCCCTTGAGGAAGTTGAATCCGCAGTCAGGCTAAAAGAGTTATTGGATTCTGGTAAAAAACAAGAGGTGTTGGCTGAATTAGATGAGTTTTATGATTTGGAATTGAGCCCGGCCATGTTGATGCTTAAAGCCCAGGTTTACTTTTCTTTAAAGGAATATCAAAAAGCAGAAGATACCTACATAGCTGTTTTAAAACGTATGCCTCAATTAGTAAGGGCCCATAGTGACCTTGGTCAGCTCTATTTAATCCGGGAGGACTTCGCTACAGCAAGAAAATATTTTGCCAATGCTGTTGCTTATGGATCCAATGAGGCCATCATTCATGGTCAGTTGGCGTATTTGAATTTAACGCTACATGGTGCCACTTCCGCGATTAGTGAATATCAGCAGGCTTTAGCGTTGGAGCCGGAAAATCCGCAATGGCAGCAAGGGCTACTAGCTGCATTATCCCAATCAAAAATGTATGAGGCTACTCAAGCTTACATAAAAGAATTGATTCAAAAAAGGCCGAATGATCCACAGGTTTGGCTAAATCAAGCGACGATTGCTCTGCAAATGAATAATAGGGAATTGGCTTTAGCTAGTTTGGAAATGGCAATTTTATTGGGTGATGATGGTGATGGAAATCTAAAAACAGCTGCGCAATTGCATTTGCAGTTAAAAAGTTACGATCGTGCTATTGAATTGATGGAAAAATCTTTAGCTAAAGGTCAGTTGGATCAAAAATCGATTTTTGATTATGTAAATTGGTTGGTCCAAGCCAGTAGATATGATCAAGCAGAGAAGTTACTAAGGTTATTTTCATCAGAAGTTAAAAAATTATCTGCAGATGATCAGGCAATTTATTATCTACATTTTGCCCGGATTATGAATCATAAAAAAAATTACGGACAGGCCGATGCTTATTACAAAACCGCGTTAGAGATAAATCCTTTGTTGGGTGATGCGTTGCTGAGTTATGCAGAATTTCTAGTTTTTCACAAAGACTATGTTCAAGCGGAGTTCTATTACTTAAGGGCAGAGGCTCTGCAGGATTTCGAAAAGAAGGCGTTGCTTGGCCGCGCCCAAATGTTTATTGATTCACAGAACTACTCTTCAGCCTTAACTGTATTACGAAGTGTGTATAAAAAAAATCCGGCGATGTCAGAGTTGCAGGAGACTATGTTGACTCTGGAAAATATTATTCAGAATAAGAGTGCACTGGTAAATTAATTTAACTTAGGAGATTAAAAAATGCGGATTCTACTATTCATTATGTTACCTGTTTTAACGTTCGGTTGTTCATCCACGAAGACGCCAGATCAAAGCATCAATTGCACTGGCGAAAATTGGAAAGAAATTGGCGTGGCGACGGCCAAGGCAGCTAAATCCATAAGGTATTTTGATACATACATTGACCAGTGCGGGTCACTACTGGAGGCTGGTGCCAAAGCAGCCTATATTGATGGCTACACTTTGGGAATTATTGAGTTCTGCAACCACGAAAATGGATTCCAGCGGGGACTCCATAATCGTGAAAACCCGAATATTTGCCCCTCGGAGTTACGGGCGAATTTTGACAAGGGCTACAAATTGGGCTTGCTCGACTTTAAGCAAAAAATGAATGAGATGAAACGGCAGACACAAGAAGCTGAAAATAAAGGAGATAATCTTGCGAATCAGAAGCCGCCTATGACTCCGAACGATCGCTAAAGCCCCAGTTTTTCCGCAAAATACTGTCGCGGTATGAGCTGGGCAATCTTAAGTGCCCAGCCTCTTAAGCGTTTAATACTCTGGAGTTTAGCTAAATATTGTTAATTAGTATTTAAAATAAGCAATTTTTTCTTGCAAGTCCGCAGAAACGCTCATCAACTCACTACTGCAGCGCTCAACCTGGGATATAGCGGTAACTGTTATATCGGTTACTTCATTAATCCGAATAACATTCCGGTTTATTTCCTCCGCAACATGGGACTGCTCTTCAGCTGCCGTGGCGATTTGTATATTCAATCCATTTACCTCGGACACTGAACTTTTTATGACGCCGAGAATGGCTTCCGTTTCCTTGGTAAAACTAACTGTTTGCTGTGCTTCAAGCCGGCTTTTTTCCATAGTGGTTACAGCGTTGGCAACTCCTTTTTGTAAGCGCTCGATCATGCTGCGTATTTCTTCTGTAGACATGTGAGTACGACTGGCAAGGGTTCTTACTTCATCTGCAACTACAGCAAAGCCTCGCCCTTGTTCCCCCGCTCTGGCTGCTTCAATAGCCGCGTTTAATGCAAGCAAATTCGTCTGTTCCGCGATGCTACGAATAACATCAAGCACCTTGCCAATTTCTTTGCTCTGCTGCGAAAGTTGGGAGATAACAGCCGCAGCTTCTTCAATTTCATGATGTAAATCCAGCACGGATTTAACGCTGTCATTCACCAATTTTCCGCCTTCAATCACACGCAGATCAACTGTCTTGGTTGCGTCTGATGCAAACTGTGCATTTCGCGCAACCTCGCTCACTGTGGCGGTCATTTCATTCATGGCAGTAGCGACTTGCTCTGTTTCTTCTTTTTGCACACGCAGCTCGCGAATAGATTTTTCGCTGCTTGTTGCCAGCTGGCGCGAAGTGTCTTTCAATTGATCAGATGTGACTTGAATGCCCGAGACGATACCTTTTAACTGACTGGCCATTTGTAACATGGCTGCCATGATGCTGCCCGATGGGCTATCTGACTCTCTCAGGTTAGTGGTCAATTCGCCACGGGAAATATCTTGCGCTAATTTTGCAGCGATCTCTGGTTCAGCGCCTAACTGACTTATTAATTTCTTACTAAAATAAAAAGATATTGCAACAGCAATAATCGTAGCGATTAGCATGCTAATAATTAGCGTGAGTGATGTGGTTTTTCTGGATTGCTCTTCTGCCTCTGCACGCACTTTCAATAATTTACTTTCCTCTTGGTATATATCACCCAAGGTTGCACGCATAGCGTCCATCCCGGTTTTACCTTTCGCCTGCTGCACCATGACCACTATCTCGTCCATTGCGCCTGGGATTGTCGCTAGCTCACGACGTTTAGCGATCTCAACATCCACCACGCCAGTTTTCCAGGCTGTGTAGTCTCGCGCAATTCTCTCCAGTCGTTCCTGTTGTTTTTCATTATCACTGGTCAGTTTTTTTATCGAATCAAAAGCAGTTTTGAAATCTTGCTCACCCTGTTTCAGTGGATCTAAAAAGGCATCTTGCCCAGCTAATAAATAGCCACGCTGGCCTGTTTCTATGTTGATTAATGCTATTAAAATATTTTCCGCTTCATAAATCACTCTGTATGTATGGTTAGTCCACTTATTATTTTCGGCATTGTTATTAAATTGAATGAAAGTAAGCACGGAAGATATTAGAAAGACGCCAAGCACCACACCGAAACCTAGGAACAATTTACCCCGAGTACCTAACGAGCCCATAGTAACCTCAAATAAATTAAAGATTTTTTGTGAATAAATGTCTTTCAAAAAAGGACGATACGAGGAAAATGCAAGCATAAAACACATGCATGGACGTACTTGAAGCCCGAGCTAAACAGCAGTTGAGTGGGTGGTTCCAGGCCACCTTACGACCGGACAGAGTTGGACAGGGGAAAAAATCGCTGGCTTTCCGTACTGAACATTAGTTCAAATTTAAACAATTACAAGATGTGCTTTATTGGGGAATAAGCTCTTTTTAGTTGAGAGGCATTATCATTTTTGATGCTGGGATCCGGTCGCGGGAGCTCCGGGAAATCTGCCACGTAGCCGTTGTGCAAACCCGGAGACGGCGGTGGAGAAATTCACTTGTTATCGGTTTCAGCACTAATCTTCACTTTCCTTGCGCTGGCTGGGGCGTCTCGATCAGAATCATCTGGACTCAAACAAAAAATAGTGACGATGCTGTATGTCAATGTTTGGGCGGGACTATGAGGGATAGGTATCCTATGTCGGAGAGTCGGGGTAGGGCGCGATAACTTTGTGGTGGGTGGTGAGTGATTTATATCAGGACTCACTCACCGAAGCTGCTCACTTAAAACCGAGAAGCCGCTGTATATCTTCCTCTGCAATTTTTCCCTTCGTAGCTGACATTAAACGTTCTTCCCAATCGCCGATTAATGGTGCGAATGTGGTCTCATCAAATGCTTTCAATGATGCGAGCGCCTTCTTTAAATGCATTACTACGATTGCATTTGAACCAGCGCTTTCCAGTAATGCGGTCAACATATCGTCAAGCATATCGGACTCCTCTATTGGAGCAACAAACACTTCCGAATATTTAACAGCTAGAGTGCCATCGATTATTCCGGCCGTGCGGCATCGCTTGCATTCTTTCATTGTATTTGCCCAATGTCGGGCAGCCCTTACGTAGGCCGTCACAACGCTAATCGCTGTCCCTGGGTCATTGACACCAGAAGACAGTGCGCGCAAGGCAATTTCTGATAAAACGACAAATCCATAGCGAGGATCTTGCTGGAATGTGCGCTCCTTACCCACTACCACAGCAGATACTATTTTTTCTTTAATAGCAGAGCCGATAGTTTTAGAGGTGAATGCAAAAGGCCTAACGGAATCTAAAAAAACGCCAGGGTTTATCGCGAGGTAAATTTTAATATTCTCTTCAAGTGCAATATTGTTCAGTGCGTGTATATCAAAATACTGCACGTAACCAATATCCTCTGCAATAACGGCGTGCTTTGTTTGGAAGAGATGTTTAGTGTCGGCTATCAACGGTTGCGCGTTTAAATAGGGGGCTTTGGCGCGAGCATCAATGGCAGATAGTAAAGCTGTTTCAACCAAATCTATAGTGACTGAAACCCGCCCCAAGCGGGAGAGTTGGTCGATCCAGCGTAATAGCATCACAATAATGACGGCAATCAAAATTAGCGTAAATAGGAATAGTACAGCGATAACATCGTCGTCATACATACCTGCACTTATGCCTATTATGCCAACGATACTAAATAAAAATGCGCCAATGAATGCACCCAATGCATTTTGCGCGGTTGCGTCTTCCATCAATAATTTGCTCGCGCGTGGCGTCGCCGTAGCGGCTGTTGCATTAAATGCTTGAACCATAATTGATAGCGAGAAGGTGGTTACCGCAAGCATGCTGGAGGCGATTATTTGTAGAATGTTTTTAACCGCATCCGTTGAAATCACTTCTTTAAATAGAGCAGGAATATAGGGACTAAGAATAGGTCCAATAAAAAATGTAATTAGCGCAAAAAAACAAAAGATGCAGCAGCGAACCCACATTTTGGCAAGTATCTGCGACAGATAAAACACTATTTTATGCATTGGCAACCTACCTGATGCTGAATGTGGGCTTTATTAATCCTGTTCGAATATCCAATAATTACTGCTTATATATTCACAAAATATTCTTCCCCTCTTCCGGCGCGCGCGCATTATTTGCTTGCTGCCTAATGGTTTCGGTATCGCTACTGATATCCTCAGGCGTTGAGTCTGGGACTGAATCTCGCGCAACATCACGTTCGGGGTTTTCGTCGATTGTCGATGTTATTGGTGTGTGCGAGATTGATGCATGGCTAGCTGATAACTCAGTATTCTTGTCCAGAGAATTATTATCCTGCGGATGATTGGCCGCATTCGGGTAGTCAACCAGTTGAACCCCGTTCGGGAATATTATTTCCCGCGCATCATCAGGCATAGTAATTCCATTTTTTTCAAACTCACGCATAATCAGGCGCATTAAAATGGATGACACCTTCAGCACGGAATGAGCTTCACTATCAACCCAAAAGTAAATTTTTAATATGATTGTGGATGAGCTGAGTGAGTCCACGAGCACTTGTGGTTCAGGTTCCTTCAGCACAGAGTGGTGTTCGAGCATTATCTTTGTGCCGAGCTCTTGCGCTAATTTTATACTGGCGTCATAACCTATCCCGATGGAAAACTTTCCTCGTAGCCGCGGATTGGCTGATAGGTTTTGAATGATATTTTTGTATACAATCGCATTGGGAATTTGGATGTGATTGCCATCATAGTCTACCAGCGTGGTACCGCGCGCTGTCACTTTCTGCACCACACCAACGTGCCCTTGTACTTCAATGACGTCACCTAATCGAAACGGACGCTGTGCACTGATCAATAAGCTCGCGATAAAGTTCTCCGCTATATCTCTAAAAGCAAAGCCTAAAATCAAGCCGATCACACCCGTCCCGCTAATAATTGCTAATGCGAATTGCGTCAAGCCTGCGATACGCAAGAAAAAGTAGGCCCCTAAAAGATAAAACAACAGAGAAATAGCCCGCCTGAACACCTCGTGAATCAGTTGGCTGCCATTTTTTCGGTTAAAGGGAAGTGTTAGCCAGTGTGAAAGCGGCGAGGATGATAATAAGAAAATAGCTAACACGATAAATCCAAAAATCACGCGTGGAACTATTTCAAGCACGCCAACCCACATTGAGTGCAGTTCGTTTTTTATTATTGATACGCTAAAGTAATTTTGGTTTTTTAGTTTTATATTGTTGATAACTGCCACTACACCATCAATATTTTTGGTGATATCAGTAGCCCAATTAATGTATTGTCGCTCGTCTGTAGCTCCGCTGATGTAGACTAGGCCGGAATTCACATTGACTTGCAAGGAGGAATATTTGGAAGCGGCGGCGAGGATCTCCTCGATTTTTTGCTTTATTTTTTCATCGGAAACCTGCCCATCCAAAGAAATTACACGTGCCACTGCTGCTATATCCAGCTGGTCCGAGCCAACACTGGAGTTTATTTCTGGTTCGTCTTGCCCGCCACTATTTTCTACAATTCCCGCTGCGCTAGTTAATAAACCTGTGTCATCACTGTACGCCCAAGGCGGAAGAAAAAGTGTCGTTAGTACAAAGACGGACATTATTTTCTTTATAAGCATAAACTAGTGATCCTTGCATCAATATGATTTATGGGGTTGATCGCGCAGCAGTGATTGGTGACTATATCGTAAAACACTGCTAGTGATCTGTTCCATACCTCTCTTACCTGAAATGTAGGGGGGGCTAGTTTACTGCTGCTATTAACATCGGCCACCGTTTCCTTACGCAGGGCGTGGTAAAAGTAGATAGCTGTGGTCTTCAATTTGAGTATCACAGCTATTTTTAAAATTAGATCTCCTTTGCAATCTTCGCTTTGCGTACCAATTGCACAAACTCGGTGCGATAGCCAAATTCATCCTTCCCTTTATTCGCTTGCGCCAGCTCAATCACTTTGTCGTAGCTAAAATCGCCTGCGTAGTTGCTGCCGCGTAGCAGTTGCGCAAACCCGGCGACGGCGACGGAGAAATTCACTTCTTGTTGGTAGTCAGCGTTGATCTTCACTTTGCTTGCGGTGGCGATGGGCGTCTCGATCAAATTGGATTTTGTTTCGCTCGGTAATTTATAGCGCAGGCGCAAGAAAGCGTATTCGCTATTTTTGTCAGTATCGTGTTTGCTTTCTTTTTGATAGCGGCTCTCTTCCAACAATCCACTCCCAGCACCCACAGGTGTGATTTCATAAATCGCGGTCACACGTTGGCCTGCGCCAATTTCGCCGGCGTCCACTTTGTCATTGTTAAAATCCTCACGGTTTAGTGCGCGGGTTTCATAGCCTATCAGGCGATATTCCTTAACGGTGTTGGGGTTAAACTCCACCTGGATTTTCACATCTTTGGCGATCGGGAATAAATTGGAGGTGGCTTCTGTCACCAATACTTTTTGCGCTTCGCTGAGTGTATCGATATAAGCGGCGGTGCCGTTGCCGTTTTGCGCCAGGGTTTGCATCATTGCATCCTGATAATTGCCTTGGCCGAACCCTAAAACGGATAGGTAAATTCCTTTGTCGCGTTTGCGCTCGACAAAATCCTGCAGCGCTTCATCGCCCGTTTGGCCGACATTAAAATCACCATCGGTAGCGAGGATAATGCGGTTAACACCTTTGGAATTAAAATTCGCTTCTGCTAATTGATAGGCGAGGGCGATACCTTCTGCGCCGGCGGTGCTAC
>CAZCJR010000001.1:0-141326 GCA_964499225.1 uncultured Cellvibrionaceae bacterium | reverse complement strand
TGGATGTGGTTATTGAAGCCTATGACCGCTATGGTTTGTTGAAAGATATTACAACGCTGCTGGATACGGAGCGCATCAATATTGTTGCCATGCAAACCCTATCGGATAAACGCAAAAATACAGTGGATATGCTGGTGACGGTGGAGATTCGCAGCTTTGACGAGCTGAGTCGCATTCTTACCAAACTCAACCAGTTACCCAACATCGCCTCGGCGCGCCGTAAACATTAGGATCTGATTTGTGACCCAATACAGCATCGACGATTTACTTTATTTGATGGCGCGTTTGCGCGATCCAAAGTCCGGTTGCCCATGGGATCTCACACAGGATTACGCCAGCATCGCACCCTCGACCTTGGAAGAAGCCTACGAAGTTGTCGACGCAATTGAGAAACAGGATTTTGTCCATCTCAAAGAAGAATTGGGCGATTTATTATTTCAGGTGATTTTTTACAGTCAGCTCGGCAAAGAAGGAGATCGTTTTGAATTTGCAGGTGTTGTCTCTGATTTGGTCGCCAAATTAATTCGCCGCCATCCGCATGTCTTTCCCGATGGGACTTTACATAGTCGGATAGAAAATCGTCACACATTACCGACCGATGTTAAAGCGCGTTGGGAAGCCATCAAACAACAAGAGCGCGCGGAAAAAGGCGCACATGGAATACTCGCCGACGTACCGCTCAATTTGCCGTCTTTGAGCCGTGCGGCCAAATTACAAAAGCGTGCCGCGAGCGTAGGGTTTGATTGGGATGACGTCTATGGTCCCATCGCCAAAGTACGTGAAGAGTTGATGGAAGTAGAAGCTGAGTTAAATTCGGGTGATAACGCTGCACTCGAGGAAGAACTTGGGGACTTGTTATTTGCGGTGGTGAATATTGCGCGCTACCAAAAAATCGACCCGGAGCAGGCTTTGCGTCGCGCCAATCAAAAATTTGAGCAGCGTTTCCATTATATTGAGACTAACAGCCCGGCACCCCTGGCAGAAACATCGATAGATGAAATGAATCGACTGTGGGACAAAGCCAAACGGCTGTAGTATGGTGTGTAAGCGCGCGCGGGGGCATGATTTGCGTCGCTTGTATGCAAGTACTCTTGGTTGGCGCTTAAATATCGATTAAGATATAAAAACTCCTTACCCTCATAGCTTTTTGTTTCGTGTGACCGGTTTCAAAAGCAGCTATGATTCTTAGGTAGCAAGCTGTAAGCCCCCTGCTGCAACAATAAAAAACACAAAAAGTGAGGTTCCTTTGGATCGGCGAGAAGTAAGGCCGGGCTATGTGGATAAGAAGCTAAGCACCGTCCAAATCCACATTTCTGAGCTGAAGATAGGCATGTTTGTTTCCAAGCTGGATCGTGACTGGCAGGAAACCCCATTCCTTATGCAGGGCTTTATCATTGAGAGTCTCGACGATATAGACGCTGTCGCTCAGTATTCGGAGCATGTGTGGATCGATGCGGTACATGAGCAGTGGATTCCCCCTGAAGAGCGCGGCGTTTCTGGCCCAGCCATCCCCAAAGTCAAATCCTACATCAACAAAATTGAAGCCCAGAAGGAGCATGCGGCGGCACTGAACGTGTTTCGCGAAGCCAAGAAACTCACCAAAACCTTGCTCGACGATGTGCGTTTGGGCGGCGTGGTCAATACCGAACACGCGAAAGCGACAGTTAAAGATTGTGTGAGCAGTATTTTACGCAACGCCGATGCGCTTATCTGGATGTCGCGCATGCGCAACGAGGATGAGTACACTGCAGAACATTGTCTGAATGTTTGCATACTGGCAATTGCTTTCGGGCGTCATCTGGGTATGAGTGAACCGGAACTTGAGAAGTTGGGGCTATGCGGGTTGCTGCACGATGTTGGCAAGATGCGTGTACCCCCGCAAATCCTCAATAAACACGAAGAGCTCACCGACAAAGAATTCAATATCATCAAGGCGCACACGGTGCATGGCCGCAATTTGCTGATGTCATCACCAGGCGTACCAAACTCCACGGTTGACGTCGCCTATAGTCACCACGAGCGAGTTGACGGCACTGGTTATCCGCGCAAATTGAAAGCGGCAGGTATTTCTGATTTCGCGCGTATTATCTGTATTGTCGATGCTTATGATGCAATGACTGGTGATCGTTGTTATTCCCGCGCGATTCCGAGCACTGATGCACTCAAACGTATTTTCGAAGATCGCGGTACTCACTTTGACGAGCGGCTTGCGCTTGAATTTATCAAGTGCGTAGGGCTGTATCCTCCCGGTAGTATTGTAGAGTTGGTAAATGGTTTGGTGGGTATAGTATTGGAATCCAATTACCGCTACCGTCACCTACCAAAAATTATCATCGTAAAAGATCTAAATAAACCCCTCGAAAAAGAGCAAATTATTAATCTCAATGAAGTCGAGCAGAAAGCGCTGGATAAGAGCTTTTTAATCAAGCGCGCACTCTGCGATGGAAGCTACGGAATTCGTATCCGTGAATACCGCGAGAAAGGGCTAACCTTCACTTTCACATGACTCTTTTGCATTAATGCGAATAGACAAGGCGTTCCTCGGAACGCCTTCTTTTTGAGTGCTTTTTTGAGTGTGTCGATCAGATGAAATCAATATTTCTCTTTAGTTTTATTATGGGTATCGACTTCTTTGTGCCAGTTTATGTCGGTGCAGTTGAGGTGTATGCAATTGAAAATGTTGCAGTAAAAACAAGTGCAGTTAAAAAAATTGAATTTTGGAATGAACAACGCAAAGGCGCTAACTATTTCAGTGTGACACCGGATGAGGAGTGGTTTGCTGCTGCTCAAGATTTGGGTGTTTCGTGGGTGCGTATGACCTATGCAAAATGGAGTGGCGAGCAAAGAGATTTTCTGGCGGGCAATCTTGATAACTACCAAGGGTTGGTTGAGTCCGATGTTAAAAAATTACTGCAAGTATTGGATTGGGCGCATGCGCATCAGATTAAAGTCGTTGTAGTCCCCTTATCTTTACCGGGTAACCGCTGGGTGCAGCAAAATAATCAGCAGTTGGATTTGCGGTTATGGAACGACAAAAAATACTGGGATGCCGCAGAGAAGTTTTGGCGTGATTTGGCGGGAGTTTTAAAGGATCATCCTGCAGTCTACGCGTACAATCTTATCAACGAACCTATACCGGAGTTACGCACAGGCCTGACGGAGCATGGGGATCCTCAACGTTTTGTTAGCTGGTATCAGCAGCACCAACATTCGGCACGCGATCTGCCGACATTTTATGCGCGACTCATCAAAGTGATTCGTAATGTCGATGCTTACACACCTATTATGTTGGATGCAGGTTGGTATGCGCAGCCTAATGCGTTTACCTATTGGCCCGCCTTGAGCGACGACAATTTACTCTACGCTTTTCATATGTACGAGCCATATGAATTTACTAATCTAAAGAACTTTAAAGATAAAAAAGGTTATCGATATCCCGGTAATATTCCTTTTAATGGTGCTGATCAGGCGTGGAATAAGCAACGCTTAAAGGATTACCTGGAGCCTATGTTGAGTTGGGCGAAACAGCACAAAATCCCAACTAACCGTATCGTTGCCGGTGAGTTCGGTTGCTATAGGCGTAATTCAGGTTGTGCTGAATATCTAGGTGATCTGATCGATATTTTTAATCAGAAACAATTTCACTGGGCGTTTTATTCTTTTCGTGAAGACGAGTGGGATGGTTTCGATTATGAAGTGGGCACAGGCGAGTTAGGTTGGAAATATTGGCAGGCGGTGGAGGAAGGTAAGAACCCTCAACCACCGCGCAGTGACAACCCTTTATTTCACGTTATCAAAAAAGAATTTAAACCGGGTATGGATAAACTACCGAATTAATCTGGGGCATTAATCTTTTTTGGTCTCGGTTTTTGAATTACCAGAGTTTTAATTGCCGGCTTTGTTGTTTGTGCTTTTTTACTTGCACCTTGTGCTGCCCGTTTATTTTGCGAAGTGCCAGTTGTCTTCTTGGTGGACATTTTGTCCGGATTCGTTTTGTTTACGTTTGATGGATTAGCCCCAGGCTTCTTGCTGGCGGGTTTATGTTTGACGTTATTATTTTTCGCACGCGCTCCGTTTACACCTGCTTTAGCAGTCGATTTGGGTGGTTGCACAGTTTCGGTTTTATATTTCCCTTGTTCAATTCCTTCCAATGTCCAGTCGCCAATCTTTACCCGGACCAACCGCAGAGTAGGGTGGCCGACAGCTGCTGTCATTCGGCGCACTTGGCGGTTGCGGCCCTCTGAGATCACAATTTCCAGCCACTGGGTTGGAATGTTCACTCGCGTACGAATCGGTGGCACTCGCTCCCAGAGGTTGGGGGTGGGGATCAGACGCACCTCGGCTGGTTGCGTCATGCCATCGTTCAGCTCCACACCCAAGCGTAATTTAGTCAGTGCGTAACTGTTAGGCGCGCCCTCAACTTGTACCCAGTAAGTTTTGGGTTGTTTGTGAGCAGGGTGGCTAATGTGATGTTGGAGGTCGCCATCATCGGTAAGCAGAAGTAGGCCTTCAGAATCATGATCCAGTCGCCCCGCGGGATAAACATTGGGCAGCTTGACATATTGCGCCAAAGTGGGGCGATTATCGCCATCGGTGAACTGGGAGAGAACTCCATAGGGTTTATTAAACAACACTAAAGTAGCCATAACGTAATTGCCGTAATCTAAATAGATGAATGCAGCGGGATGGGCGCATCTCCGAATGCCAAAAGTTTACAGCACTGCTATACTGCGCGCGCTTTTATAGGCCTTAGAAGGCCAACATTTTCTTGTACGAGGGTGCCGTGTCGGCGTTTTCCGTTGGCGGGCTTCCTTGGTTCTAGCCGCCTGCCTTAACGGAGTAAACGTAAAAAATGACTGATTCCAAAATTATCTACACCCAAACCGACGAAGCCCCAGCTTTAGCGACTTACTCCTTACTCCCCATCGTTCAATCTTTTACCAAATCCTCCGGCATCGCCATCGAAACCCGCGATATTTCGCTCTCCGGCCGTATTATCGCCGCTTTCCCCGATGCCCTGACTAAAGAACAATTTATTGGTGATCACCTCTCTGAACTGGGTAAATTGGCGACTACGCCAGAAGCCAACATTATCAAGCTCCCCAATATCAGCGCCTCTGTTCCGCAATTGATAGCGGCCATTAAAGAATTGCAATCGCAAGGCTTCAAACTGCCCGACTATCCTGAAAACCCAACCAACGACGCTGAAAAAGACGCAAAAGCGCGCTACGACAAAATTAAAGGCTCGGCAGTAAACCCGGTTCTGCGTGAAGGTAACTCGGATCGTCGCGCACCTCTTTCAGTCAAAAATTACGCGCGTAAAAACCCGCACAAAATGGGCGCGTGGGCTGCAGATTCCAAATCTCACGTTTCACATATGAGCAACGGCGATTTCTACGGCAGCGAAAAATCAGCGCTGATTGCTGATGCGGGCACTGTAAAAATCGAATTGGTCGCTAAAGATGGCGCCACCAAAGTGTTGAAAGAATCGGTAAAAGTTTTGGCCGGTGAAATTATTGATGCATCGGTATTGAGCAAAAAAGCCCTGCGCACTTTTATCGCTGAGCAAATTGAAGATGCAAAAAACAAAGGCGTATTACTGTCTGTGCATTTGAAAGCCACCATGATGAAAGTGTCTGACCCGATTATTTTCGGTCACTTTGTTTCTGTGTTTTACGCTCCCGTATTAGAAAAGCATGCAGCTGTATTGAGTGAGTTAGCGGTTGATCTAAATAACGGTCTCGGCGATCTCTACGCCAAAATCAAATCTTTGCCGGCAGAAAAGCAAGCGGAAATCGAAGGCGATATCAAAGCGCTTTACGCCACTCGTCCTGAATTGGCGATGGTAAATTCCGACAAAGGTATCACCAACCTGCATGTGCCAAGCGATGTGATCGTTGACGCGTCTATGCCTGCGATGATCCGTGACTCAGGCAAAATGTGGAATACCGCAGGCAAGCTGCAAGACACTAAAGCTTGTATCCCTGATCGTTGCTATGCCGGCATTTATCAAGTTGTTATTGATGACTGCAAAAAACACGGTGCATTCAATCCTACTACCATGGGCAGCGTGCCTAACGTAGGTCTGATGGCGCAAGCGGCAGAAGAATACGGTTCACACGACAAGACTTTCCAAATCGCTGCTGACGGCGTTGTACGTGTAGTGGATGCGGCTGGGAAAGTGTTGATTGAGCAAGCCGTTGAGCAAGGCGATATCTTCCGCGCTTGCCAAGTAAAAGATGCACCGATTCAAGATTGGGTGAAGCTCGCAGTGAATCGCGCTCGCGCATCAGCGACTCCGGCGGTTTTCTGGCTGGATCCAAAACGTGCTCATGATGCCCAACTGATCACCAAGGTAGATACCTACCTGAAGGATCACGATACTGCTGGCCTTGAGATTTACATCAAGACTCCGGAAGAGGCAATCCAATACTCGCTCGATCGCATCCGCGTCGGTAAAGACACTATCTCTGTGACTGGTAACGTACTGCGCGATTACCTCACTGACTTGTTCCCGATTATGGAGCTAGGAACTTCTGCAAAAATGCTGTCGATTGTTCCATTGATGAACGGCGGTGGTTTGTTTGAGACAGGTGCGGGCGGTTCTGCTCCCAAGCACGTTCAACAATTCGTGGAAGAAGGTCATCTGCGTTGGGATTCACTCGGCGAGTTCCTTGCATTGGCTGAATCTCTGGATCACTTTGGTAGTGTCACCCATAACGCCAAAGCCAAGGTGTTCGCCAAGACTCTGGATCAGGCTAACGGCAAGTTCCTGGACGAGAATAAGTCGCCAGGCCGTGCTGCAGGCGAGTTGGACAACCGTGGCAGCCACTTCTATCTTGCGCTCTACTGGGCACAAGCTCTGGCCGCACAGACTGACGATGCTGCCCTGCAAGCCCAATTTGCTCCAGTTGCTAAAACGTTGACCGAAAACGAAACCAAGATTGTTGATGAACTAAAGGCTGCCTCAGGTAAACCGGTCGATTTGGGTGGTTACTACCGCCCGGATTTCGCCAAAGCCTCTGCTGCCCTGCGTCCAAGTGCTACTTTTAATGCGGTATTGGCAGGCTTGAATTAAGTTTTACAAATTTCAGCAAACGCCAAAAAGCCCCCCGTAGTCATACGGGGGGCTTTTTTATTGGGGGGAGGTTCTACTTACTCCGGCTTAGGCGGGAACCGCGCTCGTTCGGCTCATGTGTTGCATGGACATCTCATTGGCTGGCGCAGATATATTGATCGCGTGCAGCCCTTTATCGCCCTTAGTGACCTCAAAGGTCACCTGTTGGCCGGCTTTGAGGGTTTTGTAACCCTCCATAGTGATGGCGGAGTAGTGCGCAAATAGATCTTCGCCGCCTTCATCCGCGAGGATAAAGCCGTAGCCTTTTGCATTATTAAACCATTTGACGGTGCCAGTTGGCATGATTGGAATCCTTCTGCCCAAGTGATGCCCTTGAAAAACATCACTATCGTTATTATTGTCCCAAGTACAGCAGTTGCTTGGGGTTGGACGAGATATATGCTTTTACGTTTATAAAAAGTGCAATGCTGAATGTCTTTAATTTGAGTCTTGGTGCTTTTATTTAAACTAAGTGACGCATTTCTGTGCAAGCGCGCTCTTTTTTTATCCAACAATTGACCCAAAGTCAAGCATTTATGCGTATCAAGGCTCATTAGGGCTTGTTATGCCAATGAGTTACAATACCGCTGAACTACTAATCATTTTTACTTTGTATTGAATCTCTATGGGCAATCTCCAAAACCTTCAACTAACCTTAAATAAAGACGACGACAACTCGGCCGATGAATCTGATGGCGGTCTTGCGGTCTTAACGTCCAAGCCGAAGCTAAAACGGCCACCAATGTATAAGGTGATGCTATTAAACGACGATTACACACCGATGGATTTTGTGGTGGAAATACTGGAAGTGTTTTTTTCCATGTCGCGCGAAAAAGCCACTCACGTAATGTTAACGGTACATGTTCACGGTAAAGCAGTTTGTGGCATCTATACTCGTGATATAGCTGAAACTAAAGCGGCGCAAGTGAATCAATATGCTAGAGAGAATCAACATCCGCTGTTGTGCGAGATAGAGGCGGTTGAAGATGGTGAGTAATGATCAAAGGTAGTGCAGGTGGATTTTAAATTTGTTGGTTAGAAGAGGGTATGCGCGATGTTAAGTAAAGATCTTGAAGTAACCTTAAATCTTGCTTTCAAAGGTGCGCGCTCAAAGCGACACGAATTTATGACGGTTGAGCATCTGTTGCTGGCGCTCATCGACAACGATTCAGCCGCTAATGTACTGCGTGCTTGCGGTGCTGATTTAATGAGTCTGCGTAAAGAATTAATCGAGTTCGTCGATTCCACAACCCCGCTCATTCCTGAAAATGATTCCGAGCGTGAAACCCAGCCAACTTTAGGTTTTCAGCGTGTATTACAACGCGCAGTATTTCATGTGCAATCCTCCGGCAAACAAGAAGTCACCGGCGCTAATGTTCTCGTCGCCATTTTTAGCGAGCAGGAAAGTCAGGCTGTTTATTATCTAAAACAACAAAGTATTGCCCGCATTGATGTGGTGAACTACATCACTCACGGTATTCACAAAGTGTCTGGCCATACTGATCACAGTCACGATCATCACTCACCACAAGAAAATCAGGATGAGGATGCAACAACAAGCGAAACAACCTCGCAAAGCCCGCTGGAGAATTTTGCCGCAAACTTGAATGAAGCGGCGATGCAGGGGCGTATTGACCCATTAGTTGGGCGCGAGTTTGAGGTTGAGCGCGTATGTCAGATTCTCTCGCGCCGTCGCAAAAACAATCCGCTGTTAGTGGGTGAGTCTGGCGTAGGCAAAACCGCCATCGCTGAAGGTCTTGCCAAGCGTATTGTTGATGGCGACGTGCCAGAAATTTTGGCTGATAGCGTGGTTTACTCGCTGGACATGGGTGCTCTTTTGGCCGGCACTAAATATCGCGGTGATTTTGAAAAACGTTTCAAAAGCCTGCTGAATGAATTAAAGAAACAAAAAAATTCCATTTTGTTTATCGATGAAATTCACACCATTATTGGTGCTGGCGCTGCCTCTGGTGGTGTTATGGATGCGTCGAATCTGTTAAAGCCACTGCTGTCTTCCGGCGAAATTCGCTGCATGGGCTCGACGACTTATCAGGAGTATCGCGGTATTTTTGATAAAGACCGTGCGCTTTCACGTCGTTTTCAGAAGGTGGATGTGAATGAGCCGACAGTGGAAGAAACTTATCAAATTCTCAAAGGGCTCAAAAGCCGTTTTGAGAAGCACCACAATTTGCGTTACACCGATGCCGCCTTGCGTGCCGCTGCAGAGTTAGCCGAACGTTACATCAATGACCGTTTCTTGCCGGATAAAGCAATCGACGTAATTGATGAGGCCGGTGCCTACCAACAATTGCAAACCCCAAGCAAGCGTAAGAAAACAATTGGTGTTACCGATGTGGAAAATGTGGTTGCGAAAATTGCACGCATTCCCCCGAAAAGTGTGTCTTCTTCTGATAAAGAGCAATTGCGCAAACTGGATCAGAACTTGAAGATGACTGTGTTTGGTCAAGACGAGGCCATCGACACGCTCGCTACTGCGATCAAATTGTCGCGCGCTGGTTTGGGCGCTGCAGAGAAGCCAATCGGATCATTCCTGTTTGCAGGTCCAACGGGTGTGGGTAAAACCGAAGTCTGCCGTCAACTTGCCAAGTGCATGGGCATGGAGATGGTTCGCTTCGATATGTCTGAGTACATGGAGCGCCACACGGTATCGCGTTTGATTGGTGCTCCACCAGGCTATGTGGGTTTTGATCAAGGCGGTCTGTTGACCGACGCCATCACCAAACAACCTCACTGCGTGTTGTTGCTTGATGAGATCGAGAAGGCGCATCCAGAAGTGTTTAATTTGCTCCTGCAGGTTATGGATCACGGTAGCTTGACGGATAACAACGGCCGCAAAGCCGACTTCCGTAATGTCATCCTGATTATGACTACCAACGCGGGTGCTGAGGTGATGAGTCGTGCGTCTATCGGCTTTACCCATCAGGATCACACCACCGATGGTATGGAGGCGATCAAGAAGATGTTTACCCCTGAATTCCGCAACCGTTTGGATGCGATTGTTCAGTTTGCATCGCTCACACTCAACACCATCAAAACCGTGGTTGACAAATTCCTTATGGAATTGCAAACCCAGTTGGATGATAAGCACGTTACCTTGGAAATTAGCGACGAAGCGCGCGAGTGGCTGGCCATTCATGGGTACGATGTGAAAATGGGTGCGCGTCCGATGGCACGTTTGATTCAGGAAAAACTGAAGAAGCCGCTAGCTGAAGAGATCCTATTTGGTTCGCTGTCTCACGGCGGCGGTACTGTAGATGTGGATGTAGATTCGATGGAAGATAAGTTAATTATTGAGGTTAAGGCCAAGCATGCGCAGCCAGCGTAATTGCTTGGGCTTATCATCATTAATTAAATAAGTCAGCCGAAAAACAAAAAGCCGCACATGTGCGGCTTTTTGTTTTTATGCAAAACGTTAATTGATTAGATTAACGTGCGCGATAAGTAATGCGGCCTTTAGTCAGGTCATAGGGAGTCATCTCAACCTTAACCTTATCACCCGTCAAAATACGGATGTAGTTTTTGCGCATCTTGCCAGAGATGTGGGCAATGACCACATGTCCGTTTTCCAGTTTTACGCGAAAGGTGGTATTGGGCAGGGTATCAACCACTTCGCCATCAAATTCAATGCAATCGTCTTTTGCCATGCGGCAGTTTCCTCAGGTTTTCAATAGTTCTACCCAGCGCGATACTGCGATGGGAGGGGGTAAAAAAATAGGCGTGAATTGTGCCTTAATTAACCAGCGGCGCCAAGGGGAAAGGGGACAAAAGCGGGGTTTACTGCAATTTATCGCTTCGATTCGCTGCAAATCTGCGCAAGTTGAAGCTAGTGCGTTCAGTTAAGTCGCATCCAGCGACGATTCACGAGTAATTCCAGTGGGCGATATTGAATTTTATAGTTCATTTTCTCGCACTCTTTAATCCAGTAGCCGAGATAAAGGTAATCCAATCCTAGGCTTTTGGCCTTTTCAATCTGGGCAAGTATGGCGAATTTGCCCAAGCTGCGATTTTCCTCGCCCGCATCGTAAAAGGTATAGACCGCCGAGAGTCCATCGCCCAATTGGTCGCAGACCGATACCCCGATCAATCGCTCACCAAGACGGAACTCAATGAATTGGGTAATACCCCACTCGCTGGTGAGAAATGCCTTGTATTGGTCTTCGGAGGGAGGATACATATCCCCATCCTGGTGACGGCTTTCGATGTAGCGAGAGTAAAGACTGTAGTGTTCAAGCGTGTTGATGTTTTTCGCTATTTGTAGCGATAAGTCGCGATTATGCTGCAAACAGCGCCGTTGGCTACGGTTGGGCTTGAACAGTTTTACCGGAATCCTGCTCGATACACAGGCTTGGCAGCGCAGGCATTGCGGGCGATACAAGTGAGCACCGCTACGACGGAAACCTAATTGCGATAACTGGGTATAGAGCGTCGGATCAATGTTGGCTTCCGGATCGACAAATACCGTCGTCGCCTCTTGCCCCTCAAGATAACTGCAAGGGTGAGGCTGGGTCGCAAAGAGTTTGAGGGTGGAGAGGTCAGACATGATTGCCTCGCGCTAATCCGGTTATTCCCAGGTGGTGATGGTCAAATCTGACCAGGGCAACTCATTCGCACCGGGTTTATCAGTAAAGTTTATCAGCATTCGCTGGAACTCTTCACGCGGGATTTCAACTGCGCCCAAACTAAATAGATGTTCGTTAGCGACTTGGCAATCAATCAGCTGAAAATCCCACTCGCGCAGTTGTCGCACTAAATGGGCAAAGCCAACTTTGGAGGCATTATCGGCGCGGCTGAACATGGATTCGCCGAAAAATATTCGCCCTAGCGCCATACCATAGAGGCCACCGACTAATTCATCCCCGCGCCAGACTTCCACTGAATGCGCTACACCGCGTTCGTGCAGCGCGCAATAGCCCGCGATTATCTCATCGCTTATCCATGTCCCGTCCGCATACGAGCGTGGCGCTGCGCAGGCGCTCATTACGTTGCGAAAACAGTTGTCGAAAGTTACACGATAAATCCCTTTGCGCAGGGTTTTGCGCAAACTTTTGGATATGTGCAGTTGATCGGGAAAAACGACAGTGCGCGGACTGGGGCTCCACCACAAAATAGGATCACCGGGGTTGAACCAGGGAAATATTCCACGATGATATGCCGCGAGAATTCGCTCGGGAGACAAATCCCCGCCGACCGCTAATAGTCCTTCTGGATCGTCCAATGCATTAACTGGATCGGGAAAGTCATAGTTATCAGGGTTTAGCCAAGGAATTGAAATCATAGAATCCATGTCAAAAAAGTATACGTATAAAAAACGGAAGGCGCGGCCTGAGGCTATAGTGAGATTTACGTAACATTTCTAGCGCAATCGAATTACTTGGCGCGCTTTTTGAGTGTAAAAGTGTAGCGAGAAATCAGTCAATAATTTGTTATTACCTTTTATGCTTGATAATTTTAGGGCTATGCTTAGGGATATAGGTTAATAGTTAATTTCTTATAGCGTGTCGCTGTCAAAATCGTTTACTGTTTTAGCAATCTGTCGTTTGCCGCTTTAGTCGCTAACCCGAGGTAGATTATGAGTATTTTCAGTCATTACCGCGAGCGTTTTGAAACTACCCAGCAGGAAGAATTGACGATTAAGGAGTATCTCGAACTCTGTAAAAAAGATCCCGGCGTTTACGCCTCTGCTGCTGAGCGTATGCTCATGGCGATTGGCGAGCCGGAGATGATCGATACCTCACAAGACGCCCGACTCAGCCGAATTTTTTCCAACAAAATTATGAAGCGCTATAAGGTCTTCAATGAATTTTATGGCATGGAAGAGTGTATCCAGCAGATAGTGTCGTTCTTCAAGCATGCGGCACAAGGGCTGGAAGAAAAGAAACAAATTTTGTATTTGCTCGGCCCTGTTGGTGGCGGTAAATCATCGTTAGCGGAAATGCTTAAATCCTTAATGGAAAAAATGCCGATTTATTGCATTAAGGGTTCACCTGTTTTTGAATCGCCGTTGGGGCTCTTTAATCCCGATGAAGACGGAAAAATTCTCGAAGAAGATTACGGCATACCACGCCGCTACATCAAAACCATTATGTCACCTTGGGCAGCCAAGCGTTTGCACGAATTCCATGGCGATATTACCCAATTCAAAGTAGTAAAAGTTTATCCTTCTATTCTCAACCAAATTGCAATTACCAAAACCGAACCGGGCGACGAAAACAATCAGGATATTTCGTCGTTGGTGGGTAAGGTTGATATTCGCCAATTGGAAGAGTTTCCACAAAACGATCCCGATGCCTACAGCTTTAGTGGTGGCCTATGCCGCGCTAACCAGGGCTTGATGGAATTTGTGGAGATGTTCAAGGCGCCTATCAAAGTTTTGCATCCACTCTTAACCGCAACCCAAGAGGGCAATTTCAATAGCACGGAGGGGCTGGGGGCAATTCCGTTTGATGGGATTATCCTCGCGCACTCCAACGAGTCCGAATGGCAAAACTTCCGTAACAACAAAAACAACGAGGCGTTTATCGACCGTGTTTACATTGTCAAAGTACCTTATTGTTTACGTGTCACCGAAGAGATGAAAATTTACGAAAAGCTACTGCAAAATTCGTCTCTTTCCAAATCACCTTGTGCTCCCGATACGTTGCGGATGCTGGCCCAATTCTCGGTCTTGTCGCGCATCAAAGAGCCAGAGAATTCCAATATCTTTTCCAAAATGCGTGTATACGACGGTGAAAATCTGAAAGACACCGATCCACGCGCAAAGTCCTTGCAGGAATACCGGGATGCTGCTGGTGTGGATGAGGGGATGAATGGCTTGTCCACTCGTTTTGCATTCAAAATTCTATCCAAAGTATTTAATTTTGATCCAACCGAGATCGCTGCTAACCCGGTGCATTTAATGTACGTGCTTGAGCAGCAGATTGAACAGGAACAATTCCCCAAAGAGGTGCAAGATAAATACCTCAATGCATTAAAAGAATTCATCTCACCAAAATATGTCGATTTTATTGGGAAAGAGATTCAAACGGCCTACTTGGAGTCCTATGCGGAGTACGGGCAAAATATCTTCGATCGCTATGTAACTTTTGCGGACTTCTGGATTCAGGATCAAGAATATCGGGATCACGAAACTGGTGAAATTCTCAATCGTTCGTCGCTTAACGATGAGCTGGAAAAAATTGAAAAGCCGGCTGGGATTAGCAACCCTAAAGACTTCCGTAATGAGATCGTCAATTTTGTGCTGCGAGCTAAGGCGAACAATGCCGGTAAAAATCCGGATTGGCGCAGCTATGAAAAACTGCGCATCGTAATAGAGAAGAAAATGTTCTCCAATACTGAGGATTTATTGCCGGTAATTTCGTTCAATGCCAAAGCTTCAGTTCAGGACAAGAAGAAACATCACGATTTCGTACAGCGCATGGTGGAGCGAGGTTACACCGAAAAACAAGTGCGGTTGTTGTCTGAGTGGTATTTGAGAGTCAGGAAATCGCAGTAGCTTTTTTATTGTCGGCGTTTTTCTTAGGATTTTCTCTTGCGTTGCCTTTCTTTTATTGTTAAGTGTTAAGGCTGGAGTATGAGTTACATTATTGATCGACGTCTCAATGCCAAAAACAAAAGCGCTGTAAATCGCCAACGCTTTTTACAGCGCTATCGTCACCAGATTAGAAAGGCTGTCTCCGATTCGGTGAGTGAAAGATCAATAACCGATATCGATAAGGGCGGTAAAATCAGTATTCCTTCGCGCGATATCAGCGAACCGAGTATTTACCACGGCCAAGGCGGCCAAAATACGCGTGTCCTACCCGGTAATAAACATTTTTCTGAAGGGGATAAAATCGCGCGTCCGGAAGGTGGTGGCGGGCAGGGCAGTGGCGGTAATGCCAGCGATTCCGGCGAAGGTATGGACGATTTTTCGTTCACTCTTTCGCAAGAAGAGTTTCTGGATTTTATGTTCGACGGTTTGGAGTTGCCCAACCTGATTAAGCGGCAACTGTCAGGCTTGGAAGAATTTAAAACCGTGCGCGCGGGCATTGCCAATGAGGGCCAGCCAGGGCGAATTAATATTGTTCGCTCACTGCGCTCTGCTAATATGCGGCGCATTGCCTTGGCCTCGGGCAAGCGGCGCCAACTAGTTGAGTTGCAAGCAGAGTTGTCGGAGTTGGAGACGAAACCCGAAGCCCAGCGCGATAAAGAGCGGATGCAATATTTGCTCGACGCAATCGCCAAGTTAGAAAAAGCTATCGGCCGTATTCCATGGCTGGATACCTTTGACCTTAAATACAATCTGCATATCAAACACCCTATCCCTCGTTCCAAAGCTGTCATGTTTTGCATTATGGATGTGTCTGGTTCTATGGATCAGGCCACCAAAGATATCGCCAAACGTTTTTTCATTTTGCTGTATTTGTTTTTGCAACGGAATTATGAAAAAACAGAAATCGTTTTTATTCGGCACCACACCAGCGCTAAAGAAGTGGATGAAGATGAGTTTTTCCACTCGCGCGAAACTGGCGGTACCGTTGTATCTAGCGCGTTGAGGCTGATGCAGGAAATTATTCAGGATCGTTACTCGCCCGAGCAGTGGAACATCTATGGTGCGCAAGCATCAGACGGTGATAACTGGGGTGAGGATTCCGATGTGTGCCGCGATATTTTAGTTGATGACCTTTTACCTAATTGCCAATACTTTTCCTATATTGAAATCACCAACAATGAGCATCAGGCGCTCTGGACGACTTACGAAACTATTCAGGATGAATATCCGGATCATTTTGCACTGCAACATATCCGCGAAGTAAGCGACATCTATCCCGTATTTCGTGAACTTTTTCATAAGAAGGTTGCATGAAAAAACCACTGTTTGTCACATCCGAATGGAATTTCGATTTGATTCGGGAGTGCGACCAAATTCTCGGTGAACTTGCCAAAGAGTTTGGTCTGGATACTTACCCCAATCAAATCGAAGTCATTAGTTCCGAGCAGATGATGGATGCCTATTCATCCGTAGGTATGCCCATCGGCTATAGTCATTGGTCTTACGGTAAACAATTGCTTAGCACCGAGAATTCCTACAATCGCGGGCAAATGGGCTTGGCCTACGAGATAGTCATTAATTCCAACCCTTGTATCGCGTATTTGATGGAAGAAAATACCATGACAATGCAAGCGTTGGTTATTGCGCATGCTTGTTATGGGCACAATTCTTTTTTTAAAGGTAATTATTTATTCCGCACTTGGACGGATGCTAGTTCGATTATCGATTATTTGGTGTTTGCCAAAAACTACATTAGCAAATGCGAGGAGCGCTACGGTATAGCAGCGGTGGAAGATGTATTGGATTCTTGTCATGCCCTGATGAATTATGGGGTGGACCGCTATAAGCGGCCTTATCCAATTTCTGCACATGAAGAAGAGCGTCGCCAAAGCGAACGGGAAGAGTATTTGCAAAAACACGTAAATGATTTGTGGCGTACCATTCCCAAATCAGCTGCAGGTGATACGCAAAAAAACGCACCGCGGTTTCCCTCGGAGCCGCAGGAAAATATTTTGTATTTTCTAGAAAAGAATTCGCCTCTGCTGGAATCCTGGCAGCGTGAAGTGATTCGTATTGTGCGTAAAATAGCTCAATATTTTTACCCGCAACGCCAAACCCAAGTGATGAATGAAGGTTGGGCAACATTCTGGCATTACACCCTCCTGAATGAACTTCATGCGCGGGGGTATGTTAGTGATGGCTTTATGCTGGAGTTTTTGCAATCCCATACCAGCGTGGTTGCACAACCGGCTTACGATAGTCCGTACTTCAGCGGCATCAATCCCTACACTCTGGGTTTTTCGATGATGATCGATATTCGCCGCATCTGCGAAAAACCTACCGATGAAGATCGTGCTTGGTTTCCCGAAATCGCCGGTTCAGATTGGAAAGAAACCCTGCAGTTTGCGATGAAAAATTTTAAAGACGAGAGTTTTATTCTGCAGTTTTTATCGCCAAAAGTAATGCGTGATCTAAAACTGTTTAGCATTATCGATGATGATCAGCAGGACAAAATCAACGTCAATGCAATCCATAACGAAACGGGATTTAAGCGGCTGCGCGAGACTCTGGCGGGTCAGTATAACCTCGGCAATCGTGAGCCGAATATTCAGGTGTATAATGTGGAGGTGCGTGGCGATAGGTCGTTAACCCTGCATCATTACATGCACAACCGCCGTCCTTTAAGCGAGTCAACACCGGAAGTGTTAAAGCATTTGCATCGATTGTGGGGATTTGATGTGCATTTGCACTCTGTTGATGGTGGTGAGGTCAAACAGAGTTATCACTGTACGCAAAACAAAACGAATTGATTCCGCTGCTACCCTTAGCGGCTATAGGTGAGAACCTGACCGCTAAATTTTGCACTGCTCATCATCGTGGTTTCTGCTTTGCTCTGTTTATGGGAATAACCAAGGGCAACCATTTTTTTACTGAATTTAGCGTGATGCCCGCGCCCTGGATCAACTAAAATAATGTCGCAGTGTGCGGCGGCGTGTTGATTAATAAATTCCGATAACAAATCGACATGCTCACTTTCATATAAAAGGTCGCTACCAATAATTACATCAAAAATACCTAAATCAGTTACAGGGTCTTTCCATCCCGTACGAATAAATGGAATAGTTTTATCCTGATTAAGTGCTGTGTTTTTAATTAAAAATCCTTCTGCCTCGGGGTGATAATCAGTCGCGGTGATATTCGCTTGGCGATGATTCAGCACCAGACTCGCCAATGCGATACCACAGCCCACCTCCAAAATTCGTTTCTCACCGACAGCATAATCCACCATCAACTGAGCCAGTACTTCGCCAGATGGCCACACAATTCCAAACAGTGGCCAAGATGCTGAAGAAATACCCAATTTTTCAGCATCCCCTTCATTGTCGGAGAATTCCTGATTGTCGCGCAGGCTGCGAATATGAATATCAGTAGTACCAAACTCAATGGTTTGATAGCGAACACGTAGCGTTGCCATAAAAGGCCTGTGGAAGGAGTGGGGTGATACGAAGCTCGTATACATCGGGACTGCGCTGCTGCGTGTGTTCGACTAGTGTACGCCTTATGGATTTATAAAAATTGAATAATTTCAGGTGCCTGAACTTTCGGACATTGACGAGGTCAGTGAAAATCGGAATACCGCGAGTAGCGGCTATTGTTAACAACAAAGGTATCCCGGAATCCGAATTGCGTCACCCATCAGAAAATGTTGAATACCTCGATAAAGCTTTTTCTGCAGAAAATATTATTGTTAAGTAATTAAAGGAAGTCTTACATGAAAAAAATGGTTTTTGGTTTGTTGTTGTCTTCGGTCATTCTAGCAAACACTGCTTCTAGTGAAGAGTTGCCGGCGTTTAGTCTGCCAAACTCTGAAGTGCGAACAATTCATGCCAATAGTAATAAAAAAGATTATGAGCTTTATATCCAATTGCCTGCGTCGTACAAGAACTCCAACACCGCTTATCCATTAATCATCGTGAATGATTCACGGTTTGCATTTCCGCTCGCGAGTGGTGCTATGCAGTTAATGGGGGATCGTGTCGTAAAAGAGGCGATAGTGGTGGGTGTTTCCTATTCCAAAGGTGATGACTCAACGATTAGCCGAACGCGAGATTACACCCCCACATATTCCCCAAGTGAGCCTAGTGGGCATTCCACTGCTGCTAGAAAAGTCTCGGGGCACGCAAAGGAATATACGGCTTTTTTAGCTGATCAGGTCATCCCCCTTATCCAACAACATTACCGGGTAGATTCAAGCAATAAAATATTTGTCGGTCATTCCTTTGGTGGGTTGCTGGGGAGTTATATTTTAGTCAATAGGCCGGAAATATTTGACCATTACATCATTGGTAGCCCTTCATTGTGGTACGACAAAAAAGTTATTTTTGAGATGGAAAAACAATACGCGAGTAAGCATAAATCGCTAGAAACACATGTCATGATTTATGTTGATGAAAACGATCCTACAGCGATTAACAAACAAATGGCCGATGATGTGCTGGCGTTTGAAAAGGTATTACGCTCGCGCAATTATTCCGGCTTGAAGTTACAAGTCGAAGTAATTAAAGGGGAAAACCACCACAGTGTGTTTCCCGGCTTATTGGCCCGTGGTTTGATGGCGGCGATTCCGCTTAAAAAGTAGATGTAGAAAAGAGCTAAGTGGCGCAACACATTTAGGTTGCGCCTTGCGCAATTAGCGCATCAATTCATAAACACACATATTTACCGCTGAAGCTAAGTTCAGCGATTCAATCGCACCGCAACCCTGTATGGTAAACGGTTGTGCGTTCATGGTTCGCAGATGGTCGCGGGGCACACCGCGGGCTTCATTGCCAAACACGTAGCAGTCGAAATTTTTAAAACTGCCATCGCTCAGCGATTTGCCATTCATATCCAGAGCGGCGACTGATGTGAATCGTGTTGCAATGGATTCAAGTGGTACGTCCAATTCCATAGATACATGAAAAATCGCGCCCATACTGGAACGAACCACTTTGGGGTTGTAGGGGTCAACCGAGCCGGGGCTGAGCAGGCAGCGGAAATTGCCGAACCAGGCGAGGCTGCGTAGTATTGTGCCGAGGTTTCCGGGGTCTTGCACTTCATGCAGATAAATCGCACGTTCATTTTTGTTGCCGACGGCTGCGCAAGATAATAGTGGCGCTACGGCGATAATACCTTGTGGCGTTTTGGTGTCGGACAGTTGCGCCATAATCTTTTCGCCGACCAGATTCTTTTTAAACCGGCTGGCGAAATGCTGATAGTTTTCGGTTACAAATAACTCACAGTCTTGCAAAGCCGCGTTGTGCTCCGCCGCTTTCTCCAGTTCCAGAATCAGATGCTCACCTTCTACTAAAAAATAGCCAAATTCCGTGCGGAATTTTTTTTGGTGGAGTTTTTTTATGTCGTCGATTTTTAAGTGCATCTTATTTAACCTGCAAATCGGCGAGCATAGCTTTGGCGACTGCTTCGGCGACTTTGATCCCGTCGACTCCTGCTGAGAGAATCCCACCGGCATAACCAGCGCCTTCACCTGCCGGGTACAAGCCGCGAGTATTTAAGCTTTGCAGTGATTCATGTTCGCGCGTAATACGCACGGGTGATGAGGTGCGTGTTTCGATTCCGGTGAGAATGGCGTCATCGCGATCAAAGCCGCGAATTTGTTTACCAAATTCAGGCAGTGCTTCGCGAATTGCTTCGATAACATAATCGGGTAGTGAAGAAGCTAAATCACCCAGCAATACACCGGGTTTATAAGATGGCTCGACTTCGCCGAATTCAGTTGAGGCTTTACCACGAATAAAATCGCCGACCAACTGACCCGGTGCGCAGTAATCTCTGCCTCCCAACTCGAACGCGTGAGACTCGAGTTTTTCTTGCAGCTCGACACCGGCGAGTGGGCCGCCGGGGAAATCTTCTTCCGGATTTATTCCCACTACAATTCCCGCATTGGCATTGCGCTCGTTGCGTGAGTATTGGCTCATGCCGTTGGTAACTACACGATTGGGTTCGGATGTGGCGGCTACAACGGTTCCGCCAGGGCACATACAAAAACTGTAAACTGCGCGGCCATTTTTGGCGTGATGGACGACCTTGTAATCTGCAGCACCGAGTTCAGGATGGCCTGCATATTTTCCGAGACGCGCGTGATCGATAATGGATTGTGGGTGTTCGATACGAAAGCCAACCGCGAAAGGTTTTGCTTCCACATAAACGCCGCGCTCATGTAATTTGCGAAAGGTGTCGCGCGAGCTGTGGCCGAGTGCGAGTACGACATATCGACTGCGCAAGGTTTCACCATCGGCCAAGGTCACCCCTTCAATGCGGCCATTCTCGATAATAAAGTCGCTTACTTTGCTTTCAAAACGCACTTCACCGCCAAGAGTTTTAATTTCTTCGCGCATCGCGGCGACAACACCGGTTAAACGGAAAGTACCTATGTGCGGTTTGCTCACATACATAATTTCTTCGGGCGCACCGGCGCGCACAAATTCATGCATCACTTTGCGGCCATAGAATTTTGGATCTTTAATTTGGCTGTAGAGTTTTCCGTCAGAAAATAAGCCGGCGCCACCTTCACCAAATTGCACGTTGGATTCCGGTGTTAATACTTTGTTGCGCCACAGCGCCCAAGTATCTTTCGTTCTTTTGCGCACATCTTTGCCGCGCTCCAGCACGATGGGTTTAAAACCCATTTGTGCGAGCGTAAGTGCAGCGAATAAACCGCAGGGGCCAAAACCAATTACCAGCGGGCGCTCGGTTAGATCGGCTGGCGCTTCGGCGACTGGGTAATAATTTGTATCGGGGGCGGGGCGAATATTTTTATCATCCGCGAAGCGATTGAGAATTTGATCTTCGTTATTCGCCTTTAAGTCGATGATATAGACAAAGGTAATTTCGCTGTTTTTTTTGCGCGCATCGTAACTGCGTTTAAACACGGTGAAATCGAGCAGATCAGTGTCTTTGATTTTCAGGCGTTTAACGATGGCAGTGCGTAGGGCTTCAGCGGGGTGACCCAACGGTAGTTGGAGTTCGGTAATGCGAATCATGATGGCTCCTGGCCAGTGATTGTCCGGCAAAGGGATTAAAAGCGATGAGGTGGCGCGCATTTTACGCTGGTTTGGGCGGATTGGTCACGACTCTTGCCCTTATCGGGCTGGTCTTAGCCTGCTTTTTTGTCATCAAAGCTTCACCGGGGTGCCATGGAAATGTCATAAAACCTCACCATCCTTGCCGGCTAATGTCTTCTCAATCCACTTATATCAAGGATAAGCCCATGCAATTTGCAAAGAAAATCCTGCCTCTGTTAGTTGTCATGTCATTGCCTGCATTGATGGTTGGCTGTGGTGGTGATGATGGTAAAAACGGCGTTAACGGCTCCAACGGAACTAATGGTTCCAACGGCGCCAGTGGTGCTGATGGTAAAACCAGTTTGATTAAACAAACTGTTCTGACGGCGGGCGATACACAGTGCTTCAGCGGCGGCGTAAAAATTGAATCGGGTATTGATGCGAATAGCGATAAAATTCTGGAAACAGCAGAAGTTTCGCAAACCACTTATCAGTGCGATAAAACCACGCTTAACAGCCAGATGAATTTTAATCGCGTCGCGACTTTTCCTGTGTGCCTGCAAATCAATGCAACCTGCAATACCAGCGATGAAACTGCGGCAGAAATTGTAGCTGCCAGCACCGATGGCATGACCTTGATTTACACCGATGCCTTGAAAAAACAAATCGGCTTTGTTGATATCAGCAATCCTGCGGCGCCAAAACCGAAGGGTGTGTTGTTGATGGGCGGCGAACCAACCTCTATCGCCGTCAAAGGCGGTCATGCATTGGTTGCGGTCGATACCTCACCAGATTTTATTAATGTCTCTGGTGACTTTGTGGTGGTAGATATTGCAACCCAAACGATTGTTCACAGAACAAGTGTGGGTGGTCAACCGGATTCAGTTGCTATCAGCCCCGATGGAAAATATGCCGCCATCGTAATTGAAAATCAACGGGATGAAGGGCTCAATGGTGGTCTTCCACCACAATTACCTGCAGGTAAATTAGTCGTAGTGGATTTGACCGCTGCCGCACCAGCAAGCTGGACCTTGCGCGATGTGAGCTTAACCGGCATCGCCACTTTGTACCCTGCAGACCCTGAGCCGGAATTTGTTGATATTAATACTGACAATATCGCTGTGGTTACTTTGCAAGAAAATAATCACATTGCGCTGGTGGATTTGGCAACAGCCACAGTGGCCACGCATTTTACCGCAGGTGCAGTGGATTTGATCAATGTTGACCTTACCGATAATCGCCCCGCGGTAATTAAACCGGTAGAAGTGAAAAATGCACAACTGCGTGAACCGGATGGCGTTACCTGGATTAATAAAGATTATTTTGCAACAGCGAACGAAGGTGATTTAATCGGCGGTAGCCGTGGTTTCACGGTGTTTAACAAGCAAGGGCAAGTGGTGTGGGATTCAGGTTCAACGCTGGATGATATGGCCATTCGCTTCGGTCATTATCAAGACCGTCGCTCGGATGCCAAAGGCAATGAGCCAGAAAATATTGAAATGGGTGTGTTCGGCGGTAACCGTTATTTGTTTGTTAACTCTGAGCGCTCCAGCGTGATTTTTGTTTACGATGTTGCAGATCCAACCAAACCTGTTTTCAAACAAGTATTACCAGCGAGTGCCGCACCTGAAGGTGGCTTGGCAATTCCAGCGCGGAATCTCTATGTGGTCGCATCGGAAAGTGATCTGCGTAGCGTGGCGATTCGCGCAGGATTAAATATTTATAACTACAACCAGCAGGCAGCGCGATATCCAACCGTGCAATCAGTAAATCGCCCGGATGGAAATCCAATTCCCTGGAGTGCCTTGTCGGCCTTGTCTAGCGATGCACATAATCCTGCAATTCTTTATTCAATTGAAGACAGCTTCTTTGGCCAAAATAGAATTTTTACTTTGGACGTAAGTAGCAAACCTGCACTGATCATCGGCGAAACCAAAATCATGGACACCAATAATGTGTTTGCAAATTCCGGTGTGAATGCGCATTTGGCGAGCGTCACTAACGCAGAGTTGGCAGCGATGATTAATGCCGACAAATCGGTCAATATCGATCCCGAAGGTTTGGCCAAAGCTGCCGATGGTGGCTTCTGGATCGCGTCTGAAGGTTCAGGTGCGGCTGCGAGTGCGGCATCAATGAATTTAATTTTTAAAACCGATGCCTTTGGTGTGATTGAATCAGTGATTCATCTGCCTGCAGCAGTTAACGCACTGCAAATCAATAACGGTTACGAAGGTATCGCGGAATACAACAACAGTTTGTATGTCGCTTTCCAGCGTGCGTGGGCGGGTGAAGCGAATCCACGTATCGGGATTTATGATTTAGCCGCAAAAACCTGGAAGTTTGTCTACTACCCGCTTGATGCTTACAGCTCACAATTTGCGGGTGGTTGGGTAGGGCTTTCGGAAATTACTTCAATCGGTAACGGCGAGTTTATGGTGTTAGAGCGCGATAATCGCGGTGGCTTGGATGCATCAATTAAACGTTTGTACAAAATTAATTTACAAACAGCGACTGATGGCCAAACCATTACCAAGACACTGATTAAAGATATCAAGCCAGTATTAGGTTCAACGACGGGAGCATTGATTGAGAAAGTTGAAGGTACCGCGCTGATGGCAAATGGCGATGTGTACATAGTGACCGATAATGACGGTGTGAATGACCACAGTGGCGAGACCCAATTGATTAATCTGGGCAAACTATTTTAAGTAGCTATTTCCTCGGTGTGACTTAAGGGAGCTTCGGCTCCCTTTTTTATGGGCGCTATTTTTGTTTTATGGGCCCCAACCCCTTACAATACTCACATTCGCCGAAGTATGTTCGCTGAAATATGTTCCCAGAAATGATATCGAGTTATCCATGGCTAGATCCAAAAGCAGCAATCGTTGGTTGGAAGAGCACGTCAACGATCCTTATGTCAAAAAAGCGCAGGTTGATGGGTATCGCGCGCGCGCAGCTTATAAGCTACTAGAGCTCAATGAAAAAGATAAGCTGATTCGCCCCTGCATGATGGTGGTAGACCTGGGTTCTGCCCCCGGAAGCTGGTCGCAAATTGCCGGGCGTTTAGTCGGCGTAAAGGGGCGCGTGATTGCCTCGGATATTTTGCCCATGGATTCGCTGGAACATGTGGATTTTATTAAGGGCGATTTCACTGAAGAAGCGGTGTTTAATCAGATCATGGAAAAACTAGGCGGTAATCGCGCCGATGTGGTGATCTCCGATATGGCGCCCAATATCAGCGGTGTGGACGCGGTGGATCAAGCATCGTCCATGTATCTTGTCGAACTTGCCCTGGATATGGCGCGCAGCGTCTTAAAACCCAAAGGGGATTTTGTCGCAAAAGTGTTTCACGGCGAAGGTTATGACGATTACGTGAAAGAAGTGCGCACGTCATTTGAAAAAGTGGTGATTCGCAAACCCGATGCTTCGCGCCCTCGCTCGCGTGAAGTCTATGTGGTGGGTAAGGGATTTAAAGGCTGATATGATTTTTTAGTTATATCGATTTCTTTACACTGTTCTGTCAAAGATTTTGGGAGCGCGGCCGATAACAAGAGGGAACTGATGGAGGATATTTAATGGAAGTCACCCTTGCTCCCAACCCGGATTACCTTATTACCCTCAAGCGACCTGCACCTGTCGATGCTCCAGCGCAAGCGGGCAATGCCCTCCCGGAGCCTGCTAACTCACCAGCGGCGCTGGTCACGCTCACTCAGCGGTCTGAACCCTCGCCGGTGTATCAGGAGCCAATGTTTGTTGCCAGTTATTTGCGCGATAACAGTCACACCAAACCAGCTGCTGCGGCCACGTCTACTGCGTTGATGCAATCGCTCAATCAGTTCACTGAAAAGAAAACGACTTTTTCTGTGAGCAGTATGTTTAGCCAAGTGGGTGCTCTGAGCCGCGAAACCAGCGAGTATCGCAACCAGGCGCGCCAATTCTACGTCCCGTCAAAAATAGCAGCCGATAAATTTTCCCCCGAGTTTTCCGGCTCTGCTGGCGCCCGGGCTGAATCTGCATTTCTGACCATCAAGACTAAAGACGGCGACAGTATCCAGATCCAATTCAGCCGCAACAAGTCAGGTGATCTTTCGCAAATGGAATTTTCATTTGTGGTCGATGGTGAACTTTCTGAAGCCGAACAAAAAGCGCTGCAAAAACTCGCAGAAAAATTAGGTGCGATGGGCGATGAATTTTTCCGTATGGATACCACGGAGTTGCGCGGTCTTAAGGATGTTGATACCGATTCGATTAGCTATTTCAAATTCACCTTGCAGCGCCCCGATCCTGCCACCGACAGCTATGTCGAACACTCCTACGAATTTCGTGTTGATGAGGTTACCCAAACGCAAAACCTGATTGCGGAAGATGTGCGCGGTTATAGCGTGGATATTAAAAGCCAGCTGCAAAATCTCGCCAAGGAGAAAGTATTAGAGCCGGAACTATTCCAACAGTATCTCGATTTAATTAATCAGGCGGCAGATGAAGGCGATGCACCCAATGCGTCCAAGCGTTTTATGCTGGATGCGTTCGAATCAATGTTCGCCGGGTTTTTTACGCCTGCTAGTGCTCAACAAGAGCTGGATGTTGAAAAGGATAGGGTAGCAAGCGCAGTTGCAGCGTTTGATTCCGGAATGCCGGATTTTACGGCGAGTTTTCGTTCGCCAGTGTTACATAACCCTGGCTTTTATGCGCAGGCTGCTTCTATGGTATTAAACCTGGAGCAGGATACTCGCGTCGAGAAAAATGGTGACAACCTACTGATTAAACAAGAAAGCCGTTATGAGTTGATTAATCACCACTTTGAAGATTTCCCCAAGGAATATCTGGACGAGTTGGGTGGGTCTTACACCTACACCACTGAGCGTGAGCAGGGCAGTATCAGCCGCATCTTATCCATGACCAATGAGCGCGTGAATAATATTTGGATTGAGCAGGGTGCGAGCAAGGAAAAACAAACCAGTCAGTTTGTTAATTATCAATTGGTCGATCAGGAAAGCTACGCCTACGAAGATAGCCGCCTGCAGGAGTTTTCTGAGTTATTGCAAAAATACAATGGTAATAACCAACATGCGGCAGTGGAAGAGTTACTTCAATCGAGCAAAAAGAAATTGTTTTTGAGTGTGTAAATAGCCGCGCGCCATCAGGACGCGCGACGGAGAGAAGGATTATTTTTTAGCTTGCTGTTCTTTCACGTATTTCATAATGGTGACAAAGGTGTCCGTCCAATAAATATCTTTGTTAGCGGCCAGATATTTTAATAATTCTTCGTGCGCCTCTTTGGAAACAGTCAGGTGCTCACCACCTATTCCGTGAAAAGTAAAATTAGCCATGGTGCCTTTTGCAGCCGCTTCTTTCACCACCGCAATTAATTGCGCACCCGTTACCTCGGCCGGAAAGTCAACGCCCACTGCATAGGGGTCAAGGGTTTTCATGTCGGGTGTAACTCCGCCGCTTTTTGCTTTTATCGCCACAAATTCGCTTTTCAATCCATCCACATAATTACCGCCGCCCGCATTTAAATCGATGCAAGGTGGCGTATAGGTGCGTTCAGTTTTGCCATCAATCGCGTACAGGAAAGCATTGGTGACTTTCACTTGGTCTTGCATTTGAGTGACGCTGACTTTGTCCAGATCCCGATCTGCCGCTACCCAGTCGCGCCCCGGGCTGCTTTTGGAGCACTGATGAAAAATACTGTGGTTGCCAAGTTCATGGCCTTTTTCTGCCGCTGCGCGCCATTCGGCAAGACGAGTTGTTAGTGTCGGGCTGGCGACATTTAAATAAAAAGTACCGCGTAGTGCGTATTTATTCAGGGCTGGAATTGCGGTGCTGAGCTGGGTATCAAGCGCATCATCGTAAGCGAGGTTGACTGCCGCTTTGGCACCATTGGGCCAGCTGAAGGGTTGTTTTGCTGCCAGCGCTGCCGGGGCAACTAGTGTTAACCCTAAGCTTATTAGTAGGGAGTAGATTTTTATTGTCATAAGGTTTATCTCACGTGAAGGGTAGTTGGCTAAATAAAGATAGCGAGTTATGGCCTGATTGCCATTTCTTTTACATTTCCCCACACAGCTTCATACAGTGATCGGCTGCGGCCATTTTACGATCTTCATATCAAGCGAACCAACCATTAGAAAAGGGTCTGTGCAGGCGTTAAGCAGTTCTCAGTAATCCCCCTCGATACAAATGAGAATGGCAGCGCCATCTAAATTAGTACTACAAATAACAATAATAACACTAATGAGTTTTTAAGCGCCAAACACTCTCCAGCACAAAAATCATTCAAGTCTCGATTGGCTTTGCGCCCTCGAACTTTAGTTTTTTCAATACTCCATTTTTTAACGAATGTGATTGGATCACGGATGCGGCGGCGATGTGTAGGTGTGCGGCTGTGTCTTGTCTGCTGAATAGCAGGCCACAGGAGTGTGCAACATTGGCTCGCCCATTGGTAAGGGCAAATCGACGATAACGAGGGGCTACCTCGCCCTTTTCCCACAATCAAGGAGACAATACATGATTACTCCGCCCAAAAAGAAGCTGAACCTGTTGGCCGCGCTAGGTCTTTGCACCTTGGCCATGGGTTACAGCAGCGCAGCGTCAGCTGCCTGTACATACAACATTACTAATGAGTGGAATACCGGTGCTACCGGTACCATTACTATCACCAACTCAACGTCTGCTCCTATCAACGGTTGGTCGGTGAATTGGCAATATGCTACCAACCGACTGACAAATTCATGGAATACGCAGCTGTTGGGTAGCAATCCCTATACGGCTACTAATATGGGATGGAACGCCACCATCCCTCCAGGCCAAATGGTAAGCTTTGGTTTTCAGCTGAATAAAAATGGCGGCGCGCTGGAGCGGCCAACAGTGAATGGAGCAGTGTGTTCCGGCCCGCCGACATCTTCATCTGCAGCGTCCTCAATCTCTTCGTCGTCGCGATCTTCATCGTTGGTAGTGAGTTCATCGTCGGTGGTGAGATCATCGGTAAGTTCTGCAAGGAGTTCAGTCAATAGTTGTGCCCAAGCCTGTAACTGGTACGGCACTGTATACCCATTGTGCGTCACCACTACGAGCGGTTGGGGTTATGAGAACAACAGGAGCTGTATCTCGCGCACGACCTGTACAAATCAACCTTCACCTTTTGGTGTAATTGCCGTTGCTGGCTGTGCTAATTCATCGAGCGTTTTGAGTAGCTCTGCCCGTTCAAGTTCATCCAGCTCAATCCTATCGAGCAGTGCGCGCAGCTCATCAAGCATTGTTGTTTCGAGTAGCGCGCGTAGCTCCTCGAGCTCAATTGTATCGAGCAGCCTGCGCAGTTCCTCCAGCTCAATCGTCTCAAGCAGTGTGCAGAGTTCTTCGAGCGCGCCTTCCGGCGGTATATTCCGTGTTGATACAACCGGTAATATCACCAAGAACGGCACTGTGTTCCCGGTGAGATGCGGCAACTGGTTCGGACTTGAAGGCCAGCATGAACCTAAAGATGCAGCCAATAATCCAGATGGCGCACCGATGGAGCTTTATGTAGGCAATATGTGGTGGGCAAATACCGGCCGTACCATTCAGCAGACAATGACGGAAATCAAAGCGCAGGGCATCAATGTGATTCGTTTGCCAATTGCGCCGCAAACTCTGGATGCCAATAACCCGCAAGGTCGCGGTGATATCCAGGCCGGTGGCGTGTTGAAAAATCATTCGTCTGTGCGTCAAACCAATGCGCGTCAAGCGATGGAAGATTTCATCAAACTGGCGGATCAAAATAACATTGAAGTCTTGATCGACATTCACTCGTGTTCCAACTACGTCGGTTGGCGTGCGGGTCGTTTGGATGCGCGCCCACCTTATGTTGATGCAACTCGTGAAAATTACGACTTCACCCGCGAAGGCTATTCCTGCGCGCCGGTGGCCGGTAGCGGTGTGATTGTGCACGACTATAACGAAACCAGATGGCTTGCCAACTTGCGCGATATTGCAGGGCTTCCTGCGCAGCTTGGGGTAGACAATATTATCGGTATCGATATTTTTAATGAGCCCTGGGATTACACCTGGGCGGAGTGGAAGCGCTTATCTGAAAATGCCTACACTGCGATTAATACAGTAAATCCTGATTTGTTGATTTTTATCGAAGGTATTTCGGCGACAGCAAATAATCAGGACGGCACGCCCGAGACGATTACCGAGGTTCCACACGGCTCGGAGGACTACAACCCCAACTGGGGTGAAAACCTTTTCGAGGCGGGCGCCAGTCCACTGAATATTCCACAAGACCGTCTGGTTTATTCTCCGCACACCTATGGCCCTTCAGTGTTTGTGCAAAAACACTTTATGGATCCGTCGCAACCCGCCTGTGAAGGTTTGGAGGGTGATGCGGCCGGTAATGCTGACTGCAATATCGTAATTGACGAAACCAAACTGCGAGCCGGTTGGGATGAGCACTTCGGCTATCTGCGTCAGCAAGGTTTCGCCATGGTGGTCGGTGAATTTGGCGGCAATATGGATTGGCCACAAAAAGGCAGTACTTCTGACCGCACCAAGTGGAACCACATCACCACCAATGTCGATCAGCAATGGCAGCAAGCGTTTGTTCGCTATATGAAGGAGAAAAATATTCAGGCGTGTTACTGGTCTATTAACCCTGAATCAGGCGATACCCATGGTTGGTACGGTCATTCTTATGACGCTGTTAGCAACGAATCCGGCTGGGGAACCTGGTTGCCTTTTGATACGCGCAAAACCACGTTGCTGAAGGATCTTTGGGGTAATTAATTAACCATCGATTCTTATTTTGAAACCCGGCGCTGACGCAAGTTGGCGCCGGGTTTTTTATTGGGACATGCCTAAGGTAAAACGGCTGTGGTAAGGTACGCACCACAAATTTTCCTTGTTGGAGTCGCACATGACCTGGTTGTTGTTAGTAGTCGGATTAGTTTTGTTAGTAGTGGGTGCAGACTTGTTGGTAAAAGGCGCCGCACGCCTTGCATCCAACTTTGGTGTACCTGCATTGGTGGTTGGTCTCACGGTGGTTGCCTTTGGCACTAGCGCCCCGGAACTGGCGGTAAGCGTGAAAGCGGCTTACGCCGGACAGGCCGAGTTGGCGATTGCCAATGTGGTCGGCAGCAATATCATGAACATTCTCTTTATCCTCGGCCTCGCCGCTGTCATATCACCGTTGGTTATTTCACGTCAGCTCATTCGTCAGGACGTTCCCATCATGGTGGCCTTGTCGGCAGTGGCCGTGTTTATGGCATACAACGGCAACATCAGCCGAATTGAGGCCGGGTTTCTGGCGGCAGGGCTTTTCGGTTACACCTTCTTTTTGTTTTATCAAGGCAAGAAAAAAGGGGTTGACGTAGTTGATGAAGAAGTTGAAGAAATGCTGAAAGCAAATGTTCCCATGTGGCAAAACGTGCTGCTGGTGATTGCTGGCTTGGTGCTGTTGGTCATGGGTGCGCGCTGGTTAGTACAAAGTGCGGTAGAACTCGCTACCGCTTGGGGTATAAATGAGGCTGTTATTGGCCTGACCATTGTTGCGGCGGGCACCTCATTACCCGAGTTGGTAACCTCCGTAGTTGCCACCATAAAAGGTCAGCGCGATATTGCGGTCGGTAACGTTGTGGGCAGTAATATTTTCAATATTTTATGCGTGTTAGGCATTTCCGGCATAGTGTCGCCCACCCCATTGTTGGCGGGCGATCAGTTAGCCAGTTTTGATATTCCGGTCATGCTGGGTGTAGCGGCGCTGTGTTTACCGTTATTTTTTATTGGCGCCTCGCTCAATCGTATTGAAGGGATGTTATTTCTAGCGCTCTATACCGCTTACGTCTGGATATTAATCGCGATGACTTTATCGCTGGGATACCTGGCGCAACTGCAAACCGCTGTTTTGTACGTATTGATTCCAATTGTTGTGCTGTATGTGTTGGTTGCATTGGTGTTGGATCTGCGCAAACGTGGTGCGCAAGCAAAAGCATAAAATAGTCAGGATCAGGATCAGGATTGGGCGCAGATTATTGCGCCCAATTTTTCACATAGTCTGGCGTTGTAATCGCGGCATTCTCCATATGAATTGGTTCGCCGTGTTTTACACTCATCGGCAACACACCCGCCCACACTGGCAAATCCACATCTTCTTCTTTATCGACCGGATTAGTATTACTGATTTTCGTCGCTGCTTCGGCGAGTGAGATGCGCAGCACGCTGGTCGCTGCCAACTCTTTATCATTGCCCGGTCGCGCTTCGTTTTTTCGCCCCAGGGCAATTTTTTCCATAAATACATCCATCGCCGCCATCTTATTTATATTCCCTTCCACCGCTTCAAATATTCCGTAAATCACAGCAGAGCGATAATTCATTGTGTGGCTAAACGCAGAACGCGCGAGTACCAAGCCATCCACATGCGTGATTGCAATCGATACCTGTGTTCCTGCTAAAAGTTTTTTTGTTAAGCGTCCACTATTAGAGCCGTGAATATAGAGGTAGTCATCCTGCCGCCAACAGGCAGTGGGCATGCAGTGTGAGCTCTCGCCGTCGTTGAAGGCGATATGGCATACATAAGCTTGATCGATAATCTCGTAAAGCGCATGCCGCTCATAATTGGCCAGCTCAGGGAGGCGACGAATACGTGTGCGTGTGGACGGAGCGGCAGGTGACTGTTTATTCATTGTGTTCCTTTTGGTGAAATCAGGTTGCTAGTGATTTGGTTTAATCCCGCTGGATCAGGTGTTTAGATTAACCCGACGCTGGCCCTATAATAAGATCCACTTTTATTGAAATATTTAGGGCCACATGGATTACCAATTTCTTTTTGATCAGTACACCGCAAAACAATCCGGCCCTAAGCAATCGCAGCAGCGCCGGTTGTATCATTGCTTGCGCGATGCAATTTTGCAGGGGCAATGTAAAGCGGGTATGCGGTTGCCCGGCAGTCGTTCACTGGCCGCCGAACTCAAGGTATCGCGCAATACAGTGCTCTATGCCTATGAGCAGTTAGTGACGGAGGGTTTGTTGATATCGTCCGGGCGCAGCACCTGTGTTGCATCGAATCTTTCAACAGTTATAAATTCTTCGGCAGATGTGAATTTCAGTGAGCCAAGGCAGCTTTCTGCGCGCGCCCAGTTAACACCATGGCCGTCTGATCCTCATGGTGCATTTACGGCATTTATGTCGGGCGTGCCTGCGCTAGCCCATTTTCCTATTGCGATTTGGCGCCGCTGTTTGGAGCGCGTGTGGCGAGAAATAGATTACCAGCAGCTCGATTACGCCAATGCCGCAGGCGAACCGGTATTGCGCGCTGCCATCGCAGAACATCTCACCCGTACACGCGGAGTTGTGTGTAGTGCCGAGCAAATTTTTATTACCGACGGCACTCAGCAAAGTCTGGGAATTTGCGCGCACGCATTGGCAAGTGCAGGCGAAACTGTGTGGATTGAAAATCCCGGTTACGGTGGCGCCTTTCAATCATTAAAAGCGGCAGAACTGAATGTGCGCGGCATTGTGGTGGATGCAGAAGGCATTGCACCCTCGAAAAAAGACTGGGAAGAGTTTACGCCCAAATTAATTTACACAACGCCATCGCATCAGTTTCCGCTCGGCAGTGTGATGAGTGTTGAGCGGCGAATTGCATTAATCGGAGCAGCAAAAAAACACGGCGCATTAATTATCGAAGATGACTACGACAGTGAGTTTCGTCGCGACGGCCCTCCGCTACCAGCGATGCAAGGGCTGGTCGTTGATGCCCCGGTGATTTACCTCGGTACCTTTAGCAAAACATTATTTCCGGCTTTGCGCATTGGCTACATGGTGGTACCGAAAGGATTGGTTGAACCGTTTGCGGGAATGTTAACGCTGGGATATTTGCGCGGTCGCAGCGCGGATCAAATTGCGCTCGCCGAATTTCTGCGTGCAGGTCATTTTGCCAATCATCTTAAAAAAATGCGGCGTTTATATGCAGCCCGGCGCGATGCGTTAGTCGCCGCCATTAATAAACACCTTGGCGATGTTGCAACAATTTATGGTGGCTCATCCGGCATTCATTTGACGATAGCACTGCCCGAGTCGCTCAATGATGTGAGCGTTAGTGCTGCTGCGTTAGCGCAGGGCGTCTACACCCAGCCGCTTAGCCGATTAGCGACGGGAAGTATTCTGTGCAACGGGTTGATGCTGGGTTATGCGCAAGTGCAAGAGGATGAGATGGAAAGATATATACGTGTTTTGGCAAATGTAATCGACAGCGCACACCCAAACTGATTTTTGCTTCGTATAACGATATTTGTACCCCCCATAACTTGGAGCAAGCATGTTAAACAAACCTATCTCTACAGAAAATACCGCACCCGCCCGTTTACCTTGTCGCGGCTGCCAGCCAGGCTGTTCGAGTTATGCGACTTGCGATGGTAAACCCTGGCGTTTGGAAGCTCAGCCTAAACCTCTCCGCCACTGAGAAAAAACCCGGCTAGTTGCCGGGTTCAGTTACAAATCCTAATTTTAAAATTCCCGCTCGCTGTACTGCGGCCATGGTTTTTATTACATGTTCGTAATCCACTGTTCTATCGCCGCGAATATGCACTTCAGGTTGCGGTTCCTTGCTTGCTTCAGTGGCGAGGCGAAGATCCAGTTCTTCCATGGTGACTTGCGTTTCATTCCAGTAAATGTTGCCATCGGCGTTTACCGCGAGATTAACTGTCTCGGGTTTTAATTCATTGGGCGTGTTATCTGCACGGGGCAAATCCACTTTCACCGAATGGGTTAACACCGGCACTGTGATAATAAAAATAATCAGCAATACCAACATGACATCCACCAGGGGAGTCATGTTGATTTCATTCATTACATCCGGTTCGTCGTCGAGTCCACCGCCGAAGGCCATGGCTTACACCTCTTTACGTGGAGTGAGTTTGGTGATGACGCCTTTGTTTTGCATGGGGCTGCCGGTAATAAAGTAGGCGTGCAATTGATGCGCAAAACGGTGGAGTTTGTTGAGCACACCTTTGTTCGCCCGCGAGAGAGCGTTGTAGCCCAGCACCGCAGGAATCGCAACGGCCAAACCAAATGCAGTCATGATCAAGGCTTCACCCACCGGGCCTGCGACTTTATCGATACTCGCCTGACCAGAAATACCGATCCCCACCAACGCGTGATAAATTCCCCACACTGTACCGAATAATCCCACGAAGGGCGCAGTGGATCCAACGGATGCAAGAATTGCCAAGCCGCGTTGCAACCGTTCAGCGCTTTCATCGATAGAGCCGCGCAAACACGCAGTAAGCCATTCAGCGAGTGGCAGGTGGCCGTGCAAATCGGTTTTGTGATTGCTGTGATGATCGAGCGCGGCCTGACCTTCTTCGGCCAAATGGCGAAAAGGTGAGGCACGATCTTCACCCAGGGTGCGCAAGCCTTCCGCAAAACTCTGTGCATGCCAGAAATCATTCAAGCCTTGCGCAGGATGGCGCAACCGCCACAAACCCCAAGCGCGCACGACAATCACCCACCAGCTGGCGATGGACATAATTAACAAAATAACCGCTACGCCTTTCATGATTGCGTCGCCCTGCGCCCAAATGGACGCTATGCCGTAAGGTGAATCCATATAAACCTCGAAACGTAACGATAAAAAAACACAAATGGAAAATACAAAAATAAAATTAGCGACAAAATCAGTTCAAATAAAATTCGACGGGTTGCTCGTACCAAAAGTCAATTTTTATATCACCCTGAGTTGCCGGTGAATATCGCCATTGACTTACGGCTTTAGCTGCCGTTTCATCCAGCCGTTTAAAACCGCTGGAGCTCTTTATTTTGATCTCACCAACAGTGCCATCAGCTTTGATCAGAATTTCCAAAACAACTATGCCTTCCTCGCGCAACCTGCGCGATAAACTCGGGTAAACCGGCGCAGGGTTACTCAGTTGACCGGCTTCTGCGCGCGGCGGTATCACCGGTGCGGGGGCTGGAGCTCTCGGTGTTGGCTCTGCTGGTTTTTCTGCCTGCGGAGCTGGCTCAGGATCCGGTGCTTTTACCGCGCGCTCCGATGGCGGCGCCTTGGGTAGCGGTTTGGGTGCGGGTTTTGGCTCGGGCTTTTTTTCCGGAGGTGGCGGTGGTGGAGGTTCTGGCGGCGGAGGCGGCGCCTGTTCGGGTTCTGCCATCACCAGCACACCCTGAATGGTTGGCATTACAACGTCAACGGGTTTGATGGTAGTTGACGGCCAAAGAATGACTGCTGCCATCACTCCGGCATGTATGCCGATAACGATCAAAAACGAAATGAGTGAAGCGTGTTTGGATTGCATCGGCGACTGCTGTGGAAGGTCATTATGGTTGTTAATAATAAGATGGCGCTAATGATAATCTTTCTCATTGATAAAGGCAATCAAATCATTAAGGCGTCACTACGGACTATTTAGTCCTTATAACAATCCAGTAGGGGCTGGTTGAGGTGTCGGGTACCAATGTTATACTCGGCCTCCCGCGCTACGGCGCTCTACCAGTAGGACCCCATGGAAATCTTTGTATTGCTCGGCCTGATTATCTTGAACGGTGTCTTTGCGATGTCCGAAATCGCCATTGTTACCGCAAAAAAATCCCGTCTGATGACCCTCGCGGCCAAGGGTAATAGCTCTGCACAGGCGGCGTTGAAGTTGGCGGAGGATCCCACCCAGTTTTTATCCACAGTGCAGATCGGTATTACCTCCATCGGAATCATGAACGGTATATTCGGTGAATCCATTCTTGCAGAACCCTTTGCTATCTGGTTGCAAACCTTGGGTGTTCCCGCCAATTTCAGTGATAATTTCGCCACTATTCTCGTTGTCGTAGTAATCACCTATTTGTCGATCGTTGTAGGTGAGTTGGTGCCCAAACGAATCGGTCAGCTCAGTGCTGAGCGCATCGCCTGCATTGTGGCAAAACCAATGCAGATCCTCGCGATTATTACTAAACCTTTTGTCGCCTTGCTCTCGGGTTCTACCCGCACACTTATGCGCTTGTTGGGCTTCAATCTTAATCAGGTTCAGCAAGTGACTGAAGAAGATATACATGCAATTCTCGATGAAGGTTCCAGCTCGGGTATTTTGGAGCAGCAGGAGCACACCATGGTGAAAAACGTATTGCGTCTTGAAGCCCGCAGTATTGTTTCTTTGATGGTGCCGCGCTCGGATATTATTTACCTGGATACCGCCTTGCCCCTGGAAGAAAACTATCAGCGTGTTATGCAGTCACCACATTCACGTTTTCCTGTATGTACAAAACAAACGGATAATTTAATTGGCGTGGTGAATGCCAAAGAATTATTGGCAGAAGCCATTCGCGGCAGCAAAGTTGATCTCGAATCCATGGCGCAGCCTTGCCACGTGGTGCCGGAATCGCTCACCGGAATGGAGTTGTTGGAATTTTTCCGTTCATCACACAGCCAAATGGTTTTTGTAGTGGATGAATACGGCGATCTCAAAGGCATAGTGACCTTACAAGATTTATTAGAGGCGCTCACTGGTGAATTTATTATGGGTGAGGGCGAAGACGCCTATGTTATCCGCCGCGATGACGGTTCATTGTTGTTGGATGGTATGTTGCCCATTGTGGATTTGAAGGATTGCTTGGGGCTTGAGAGTTTGCCAGAAGAAAGAAATTACCAAACGCTTAACGGATTAATCATGTTGCTTATGGGGCGCATGCCTGCCACTGGCGATAAAGTAATTGTTCAAGGGTGGCAATTGGAAATTGTCGATATGGATGGTCGCCGCATTGATAAAGTGCTCGCCTACAAATTAGACGATGAGGAGTTAAGCGGTTAATAATCGCCCCGCATACGTATTCATCACCTCCTGATTGCAGTTCTGCTTGGCACGAGCGTAACCAATGGGCTCTACTACGCGCAACCTAAAACGTTGTGACGCCCATTGTTATAAACACGCTAATAGCCTGTGGAGCCTGCGCATGAAATCCCTGTTTACCTTATTACTCCCGCTGATTTTTGTGGCGGGCTGCTCTAATTCCGGAACAGCTCCCGCAAATTCAAACTCTTCCACCAGCTCCGACTCTTCTGCCTCAGCAGGCTATTTATCGCTTGCAATTAATGAAGAGCGCGCCCAATGGTGGCACAACACAATTTTTTATGAAATTTGGCCGCGTTCATTTCAGGATTCCGATGGCGACGGCAGCGGCGATTTTAATGGCATGACCAGTAAACTCGACTACTTACAAGATCTGGGGGTGAAGGGTATTTGGTTGACGCCGATATTTGACGCTCCGTCTTATCACGGTTACGACTTTCAGGATTTTTATAACGTGGAGGCCGATTACGGCACCATGGCTGATTTTGAAAATTTCATTGCACAAGCCCACCAGCGCGATATCAAAGTGATTTTGGATTTGGTGCTTAATCACATCTCTGACAAACACGAGTGGTTTATTAAATCTGTCAACAAAACGGCGGGGTATGAAGATTATTTTATTTGGCGCGACGACCGCCCAGTGAGTGGTTGGGGGCAGCCTTGGTCGGCAGAATCCAATCCCGCTGCGGTGTGGCATTGGAATGAAACGCGCCAGGCTTTTTATTACGGGGCTTTTGGCAGCAGTCAGCCGGATTTAAATCTGACTAAACAAGTCGTGATCGATGAACTCAATAAGCTCGCCAGTTTCTGGTTAGAAAAAGGTGTCGATGGCTTCCGGTTGGATGCAGTTCGTTACGCGGTGGAAGAGGGCGGTTACCCCTTGCAAGCGGATACCCAGGGCACTATCGATTATTGGACGATTTTTTCGCAGCACGTCAAATCAGTAAAACCGGATGCGCTGTTAGTGGCAGAGGCATGGGCAGACTTAACAACGATCGGAACATATCGCAATAACGGACAAGGCCTGGATTCAGCATTCGATTTTGATTTTGGCACTGTGGTGATCGACATTTTAAATCCGGCGGTAAAACAAACTGCAGACTTCGGCACCATTAGCACTAGCCACTTGCAACAAAGCCGTGAAAGTTTATGGGCCAATTTAACCGCGCGTAAAGCGGCGTCGCCAATGCACTATTTTTCGCCATTTTTAACCAATCACGATCAAACCCGCATTATGTACACGCTGGAAAACGACAGCGCCAAAGCAAAAATTGCCGCGAGTTTATTAATGACCACCCCGGGTACTGTGTATTTATATTACGGCGAAGAGATTGGATTGTCGCAATACAAAACCGGTGATGACCAATATCGCCGTGCAATTATGCAGTGGAGTGACGAAGATACGGCGGGCTTCAATACCACGGGTGAATTCTGGCTCGATCAAGCCAAGTGGTTTCCCTGGATGCAACATCATCAAGGCTGGTGGGCTAATTATTGGCAAGCATTAAAAGGCACGGGAAAATCAGTTGCTGCGCAAATGCAAGATCCACAATCGCTGTTTAATCACTACAAGCGCCTTATCGCCGTGCGCAACGAAAACCCGGCACTGCAATTGCCGCAAGAGGTTCGCTATTATCCGGTGGATAATAACGATGTGTGGTTGGTAGAGAATCTTGCAGCAGGCAAGAGTGTGTGGGTGCTGATTAATCTGAATCCAACTACCGATGTGGGATTTTCGGTGCCGAAAAATTTATGGGGCGCGCGCAAAGATCAACTCACTGGAAAAGAAATGTATCTGGGTGAGCGTATGAGTATACCGGCGGCGGGTGTAATGATTTTTTAACGGCGAATTTTATTTTCCGGCAAGGTCACACACAGATGCATCCTGCGTGACCTTGCCGATAAAATAATTACTTCAGTTTTAGCTCTTTCACTAAATGGTCGGCCTTGTAGACCTTTTTCAGTGCTTCGCTGATTGCCGCAGGGTGTACTGACACCGCACGATTAACCGACTCATCAAAAAAGTAAGTGCCGCCCAGCGATTTGATATTGCCATCAAAAATTAATCCCACCAATTCACCTTTTGCGTTAATCAAGGGGCTGCCAGAATTTCCGCCGACAATATCGTTAGTGGATACTTGATTAAAACGTGTCTTTTTATCCAACTTTTTCTGAGCTGCAACCCAGGTATCTGCCAATTTAAAAGGATCAAAATCGGTAGCGCGATCAAACAGACCGCCAATATCAGTAAAGGGTTTGATTGTCTTCCCGCTTTCTTCCCAGCCGCGAATTACACCGTGCGATAAGCGCAGTGAAAATGTTGCATCGGGATAAACTTCTGTTCCTTTAAAAGCAAAGCGCGCCGTGGCCAATTGATTGGCTGCTGCCTTTTGTACTGGCTCGATATTTTGGTCATAGTCAGTCCGAAATTTGCGCGCGTGTTCATCAATTAAATAGGCGAGTTTAATCGCGGGATCGTCGCTGCGTTTCACTGCGTCAGCACCACCCTCCCAGAGCTGTTTGCGTACCATAGGATCACCCAATTTGCTGTTGGATACAATCTCATCAGTCAATGCTTCCGGCGATTGCTTCCCAAGAATACTTTTAACGACCGGATTATCAACGCCGAGTTTTTCGCGCAATTTACTGAGCGACCAGGCGAGCTTGGTGCGTTCAAAATCCGGATATAAAGGAACTTCTGCAAGCAGCCCCGCTTGTACCGCAGGTAAACTTGCATCGGAAAATTCGCGCAAGCGCTCACCATCGGGTTTTGCTTTTTCTGCAGTGCCGCGCACTAATGTGCGTGCCCAATTTACTTGTTGCGACATGGCACCAAAGCCAATTTCTACCATGACATAATCGACGTAGAGGTTACGCCAAGTGATTTGTGTATCGCTCAAGGTTTGCCATGGGTCGCCATAGGTTGTTGCGCGTTCAGGATCATTTTTAACCCAGCTGCGAAACGCATCTTCCTGCTCGCGTTTTTGTTGCATAACACTGGGCGATAAAAGCGCTTGAAACATTCCGGTGCGCGCTTTTATGCCGTTTTCAACCATGGTCAATTCCGTTTGCGCGATGCGCGCTTGTTCCTCGCTCTCAGTTGAGTATTGCAGCAAGAGACCGCGGTACTCAGATGCGAGCATTAATCGAAACGGCAAGACCAAATCGCGCTGTGTTTCCAATTCCATCATGGTCAGTTGTCGCTGGGTGGTTCCTGGGTGGCCGAGTGTCATGACCAACTCGCCTTCTTTTGCACCCTTGGGATTGATCGGAAACCAATCGGCATTGACGAGTGGTTTGCCTGCGCGATCATAAACACGCAATAAACTCATATCGAGGTTGTAGCGCGGGAAATTAAAATTATCGGGGTCGCCACCAAAAAATCCTGATGCGTATTCCGGTGAAAATACTAAACGCACATCTTGATAGCGCGCGTATTGATAAACATGATATTGACCGCCGCCGTAAAGCTCGACAATATCACAGCGCCGCTGATCGCCGGTGTCACCTACACATTCTTTTTCGATCAGTGATTGTTCCGCCTTTTTTGCATCACTAAACGCTTTGCCCGATAAACCAGCGAGTGCTTTTTGCATGCGCGTCGTTACGTCTTCCGTTTTTTCCAAACGATTCACTTCCATGCCCGGGCATTGTTTTTCTTCGCCAGTATTTTTAGCGAGAAAACCCTTATTCACCAGATCCTGTTTTTCACTGGATAAGTCTTCCACACAACCAATTATGCAGTGGTGATTGGTGAGCACCAATCCCTGCGATGATACAAAGGAGCCAGAGCAACCACCCGCCAAACGCACCGCACTGCGCATGGATTTATCCAGCCATGCCGGCGTGGGTTTGAAGCCATAAGTTTTTGCCAAATTTTCGTGGGGCAGATTATCGAGTGTCCACATACCTTCGGCTGCTGTTGTGGGCAGTGCAACCAAGGTGCTGGCGGCCAATAGGCTATTGGTTAATAGTAACGCCCTTGTAGTTAATCGCATAAATGAACTCCTGCGGGTTGGTGAGTTTTTGGGTAGTAGTTATGCAAATAATGTGTCGCAGTGTAGACCAAGGTTGGCGGTATTATCTATGACCGAGTATTCACTGCCTATGACCGGGTATTCACTGCCTATAGCCGAATCTGCCTACAGGTAATAGACTCCCCCCTCGTCTTGCATAAATTTGGTTGTCGCTATGAGAATGTTATTCGTTTTATTCATGAGTTTGTTTACTGTGGGTTTCATCGGTCAGGCGCTGGCCGGTGATCAACCTGATAATTACGCACAAGTCAGTCCCGACGGTGGAGTGGCTGTTGCGACAGTGAATCCATATGCCACACAAATTGCATTGGATGTGGTCGCACGCGGTGGTAATGCAATAGATGCGGCCATTGCAGCAGCATTCGCTCTCGGAGTTGTGGATGGCCACAATTCCGGCATCGGTGGCGGCAGTTTTATTTTGGTGCGCATGGCGGATGGGCGCATTCTTGCAATTGACGGGCGTGAGATGGCTCCGGCTGCGGCAACACGCGATATGTTTGTGGTCGATGGCAGCGCCAATCCTGAGCTGAGTCGCACTGGCGCGCTGGCCGTAGGTATTCCTGGTTCGGTGGCCGCGTTTGATATATTGCAAAAACTCGGGGGAAAGTTGAAATTCCGCGATGTCATTTTACCGGCGGCGGATTTGGCCGAAAAAGGTTTTGCAATTTCACCTGCGTTGGCGGAGCGCTTGTCGGCTACTGCGGCTAATTTGGCAAAATTTCCCGCAAGTGCGGCGATTTATTTGGATAAAAATAGAAAGCCCTTTCCTGCATTTTCGTCGCTGCAGCAAAAAGATTTGGCGGCTACGTATCGTGCAATCGCAAAACAAGGACCGCGGTATTTTTACAACGGCGATTTTGCTAAAAAAACCGGACGTTGGATGGCGGCGAATGGGGGAATAGTTACCCACAGAGACTTTGCCAATTACCAGGTAAAAATGCGCAAACCCATCGTTTCCGAATTTGCGGGTTATACTCTTTATGGGTTTCCTCCGCCCAGTTCCGGTGGTGTTCACGTCGCGCAAATTTTAAATATTCTTGAGCAGTTTGATCTGAATAAACTAGCACCTGCCGAGCGCTACCATTTAATTGCCGAAGCGATGAAGTTTGCGTTTGCCGATCGTGCGCACTGGTTGGGCGATGGTGATTTTACCAAGGTTCCGTCGAGTCTCACCGATAAACGCTATGCAGAAACCATCGCGAAAAAAATCAGTTTGGAAAAAACCACTGCGGGCATCGCTCACGGCAATCCCGATGTGGATATCCAGCACTTGATGAATAAACACACCACGCATATCGCCGCTGCTGATTTGGATGGCAATTGGGTTGCAATTACTTCTACCGTAAATACCAGCTTTGGTAGCAAGGTGGTTATTCCAGGAACCGGCGTGGTGTTGAATAACCAGATGGATGATTTTTCTGCGCAAGTTGGTGCGGCTAATGCGTTTGGTTTAGTGGGTTCGGATGCAAACGCCGTTGCTGCGCGCAAGCGCCCACTGTCCAGCATGAGCCCGACACTGGTATTTAAAAATGGTGAGCCAGTAATGACACTTGGCGCAGCGGGTGGTCCGACGATTATTTCGCAAGTTGTACAAACATTGTTGTATTCACTTAATGATTCGATGCCGGTAGAAAAAGCCATGGCGCAAGCGCGCATTCATCAACAATGGAATCCGAATCTCCTGTTTGTGGAAGCGGCTATGCCGATAGAAATCCAAGAGGCATTGAAGAATAAAGGTCACGATTTGAAAATTTGGCCGAGGATGGGGGCATCGCAAGCGATTCAATTACGCGAGGGTAAGTTAGTGCCCGTCGCAGAGCCACGTGTGATTTTGCAGAATCAGCGGGCTAACTAAATTTCAGAGCTCGGACTTACGTAGGGGCGCTGCTTGCCGCGCCCTAACATTTTCCGGGCGCAGCAAGCAGCGCCCCTACGTAATTCGATTTTTAACTAAACAATTCTTTTTCAATCATCGCCAATAATTTTCTATACCCCACGCTCAATTTTTTGCGCAGCTGGCGTACATCTACGTAATAAGCTGCGCGTTTTCCATGATATTCAACCGGCGCGCCAATGGACGTGAACTGGATACCAACAAAATTCAGGCTGCGCGCGAGTCTGGGTTCCATCATGACAAATACATGGTGAATTCGGTTTTTGTGGCAGAGCGCGATTGCGGATAAATATAAACTGACCGCGATATAAGGGAAAAAACGTAATTCTTGCGTGGAAAAAGTGTGCTCATTGATTGCACCCGTAGCGCCGCCTACAAATTGGTCTACTTGCCGCTTTCTAAATGCGAGTGGCACGGCAAGGCGGGATATTTCGCAGATTTGGTGCGGCAAAAAATGTCGTGGTCGCAAGTGTTCATCGGTAATTGCCTGCGGGCAGAATTTTTCCATCGGCAAAAGTTCGTCGTTGTTGCGTGTTGCGATAATGCGCAAGGTTCCTGCGAGTGTGCCCGAGCTTGCGTGGCGAATAAAACAGTGAAGTGAGCGGACATCAAATTCATCTTGCTCGATATGTGTTTGATTAGTTTCCTCAAAGTGCAATTCTTCGCAGTAGACCTGATAGCGAAGTTTATACACTTCCTGTTTCAACAAGTCCGATATGGCAAGCTGCGGTTTTAGATAATTGGAAAAGTGTCTGGCGATGGCTTCGGCTTCATCGCTCGCGAGGGTGGCGGCATTTTTTGCTGGCGCGGCCTTAATTGGGGTCTGTTCGGCGGCGATGGGTTTGAGTGATTTCATATAATCCCGGCGGAGTGCTGTGTCGCATGAATAATTACTCTAGTTCCCCAACTCTCAACTCGCCCAACTAAATTATTCTATGGGTCATTCAGCATATTCAGAATGCATATCCCGTTTTACCCCCCTTGAGTAAACCAGCCTTCCTTTAGCACTATGTGGCTTTTTGATTATTCGTTTTTGTGCTAATAGATCGGATTTACCCCTTTGTTTGCCTGTGATCTAGCAAGGCCGATCTACGCTCGCGCAAAGAGTCGGGCAGGGGAGTCTCTGACTAATGACTGTTTTGGTGAGTAAGTGGATTCGCTTGCTATACTCTCAAGTATAAAATCGATAAGTCAGGGGTTGTACATGTCGAGGCGGAATGTCTGGTTCAGTCAGCGGGCAGTACTATTACTGGTGCTCTGCTGGATGGGTGCATGGGCGACTGCATCTACTACCAATACCATTGTTATTCGCCAATCCGATATTAACGATGCTGAGTCTGAGGATTATTACTTTTATCGCGTTTTGGAATTGGTACTGCAGAAAACGGAGGCTCAGTGGGGGCCAGTACGGATAAAACAATTACCCTATCGTTCAGAAGACAAACGCTTGCGTACCGGATTGATGCAGGGAAAAGTGGATGTGCTTTGGTCGCCGACTAGTGAGGTCTTTGAAACGCAGATGTTGCCGGTGCGTGTATCGCTGTTGAAAGATTTAAATAATTATCGCTTACTACTCATCCGTAAAAATGAACAGCCCACTTTTTCTGCAGTTCGTTCCCTTGATGACTTACGCAGGTTAAAAGGCGGGATGAGCTCTCAATGGACTGATGCCCGGATTATGGAATATAACCGTTTGCCTTTGGCACAAGCAGTTGGCTATGGAAAGCTGTTCAAAATGCTGGCCGCCAAGCGGTTTGATTATTTCTCCCGTGGGCTGTATCAAATTCAAGCAGAAGTAAATTTTTATCCTGAATTGGAATTGCAAATTGAGCAGGAGCTAATGCTAAGTTACACCAACGAGGTGTATTTTTTCGTCAACCTGAAAAATCGGGAATTGGCGGAGCGGCTTGAGGCAGGTTTGGCAATCGCGCAGCGGGATGGTAGTTTCGATAAGTTGTTTAACAGTATTCCACGTTATCGCTGGGGAATGGAGTTATTGAAAAAACATCAGCGGCGAGTGATTGAGTTGCAACCTTTGCCTAAAACGCCCGCCGCTGATGTCACTGCCCTTTAGTGCCCGTGGTCATCTGATGCTGGTTCTGCAATGCCTAACCAAGTGATTTTATTTGGCACAAAGTCCAATTGAATCGTGTCGGTGACTTCCGCTTCATCCAAATCAATTTGTTTAATTTGGTTGGCGATCGGATCACTCACGTAAGCGTGATGGCCGGGTGTTAGTGCCAGCTCGAATTTGCTGCCAGTAGGCAGTGCAGTGATATTGCTAGTGATCGCTTGTACGCGGTCTTTCACACTCCAATCGCCAGTGTCCAAAATAGTCAGTTTGCCTTGATTATCCAGAATCACAAAAAATTCACCGTCGTCGGCAAAGTTATACGCAATCGCGGTGGCAGCTGGTGTAACGCTGGCATCGGCCCAGTTAATAGCGGTGATGTTGTTGGTGCTGGTATTGACTGCAAAAAACTGCCCCGCAGCAACTCCGACAAATTCTTCCACGGCGTGATCGCCAACCAGAGTGCCTATGCGGGTAGTGCCGGTGAAGCTTGGCGGGTTGCCAATTTTACTTGCTACGAATGTGTCACCGGTTTGCGTGATTACCAAAACGCCATCCGTACAGCCAAAAGTAATTTGGGTTTCATTTTGTGCACTGCCGTGCAGTCCGGGGCAGGTTTCGCTGAAGATGCTTTCATCGACAAAGTAACCATTGTGCGCTCGATAAACTGCAACACGGTCGGGCAAGGTGCTGGTGGTTGCTGGATCACGCACGGTGGAAACTAAATAATCACCGCGCCCTTGGGCCGCGCCGTGCATATGCGTGGTGTATTCCAGTAATGTCCCCGCCGTGTTGTCGGCAATGTCTGATTCAGTGAATACAGCCACACTCGCTGGAGTTGCAGTCTCACCATTGCCATCGAAAAAAATCACGGACTGTTCGTCGGTGCCGGTGAAGTGGGTCGGGCGCGCTTCGTTGGTACTGAACAACATTTGCACGGGATCTTCTTCATAGTCGTGCAGATGATCGCCGTGATCTTCTTGCCATAAACCACCGTCGATAACATCAACGCGGTCTGCTGTGCGTTGCACTACAAAACCGTAGCGATTATTGGGGCTTGCATAGAGCGCGGCGGGTGCTTCACTCACCGTCACTTCGTGCAAAACAGTTTTTGCATTGATGTCAATAACACTGACTTTCGCCTGGTCTTTGGGTGAAATTAATAAGCGCCCCAAACTCACTTCATCGTCGTGGTCGTCGTGGTCATCATCGTGGTTATCATGATCGTCTTCGATAGGAATAGGATCGCGTTCAACAATTTTTGTATCGCTGCCGCCACAACCACCTAATAAGGTGGCGATGAGAATCAGGGTCAGACTTGAGAGTGCATTCATTTTCATGATGTTAATTGCCTTTTAAATAAATGATCGTTAAAAATTGCCGCTAATACCCAGCGCAAATGAGCGCGCGGGTAGAGGGGCTTTATCCTTGAGGAATGAGGCATGCACGCGCGCGTATTCGTCAGTGAGATTGTGGCCTTTAAGGTAAATTTTCAGTTCATCACTCAACTTGTAGCTTACTTGCGCATCAACCAGCGTGTAGCCATCAGTACTGGTTTCAAACGCCGCGGTTTGATCCTGCTCGAAATAATGTTGGCCACTTAATTCAGCGCGCCAGTTACCAATTTCATACTCTCCTCGCGCACCAACGCGCAGCGGCGGAATACGCGGCAAATCGCCACCTTCATCTAGTTGCGCGCGAATGTAATCACTGGTGAGGCTGAGTTTGAAGGGCGCAGCTAATTGCCAAACAACTTCGCCCTCAAAACCGTAGAGTTCGGCATCGCGCGCTTGATAAATAAACACCGGCAATTCACTGCTGTGATCGTGTTCGTCGCCATGATCATGTTCATCACCATGGTCATGTTCATCGCCGTGAGCGTGTCCGCCTTCACAAGTCAAACCGGTTTCGGCAAGGTAATAATAATTGTCGATGCTGTTATAAAACGCGTTGAGGATAAAACCAAAATCGCCTTCAAATTTACGCAGAGAAATATCGAGGTTGTTGGATGTTTCCAACTCGACATCGGCGCGCGTCAAATCAAAATGGAATTCGCCATCTTCATCTTCAACAACTTGCAAGAGTGCGCCCACTTCATACAAACCCGAACCAATGTGCGGGCCGAAGGAAAATAATTCGGCGGCAGAGGCCGCGCGTTCAGCGTGAGTGTAGGAGAGGCCGATGTTGTAGCCGGGGGTGAAATCCCACACTAATCCGGCTGATGCGCTAAGGGGGGTGGATTCGTTATCGATTGAAAATACACGTAGGTATTCTTCCTCGTGTTCGCCTTCATCGTGGTGATGTTCATTTAAATCCACTTGCATATTTTCAGCAGAAATTTTTACTTGTTCGATGCGCGCGCCCAACTGTACCAGTACATCGCCGAAGTGACGCTCTTCCATTAACGCGATAGCGAGAGTGTTGGTACTGCTTGGTGGAGTGAATGCTTCTTCACCCACTGCAGAAAAATCGGAGTGTTTGTAATGCAAGCTCAGTGCACCGCGCCACTCGGCAAGCGGGTGATGGAATAAATCAATGCGTGCTTCCTGGCTCTCGTTGTTAAAGGTTGTGCCCACTACACCATTTTCGATTTCGCTGTGTTCGTAATCAGTAAAACCAAAGCGGGTGTTAATTGCGCTGAACCATTCATCGTCGAGCGAAAGCTCACTTAAAAATTGCACGCGATCTTGTTTTACATCGGCGTACACATCGACGTTTTCCTCGCCATGGCCGTGACCGGGAATACCGTATTGGCGATCGAGGTGGCCGTAAGAAACGCCAACAAAACCCTCGTCCAAAATATAACTGGTACCAAGGTTAAAACCTTTTGCTTCAGTCGAGGTGTTGGCAAGGCGGCCGTTATCGGAGTGGCCTTCATGCTCCTCATGTTCATCGTGGTCTTCTTCATGGTCGCTCGCTACTTCTGCAGCGCCAGGAATTTTGTAATCGTCCGATTCACGCCAGAATCCATCCAGATGCAAACCCAGATTGCCCACGCCGGTGTTGCCACTGGCAGAGACGAGTTTGTCATCGGCAACCGAATCGCGTTCCAGACGCCATTCGCCATAAGTGTCGGTACCTTGCGGGACACGATCATCAACAATATTTACCACACCGCCAATCGCACCGCTGCCGTAAAACAGGGTGGCGGGGCCGCGCAGGATTTCTATTTGGCGCGCGGTAGATGCCTCTGTAGACACAGCATGATCGGGGCCGACGCGCGAGGCATCGCCAGCATCCAAACCATTTTGGGTAATCAGTACACGCGGGCCTTCCAGGCCGCGAATGATCGGGCTGCTGGCAACCGGGCCGTAATAGTTCGAATGCACACCCACTTCATTTTTTAACGTCTCGCCCAGTGTGGATGCTTGACGGTCGCGCAAGGTATCGCCGCTAAGCACATTCACCGGCTGGGCTGATTCCATATTTGAAGCGTGCCATGGCAGCCCCACCACATTGACGATTTCCAGAGTGGTACTGGTTAACACCAGCTCTACCGGGCCATCGCTCTTATGTACGTGCAGGGTTTTGTGGGTGTAATCCGGTGCGCGCACATGCAGCTCAACGTGTTTTTCTTTTACCTGCGGCAGTTGAAACTCACCGCGTTCATTGGCCGTGGTGCGAATTTTGGTACCCACTACCTCAATCGTTGCGCCCCCAATCGGCGTGCCTGCCGGGTCACGCACCACCCCTTGCACTTGCGCCAACGCCGAATGGCTTGCAGCGATTATCGCTAGGCACAACAAAGACTTGTTCATTTCACTCTCCACATCCAATAACCAAAACAGGCTCGCCAACCGGATTGAGGTCGGCGTTTCAAATTGGTAGTGATGTTATACTATAACAATTTGATGAGGCAACCTTTAATGACGCAAATCCTAAACAGGGCGGGCCAGCCGAGTGTTTTAGGGGGACGGAACAGGGCGGCTAGTGCTAAGCTTTGAGCACTATTCGTCAGGTGCAATCGCGGAGATTTTTATGTCACTGGTTACCGAACTTGCAGATCGCCCTTTGGCAGAGCGCATTCAGGCTATGGAGCAGTTGTGGGATTCCCTCTGTCGCGAGCCCAACTACAACCCAAGTCCTACATGGCATGAAAAAGTTCTAACCGAGCGTCGCGCAGAGTTGCAGCGCGGTGAACACAAGCCATGGCAGGAAGTTAAATCAAGCTTACGCAATCGTTCTTAATTTATGGATGAGTTGCTATTTTCCATTCGTCTCGCCAACTCTGCGGAGCAGGATTTGCTTTCCGGTTTTGAGTTTTACGAGTCGCAAGTTGCGGGTCTCGGCGATTACTTTGTCGATAATTTAATTGCGGATATTGATTCGTTATGCGTGGCGGCGGGCAGTCATCCCAAGTCATACGTAGGCTTCTACCGCATGCTTTCTAAACGTTTTCCTTTCGCGATCTATTATGAACTGCAAGAACGTACAGCCTATGTGGTTGCTGTCTTGGATTGCCGACAGAATCCTGATTCGATCAAAGAGCGTTTTGATGTTTAACGCATGAAAGCAAAAAACCACAGCGTGGTGGCAATATGTAAATTGTCTGTTTGCTCAAACAGACCGTGGGAATGGATAGCTGTTGTAATTTGATTGGGGCCTATTAACGAGTCGTCAGGCTGAGATTAGTTTCCGGTACGCAGCAGCAGGCCAATATGTGGCCATGTTGAGGGACGAATTCGGGAGTAATTACATAGCGCGTCTGGCCTTGGGTGAGGGTGATCTGACATTCACCGCAGCGGCCGGCGCGGCAATCGGAACTGATAGGGACGTTGTTTTCTTCGAGCGCATCGAGCAGTGTTTTATGGCCATCAAAAGTGACGGCAGTGCCATTTACATCGAGTGACCAAATGCCGGTAGCGCCGCCGCTGGCGATAGTGAATCGTTCAAAATGAATATGATCCTGTTGCACGCCGTTGGTTTCGAGCGCACTGCACAGGTTGTCGAGCAAGCCCTCACTGGCGCAGAGGTAATAGTGATAGTCGCGCAGCGATCCCAGTTTGCCGCGCAGCAGGTTGATATTAATCCGGCGCGCTGGATGATTGGAATGTTCCGGTTGGGAGACTAAAAAATGCAACGTCAATTGCGGATACTGTTGCTGCAATTGCAACAATTGCGGCTGGTAAATCCACTCGTGTTCAAAGCGCACTTGCCAGAAGAGATGAATTGCCTGCTCGTTATTTTTGGGTAAGTGCTCATCAAGCATAGCCAACAGCGGGGTGATGCCAACGCTACCGGCTATCAATACTAAGGGTGTGCTATTGGCTGCGAGCACAAAGTCACCGGACGGTGGTGTAGTCGTTAAATGGCTGCCGACCTGCGCCGTCTGCCAGAGTTGATTAGACGCTTTGCCCTCGGGCTCGCGTTTAATGGTCACTTCATAACTGAATGGAATTTTTTGCCAGCGCGTCAGTGAATAACGGCGTTTGACATTGCTACCCTTAGGGGTGATAGCAATGGACTGCCCGGCGCGAAAGCGCGGTAAAGGTTGCCAGCGTATATACCAGGGGCGCTGCAATACCAAGGTAAACCATTCGCTTTGGGTGTTAGTGCGTTGGGTGATAACCAGACACAGGTGTTTCGGTGTTGGGCGATAAAAAACCCCGCGAATTAACGCCGCCAAACTGATCAGGCTCACCACCAGCAAAATCGGCAACTGCGTATAAGTGATAAGTGTGTCAATCATCTTTAGCCTGAATCAGGAAGCACCCGGGCGTAACCCGGGTGAAAGGATAAAAATACCAGTGCGTTCCGATATTGCTGATGCGTGATATTCAACTGTTATTGATTATTTGGATAGCGATAAACGTCGCGAGGGCCAAAAGAACTACTCAGTGGTATCAGTTGCTGTATCAGCAGCGGCAATTTCCTGTTTGTATTTTTCGATAGTGGCACGGACCGTTTTGGCATCTTTGAAAGAGGGATAAAGGTGTAAAAAGCGTTCGTAGTAGGGAATCGCATCCTGCTTGCGCCCCAATTCCACCATGATGTCGCCGAGGTTCCAGTACACCGACGTGCGTCGTGCGTCCAGTTCAACGGTGCGGTAATACCATTTTAATGCTTCGTCATTTTCATTGAGCATATCGAGCACGTAGGCGTAATTGTTAACGATTGTGGGGTTGTAGGGATTTAACCGCACGGCTTCGGTCCACTCGGCTTTTGCTTGTGCATATTTTTTCTCTTTAAACAATTCCATCGCCGATGCATTTAAGCGGCGCGCCTGATTTTTGCGCTCCTCGGATGTTGCTGCCGCTGAACTGGTTTTAATCGCGGACGTTGTTGCTGTTACTTGAGTAGCGCCGTCCGCTTGTTGTTTTTCTTTTTCCAACTCGATTTCCAATTCCAACCGACGGCGCACATTGTCAGAGGTATCTTTACGCAAAGACGTGAGTTCTGCTTCGATGCGCTGTGAATCTGCAATTAATTTTTGATTGATATCAGCGGCGGCGCTGCTATTAATTTTAAAAACAAAATCACCACCTTCGCTGCCGACTAAATTGCCGAATGAGGGTGTCTGTTCAGCATAGCTGGATACCACCGGTGCAACATAGGTACCCAGTTCCGATGCCGTGACATAGCCATTGTTATCCGTGTCCGCTAAACCATCCAAAGCCTGCAAGAAGGTCCAGGTGAAAATGGAGTGCCCACCGGGGCCACCATCGGCCACTTGTTGATCGGCACCGCCCGCCGTAAGAATTTGTCGCGCTTTGCGCTCGGTAATTTGATTAATGTAATTCAATGATTGGCCAATACTCACGCCGGCGCGGGTAAGTGCCAAACCGCTGTAGCAGGAGTCCATCACAAAATATACGTGTTTGGCGGGAATGAGTGAGGAGAAGTCGTTAATTTGCGTCATGCTAATGCCGCGATTTTGAAACTTGTCGGTAGCCGCATCCACCGGGATTAAATAGCCCAGTGCTTTACCATTTGGCAGTTCGCGCGTCATGCCGTGGCCAGCGTAAAAAATAAAAACGCGATCATTGGCTTTAACGATATTCGGGTCAGCTAATTGATAGCCGAGCACTTCGGTGATGCGTTCCGAGGTGGCATCCTGATCGTAAAGCGTGATGATATTTTCTTTGTTAAAGCCCAGTTTATTTTCCAGATGTGCCGCGACCGCTTTAGCGTCATTGACGGCGTATTCCAATGTTGGCCAGGATTGATACTGGTTAATACCAATTACCACTGCCCAGCTTTTGCCATAAAACTCGGTTTTGGGTGCTTGTACTTTGGGTAAACCGGTTGAGTTTTCACTGAAGCTGCGGCCATCCAAAGTCACTACGCGATAACCTTCATTAGCTAACGCAGTCAATAAGGTGGGCAGGGCATTTACCGTTTGTTTGTGAATGTCATGAAACAACAAGATACCTTTTTTGTGCTTTTCCAATTCGCGAAGTGTGCGGTCCGCAATAGACTCGGGAATTGGATCGGCCCAATCCATAGAATCAATATTCCACATCACGGAAATCATACCTTCCTTCGTGGCTAGGCTATCCAATTCTTTATCGCGTGAGCCGTAGGGCGGCCTGAATAAGGTATTGGCAGAACCTTTGCTATTACTAATTAATAAGTTCGTTTTGGCGATTTCTGTTTTGCGGTTTTCGGGGGACAGTTTGGTAAGGATGCTGTGACTGTAGCTGTGATTGGCAAGGATATGCCCCTCATCAACAATGCGTTTGGTCACCGCTTGGTTTCGTGTGCTGGTCACGGCTTTGCTGTCTGCATCGCCCAGGTTTTTACCGACGGTAAAAAAATAACCATTTACTTGGTATTGTTTGAGAATATCCAAAACCAGACCGGTATTGCGGTTATGCGGGCCGTCATCAAAGGTGAGCACTACGGTTTTTTCTGGCAAATTGTTACCCCACATAATTTTTGGGGTTGCCTCGGTCAAGTCATCTTTTTTTGCTTTGCTATCGTTTTCTCCACGTGTCATATAACGAAAAAGTTGTGCTTGTTCGCGGGTGTAATATTCCAGCAGCTGTTTGCTATCCAATTGGCTGTTGAGATACTGGATGTAGTCAGTCCATGATTCGTAATGCGCGCCGCGCATGGTGAGTTTGTCCAGTGTTTTACTGTAATCGCTTCGATATTGGTTAAACGTTTTTTTATAAATATTGATGGCGTCCGTCAAGGGTTGAATGGCGGTGGATGTTAATTGCCGTTCGCGCTCTATCGCTTCCAGCTCGTCGTAGACATCGTTAAACGCCAGCTGATCGGCGGGGTGTTGTTTCAAACTGGTGTGGGTGAGGGCGATCAACGCTTGGCTTGCGGGGGTGAGTTCGCTGCTGCGCTTGGTTGTTTCCGCTTGGGTAATGAGTTTTTCGATCCAGGATTGTTTCACCACATAAGCATTGCGCGCGGCGAATACATAATCAGCCAGTGGGTCATTGGACGGGCTTTGGTCGAGCAACAGTGTCATCGCCCGGTGCGCGGTCACTATCTCTTGCAATATTTCGTGCTCGGCAATTTTAGTAGTACCTGTAACACTATTGTCTGAATAACTGTTGTTGCACACACCCAGCGTTGCAATCAGGCATAGCAGCAGGCGAATGTTCTTGGTCAGCATAGGTTGATAAATCCTTGTTGTAATCGTTAGCGGCTTCTGTGAGGTTACTGCTATTAGTGTTCGGGCGATCAGTTATTAATGACTCAGGTTGGTAAGCAGAGTCTAGCTTGAACCCGGGGTTGTTCCAGCGTGCCGGTGTTGGCTAAATGAATACTCCCTTGATGCAGAGTGGCGATTTCTTGCACAAAACTCAAACCCAGTCCGGAACTTTTACCACCGCTGTTGGGGCTGGGTAGTGAATAGAAACGTTCAAAAATACGCGCGAATGCATATTCTGGAATCCAGGGACCCTGATTTTCAATGAAAATATTGCAGTGATGAGTGCTGAGCTCAATATAGATTTTTATCTCGCTCGCGGGCGCAGCAAAATTGAGCGCGTTATCGAGTAAATTACTGATCGCCTGGCGCAGCAAAAAATCATCACCCTGAATGAATAGGCGATTGTGATCGGTGTGAAAGCTGAGTTGAATATCGTACTGTCTGGCGTGGCTGCGTTTGGTGTCCAATTCACTTTTGAGCAAGGCGATTAAATCCAGCGGGTCTGTTTTATCTAATTGGTGTTTATTTTCCAGCGCTGCCAGTGCTAACAAACGATCAATCAAATCTTGCATCCGGTGTGCTGAGCTGACGATATTGTGCAGGAATTTTTTCTGTGCCAGCGCATCCATATTACCTTCTTCCATCAACTCCGCTGCTCCGCGAATCGCCGCTAAGGGGCTTTTCATTTCGTGGGTCAGCGTGTGCACATAGTGTTCAATATAGGCTTTGCCTTCCAATTCATGGCGCATGCTTTCGGTGGCCGCCGCGAGTTCCGCTAATTCCCGTTCGCGCAATTTGGGCAGCGCAACACGCTCACCCTGCCGCACTTTTTGCACATAGATGGATAATTGCCTGACTGAATTAGTCAGCCAATAAGTCACTAATGCACCTATGCCGAGCGCGAATAGCAGGATTAGACTACCTTGGGTGATTAATTGTTGGCGGGCAAATTCCAAAAAGGGTTGGCTGCTGGCATTGGGTTGCATCAGTGTAAGCACCCCAAGTAGTTTATCGCCATGTTTAATGGGCGCAGCAACGTGCATCACGCTGGTCAATTCATCGTTAAGGTCAGTGCGTGTGGTGCGTGCACCGTATTCACCTTTGAGTGTTCTGCTTACATCCAACCAGCGTGAATAATCCTTACCAATTTCATCTTGATCTGAATGAAATTTCACTATGCCCTGCGCGTCCGTAATATATAAACTCAAATCCGGTTGATTTTTTTTAATGTTCCAAATAGTCGCACGCATATCGCGTGTTTGGTATTGCGCTACAGCCCGGTCTAAATAGGTGGAGTTAAAATGCTGATTTTCCAGATCCCTCACTAGCATTTCAGCGAGCAGATTGGCAGTGTCAACCAAGGCATTTTCAGCCGACTGACGCACTATTGGGTGAAGTTGTTGGGCTGCGTTATTGAAAAAAGTAAACAGCCCTACGCCGACCAATAAAAAGTACACCAAAAAAATACGTAAGCTGAGTTTCACTGAGATGCGCTCTTAGTTGACACTGATACTGTAGCCCATACCCCGATGGGTTTTGATGGGATCATCTACGGTGTTGCCAGGGTTTGCGTCGCGCAATTTTGCGCGCAGGCTTTTGATGTGTGTATCCACGGCGCGTTCAAAGCTGGATTCAGGTTCATCCCACACTTTATCCATTAATTGGGCGCGGCTGAAAATGCGTTCGGGGTGAGCGAGCAGTGTACGTAATATCAAAAATTCGTAGCGGGTGAGATTAATGGCAGTGTTGCGGTATAGGACGCGCGCCTTGTCCTCTTCCAACTGGAAATTGCCTTGTTGGAGGTAGTTATGGTTACTCAGCGTTGATGTGTTGCGGGTTGATGAGCCTGCTGCAGTATTTTCTCTGGTGTGATGCATGCGTTTAAGGATGACCTTTACGCGGGCGCTAATTTCGCGCGGGCTGAAGGGTTTGGTTACATAATCATCGCCGCCAATTTCGAGGCCGATGATACGGTCTACTTCTTCTTTGCGCGCGGTTAAAAACAAAATTGGAATATCGGCATAGGTTTGACTGCTACGGCGAATGCGTTTGCATAATTCAAAACCATTTTGATCGGGCAGGCCCACATCCAAAATAATAAAATCAATATGCTGTTGTGCGAGCAAGACCTCGGCGCTTAGCGCGAGGCTTTCCCAGCTGACGCGGAAGCCTTCAGTTTCCAATGCATAAATTAATGTGTCCGCAATCGCGGGTTCATCTTCAATAATTAATACGTGGGGTTTTGTTGTCATTATGTATAGCTTCGGGCTCGGGTCATTATCAATTATCAGCCAGCAGTTCGGTATGTACTACATAGCGCAACGGGCCGTTGGCGCTCAGTGCGTGAAAAGGATAGCAGGTGATCAGTGTTAATTCTGCACTTTGTTGCTGCAGTTGGATGTTTTGCTTGCGACTATCCACAACGTCCATGCGAATGACGCGGTAGCGATAATTATCACCAGTGCGATTTTGCAGCAGGATAATATCGCCCAGCTGTACATGCTCGAGAAAAACAAAATGCGTATCCCGGTGTGCGGCGATAATGGTATTACCTTGCGCGCCCGGTGCTGCACTCTGGCTGAGCCAACCTGGCCCGAAGGCCAGGGCTTGGCCACTCATACTATCCAATACATACAATTTTTCTCCGGCAGGTGTTACTAGCGTCGCGATGGGCCAAGTGTCGGCCCATCGCCAAGGCTTGGTGTGTTTCCCTGTTAGCAGAGTCTGTTCCCACGCATTGGCGATGAGTAGTTGAGCCAGCTTTGCTTTAACACTAATCCAGCTCGCCTGCGCGAGTAGAATCAGTGCGATTATCAAGGCGATAGTTGCCAGCCATTTATTAGGATTAAAATTGAGCTTGCCTACACCACTATCACGCATGGCGTTGACGTCCTCGCCAGCGCAGACCACAGAAGATAAACAAGAAAAGCAATCCAGTAGTGCGCAATAAATCAATTCCCGCCGCAGTGGATGGGTAAGCCGCCGTAGTTGCTGTGCCTTTGGGTAATAAATTAGCGATCTGCTCTGATGCGAGAGGAGAATCCGGTGTGCGCGTGACAATTTCTTCTACAGCGACAAAACCGGTAAATTGGCTTACCAACCGGTGCGTGAGCGCGACATCAATCAATTCGCGTTTAAGTGTTTCGTCATTCTGTTCGCGCAACATGCGTTCGCTGAGAGATTCAATTTTTGCGCGCGCCCAGAGGCTGGCGATACCGCTGTTTTCAATTTGTGTATTCTGCGGTTCCAGTGTGTTAATCACCGCGCGCCATTCGCTGCTTGCTTGACCGGTGAGGGTGAACTCAGCTGGGACTGCATTCAATTTTATGGCCAGCAGTATGGGTTCACCGGCATAAAGGTCGGGGATTGATTGCGGATATATCTCGGCGCGAATGCCATCTGGCAAGAGCAATTTAAGATCCCGCAGCAGTGGTTTTTCCAGTTGTGCAAATAGTTTTCGCATAGAGGTATTCACATCGCCCAGATTGCTGATTAAGGTTTGGGTTCCGCGGCCCAACTCGGCGGCTTTTTTCATAAAGTAGCCGTTGGGCGCCGAGCCTATGCCCACGGTAAATAAACGGCTCTCGCCCAATAATTGATGAATAATGTTAAACAATTCAGCTTCATTGCTCACTGCACCGTCGGTAATAAAAATAACCTGCCGTAAATATTCCGGGTCGCTGGGTGCTGTCAATGCGGCACGCAGCGCGGGTGCCATTTCGGTTCCGCCGGTGGCTTGCAAGGCGGCGATAAAGTCCTGCGCTTGTTGTCTGGTGTCGGCAGTCACTTGCTGTGCCTGAATAAACAGTTGGCGATGGATTGAATTAAATTCGATGATATTAAAGCGTTGATGTTCATTCAGATGTTCAATGGCAACTTTCAAACTCGCTTTAGCCTGTTCAATCGATTCACCGCCCATAGAGCCGGAGGTGTCGATAATAAAAATAGTCTCACGTGCAAGAATAGTTTCATCAGCTGGATGTTCCGGCGGCATCAACATTAATACACCGTAGTGATCACCACTGACTCTATCGACAAAAAAAACCGGGGTGTTGGTGTTGTCGCTAGCGATTTTCCAGCGCAATTTGAAATCCCGGTCCATAGGTACGTAAGCTGTTTTGGTGGATATTTTTATCGCGTTATTATCTTCCTTCTGCAGTATCTCATGGCTGTTGCTAGCGATTTCTTTAACCTGTTGTGCCCCGTGAATGTGTACCCGAATGCGCGCCGGATTAGCTAATTCTGCTGGTAGCTCCTGACCAAAAATAAAACCGGATTGTAGATTGTCCGCATCGGTCTGCGGCGAACCGAGCGGTGTGTAGCGTGGTGTTAATGTCATTGGAAAATAAAAACTGAATTCATTCCCTGCGCGAGCGAGTGTTTCAATATAAGTAATCTCAACCATAAGGGTTTCTTTCGGCGCGATATTGGCTACCTGGGTAGTAAATAAATTAGCTCGCTGCTGCTCGACCAGTCCGGCGTGTTTACCCTCTTGCAGGGCTTGTTGGTAAATCTGTTGTGCCTGTTGTTTTTCGTGGATTTCGCTCGTAATGACGCGCTCGCCAATGCGCAGTGTCATGGCGTTAACGGCGGCATGTTCTGGCAGTGGAAATACATATTTTCCCTCTACAAATTCGTCGGACTGATTATAAAATTGTTGGCGTACTTTCACTTTCGCAATCGGTCCGGTGATGTTTACCTCTATATCAGTGCCCAAGAGCAGCGCCGGCTCATAGGTATGTTGCGTCACGGCTCGCACCAGGAAATTTCCCGTTTCCGGTGTTTGACTGTTGTCAGCATGTAAACAATGGCTGAAAGTGAGTAGCAATCCTGTTAGGGCCGAAAAGTAGTGCATGAATTTCATAAAATTATCCTGTTGCGATAGGTTTTTTGTTTGCCCGAGTTCCCTTGGGTTCCAAATCCCAGGGTTGTTGTGCATAGCCTAAGCCGTGTATGTGAGGAAACTGTGTGGCCGTTATGTGGTTTGCATGTGGAGTCTGTGGTCGCAGTGGGTGATTACAGGCGAACTCTATTTTCGGTTGTGGCGTGGGTGAGGGCTTGACTGCCAAAGCTCAACCCCGTAACTTGCGCGCCCGAGGTGTCTGATGGGTAACAACTCTGCAAAATAGAGAGCCAGGATCAGATTCAATGGGAAGTCGGTGCGCCAGGCGTTTTTCAATCAACGCGATGCAATCCCGACACTGCCCCCGCAACGGTAAATCGCCATTGTTTTTAGCAATGCTGATGAGTCCGATACCAGCCTCAAACCCGGAGCCATAGCTCCTTTTGTTCACGATGTCGCGGAGGGCAACATCGGTGGAAATCTATGTGTGTTTTGGGCTCAGGCTCATACCTCTTTTTCCGCTTTCCCTCCCTCATCCCATTTAGGATTGAGGAATCTCATGTCTAGAAAATCAACTGCCCAGGCAACTCCCTTTTTATTAAGCGGCCTCAGTGCTGCAATACTTGCCGTTTCTGTTACTAATGCATTCGCGGCAGAGAAAAAACTCGAAACCGTTTATGTAAGCGCAACACGTAGCGAGACGGCGCAAATGCCGGTTGCGACGCAAATTAAAGTCATCAGTGCCGAAGAAATTCGTGTGAGTGGTGCGAAATTATTATCCGAAGTGTTGCGCACCCAGGCGGGCATCCAATTAACCGATTCCGACGGCAGTGGTGCGCGCAATGTGACTGCCTCCATGCGCGGATTATCGGGCGCTAATAATGTCTTGGTATTGGTCGATGGACGCAAATTAAACAACCCATCACTCGCTGCACCCGCGTTAAATACCGTTTCATTAAAAGATGTAGAGCGTATCGAAATTGTGCAGGGCAGTGCTGGCGTACTTTATGGTGATCAAGCTGTCGGCGGTGTAATCAATATCATCACCCGTCGTGCGGTTGCCGGTGAAGTAAATGGCTCAGTCAGTGCGACTAGCGGCACCGATAATCTTGAAGATTACAGCGCGAATGTGAATCAGGGTTTTGAAAATGGTTTGAGCTACAGCCTCTCGGCACAAAAGCGCAATGCGGATAATTATCGCGATAACAACCAAAATGCCTATGAAAACCTATTGGGTAATTTGCGTTATTATTTTGCAAAAGGTTTCGTATTTGTTGAAGCACAAAATGTTGATGACGAATTAAATCTCGCCGGTTATCTTCTGGATTCTGAAGCGGCTATCGATCCACGCAGAGCGCGCACACTGACGGATTATGCCAACCAGAAAACGGATCTCGCCCGTATTGGCGGCGGCATTGATCTGGGTGAGCACTGGGAATTATTAGCGGAATATGCCGACCGTGACGAGGATACTGAGTCCTATTACGGATATGGGTCACCAACACTGGGTAATATGCGCGTAAAAAATCTGACGCCCCGAATTGTGGGAACATTGTCAACCCGTAAAGGCAATGCGTTAGTAACACTCGGTTACGATCAGGTTGATTCAGAATATACCGTGCCTGATTGGGGCACTAATATTGAACAAACAATTGATGCCTTCTACGCGCAAGTTGTTTATCCGCTGACGCAGCAGTTAAGTCTGACTACTGGTGTGCGAACCTCCTCAGTTGAAGATATTAATCATGCAATCAATACTCGCCACGACGACGATGTCACAGCAGGCGAATTAGGTTTAAGTTATCAACTGGATACTGGTTGGCGGGTATTTGGCCGCTACGCTGATGGTTTTCGTTTTGCTAATGCCGACGAAAATGGGTTGGTGCTGCCCGGCGTAGAATTTTTAGAAGTGCAGACGAGTCGCTCGGGCGAGTTGGGTGCGGAGTGGCGCGGTGAACAAGCGATAGTGCAATGGTCGCTGTACCGCATGGATTTTGATAACGAATTGATGTATGACGCCGTAATCGTAAATGCTAATTCCTGGAATGGAAGAGGCGCAAATATTAACCTCGATTCATCGCGTCGTCAGGGGCTTGCACTTGACGGACAATGGAAGCTGAGCGACGAAATTAGTCTGCAAGCGAATTACACCTATACCGATGCGGAACTCACCAGTGGTAGTTTCCCTGGAAATGAAGTGCCCTATGTTGCTGAAAATCGCGCAAATATCGCTCTGGTGTTCACTCCGATGGAACAGTTAATTGTGTATCTGGATTCAAGTTACACTGGTGCACGCTATCGCTCGGGTGATGATGCTAATGCCTGGGCTAAAATAGATCCGCTGGTATTGTTCAATTTGAATGTGACTTGGGAATACCAAGCCGTTGAAGTCGCGGGCCGCATTAAAAACCTGACTAACGAACGTTATGCTGGCCTTCAAGGTGTATCGCCAACTGCCGGTTATTACCAATACCCACAACCCGAACGCAACTACGAAGCCAGCATCACCTATCGTTTTTAATTAATCCGATGTAGGGTGGGTGGAGCCTAAGCGATACCCACCGTTTCTTAATAGATCAAAGAGAATTGCCATGACCGACGACCGTAACCAAAACGACGACAGCAGCCACAGCGACGAAAAAGCCAAACGCCATCAGGAACGCATGCAGCAGCGCAAAGAAATTGTTGATGCAGCAATTGCACGCGCCGATGAAGAGCGCGGTGTGGTGATTGTATTAACGGGTGATGGCAAGGGGAAAAGTTCGTCGGGTTTTGGTACGGCACTGCGCTGTCTCGGCCATGGTTACAAAGTTGCCATCGTGCAATTTATTAAAGGCACTTGGGAGTGCGGCGAAAAAAACTTTTTAACGGAAAGTGTTTTCCGCGGTGCAAGCCCGCAACTGGAATATTTTGTGATGGGTACGGGGTTTACTTGGGAAACCCAAAATGCTGAACAAGATAAACAAGCTGCTGAAGCCGTCTGGGCTGAGTGCGAACACGTATTCCGCGATCCGGATATTCATCTGGTTCTGCTCGATGAACTGACTTACATGCTCAACTATAAATACATCGATAAAGATAAAGTCATCGCCGCCATCCAAAATCGCCCGCGCAATCAAAATGTGATCATCACCGGCCGCGGTGCCAAAAAATATCTGGAAGATTTAGCCGATACCTTCAGCGAAGTTAAAGCCGTCAAACATGCGTTTAATGCAGGTGTAAAAGCGCAGAAGGGCATTGAGTGGTAGACGCTGACACAAAAGCTTAATCACTCGTTAACCAAACTGTCATTGATCCCGTTTCTTATAACAGTCTATTGTTATTAATGGAGATGGATCATGAAGTTGTTTAGTCGGCCCTTATTAGTACGCAGTTTGGTATCCCTGTTGGCGCTCGGTTTGGTCGCCTGCGGTGGTGATGATAATGATGGTGAAGTCAAAGATCTCCGTTCAGACTTAAATCAAACCCTGCAACAGCTTACGCAAACCCAACAGCAACTGGCTGATGCAAAAAATGAACTTGATGCGCTTGAAACGCAGTTGAATGATCTGCAGAACTTGCCCGTACCGGGCGAGCCATTGCGCATGACTATTTTGCACATGAACGACCATCACTCCCATTTGGCAGCGGAGAGTTTTACCCACAACGTTGCGTCATTGGCCTTGGCTACTAAAAATGCCGCCGATCAGCCAGTCACCAGTGTCAATGTCAGTTATGGCGGTTTCCCCATGCTGGCGTCGCTGTTCAATCAATTGGCAGATCAATCGGTTAATCCCATAAAAATTCACGCGGGCGATGCTATCACCGGCACTCTGTTTTATTCCTTGTTCAACGGTGCTGCTGATGCCGCTATGATGAATCAAATTTGTTTTGATGTGTTTGCTTTGGGCAACCACGAATTTGACAGTGGTGACCAAGGCTTGGTGAATTTTCTGGATGATTTGAAATCCAGCGCCTGCCGTACACCAGTGCTCGCGGCCAATGTGGTGCCCGGTGCAAATTCTCCGCTTAAAACCGGTTATATCCAACCTTATGTGGTACGAGAAGTGCAGGGCCAAAAAGTGGGTTTTATCGGTATCGATATCGCCGACAAAACCAAAAATTCCTCGCGCCCGGACAGCGACACCAACTTCTTAAATGAAACGGAAACTGCGCAAAAATATATTGATGAATTACGTACACAAGGCATCAACAAAATTGTGTTGGTCACTCACTACCAATATGAAAACGATAAGGTACTCGCGAGCCAATTGAGTGGTGTGGATGTCATTGTGGGTGGTGATTCACACACCTTGCTCGGCAGCCAAACCTTCACCGAATTAGGGTTTAATCCGGTGGGCGAATATCCAACCCAGCTGACCAATAAAGACGGCGATAAAGTGTGTATTGTGCAAGCTTGGGAATACGCGCATGTCATGGGCAAGTTGCAAGTGGATTTTGATGCAGCAGGTAAAGTCAGCAATTGCGCGGGCAATCCGTATTTACCAATTGCCGATCAATTTAGTTACACCTATGCCACCGGCGATGTGCGCAACCTGAATGCCAGCGATGCGTTTAAAGTGCGTCAAAAATTAACCAAATATCCTGAAGTAGTTGTCGCTGTACCTGATGCCTCTACGGAAAATTTATTAGCAATTTATTCAGCGGAAGTGGAAGTATTAAAACAATTGGTGATAGGCACTGCGGCAGAAGATTTATGTCTGGTGCGTTTGCCCGGCGAGAGTCGTTCAGCTATCTGCCCTGCAAGTGCGACCTCCGTTAACGGTAGCGATATCTCCAACATTATCGCTAAAGCCTTTTTAATGATTACACCCACGGCGGATATCGCTATTCAAAATGGTGGTGGTGTACGCACAGATATAGCCGCCGGTGAAGTGACGTTTGCAGAAGCGGTGAATGTGTTGCCCTTCGCCAATACCTTGGTCACCATGCAACTGAGCGGCGCACAAATTAAAGCGTCGCTCGAAGATGCTTTGGAAAATGCGTTGCGTGTCGGCGGTTCAAGCGGCGCTTATCCCTATGCCTCCGGTCTGCGTTATCACGTGAACGCTTCACTCACCAAAGGTTCGCGGGTGAGCAACGTTGAAGTAAATTCGCGCGTGAGTGGAAGTTGGACTGCAATCAACGATGCAACGATCTACACCGTCGTCACCAACGACTTTATTGCCTCAGGTCAAGACGGCTACACCACTTTCGGTACCGAATTTAAAGCGGGCAATGTTGTAAATACCTTCACGCTTTATACGCAAGGTTTTATTGATTACATCAAAGGCTTGGCGGCGCAGGGGCAATCGCTGCAAAAATTACCCATCAGCGAATACAGTACCCAGCAATATATCGGCCGCGATGGCTGCAATCACAGCACCCAAACTTGCACGGGTTATTAATGCACGCCGTTTTACCATGAGTGGAGCCACCCTTTAGAGCGCGAATATTTATTCGCGCTTTTTTTTACACCTGTTGCAAGAATTTGGCTAAGCTGCGCGCCGTTGATTGTATGCTGGTTGTAACCGGGTTGTTCACAGGGTATTCACTATGTCGCGCACGTTAATGATTCAGGGCACCACCTCCGATGCCGGTAAAACTACACTGGTTGCTGCACTCTGCCGAATTTTAAAAAATCGCGGCATTTCTGTTGTTCCTTTCAAGCCGCAAAATATGGCTCTCAATTCCGCCGTGACTATTGATGGTGGTGAAATTGGTCGCGCGCAAGCCTTGCAAGCACAGGCGGCAGGTCTGCAGCCGCATACCGATATGAATCCCATCCTGATTAAACCCACCAGCGATACCCGTGCGCAAATTATTGTGCAGGGCAGGGCCATCACCGATATGGACGCGGCCGTGTATCACGATTATAAAACCCAAGCCATGAGTTATGTGCTGGATTCTTACCAGCGCTTGCAGCACCAATACGATGTGATTTTGGTGGAAGGTGCAGGTAGCCCCGCGGAAATTAATCTGCGCGACCGCGATATCGCCAATATGGGTTTTGCCGAGGCGGTGGATTGCCCGGTGATTTTAATTGCCGATATTGATCGCGGCGGTGTGTTCGCGCATTTGGTTGGCACTCTGGAATTATTGAGTGAGTCCGAGCAAAAGCGCGTTACAGGTTTTGTGATTAATCGCTTTCGCGGCGATATGGCTTTATTGCAGTCGGGATTGGATTGGCTGGAGCAAAAAACCGGTAAGCCGGTGTTGGGGGTTATTCCCTACTTGCAAGGGTTATATCTGGATGCGGAAGATGCGCTCACCCGGGATGCACAAAAGACGAACGCATTGTTGCGCGTGGCGGTGCTCGCGCTGCCGCGAATTTCTAATCACACCGATTTTGATCCACTGCGGTTACATCCACAGATAGATTTTCAGTGGGTTGGCCCTAATCAAACCATTCCGTCATGCGATTTATTGATTATTCCAGGGAGCAAAAATACGCGCGCAGATTTGCAATTTTTGCGCGAACAGGGTTGGGATAAACAAATTCAAAAACATTTGCGCTATGGCGGAAAATTAATCGGTATTTGCGGTGGCTTTCAAATGCTCGGCGAAGAGATTCATGACCCGCAAGGTTTGGAATCTGCACCTGGCAGCTCTGTGGGACTTGGTTTGTTGGCGTTGCAGACGACTTTGGAACCGCAGAAAGTATTGCAGCAGCGCACCGGTTTTTTGTGGAATAAAATTAGCATAGTGCATGGCTATGAAATTCATTGTGGTATTAGCAGTGGCGCTGCACTGAATTTGCCCGCGTGCTATTTAAAGCGTGAGCAGGGTTTGGAGCAGGAAGGTGCAATCAGTAGCGACGGGCTCATTCTGGGAACTTACCTTCATGGCTTGTTTGATCAGCCCGACACCTTGGCAGAATTAATAAACTGGGTGGGATTGGCAAATGCACAGGTGCTGGATATTAATCAACAACGTGAGCTATCGATTGAGCGGCTGGCGGAGGTGACAGGGCAATCCTTATCCGTCGAATTTCTCCAGCAGTTTTCATAAGGATTAGTCTGCGTTAGTTATTCATTACCTATCAACTCCCTATGAATTTCGGGCATTCAGGCAGAATTATTTTTTAGGCCTATACTTTGCTCATTTCCCACTGTGTTTGTCTGTCCCTTCTGGCAATAGAAAGTTAAGGAGCGCCTCTATGCGTTGGATTTTGCTGATATTGATATCGTTTGGCTGTAATACACAGGCACAGGCAGTAGGCGCGATCAGCAGCGATTTGGCAACAGAAGGCTCTCCGGTCAATTTGGCGACTAATATTTCCTCTGCATTTACCTCGGATTCACCCTCTGGCGACCCACAGAATTTATTGCCCCATTTGCAGTGTATTTTCAAGCAATTGGAGCGAGCCTACAGTGTCCAGATAATGCCTTGGCGACGCGCCTATCAGGATGTAAAAAGTAATCGCATTGACGGATTTTTTACGGCGGTTCCCATGCGCCAGATAGATCCCTACGCCGTTTTATCATCCCCTCTGGTATTGGAAAACTGGTACTGGTTTTGGCGGAAGGATACTATCGCCCCTGAATCCTGGCGTGAGGGTTATAAACTCGGTTCAATTTTAGGCAGCCAGCAGGAGACCTGGCTGGGCGAGGCAGGTTACAGGGTCGAGATGAGCGCAAATAATCTGCCGCAATTGATCAAGCTATTAAAAAGTAAACGCATTGACGTGGTATTGGCTGATCGCGAGCATTTTGTGCAAGCAGCTAATGAGTTGAAAATGGATGCCAATCATTTTCAATCGCGTTTTTTTCGTTACGTACCTTTGGGTGTGTATTTTAATGAGCAGTTTCTGACCCGCAATCCGGATTTTTTACTTGGCTTTAACCAGCAGATTATTGGTTGTTCAACAGTGCGTTTCACTGTATCTGATTATGAGCAGCAACAAATTAAGCAATTACTTACGCGCAAAATTGAGCGTTGGAAGCAATTACCAAAATTAGAGTCGCTCTTAAAGGAACGTAATCTGCAGTCGGAGGGGGTAAGTAAGCGGGAAATAGCCAAGCGCGATAAAAAATGGATACATGCATTTCTACAAAATGATTTCTCCTATTCAATCGATTTGGTTGATCAGGAAATGTCGGCCCGGTTGCGTGAAATCAAAAAACAATCGCAAGATGTAATCACCGAAATTATTATTACTGATGCGCGTGGATTAAACGTGGCGATTAGCGATATGACATCTGATTACTGGCAAGGCGATGAAGAAAAGTTTACCGATGTGTTTTCCAGGCCTGCCAACACCTTGCACTTTGGTGAAATTAGTTACGATGAATCGACCAAGCGTTTTCAGTTGCATTTAAGTGTTCCTCTCTACTCAGCAAAAAAGTTTGAGCCGCTTGGGGTAATGGTGTTTGGGGTGGATGTAGAAAAAGTGCTATCCCAAGCCCAGTGATGGTCTGGCAGGCGCCGCTTCGCACCTCCAGATATCGTTAATTTGATTTTCATGTAAAAATGATTTCGCTAATGAAAATATGCTTCTATCAATGCCCCCCCTTCTTATGGAAACGCTGAAACCCTTGCCTGTCGCCCGATAATAGCGTCTCAATTCACATTTCAGATATTAATGTAAGTAAGTGTAAACTCGTCCATTGCTTATAGATAAGATTGTATGACATTATGTAAGCGCAATCATCGATACGGCTCTTTTTACCAATCAAAGAAATCATAATAATTAATCGATAGCGGTTGGCGTTGTACGGAATTCCCATTGAGTACGAGTTGTTTGCCTGAATCATCATGATTCAGGGCAGGTTTTTTCTGCTCGGCATAAAAAACGGTCTTTTTATTCTCCCCTAGCGCAGTTCCGCTGTGACTTCGCTGCGACCATGGTGACCATTAGATGGTTGCGCATAGCAAAGGGGTGAAGCTCATAACTCGGGATAGCCGTAAGACTTTCATACCGGGTGGGTTATTCGTATAAACCTGAGTGGTCATTTCAACAATGCTGATGTTCTACCGAAATGCCCTTGCTGCACTTATTGCGACCTTAGTGCTTACAGTGCTTGTGGTCTACGCAGGGGTCGTGAAATCCAACCTGAGTGCGTCCTTGTTTCCGGGGCGCGATGCCGACTTATTGTGGGCTTCCGCTATTGAACCGCCGTCACCTGTCGGGAAGACCCGGGTGTCGGTTAAAAATGATCTGGGCACTATTGAATACGATTTTTTTCTGGACTCAGCCCAGCCTTACCCTTACACCCATTACACATTAGCTTTTATTGATGCAGTCCAGCCTCACAGAACGGTCGATCTTACGCAGTACAGTAGTATTTCTTTCAAAGTATTGTGCGACCCAAAAAATGTATTGTTGCTAGTGTTATTTAGTTTTGATGACAAGGTCACGGATATGACCAATGCCAGTAGTCGTCGAGTTTCTTCACTGGCATTTACTTGTGATACCCATTGGACCACGGTGACCATAGACTTGGACGAGCTGGACACTCCTCACTGGTGGTTGGGTCGCTACGGTTATGATTTTAGCGATACTGGTTATCGCCTTGATAAAACCATGGGCTTTGCCTGGGTAAACTCATTGCAGAGCCCACTCGATACAGCTTCACATGTGAAATTAACGGATGTGAAATTACTCGGCACTGACCCTCGTTATACCTATGCTGCGGCAGCGTTGAGTCTTGGTTTATGGATTATATTTTTCGTGTGGTTATTTCGCCGGTATGTGGCTGTATTAAAAATAGATATCAGGGAAAAGGTGAAGCAGGATCAGCCGTTAATGGCGTACAAAAAATTGTCGATTGAGCCACAAAAAGATAAAGAGAAAAGTGCGGTCTTGCGCTTTATGGCAACTGAATATGCCAATCCCGAGTTAAGTTTGGAGATGGCTGCCGCAGCACTCGGAGTTAATCGAACAAAAATTAATGACATATTGAAAGACGAACTGGGTCTCACTTTTAGTACGTATTTAAACAAGCTGCGTTTAACAGAGGCGGCGCGTTTACTATCGGAAAACGAAGAGGCGAACGTATCGGAAATTGCGTACTCTGTTGGCTATAATAATGTGTCGTACTTCAATAAATTATTTAAAACTGAATACGGTTGTGTGCCAAAAACCTTTAAGGTTTTATATCCAGTAAAAGATTGCGAGTAATACAAGAATAATTTCAAATTAAAGGACGTGGCGAGAAATTAACGCCACGCATTCTCTATTCAAGCAGTTCTCTCAAAGAACCTTTTTGTGCGGCTTTGCTGTGCGCCAGAATCTGGATTTTGCGGTAGCGAATTAGTTCTCATTTTGCAAGTTATTATTTAAATTGGCATCGAAATAATTGCACCAACTCTTCAACTTTCTACAGTTTTATAAAAAACCTTTCAAAACTGCAAATTTTAACTTCTCTATTTCTTTAATATCTTCTATAGCGCAGGTCGCCTTGAGGCGGGCGCGCCACAACCCCATACAAAAAAATAAAGATTAACTCCAGGAGTTAAATCGATGAATAAAAAAGATAAAAAAGGTCTCTACACTACTTTGCTCTTATCGATTGCGGGCGCCTGTCTAGCGTGCACCCAAGTATTGGCACAATCCGTCACGCTCAACGCGGCGACTGAATATCAAACTGTTCGCGGGTTTGGCGGGATGAATGCACCCGGCTGGATTGCAGATTTGACCTCTGCACAAATTGATACCGCTTTTGGTAGTGAACCTGGGCAACTCGGTTTATCAATTATGCGTATGCGTATCGACCCTAACTCCGCCAACTGGCGCCAACAAGTTCCTGCAGCAGTGCGCGCGAGGCAACTTGGGGCAATCTTGTTGGCGACACCTTGGAGTCCGCCCGCGTATATGAAGACTAACAACAGTTTGATTAACGGCGGCAAGTTAAAACCGGAGTATTACGGCGAGTACGCCACGCATTTGCTGGATTTTGCCAACTTTATGTCTACCAGCGGTGCGCCGCTTTATACGGTATCAATACAAAATGAGCCTGACTGGCATCCCGATTATGAATCTTGTGATTGGAGTGGCGATGATTTTGTGAGCTTTTTAAATTCTCAAGGCTCGCGTTTTGGTTCCAACTTGAAAGTCACAGTAGGTGAGGCCTTGGGGTTTGCCAAACGTTTCACTGATCCCGTTCTCAACAGTCCAACTGCAGTGCAACATGCCGATATTATCGGTGGACATTTATACGGTGCTGTACCGCAGGATTACCCTCTGGCGCGCAGCAAAGGCAAAGAAGTGTGGATGACTGAACATTACACCGACAGCAAAAGTGATGCGAATGTGTGGCCGCTGGCGTTGGATGTTGGCACGGAACTGCATCAATCGATGGCGGCTAATTTTAACGCTTATATCTGGTGGTATATCCGGCGCTCTTACGGTTTGCTCAGTGAAAATGGGCAGGTTAGTAAACGCGGCTACATCATGTCGCAGTACGCGCGCTTTGTTCGCCCTGGATACAAACGCATCGGTGCGACGGAGAAGCCTTATTCAGACGTGCTAGTAACGGCTTACAAGGGCCCGGACAATAAAATCGTGATGGTGGTTGTTAACAACGGTACTAGTTCACGCAATCTCAATGTCAGTTTGCAAAACGGCAGCATCGGTAATTTTGTTAAATACAGCACATCCGAAACCTTGAATGTGGGTTATGGCGGAACTTACAACGTGACCAATGGTGCGACCAGTTTTTATGTCGAGCCAAAAAGTATTGCAACTTTTGTTAGTGAAGGCACCGCTGGTATTTCTTCCAGTTCATCTTCAAGAAGTTCCGTCGTGTCGAGTTCTCTACCAAGAAGTTCAGTTGCAGCCAGCTCTGCTCCCAGAAGCTCAGTTGCTTCTAGCGTAATTCGTTCTAGCAGTGCTTTAAGCATTCCACGCTCCAGCAGCAGTTCCTCCGTTGCGAATAATGGCGCAAGTGCTAGCTGCAGTTATGTGGTGACTAGCGATTGGGGAAGTGGTTACACCGCTGCTATTCGCATCAAAAATAATGGAACTAGCGCAATTAATAATTGGAATGTGAGCTGGAGTTATGCGGACACCACACGCATTAGCAATAGTTGGAACGCCAATCTTACGGGCACAAATCCCTATTCCGCAAATGGGTTGAGTTGGAACTCCATAATCCAACCTGGTCAGACCGCGGAATTTGGTTTTCAGGGAATAAAAAATAACGGGGCTGCACAAATCCCTGCAGTAATGGGGAGTGTTTGCAAATAACAGGGCTCCAGATTTGACGACTCTGCTTTACCCGATTTCCGGATCGGTTTTTTTAATTTCACTACTATTTCTTCAATAACCATAAACGGAGACTTACACCATGCTTAAATTGAAATCCTCGCACACCGTTCTTGCGCAGGTGCTTAAACGCACCTGTGGCTTGGTTGGTGTCGGCGCTACCCTGGCAGTGTTGTCACATTCAGCATTCGCTGCGTGTACCTACACAATCGACAATGAATGGCCGGATGGATTCGTAGCCAAAATTACTATCAAAAATGATACGGGTGCTGCTATCAATGGATGGAATGTGAATTGGCAATACGCGACCAATCGCCTCAATGGAACATGGAATGCCAATTTTTCCGGTTCAAATCCTTACTCTGCCTCTAACGTAGCCTGGAACGGCAATATTGCCGCAGGGCAATCAGTGTCATTCGGTTTCCAAGGTACGAAAAATGGTGGAGCAGCTGAGCGTCCAGTGGTAAACGGCGCTGCTTGTGGTGGCACTGTCACTCCAGTTAGCTCTGCACCGCGCTCAAGTGCTGCCCCGAGTTCTGTACCGCGCTCAAGTGCTGCACCAAGTTCCGTGGCTCGCTCAAGTATTGCACCAAGTTCCGTTGCGGCTAGCTCCAGTAGCCGCGCCGCGTCATCGACTGGTTACACTGTTCCTGCCAATAATTTTGCGCAAAATGGCGGAGTGGAAAATGCGTTGACTAACTGGGGTACCACGGCCGGTACAGTTGCCCGCTCAACCCAGGATAAACGCAGCGGTTCTGCCAGTGCGTTAATCACCGGTCGTACGGGTGCCTGGAACGGTTTGACATTCAACACCGGTTCACTGGTTAGTGGAAGCCAATACGATGTTGCCGTGTGGGTAAAACTCGCGCCCGGCACACCGGACAGCGTGGTTCAACTGACTGCCAAACGTCAGGACGATACTGATACTTCGACCTACAACGAATACACTCAAGTTGCGACTACTACCGCATCATCTACTGAGTGGCGTTTGCTGCAAGGTTATTACACCCAATCAGGTACAACAGCCTTCCAACATTTTATTATCGAAGCAACAGATGCAACCATCAGCTACTACGCCGATGATTTCTCTATCGGTGGTCAAGCTCCGATTGCGAATAGCTCTTCATCACGTGCTTCAAGTAGTGCTCCTGCGGCCAGAAAATTCATTGGTAACATCACCACCTCAGGTAATGTGAGATCTGATTTCAGTCGTTACTGGAATCAAATCACTGGTGAAAATGAAGGCAAATGGGGTTCAGTAGAAGGTACTCGTGATGTCTACAACTGGGCACCCGTTGATCGTATCTACGCCTACGCTCGCGCAAATAATATCCCTGTAAAAGCACATACTTTTGTGTGGGGTGCGCAATCACCTTCATGGATCAACAACTTGAGTGCAACAGAAACTGCTGCTGAGATCGAAGAGTGGATTCGCGATTACTGTGCTCGCTACCCGGATACCGCAATGATTGACGTGGTAAACGAAGCAGTAGAGGGTCATCAGCCAGCCGGTTATGCGCAAAAAGCATTTGGCAACAATTGGATATCACGTGTATTCCAATTAGCGCGTCAGTATTGCCCCAACTCAATCTTAATTCTGAATGACTACAACAACATTCGTTGGCAACACACTCAGTTTATTGCCCTCGCAAAAGCCCAAGGCAACAACATTGATGCTGTTGGTTTGCAGGCGCACGAGTTGAAAGGTATGACTGCAGCGCAAGTTAAAACCGCGATCGACAATATTTGGAATCAAGTGGGCAAGCCTATTTACATCTCTGAATACGATATCGGCGATACCAATGATCAAGTTCAACTGCAGAACTTCCAGGCTCATTTCCCTGTGTTCTGGGATCACCCTCACGTTAAGGGCATTACTATCTGGGGCTACATTAATGGTAGAACCTGGATTGAAGGTTCTGGATTAATGTCAGAAAACGGTACACCGCGCCCTGCAATGACCTGGTTGCTTAACAACTACATCAACAAATAAGTACATCAATAGGTAAACCGGTTTTATGGTGATTCGTAAAAAAGGACTTTTATGAATCACTACCGTTGGTCAAACACAACCCATTTTTAATTTGGAAATATTCACAATTTAAAAAATACAAATGTGAATCAATTTTCAACGGAGACTATGATGAAATTTAACGACAGAAATTCTCCCAACATTCTCGCTCAAGTGCTTAAACGTACTTGCGGCTTGGTTGGTGCTGGTGCCGCCTTGGCGGTTTTATCGCACTCGGCATTTGCTGCGTGTACCTACTCGATTGACAATGAATGGTCATCGGGTTTTGTTGCTAGCGTCACCATCAAAAATGATACGGGTGCGCCAATTAACAACTGGAGTGTTAATTGGGGTTACTCCACTAACCGCATAAGCGGTACATGGAACGCGAATTTTTCCGGTTCCAATCCTTACACTGCCTCAAACATGTCCTGGAACGGCAATATTGCCGTGGGTCAGTCAGTGTCTTTCGGTTTTCAAGGTAATAAAAATGGCGGTGCGGCTGAGCGCCCAGTGGTAAATGGTGCTGTCTGTGGTGGGCCCGTCACTCCCGTTAGCTCTGCCCCGCGCTCAAGTGCTGCGCCAAGTTCTGTGCCGCGCTCAAGTGCTGCCCCAAGTTCAGTGGCTCGTTCGAGTGTTGCTCCAAGTTCAGCGGCGGCCAGCTCCAGTAGCCGTGTAGCTTCATCAAGTGGTTACTCTGTTCCAGCAAATAATTTTGCACAAAATGGTGGAGTAGAAAATGCGTTGACTAACTGGTCGACAACAGCGGGCACTGTTGCTCGTTCAACTGCCGATAAGCGCAGTGGTTCTGCGAGCGCATTAATTACCGGCCGTACTGGTGCATGGAACGGTCTGACATTTAATGTCGGCTCTCTTGTGAGCGGTAGCCAATACGATGTTGCTGTGTGGGTAAAACTCGCACCCGGTACGCCGGACAGTGTAATCCAGTTGACTGCCAAACGTCAGGAAGACAGCGACGCTTCAACCTACAACGAATACACACAAGTGGCGACAGCGACTGCATCGTCTACCGAGTGGCGTTTGCTGCAAGGTTATTACACGCAATCGGGTTCAACTGCATTCCAGCATTTTATTATTGAATCTACCGATGCAACGATCAGTTACTACGCAGATGATTTTTCTATCGGTGGTCAAAGACCCGTTGCCAGTTCGTCGAGCAGTAGTACGTCCAGTGCATCGCAAACCTGTGAGTTGAAAGCGCCATTACAGTGGACTTCTACCGGGCCGCTGATTAGCCCTAAAAATTCAAATTGGAAATCCATTAAAGATCCATCCGTTGTGAAATACAACGGCACTTACCATGTGTACGCAACCTATTACGACACTTCCTACAAATCGATGTACACCAGCTTCACCGATTGGAATAGCGCACAGGCTGCACCACACATTTCAATGAACGGCACTACCGTGGGAAATGCAGTTGCACCCCAGGTATTTTATTTCCGCCCCCACAACAAGTGGTATTTGATTACCCAATGGGCCGGTGCTTATTCAACGACGGACGATATCAGCAGACCCAATTGGACTGCCAAGCGGAAATTGCTGCAAGGTGAGCCCGCCGGTTCGCTGGATTTTTGGGTGATCTGTAATACCACTCACTGTTACTTGTATTTCTCACGCGATGACGGTGTGTTGTACATGTCTAAAACTACCATTGGCAATTTCCCCAATTTCTCGGGTTATTCAATCGTGATGGAGGATCACAGAGGCAATGGCAATCAATATTTATTTGAAGCACCAAACGTTTATAAGTTAGACGGACAAAATAAATATCTGTTGTTGGTAGAAGCTTATCCAAGTGGCCCGCGTATGTTCCGTTCATGGACATCGACCAGTTTGGATGGCCCATGGACACCACTTGCCGATACCGATGCGAATCCATTTGCGGGCAACCGCAACGTGGAATGGCCTGGCGGTAAATGGGCTAATGGTATTAGTCATGGTGAGTTGGTTCGTTCAGGTTATGACGAGCGCCTGACGGTTGATCCTTGTAATTTAGAGTTCCTTTATCAAGGTGAAGCAGGTCCTAGCCCTGACGGGCAGTACAACACCATTCCTTATAAGTTAGGTTTGCTGCGGTTGAAAAAATAATAGCAGCGACAAAATTTCCGCTGAGCTTCAGTGGAATACGCAGCAGTGGCTTAACTGTGCCGCTGCTGTTTGCGCAAGTCCCCCTACAGTCATAGTTACCCTTGTTTCAGCCCGGCGTAACGCCGGGCTTTTTTGTCGCAACAATACTTAAGTGCCCTCTTAATGTTCGATAAGGAAACCATAATGAAAAATAAAAGACCCTCAAACACAAACCTATTTAATTTGAAATACCTGAACGCCACCTTGGGGCTAGGTGCGCTCATCACAATTTTTTCACCGTCCACCTTTGCAGCCTGTACTTATAATATTGATAGCGAATGGTCGAACGGATTCACCGCGAGTATCACGATTAAAAACGATACCGGTGCCCCCGTTAATAATTGGAATGTTAATTGGCAGTACGCCAATAACCGTATGTCGAGCGGTTGGAATGCGAATTTTTCCGGCGCCAATCCATACTCTGCTACTAGTATGAATTGGAACGGTAATATCGCTGTTGGTCAATCAGTTTCCTTTGGTGTGCAAGGCGAAAAAAATGGCGGTGCGGCCGAGCGTCCAACTGTAAATGGCGCAGTCTGTGGTGGTGCGACCACTCCTGCCAGCTCGTCTCCAATTAGCTCTGCGCGTTCAAGTTCATCTAGTTCGCTTATTAGTAGTTCTCTTCGCTCAAGTTCATCCATTCCTGCTGCCGCGAGTTCGTTATCGCGGTCAAGCGCAACAGCGCCATCATCATTATTGATTCAGGAATCACAAGCGGGTTTTTGTCGAGTTGATGGAACTGTCGATACAAACAATGCCGGTTTTAGCGGTGCAGGTTTTGCAAATACCAATAATGTACAAGGTGCAGCGGTTGTGTGGGCGGTGCAATCGTCCACGAGTAGTCGCAGTACACTTACATTCCGTTTTGCTAATGGCGGCACTGCCAATCGCAATGGTTCGCTGCTGATTAATGGCGGTAGCAACGGCAACTACACCGTGAGTTTACCGGCGACGGGTAGTTGGACCGCTTGGCAAACAGCAACCATCGACGTGGATTTGGTGCAGGGCAATAATGTTGTGCAATTGTCTTCTACCACCGCAGAAGGTTTGCCCAATATAGATTCATTAAGTTTGTCGGGCGCCAATCTCACTGTAGGTAATTGCAGTGGCACTGTCGATCCGCAACCGCCCGTCACCTCAACTTGCCCATCAACTTATTCCAATCCGTTGATGTGGGAAGACTTGCCGGATTTGGAAATAACGCGTGCGGGCGATGCCTATTACTACACAGCGTCCACCTTTCATCATTCACCTGGTGCACCGGTATTACGTTCGTATGATTTAGTGAATTGGGAATATGTTTCGCACTCAGTGCCTGTGCTGGATTTTGATAATTCCTACAATTTAAATGGCAGTCGCTCTTATGTGAATGGTATTTGGGCTTCCACCTTGCAATATCGCGACAGCAACAAAACATTTTATTGGATGGGTTGCATGCACAACAAAGGCGGTGGGTATGTCTATACCGCTAAATCGCCAGAAGGCCCTTGGGTTAAAAATTCCAGTCAAGCCTGTTATTACGATATGGGGCTATTGATCGAGAAAGACACCGATAAAATGTATGTCGCCTGGGGCAATAATTCCATCAACGTGGCAGAACTAAGTGCAGATGGATTGCGCGAAGTTCGCAGGCAAGAAGTATTTAAAACACCGAGCAATATTTCTGGCCCACTCGAAGGTTCGCGCTTTTATAAAATTAACGGCAACTATTATATTTTCATGACGCAATACGCGAATGGAGAATATGTAGCGCGGTCTACCAATGGCCCCTTTGGCCCTTATGAAATTCGTCCCTTCGCGGTGAAATTACCCTACGCGGGTGTAGGTTCCGGTGGTGCACCGCATCAAGGCGGTATCGTGCAAACACAAAATGGCGATTGGTATTACGTCGCCTTTAATGATGCCTTTCCCGCTGGGCGTTTGCCGGTTATGGCACCTATGACATGGAGCAACGGCTGGCCGTCGGTGACATTAGTGAATGGTCAATGGGGCGCGTCTTATCCCTTCCCGAATTTGCCTTGCGGTGCGGATAAAGTAAAACCACGCAATGCAAAAGATGTTTTCACCGGCACCACGCTCAATCCTGCCTGGGAATGGAACCACAATCCCGATAACAGCAAATGGTCAACCGGCAACGGATTAACCTTGCGCACCGCAACCGTCACGAATGATTTATATGCTGCGCGTAATACGCTCACTCGTCGCATTGAAGGTCCGCGTTCAGTTGCCACTATCGAGCTGGATTACAGTGCAATGCAAAATGGTGATGCAAGTGGCTTGGCTGCATTGCGCGATTCCACCGCGTGGATTGGTGTGAAAAAAGCCAACGGCGTTACGCGTGTAGTGACGGCCAGCGGCATCACATTGGATGCGAATTGGAACACCAACAATGTTGGTGCGGAAACCGCAAGCGCGAATATCAGCGGCGGAAAAATTTGGCTGCGCGTTGATGCCGATGTTCGCACTACGTCTGGCGGTGGTACCGCGCGCTTTTATTACAGCACGAATGGAACGCAATTTACGCAACTGGGCGGTACTTTCACCATGAAGCGAGAATGGAATTATTTCCTCGGCTATCGCTTCGGTATTTTCAATTACGCAACTCAAGCTTTAGGGGGCGCAGTGCGCATCAGCTCTTTTGATGTCACTAAACCCTGATTAACGATGTACGCACAAAACGTAACGTTTAAGAATAAGAAATAAAACAACCCCACGGTGTGCCGTTAATGATCAACACTGTTGACGGCATTTTTTTTCCTACACTACTAAGGATATGAATAATGTATAAAATAAATTCTTCCCTCAACAGAATGGCGCGGCTACAAAAGTCGGCAGCCTTTTTAGGTGCTGCACTCTTGCTTTCAACAGCGGCACAAACTGCATCGGCCAGTTGTACTTATGCGATCAGTAATGAGTGGCCAAACGGCTTTACCGCGAGCATCACCATTAAAAATGATACCGGTGCACCGATTAATAATTGGAATATCAATTGGCAATATGCGACTAACCGAATGACGAATGGTTGGAATGCAAATTTCTCTGGTAGTAATCCTTACTCTGCAACGAATATGTCCTGGAATGGCAATATTGCCGTCGGCCAATCGATTTCATTTGGTCTGCAAGGTGTAAAAAATGGCGGTAGTGCCGAGCGCCCAACAATTACTGGCGCCGCTTGCGGTGGAACAACTACGCCAGTCAGTTCTGCGGCAAGCAGCACACCGGTGGTGAGTTCTTCGCGCTCCAGCTCATCCGTTGCAGTTGTTTCATCATCAAGAATCAGTTCTTCCGTTGCATTGAGTTCATCATCACGCGCTGCTTCATCTGTTCCGACAGGTGCTCGTAACGCTATTACAGTGCGTGCACTTGGCACAACAGCGACCGAATCCATCACTCTCAGCGTAGGTGGTACTGAGGTACAGTCCTGGACGTTGAGCACCGTCATGAACAATTACACGGTAGAAACGGCTCTGGTTGGCGACGTGGTTGTTGCATTTACTAATGATGATGGCGGCAATGCAGATGTACGTATCGATTACGTCAACGTTAACGGTGTAACCCGTCAAGCAGAAGTGCAGACAGAAAACACTGGGGCTTGGGGGGATAACCGTTGCGGTGGCGGTGCGCCCAGCGAATGGTTGCATTGCGAAGGCTACATCAATTTCGGTAGCGTCACTGGCGAGTCTCGTTCAAGCAGTTCTGTCGCGTCGAGCATATCTTCGGTCGCTAGCAGTTCGTCATCTCGTGCCGGTTCTGCTGGCTGTGGTGCCCCGGCTAAATTAACCAATGGCCGTCGTACCATTAACGTTAATGGTTTGAACCGCGAATACGTATTGGATATCCCGAGCAACTACAACCAGAACAATCCTTACAAGTTGGTGTTCGGTTGGCACTGGCGTGGTGGTAGTGCGAACGATGTTGTAGGTCAAGGCTACTACGGTATGAAAAGTCTCTCTAATAACACTGCGATTTTCGTGGCGCCTGATCGTGCCGCCGGCACCGACGGATGGACAAATGCCAATGGCCGCGACATAGCTTTCCTGCAGTCGATGCTAACCCAACTGAAGTCATCCCTGTGTATCGACGAAAGCCGTATCTTCTCTACCGGTTGGAGTTACGGTGGCATGATGTCATTTGCATTGGGCCGCGAGTTGCCAAGCACCTTCCGTGCTATCGCGCCTGTATCAGGTGCTTTCTTGACGCCTCATGTGGATAGCGGTTCGGCGACTGCGGCCTGGATTGCGCACGGCAATAACGACACTGTGGTAAGCCAGAGCTCTGGTATTCAAGCCCGTGATGCTTATGTCAGGGCTAACGGTTGCTCTAACACGACTGTGCCGGTGCAGCCATCTCCCTGTGTGGAGTACCAAAACTGTTCAGCAGGTAAACCTGTTGTCTGGTGTTCGTTCAACGGTGGGCATTCCCAGCCTTCGTTCTACAGCTCCGGCGCATGGAACTTCTTTAATCGGTTCTAATTGCCGTGAGGCAAAGGCAACAGTGATAAAAATAGCGCTCTTATTTATTAGTCAGTTTTAACGTAGTTTTAGTTGTCCCTCAGGGTTTGCCCGGCCAATGCGCCGGGTTTTTTTTAGCGATTTTTTTTGAGGGGGCGTGAATGGGTAGGGTGGTAATGAGCTGTAATTTTTGTTGGCGCTTACTTGTGGGATAGTCTTTAATTGGTTTTTTGTTGGGGTAACTTGGTGGCTGTAGGTTGGGGCGGGTCGCGTAGACTGAGTTTACGAACCGCAACAGGTTGAAGGTCGGGAAGGCCCAAAGCGGAAGTTCGGCTCTTAAACTTAGTTGGCCGTGTATTTCCAAATATATTGAACCAAATATCTTCAGCTTTATTGAAGTCTTTTGCTAAGGTATTGTTTTACGGAGTTTTATGAAGTTGGGTGAGATTTGTCTTCCTGTAAATATTCGGCCTAGGCTGTTGAAGAAACTGTTACAAAGTATAAGGAGCCCGAAATGGGAGTTTTGAGAAAAACGGTACAAAGAGAAGTTTTCGATACATTAGATGGAACAATTTTTACTAAAGACGATTTTAATGTTTCATTTGGAAACTCAGATGAGAATCAGTTCATTATCTACATAAAATTTGTTCATGATCCTACATATGATTACGGCATATACCGTCGCGCACTTGGGTTTACTGAATTCTATTTTACAGAGAGGCGCCCTGGTGATATTGAAGAAAAACAAACCTATCAGTTCTCTTCTCTTGGTGACGCTCTCGCAGGAATAGATTCATGGTGTATCGAAATAAGAAATGAATTAAAGTCTTCCACACCGGTGTACAAAGAAATAGACGAGTTAAAAGAAATTATATTCGAGCATATATTGAGTGAAAATAAAAACGGTGAATTCTCAGTAGAGGAAATCAGTTCTCTAAGAGCTAAGTTTTCTGAGCTAGAAAAGCGAATCAGTGATTTGGAAAAGGATCGAGTTATCACCGAAAACCAATCTAAAGAAATTAAAGAAGGAATATCGAGAGTTACGGAAGATTTGGAGTTCTACCCAAAAGAAACGTGGATGAAAACTGCCTCAAATAAGCTAGTCAATTTGGTTGTTGCAATTGGAAAATCCAAAGAAGGGCGAAATGTTTTAGAGCAAGGGGCTAAAAAACTTCTTGGAATAGAGTAATTTGTAACAAGCGTTTCACCCGACGAATTGTGAGTGGCGCTTATGCAATATCGCCGTGCTAAGTTTATCGCAACGCGCTACTTACAATCCGCAGGTGAACGCAACGTTATGTTTTAAATATAAGGAGTAGATATTGTCATTTCTAGATTTAGTCGGTCTTATTTCAGCATTTTCAAGTATTACAGGTGTGACCTTGAGCAGACTGGCGAACACACCATTTAAAAGGGAAGTTTTAGGTTATATCGCAGACCTCGAAACGAGGGCTGTTCTATGGGCTGAATTTGACCTTGAAGTAAAGCAAGCAGTGATTTCCAGCATGGAAGATATACTGACAAACTCCAGAAGTTTGTTATCCACTTGCTCTAGTGATCCTGAGCTAAAAAAAGTAATTCAAACCATCGTTAAAGCCGCCAGAGCTGAAGTTGCAAATATATATAGCTACGATGATAGAACTAGAGAAGGTCAGTACAAAATATTTATGTCCTTGCAAAGGTTCCGAATGGAAATGGCTAAGGCGCTATCAACTCTTTGCGCAGCGTTAGGTATCGAACCTTCAAAAACAGAATTGAAATCGCTAATTACCAATATGGCCACAGTTAGATCAAGAGCGTAACAAGCGACGGCACCGGACGCAGCGTTCTAAGCGGCTGTTTGTGCATGCACTGCGTAAATTTCTGCACAAACATCCACTCCAACCACTGTGCTAGTTTGCTCGACGTTAGGCTTATGGGAAAAGTATGAAACGGAAATGCAGAAAAAAAAGAAGTAAATCTAAAGCTGGTTTCGTGTCGCATCAGAAAGACAGGATTTCTGCCAGCTTATTAAGAGCTGAAACGATTCTGCTTGACTCAAAAGATGATCAATTAATTATAATTTCAAAAGACATATTGATTAATCAACTTCATAGAGATGGCCCTAAAATACAAAAATCATTTGATGCACTATGCTCATCAGACATAGAAGAAATTAGCGCGTTCATAAGTTGTTCCGTTTCAATACTATATTCAGGATTATTGGTTTCAAAAAAGGCAAAAGCTCACCGAATGCTTGCGTGCACAGAGCTATTGATTAATGCCTTAAATTCATTAGGTGCATCCACGCAACTTTTGCGCTCTGGATATACACTTCAACCAGGTATAGTTATCCGGTCAATTTTAGAATCGGTTTCGACAGTATTCCACTTGTTAGATAGGCCTAATGATTTTGAAAAATATCAGAATGGACTACTGGAATCCCCCAAAACAATTGCAGCTGCTAAAAAAGCTATTCCAACATTTGGGTCACTTTACAGAGCATTTAGTGAGAACTTTACCCATATAGGCCACTTACATCGAACAATACAGCGGGTTGAGGAATATAGGGAGCTTAATGATCCATTAAAAATGAACATAGGTTTTTTAAAAATGACCTCGTGGCTAATATATGTTTGTTCAGAGCTTTTATTTCATAACTTGATTCAAGAGCCTAGATATTGGCAGAAAGTAGAAGGTGGGTTTATGTATAATCCATCAGAAGAGGAAAGAGGGTGGATGGAAAAGTATCTCGGCCTGTAACCAGCCGAACAATCGCTCAAGCATCAGTCGCTACGCACCTTGGGCAGCTTTTAAGTGTTTTGCTGCGCAAAAGTATTCCACAAAACCGTAACTTAAAAACTGTCGATTAGCTCGGCGTAACTCCCACAGGCAATCATAAGGAGTACGGAATTGGATAATTGCTACGGTCAGCATGGTTGGAAGGAATTCCATCGAAATCGAAAAAATATACTGGATGAATTCGATAAGATTTTGGAGCAGACTTCTAACCGTCCAATTCAAGTCGCACATGGTCAAGGCGTTGAAGCCTATTTACGTAAATGGCTGTCAGAATTCTTACCCAAAAAATTCGGAGTCACATCTGGCTATATCATTCCGAATTTGTATGATGATAGTGGAAAAATATACCACTACGACATCATCATCTATAATCGTCTTGATGCACCTGTGCTATGGACCGAGGGGAATGAAGACAACAGTGAGCAAGGTAAATTTAGGGCAATCCCTGCAAAACATGTTGTTGCAGTGTATGAAGTTAAATCGCGGTTAACAAAGCCTAATGTTTCTGATTCGTTAGATAAGCTCAGGCAAACACAAGAATTTTGTGACCAGTTAAATCCTGTGTATAGCTGTGGCGTTATTTTTATTGAACTAAAAGAAGCCGATAATAATAGAGACTCAATCATTAAAGAGTTAATTAAAGGCAAAGATGTTTTTGGCTTTTCTGGAGGCATGGTTCTTCGCTATGAAGGTGACGATACCTGCACAGCACTAATAAATATATATGACTCTGAACAGAAAGATGAAGATAACAGTAAACATTATAAGCCTTTAGCAAAACCGATTGATGACCTAAATATTTATATGACTGAAGATGGCAATCTTCAGCTTGCGGAGCAAGGCGGTGGAGCTAAGCTTGTCGCGACCTCTAAAAACAGCTGGTCTGTATCTAAAAGCTACGGAGTTATTTTTGACGAAGGCAACAAGTCAGTTCATCTAAGCTGGTCTAGAACTAATTTTTCTGATTTTTGCATTCATCTAATAAGTGCTTTAGAAGGCTTGCCATACAACGACAAGAAAAGGCCTTCTTTTGGGCAAATCTTTGATTACATAGAGAGGAAAAAGGCTCCAAATCAAAGTGACACCCCTGAAAAAGGCAAGCCATTTTTAGATCTCAAGTTGTATGAAGGTGGTGATCATGGAGAAAAGTTGAAAATTGAAGATGATACGCATGAACCTATTATCAGTTTCCAGATTTCTGTCGAGAATATTGGTGATGTCGCAGCGATTATTTCCGATGACTTCTTTGGTAGTAGTTGCGAATTGGAACCAGGAAAAAATGCCATTAAGCTCGTTCAACTAAAAGCCATAATCAAAGATAAGGACAAGCATAAAAGTATTAAGGACATTCTCAAAGAAGAAGCATTTGAAATCCCCTATCGACTTGTATACTACCCCGTTGATACCGACAAGGATTTTTGTGCGATTGAGAGTGTCGTTAGGGTAAGTGAATGCGATATAGAGCTCATATGATTCTGTTGAAAAGAGTTAACACGCGACTGTGGTAATAGCTCTTTTCAGTCTGTACTTAAAATGAGGGAGTGAAGGTAGCTATTGAGCTGCCGCGAACTTCCACTTTTGACCGAATCCGGGCATCAATCATAAAGCTAAGTTAAAAACTACTGAAAGGATATAGTGTTTATGAAAAGAGAAAATAATATCTTTCTCCAGCTTTGCGCGCTGCTGTTAATGGTTGCAACGACTAGCTTTGCCTATGCCTCACAATCAGATATCGATCAGGCTGCTCGAAGCAAAGTGGTTAATGCAATTGCAAATAAGTTAGAGGCGGAATATGTTTTTCCTGATATCGGCAAAAAAATGGCGGACACATTGCGTGCCACAGAAAATGAAGGTAAATACCAGGGAATCCGTGACGGAGGAGCCTTAAGCTTTGCATTCACCAGACACCTTCGTGAATTAAGCGGTGACAAACATATCAATGTGTATTTTGGCATCCAAAAGGCAAATATGGATATTAGTGCCGCTATAGGAAATATGGCAGGTTTGCGCAGCAAAAAATCATTTGATTTTGTAAAAAGCAGTAGCCTTCCTGGCAATATAGCTCTGGTTGAATTGTACTCATTTCCCCCTCCAGAAATCGGTGATGATGCAATCACCAAAGTGATGAACGAAATTGCTGATACAGATGCCTTGATTATTGATTTGCGAAACAATGGTGGCGGATCGCCTGAGATGGTTGCGTTAATAAGTAGTTATTTATTTGGAGAAATGCCGGTTCATTTAAACGATCTATCTTATCGCCGCTCCTCCATGAGAAAACAGTACTGGACACAAACCAATCTTGCTGGAAAGCGTTACGGATTAACAAAGCCGGTATATGTATTAACGAGCAACAGAACATTCTCGGCTGCTGAGGAGTTTAGTTACAACTTAAAGAATCTTAAGCGCGCAACCATCGTCGGAGAAGTGACCGGCGGCGGCGCTAATCCTGGTGAAGTTTTCCGGATTGATGAAAGGTTTTCTATATTCATCCCAACAGGACGCGCTATAAATCCTATTACCAAAACCAACTGGGATGGTGTTGGTGTGAAACCGGATATTGAAGTGCCCCGTGCGCAAGCATTGAGCGTTGCTCAGGAGCTAATACTGGAAAAAATTAAATAGCTTAAACCGATTCTCTTTTTTTAGCTTCTGGCCGAAATACGAATTTCGGGAGCTTGTTTTACGCATGGTATTTTTAATTCAAATGTTAGTTTTTTATTGATCGGTCATGTAAGGAATTTGAATCGCAACCGGAAGCAATGTCATGTTGCGGTTCGTTCCTCACCAGCAACCTACAACCTGTAATGGGTAAATAAACCAAATATTCTGAAAGCGAAAAAATGGAAATCATCGTAGGTTTTGGCATTTTAATTTTTATCGGCTCATGTATTGCCTTTTGGCATCATCGCCGCATGCGTTCCATTGCGTTAAGCCGTAAAGACTCCGATATTTGTCGTTACGCAAGATCATTTGATTATCGCAATGTAGACACCAAAATAATGCGCGAGGTCTACAACCATGTTCAGGAATGGGCGGGTAAGTATGAGGGTGTTCCTTTTCCTGTCGAGGCAGATGACTGCTTTAAGGAAACTTATAAAATGCACCCGGATGATTTGGATGATATCTATTTGGAAATCGCGCAAAAGCTCGGCATCAGTACCGAAAACCCTGAGTTAAATCCCTATTGGAATAAAGTGACGAGCGTAAAAAATTTAGTGTTGTTTTTGCAGAACCAACCCAGAGTAAACGATAGTCAGGTTGCGAAGGCCTTTGTGTAATCTGGCTTGCGGTTCAAGTTTATCCTCATGATCGTGAGGATTCCTGTTAAAAAAGTACCAATCTCATAAAAATCCTCATAATCGTGAGGATTTTCTGGAAAAATCTCATAAAGCAGTTAAAATCCTTACAGTCGTGAGGATTATTTATGCAAATACCAATTAATAGTGCGGACGCTATCGGCAAGGTGGTGCGTGCAAGCCGCAAGGCGCAAAAAGTACGTCAGGATGACGCGGCCGGCAGCATTGGGGTTAGTGAGAACTTCCTTGGGAAGGTTGAAAAGGGCAGTGAGTCGGTGCAGTGGGGCAAGCTGTTTCAAGTTCTTGAGGGGCTTGGTGTGCGCGTCATAGTGGATGTTCCTGACGATATTGCCGCCAGGATGAATGATTTCGAAAACGCTAAGGATAAGCCATGAGCGCGCGCTCTTTAACTGTAGCTATCAATCAGCTTGAGGTTGGACGCCTGCAAGAGGTATCTGGCCTTTGGAGTTTTCAATACTCACCCGCATGGTTGGCAAACCCCCAGCGTTTTGCGTTAAGCCCTGATCTTCCTCTCACATCCGTAGTAATACTGGATGGTGCCAGCCTGCGCCCGGTGCAGTGGTATTTCGATAATTTACTTCCCGAGGAAGGGCAGCGCGTTCTGTTAGCTAAGGATGCAAAGCTTGATTCGGCTGACGCCTTTGGCCTGCTGGCTTGGTATGGTGCTGAGTCAGCGGGTTCGCTGGTGTTACTTGGGCCAGAATCACCAATTCAATCTGGTGAAGACCTGCGCCCGTTGTCAGATGAGGCTTTGGATAAGCGTATACAACAACTTCCCAAAGTACCACTTACGCAGGCTGCGATTAAGCGTATGTCGTTAGCGGGCGCCCAGCACAAGCTCGCCGTTGTATTGAAAGATGGTGAGCTATTTGAACCGGCGGGCTCCACGCCTTCAACTCATATTCTCAAACCTGATCATCCAGATGAAGATTACGCGCACTCCGTGATCAATGAATGGTTTGTGATGAAGCTTGCTAAACGCATGGGCTTGGATGTCCCTGATGTGCATTGCCGTTATGTTCCATCCCCGGTGTATTTGATCGACAGATTTGATCGATTTTTTTTGCAGCCACAAGGTTGGCAACGTCAGCATGTGATAGATGCTTGCCAATTACTTGGGTTAGATAAAAGTTTTAAATACACCCAAGGCAGTGTTGAGCGCCTCGCGGAAATTGCAACCGCTTGCCGTAGTCCGGCGGTCGCGCGCACGAGTCTATTTCGTTGGTTGGTCTTTAATGTACTTGTCGGCAATAGCGATGCGCATTTGAAAAATTTAAGTTTCACTATTTCTCATGAAGGCATCCAACTTGCGCCTTTTTATGATTTGCTTAGCGTGGCCGCCTATGACACGCCCGCCTTTGAAAAACAGAATTGGCCGAAACAAACTGAACTTGCCTGGCCCATTTTGGGAGTGAGTCGCTTTGCTGATATGCATCGCCAATTATTAATTGATGCGGGAGCAACGCTCAATATTTCCAAGGCTACCGCCATTCGTTTAATCGACTATTTGTGCAATCGAATTGAGCGTGAAGCCTTAGCACTTTACAAAGAAACACAAAACGATAACCACAATATCATTCAGGTTCGCCCAGAGCTTTCTACCAGAATGACTGGCGAATCCCGCTGCCTCAGAACTATTTTGCATGCGGTTATCAAGGATATGGTGCAGAAAATCAGGTGAGTTTGTTAGGTTGCGCGGCCTGCGGTGACACTGACCCCGAGGCCGCGCTACATATTTAGTTATAAACCCTTAACTGATTTTTTTAACCACTCCAGCGCGCCTTGTTGTTGCCAAAGTTCCAGAGTGTCATCGCGATAAAACCACGCTTCTGGTTTGCCACCAATTTTAATTCCATATTTATCGGCAGGCGGTTGCTTGGGGGATTTGGCCAGGAGCATTTTAATCGCCACATCAAAACGTGATGCGATAGTTTTCAAGCGCGCGAGTGCTTCTGCGTGTTGGTTGTTCAAGTAAAGTGCCAGTACATGGTTAAGTGGTACTGCGCAGAGCGCATCATCTTCATAGTGAGCCGCAAGCAAGATCGCTTGTTCCAATTGGTTGTTTGCAATATAGGCCGTTGTTAATTGCGCGCGAAACCCGTGGTTGTCGTTGGGGTTTAACTGGAGTAGGCGTTCCGCGTGGTGGATGAAGTTTTGGTTTAAACCTTCAGTAAATTCCAACAGTGTGACCTTGTGTGCTAACAGGCGCAGTGCGGGTCTGTTTTCCAAAAATAGCCATGGCAGTTTGATGGAAGATGGATGGGCGGCAAGTTGCGTATCCAGTAGGTCAGTCGCTCGATCGAGTAATTTATCGAGAAAATCAAACCAATGTTCTTGTATTCCGTCCGCGTTGAGAATCGTGTCTGTACCCATGACCAGATCATCCAATACGGTAAAACTATTCCACAGCAGTGGTTTACTTTGCAGGAGCGGTAACCAGCTTTCTGCGCGGCTCCAGAAATCAAAATCGTCATTGCTGAGTGTTGTTAGTTGCGGTTTGTTGGACTGCGCTTTTGCAGCCCATTGGCGCTCCAGTGTCGCTAATGCTTTTTCGGGCTGTAGCATTGCCTCATCAGCGTGAATATCCAATTTGTAATGTACGGCAATGGCGGGGGCAGAATTTAGTAAGCGGTTTAATTCCTGCAGTGCTGGCGGCATGGGTTCTTCGGTTGACGCTGCTGCACTCAATGCCGCGCGCGGGTCTTCCGTGAATTGCGCGAGTAGATCCAAAAACTCGGGAGTAACATCGGCGCTGCGTTTGAATCTTGCAAACCAAAATAGTGCGCGCGCTTTGGCCTGATCAAATTTTCCTTCTGCGCACAGAAGTGTTAACTCCAGCACCGCCAGAGACGGCGCGTTAGGGTCAAGCTGTTGTGCGATGGAAAAACTTTTCCATGATGATGCGATATCTCCAGCGTCCATATCGATGGAGGCTTTGCGCTGCCAGGCATCCGAGCGCAGTTGTTTATCCTCCGCTTCGCAGGCGCGTTGCAGTAGGCGTTTGCGCTTGAGTGGTTTATCTATATCCAGATACACATCCATAAGTATGTCAAACAGCCAGCGGTGACGCTTGCTGAGTGGCACGGTGGGTTTGAACCAGGGTTCCAGTAGCGCCAGAACGCGATCTATTTTTCCTTCTTCCCGCCACTGTTCTGCAACATCGGCCAGCGTCTCGTTGTTCACCTTACTGGTAGGCAGGGTGGCGAGCATGGTTTTTGGGGCGCATTCCAAAACGTAGTACAGCATGTTGAAGTCTTTAAGGGGCGAGTCATGCATTTCCAGAAGGCTGCAGCAGTGCTTGTATTTTTTCCCTGAGCCGCAGGGGCAGGGCTGGTTGCGCTCAGGTTTTGGTAATGAATGCAGCGCAAAATCGTGGTGAGGCGAGGGAGTGTGGTTATAAATTTGTACCCCCATTGAGCGGAAAAATAATGCAACCGGGCCGGTTGCCGGGTCTACCTGCTTTGCTAATTCAGGGGCTAGCGAGGCACCATGTGCGGCGATCCAATTGAGAAAATTAACGGGGTCTGCCGAGCGATAGAGAATTCCTGCAGAGATGCGCAGTAACCATTCAAATTCATCTGTGCTTTCATCAGAATCATTCTGTGACGTGTAATCAATCATGTTGGCTATTATGTAAATGTGTTTGAGGGTGATGTTAGCATTCGTCGGGCAGATTCGTGTAGGTCAGTATTACTTGTCCCACAAAACAAAAAAACGCAGATTGCTTCAAACAATCTGCGTTTTTTTTATTGCGCCAATATGTAATTACATCATTGACGAGTTTAACCAAAGGTGCACACCGATACTGGCGAAGTAACCCAGTGCGATCACAGGTGCCCACTTCAGGTGTCCCATAAATGTGTAGTAACCACGGGCTTGCCCCATTAGTGCTACACCTGCGGCAGAACCAATCGACAACATACTACCGCCCACGCCTGCGGTGAGGGTAATAAGCAGCCAGTTGCCGTTCGACATATCCGGGTTCATGCTAATGACGGCAAACATCACCGGGATGTTATCGATAACGGCTGACACCATCCCCAGAATAATATTGGTCGTTACTGCACCCATATTGTTGTAAAGCAGATCAGACATAAGCGCCAGGTAGCCCATAAAACCCAAGCCGCCCACACACATCACCACACCGTAGAAAAACAACAGTGTGTCCCACTCTGCGCGCGCAATTTTGCTGAAAATATCAAAGGGCACTACATCACCCAAGCGGCGCATGGCCTCAGCATCGCCACGGCGTTCTGCATCGGCCCGTTTGCGTTCCAAGGATTTAGGCAAGGTTTTTCGCAGGAAAAAGCCAAAAAACTGCAAGTAACCAAGGCCCATCATCATGCCCAATATCGGCGGTAAAAGCAGGAAGCTGTGGCAAGCTACAGCAGTGGCGATGGTGAATAAAAACAGCGCCAGAATACGGCGTGCACCACGTTTCAGCGTGGTGGCCTCACTGGTGTCCGGTTCGGGTTTACGATTTTCAACGAAAAAGCTCATGATCAATGCTGGCAAGCCAAAATTGACCAACGCCGGAATAAACAGCGCAAAAAATTCCTGGAACGGCAAAATGCCCGCCTGCCATACCATCAGCGTGGTGATATCGCCAAAGGGGCTGAAGGCGCCACCGGCGTTGGCGGCAACAACGACGTTGATACAGCAGAGGTTGATAAAGCGTTTATCGCCCGCACCCACTTTCATAATCACCGCACACATCAACAGCGCAGTAGTCAGGTTGTCGGCAACAGGGGAGATAAAAAACGCGAGAATACCGGTCAACCAGAACAGGGTTTTGTAGCTGAAGCCTTTGCGAATCATCCACACGCGCAGCGAGTCAAACAAATTGCGCTCGTCCATGGCGTTGATGTAGGTCATAGCCACTAATAGGAACAAAAACAATTCAGAGAATTCAAGCAGGGTGTGACGGAAGGCTTGATTTGCAGCCTCTTGCTGGCCAGCTGCGGTATACACAATGCCTATCGCGATCCAGATAATACCAGCGGCGACCAGTACCGGTTTGGATTTGCGCAGGTGCAGCGCTTCTTCAGCCATCACCAAGGCGTAGGCCAGCACAAAAACCCCTAAGGCAAAAAAGCCAACGGCAGAATTCGTGAGGTCGATACCTCCGGTGGCCGCATGGGCGCTGCTTGCCAGTCCCATAAGTGGCAAGAGTAGAAAGAGTATTTTTTGCAGCATAGGTGCTCCTTTTCAGGTGATAGTAAATATCGTCATTAGTTATAGGTTATTTGACTCTAGAGCGTAGTGGTGCGGGGTAAACAAAGGCAGCTTCTGGCGAGCTGCCTTTTGGTTCCTTATGCCTTCAGCGGTTTGTACTTCATTCGTTTCGGCTGTGAATCCTGGCCTTTACGTTTGACAAAATCTTCGTGGTAGTCCGTGTAGTTGCCTTCGAAGAAAACAATATCCGAATCGCCTTCGTACGCGAGGATATGTGTTGCGATACGGTCGAGGAACCAGCGGTCATGCGAGATCACCAATACGCAGCCGGGGAAGGCGAGGATTGCATCTTCCAATGCGCGCAGGGTCTCAATATCCAAATCGTTTGACGGTTCGTCGAGTAACAGTACGTTCGCGCCTTGCTTCAAGGTATTGGCCAAATGCAAACGGCCGCGCTCACCACCGGACAACTCACCCACACGTTTTTGTTGATCGCCACCTTTAAAGTTAAAGCGACCCAGGTAAGAGCGCGAGCTCACTTCGTAGTTGCCGATTTTCAATACATCCGCGCCGCCGGATACGGCTTCCCACACGGAATGTTTATCGTCGAGATTTTCGCGACTCTGTTCAACGTAAGCGACTTTTACGGTATCGCCCAACGTGACAGTACCGCTATCGGGCTTTTCGCTGCCGGAGATCATGCGGAACAGAGTCGATTTACCGGCACCGTTACCACCGACGATACCGACCACTGCGCCTTTAGGGATGCTCAGTGACAAGTTGTCGATCAACAGACGGTCGCCATAACCTTTGCTCACGTTTTCCAGCACGATCACTTTATCGCCCAAGCGCTCGCCCGGCGGAATGTAGATCTCGTTGGTTTCGTTACGCGCCTGGAATTCTTGCGATTGCAATTCATCAAAGCGGGCGAGACGCGCCTTGCTCTTGGCTTGGCGGCCTTTAGGGTTCTGGCGAACCCATTCCAATTCGGTTTTCAATGCTTTTTGGTGTGCGGCTTCAGTGCGTTGTTCCTGCTCCAAACGCGCGTCTTTCTGTTCCAGCCAGCTGGTGTAGTTGCCTTCATACGGAATGCCGTGGCCGCGGTCGAGTTCCAGAATCCAACCGGCGGCGTTGTCGAGGAAGTAGCGATCATGGGTGATCGCCACTACGGTGCCGGTGAAGTTGTGAAGGAATTGTTCCAGCCAGTAAACGGATTCAGCGTCCAAGTGGTTGGTCGGTTCGTCGAGCAACAGCATATCGGGGCGCGATAGAAGCAAACGGCAGAGCGCGACACGGCGGCGTTCACCACCCGACAGCACAGTTACATCGGCATCCCATGGCGGCAAGCGCAATGCATCGGCAGCGACTTCCAAGGTGTGTTGCAGGTTGTGTGCGTCCCAAGCCTGGATCACGTCTTCACATTTGGCTTGTTTTTTCGCCAGTGCATCAAAGTCGGCATCGGGTTCGGCGTAGTCGGCGTAAATTTGGTCGAGTTCGGCCAGCGCATCAACCGCTTCGCGCACGCCGTCTTGCACATTGCCCAGCACGTCTTTGGCGGGATCAAGCTGCGGTTCCTGAGGCAGATAACCGATTTTCAAGTTCGGCATAGGGCGGGCTTCGCCGTTAAAATCCTGATCGACACCGGCCATAATGCGCAGCAGGGTGGATTTACCCGAGCCGTTCAAGCCGAGTACGCCGATCTTGGCGCCGGGAAAAAAGGAGAGGGAGATATCTTTCAGAATTTCACGCTTGGGCGGCACAATCTTGCCGAGCCGGTGCATGCTAAATACGTATTGAGCCATGGGGCTTAACCTCGTGGGGCAGGCGGTGGGGAATGAATCGACCCAGCGCAATGTCAGGGGAATTTTTTCAGCGCGCGTACTATAAAGAAAGCATCGCTCTTTTGCCATGACGTGCGCTAACGAACTGAATTTGTTGCGGTAATTGGTCAGTCTACGGGGTCACTAAATCCCCTTGTCAGCAGGCTGGATTCACCATGATCGTTTATATCGTTCTTTTTGCTCTGGGATTGGCGGCGGTTTATGCTTTTTTCGCGCGCAAGATATTTGCTGGTAAGAGCGATAGAGCGGCAGGAACTGAATTGGATTCCGTGCAGGATTTGTTTTTCCGCACCGTTTTTACCCTGCTGGGATACGTAGCCAAGCGCGATGGCCCCGTGAATGACAAGGAAGTAAAGCGTACCGAAACCTTTATGGACAAAATGGAGTTGAGCGCAAAGCACAAACGCGAGGCAATTCGCCTGTTTAAAACCGGCGCTGATCCCGCATTTAACGCGCAACAAACCCTCGCGAACTTCAAGGGGCCTGCCCCCGTACATGGTGCCGGCGGCAACTGAATGTTTCAAAACTATCCAGGCTGCTAACGACTATATTCAAAGCGCTCGTGCGCAGCAGTCTGCCTGATATATCGCTTGCACTATAATCCTGTGATTTTCCACTTATCGATTACTGAACTGATATGCATCCTCTTCCGCACGGCTATCGCAAAGTTGACGATGGCGATTTAATTAAACCTGGCGATTTGGCCTTGGGCAAGGTGACCTCTGCTTGTGGGCAGGGCAGCTATGGTTGGAAAAATGTTGCTCCCCATTTGATCGGGCAAGAATTTTTTGAGGGTGCCATTGAACTGGGGCATCCACTATTGTTAATCCGAAAAATTACTCCGGACAACATTGCATAATTTAATTGCACATCAATCAATCGGGCATAAATTAATTGCGCAAAAACTTCCCTGCTTATGCTTTGTAGGCTGCCTAATCGTAGCTAGGTTGACCCTTCAACTTGACAATCGTGAGCGGGCGTTCGGTTTGAACTTGGAGCGAGAAGTGCGTATAACCTTTATTGGCGGCATTTTCGCCTACTCAATTGCCCTGTGAGGAATACGATGTCAGAGAAAACAACCAACAGTTTGCGCGACCCCAATATGCATCTCATTGTACGCAATGCTGTCGTGAGTGATGTGCCTGCGATAGTGGCGCTCTCGGAGCGTATTTATCAACCACTTAAAATGGAAACTTACTCACCCGCTGCGATTGTGGGGCAAATTAATAATTTTGCCCAAGGGCAGATAGTCGTGATGTTGGGTGATGAACTGGTCGGTTACTGCGCGACATTTAGAATCGCTGAAAAAATAGGATTAAAACCGCATACCTGGCATGAAATTACCGGTAATGGTTACGCCTCTCGCCATAATATTCATGGTGATTGGCTCTACGGTATGGAAGTCTGTATCGATGATAGAATGCGTGGCTATCGCATAGGGCAGCGTTTATATAACGAGCGCAAAAAATTGTGTCAGTCATTGGGATTAAAGGGCGTGGTGTTTGCCGGTCGACTGCCCAATCTCGCCAAGCGCATTGGCAAATTCAAAACCGCGGAAAATTACGTTGACAGTGTGGTCCAGAAAAAAATTAAAGATCCCGTGCTGTCTTTTCAATTGCGCAATGGCTTTGAAGTTATTGGTGTAGTTGAAAATTATCTGCCCGATGATACGCAATCCATGGGATATGCGGCGCATATGGTCTGGTACAACCCCAAGGTGCAATTAAAAGAGGAGAAACCGGTAAAACAATTTGGGGTGCGTATGCCAGATGTGGTGCGTATCGCTACCGTGCAATATCAATTACGCAAAGTGAGTTCATTCAGCGAGTTTATAAAAAATATTGAATATTTTGTCAATGTGGTTGCAGATTACAAAAGTGACTTTGTGGTGTTTCCTGAATTGTTCACTTTGCAATTGTTGTCGATTGAAGATCAGGAGTTATCGCCCAGCGAATCTATTGAGGCACTCACCAAATATACGCCGCGTTTTAAAGAATCCATGCGCGAGTTGGCACTGCAATACAATGTCAATATCATTGCCGGCTCACACCCCACCCGCGTTGAAAATGGTCGCATTGAAAATATTAGTTATGTTTTTTTACGCGATGGACGCTCGTTTGAGCAGCCCAAAATCCACCCTACGCCGAATGAACGCTATTGGTGGAATATTGAGGGCGGCAGTAGCTTAAGCGCGATTGATACCGACTGTGGTCCTATAGGCGTGTTGATTTGTTATGATTCCGAATTTCCGGAGTTGGCGCGGCATTTGGTGGATCAGGGCGTGCAGATTTTATTTGTGCCTTTCTGTACCGATGAACGTCAAAGTTATTTGCGGGTGCGCTACTGTTGTCAGGCGCGTGCAGTAGAAAATCAAATTTATGTCGTCATGTCCGGTAATGTGGGTAACTTGCCGAATGTTGCCAACCTCGATATTCAATATGCGCAGAGTTGTATCTTAACGCCGTGCGATTTCCCCTTCGCCCGCGATGGCATTGCTGCAGATACCACACCCAATGTGGAAATGGTTGGCTTTGCCGATTTGCGCCCGGACTTATTAATTCAGGCGCGCAATAGCGGCACAGTGCAAAATCTCAAAGATCGCCGCCATGATCTGTATCGCGTGCAATGGCGCGGTGACAAGAAAAAGAACCTGTAGCCCCTATTAGTTAAACAAGTGCGCAGGGAGGCGCTCTGTTTCGACCGCCACCCTTGGTGACAATGAGATTGTGAAGAATTGTAATTCCCCAGCGAAAAACCTCTTTCCCGCCGCTAATTTAAAGCCCTCCCACTCGAATCCCTTGTGAACTGGTAGTAATATCGCCCGTTGTAAAAAAACTAAAAAATACAGCGTGAGAGCTACAGGAATATTTTCCTGTAAATAGGTATCAACCGGGAGACCACGACCAAAATGGACAGAGAGCGGCTACTGCAAGAGCTTAAAAAGGGTGCTTCATCCTGGAATAACTGGCGCAAACGCCAAGCAATAGGTGAGATCAATCTCGACGGTATCGAGTTAGATCGTGTGAATTTCGATGAGTACGACCTCTCGAAAGTATCGCTGCGCAATGCACGGATCACTCGTTGCAGTTTTAAATATGCCGATCTAATTTTGGCCAATTTGCAATATTCTGATTTACAAAACAATGATTTCTCTAACGCCAAGTTGATCGCAGCCAATCTTGGTAATTGTGACCTGAGCGGTTCAGTGCTCTTTCTTGCCAATATGCTCACCGCTAACACCCGCAATGCACGGCTTGAAAATATTGATTTTCGTGGGCACGATATCAGCGGTTTGATGCTACGCGATGTTTCGCTGGCGGGCAGCAACCTTGAAGGGCAACAACTGGCCCGAGTCGATCTTAGTAATTCCAATTTGCAGGGCGTTAATTTACAGGGAGCGGATCTTGCCAATACCTTGTTTACCGGCGCCAACCTCACCAATGCCGATTTGCGCGGGGCAACTTTATCTGGCGCTATTTTTAAATCGGCCAATTTAAGTGGTGTTGATTTAAATGGAATGGATTTAAACAAAGCAGATTTCACCGCAGCCAATTTAAGCCATTGCGATTTGCGCAATGCTAATCTCAGTAAAACAAAATTAGCAGGCGCCACTATTACCGGCGCAAAATTGTGGAAAATTACCACCGCCGGTTGGGCTATTGCCAATATCGAATGTACCTTTGCCTATTGGGATAAATCCGGAAAAGAAAAAACCGTTTATCGTAATCACGAATTTGAGCGGATTTTCGCCGAGGCTATCACTATCGAACTGCGTTACCCCTATAGGTTAGCCGATCATGAATTAGCAACACTGCCGATTTTTATTGACCATTTGGCGGCGGTGCACTGGGGAACAATTTTGCGGTTGAAATCCATTAGCGATGTTGCAGGTGGTGCGCTAGTAAAATTTGTGGTGGAAGAGGTTGGCAGCCACAACCCGACTGAACTCAAAACCCAGTTGCAGTCTGAAGCAGAGCGGATTCAGCTGGCACAATTAATGTTACGCACCAATACCCAGCTGCATTCGCAATTGAAAGAAAAAGTGGGTGCTATTCGCGAAGAGTTTTGGCCGCGATTGTTGGAATTAGCTGCTGATCATGAGAAAGACCAGGTGCGCAACCTCACCATTTTATTTATGGATTTAAAAGGCTTTTCCAAATGGCGCGATGATGAGCTGTCTGAAAAATTATCGCTGTTTCGCGGGCTAGTAAAACCAATTTTAAAAAAATGGACTGCCGGTCACCCTAATATGGAAGGCGATTCACTGCGGGTCACTTTTACCAATGCGACCGCAGGGCTGTCTTGTGCCTGCATGATGCGCAATGTGTTGAGAGCAGCAGGTTTCGAGTTGCGCATTGGCGTTGAGTTGGGTGAAGTTGCTGTCATCCACAACGAAGTAACTGATATTGCCGATTTGGAGGGTGTGGCCGTCAGCATGGCCGCGCGGATGGAGGCGGCGGCCGAAGCCGGTGAGGTTCTGGTTAGCCACAAGGTGCGCCACTACGCGGAGCGCAGTGACTTATTTAAATTCACTCCGCGCCGTGTGCCGCTAAAAAAATCTATAGGTTCCATAGAGCAGGGCGAACACATTGAATGTTTTGCTGTGGAGGCGACTAAAAATTTGCAGGACACACTGGTGTAAAATTCAGAATTGCCTTTTAATAAATCACTGCCTCGAGCGGTGATTTATTTTTAAAGCCAGCCCGATTTTTTAAATCTATAATACAAGTATGAGCAAATCACGGTCACAATCCCCAGGGATACTGGATAGCCGTATTTCCATTGTAGTTCCGGCATATGTTCAAAATTCATGCCCCAAATACCGACGAATGCTGTAGCTATCGCAAATATAGCCGCCCACGCTGCGAGACGTTTGTTGACTTCACTTTCATCGATACTCACCATGGATAAATTCACCTGAATGGCGGTTCCTATGGTGTCGCGAATTGAATCGATAGACGTATTGATGCGGTAGAGATGATCGTGCACATCGCGAAAATAATCTTTGGTGTTCGCAACAATCGGCGGCACACGTCCGCCATCCAATTTTCCTACCGCTTCCAGTAGGGGCGCAACGGCGTGTTTTAGCGTAGTGACTTTACGTTTTAATTCATACAGTCGTTCGATATTGGCGCGCTGCGAACCTTTGGTAAAAATTTGGTCTTCGATCGTTTCCAGTTCCGTTTCAAAGGCGACGACTACCGGAAAGTAGCGATCTACTACCGCATCCATCAATGCATAAAATACAAAGGCCGAACCCTGCATCAAATGATGCGGTTCGCGTTCGCAGCGGGCGCGCACACCGAGAAAACCTTGCTGGGTGCGGTTGCGTGTCGAGAGCACATAATTTTCACCCACAAACACATCCACTTCGCCGACATTTAATTCGCCGTCGACAAACTCAACTGTGTGCATTACCGCAAACAATGAATCGCCATACTCTTCAATTTTAGGGCGCTGATGACCTACGTGGGCATCCTCCACCGCCAATTCATGCAAGCAAAATTCCTCCTGCATTTGCGTCAACTCCGTAGGTTCCGCATCTTTTAACGCAACCCATACAAAACAGTCGGGTTTTCTCACGTAGTCACTTATTTCTTCGACGGGAATACTACAAAGTTTCTTCCCCTCTTGATAAGCGACGCAGTTGATGAGCATGTGCAAATCTCCAAAAAAAGGCGTGTAGTTGATGGTGGGGTGTTAAGGTGCTGTTAAATGGTTGTCAATGTCACGGACAATACCCAAATCATAAAACAATTAGATGATAAAGACGTTATCCCGCCTAGATTGATCGTTTCAATCAGATTAAGCGTAGCAAGTCACCCACAACTTATTCTGCTATCCCGATAACCGGAGTTTTTTATGAGCACCACAGAGATTCTTTTTCGCCCCTTGACGGTCGGTAGCTTCGACCTACCTAATCGCATCTTGATGGCACCGCTCACCCGTTGCCGCGCTGGCCTTGAGCATCTGCCCAATGCACTTATGGCTAAATATTATGCCCAGCGTGCGAGCGCCGGTTTAATCATAGCTGAAGCGACTATGGCGATGGAGGGAAATTCTGCCTTCTGGCAAGAGCCGGGTATTCACTCCCAAGCTCAAGTTGCTGGCTGGCGCTTGGTAACCGATGCGGTCCACGCTAAAGGTGGCAAGATTTTCTTGCAAATATGGCACGGCGGCCGCGCTTGCCATCCTGCACTTAATGGCGGTAAGCAACCGGTTGCGCCTAGCGCAATTGCGATTATCGATGAGGTGCATACGCCCGAAGGCAAGTTACCCTACACCGAACCACGTGCATTAAATGACGACGAACTGCCGGGCATTATCGCCGGGTTTAAACAGGCGGCTATCAATGCAAAAGCGGCAGGTTTTGATGGTGTAGAAGTGCATGGTGCAAACGGCTATTTATTGGATCAATTCCTGCGCGACGGTTCGAATAAACGTAGCGGCGCCTACGGTGGCACAATTGAAAATCGCGCGCGTTTGATGTTGGAAGTTATTGACGCTGTTTGTGAAGTCTGGGATAGCAAACAGGTTGGTTTACGCTTGTCACCACTCAATAGTTACAACAGCATGATCGACAGCGACCCCATTGCACTTATTACCTGGTTAGCAAAACGCTTGAATGATTTTAATCTGGGATATTTGCACTTGATGCGCGGTGATTTTTTTCAAGCGCAGCAAGGCGATGTGATGACACCTGCGCGCGAGCATTACAAAGGCGTTTTGGTGGGCAACATGGGTTATTCTGCTGATGAAGCCGCTGATGCCATAGCTGCAGGAAAATTGGATGCGGTTGCATTCGGTGTGCCGTTTCTGGCAAATCCGGATTTACCCGCGCGCTTTAAATTGGGCGCACCGCTAAATGCAGCTGATTCATCCACTTTTTATACGGCAGATTCGGTGGGCTACACCGACTACCCAACGCTGGCTGACTGATATACTCTCAGTAAATTAAACGAGCCCACCGAATTGGGCTCGTTTAATTTAATTAGTTAATTTTTTGCATCGGTCAACATGATGAGTGAACACAGTAAAACCAAAACCAGCTTTTACCGGCGAATCTATGTCGCATGGTTGATTTCCCAGGGTATCAATAGCGTGCCAAAAATTATTGAGGCAACCGGTATGCCGCGCCGCACTGCGCAGGATACGCTTGCTGCTATCCATGAATTGGACATCGATATGGAAAATACCAGTGGGATTTATCGCATTGCGAATTGGGGTGCAGTTAATCAGGGTTGGGTGGACACTAATGTGCAGCAGATTAAAAATGTGCTGGGCTATCCATAAGACGGTGACCATAAAAACCCGAACCACAAGAACCTTGGCCCTAATATCGCGGCTTTAACACCTAACATAAATCAGGGTACGTCTTTATGACAACCGATAATCTCGGTCGCACCAGTAGCTATCTCCAAAAAGAGCAGGGTTACCGCGAAAAAGCGTTAAGAATGTACCCCTGGATTTGTGGGCGCTGTGCACGCGAGTTCAACTCTAAAAATATCCGCGAACTCACGGTACATCATCGCGATCATAACCACGACAATAATCCTGCTGATGGTAGTAACTGGGAATTACTTTGCCTGTATTGTCACGATCACGAACATACAAAATTTCATGAACATGTTTTATACGGTTCGACAACTGAAAAGAAAATCGCCCCGGCTACCCATAATCCCTTTGCAAGCTTGAAAGATATGCTTGATAAAAAGTAAGCGGGTTTATATCACCGGGGTTGTAATCGAATGTCCGTTGTGGAGTTAATGTAAATTATTGCGTTGCTTCATGCTGCTGGTTTGCGTCCAACATTTTTTTTGCTCTGGCTTCAAAAACAAAATAAATAACGCACGCGATAGCGAGCGGCACAAGGAAATAGAGGATTCTGTAGCCGATCAAGGCCGCCAAAATGCTTCCCTGTGATAATTGATGTTGAAGCATGGTAATAAATATAGCTTCCAATACACCAAGCCCGGCAGGAATATGGGTAACAACCCCCGCGATACTGCAGACTAATAGAATCCCTAAAACTGTTTGATAGGTTACCTTGTCAGGCATTAATGTATAAATGAGCAAACCCATTAGCATCCAATTGATCATTGCAAGCCCTGCCTGGGCGCAGGCAAGCGTGACATTGGGTAAGGTGATTTCGTGGTCGCGGAAATGAAATGAACGGCGTTTGGAAAAACGGCAGGCCCAAAAATAAGCGACTGCTACCAGTAACAGCACAATTCCAATCAGTTGTAATGCGGTTGCGCCAATCTTGACTTTGTCGGGCAATTCCACCATTCGAAAAGAAAATAAGATTCCCGTCAAAATAATATAGCCAAGCCAATTGGTAATGAGGCTCATGCTAAGAATTTTGGTAATGGTCGGCGCGTCTAAGCCGAGGCGTGAATACAAACGAAAGCGCAGTGCAATGCCGCCTACCCAAGCGGTCAGGTTTAAGGTAAACGCGTAACACACAAATGCTAAGGGTAGAACCTGGCGCACCGGTAGAGAATGCCCCGTATATTGGCGTCCGATCAAATCGTAACTGGCAAACACCAGATAACTTGTGAGCGCAATTCCCGCACCTATCAGCAAGGTTTCGGCGCGATAGTCGCGCAACGCCGTCGCTACTTCTGCCCACTCAATATTTTTAATGAGCATAAATAAAAGCGTGGGAACCAATATGAAAAAAGCGACAGTTAATGTCGTTTTTGCCCAGTACCATTTACCTTTGGCTGGTTGTGGATTTTCTGCAGGTTGCGCTGATGCGACCGGAGAGCCAGACTGACTCATAATAACGATTCCTTTTCATAAGTGAGCGGTTCGCCCTGTCTAACAGTGGTTGACGCATTCGTTGGTTTGAGCGGCTTGGACATTAGAGTTGGTTCGCTATCAGAAGATTCTTCCACTGGCTGCACTAATTTTAGTTTATGTCCGTGTGCGGGTAGCCAATTTAAAATGGTGGGGAATTTACGTAGGAAGTGAAAGCTCAAAAAAATGAGCGGCATACGCCACCAATAGCCACGCACAGCCGTTTTTAGTGTCAGCTGCTCGCAATCTTGCTCGATAATGGTCGTTAAATTTTGATGTAACTGTTGATTGAATCCCTCATCTTCAATGACGACATTGGCTTCTAAATTTAATGACAAGCTTAGCGGGTCCAGGTTGCTTGAACCTACCGTCGCCCATTTATCATCCATAATCGCAACTTTTCCGTGCAGTGGTCGTCTGCGATATTCATATATTTTTACACCTGATCGCAGCAAATAATTATAGAGTAGTCGCGATAACGCGCTGACCCATGCCATATCCGGTTGGCCTTGTAAAATCAGTGTTACTTCAACGCCACGCTGCGCTGCGCGGCGGAATTCGCGCAGTAATCGGTAGCCGGGAAAAAAATAAGCATTGGCGATAACGAGTCGCTTTTGGGCCAGACGTGTCGCTAGTAAATATTGTCTTTCAATGTCGGTACGGTGGTGACTGTTATCGCGCTCGACCACAAGTACTCGCATATCACCCGCCGCAGGTGGCTCGGCGGCGCGGGCTTGGCTCAAATAATTTTTCCGTTCTTTACGGCTGGACGCACGCAGTAGCAACAGCATACAGGTTTGGTGAATGTCAGCCACCACTGGGCCCTGAATCTCAACGGCGTAGTCTTGCTTTGCCTCTGGGCCAGAACTAATCACGTGATCAAAACAAAAATTAATTCCGCCAACAAATGCCAACTTTTGATCGATGACAATCAGTTTTCGATGTAAGCGCCGAAAAATATTCAGCCTTACTCCCCATAATTTGGGTTGTTGATCAAAAATATGGAGCCGCACACCCGCCGACGTCATTGCATCTATAAACTCGTTACTTAAATTCCAGGTCCCATAACCATCAACAGTGATATTGATAGTGACGCCACGCTGGGCTGCAGCAATTAATTCTTTCTGCAATACTCTTCCCACTTTGTCTTCTTCGACAATAAAAGTTTCCAGCAGGATTTCTTTTTCGGCGTTACGGATACATTCAAACACGCGCGGAAAAAATTCATCGCCATTTACCAGAAGTTTTACGTCGTTTCCATCTCGCCAATTATCTTTCATAGATGAATCTCCACCGCTAAAGGTGCATGGTCGGAAAGGTGTGACCAAGGTTGTTGGACTAATACTTGCGCATTCTGGGTAGTCGCGTTGCGCACATAAACTCGATCAAGGCAGAGTAAAGGCCAGCGCGCGGGAAAACTTTTGGCGTGCTTTTGATACTGGTTTACAAAAGCTTCGCGCAGATCGCACCGCGCTAAAATTTTATCAGCGCGTTTTTGCCAATCGTTAAAATCCCCCGCGACAATCACCGGTGCCGATGGCGGAAGGCGCTCAACTAAATCGCACAGCAGCGACAATTGTTGTTTGCGATGACTCTCACGCAATCCCAAATGTAAGCAGATTGCGTGCACTTCATCATGCCCTGGCACTTTTAGCATGGTGTGTAACAATCCACGTTGCTCGATTTTCCCTATTGATACATCAACATTTTCGAAATGAATAATGGGATATTTACTAAGAATGGCGTTGCCATGGTCGCCGTGCGGATAGACGGCGTTGCGCCCGTAAGAAAACTCTGGCCAAACAGTATCGGCTAAAAATTCGTATTGCGGAGTTGTGGGCCATGTGGCGTGGCGTAGTGCGTGACGTTCGTTGCTGCCATGTACCTCTTGAAGAAAAACAATCTCTGCTGCTTGCGCATGTATTGCCGCCCGCAACTCCGGCAAAATAAATTGATTAAAGAGGGTGAAGCCTTTGTGCATATTGAGCGTGAGAATGCGTAATTTGTGCACCGCCGGTTTGGTGTCAATCGACTGGATTACAGAGTTGCCATCGCTCTGCGACTCAGACTCGGCAGTACGTGCCCCATTAGGTAAATCCGCAGTCATGAATTGTCCGTGTTTCGGCGTAATCGAAGTCATGAGGGATTTTTATCATCGACAGGATTATTGTTCTGTTTGTTTTCGCACATAACTGCCCGTCGGTGGGCATCAGTGGGCGATGGCGGGTGCTGAGCAAGTGATTCGGGGGGAGGGACCTGCGATGGCTGGCAAATAAAAACCCCCTGGCTTTTGGCCAAGGGGTTTCCGGTGAACTTTGTGCTTGTAGAGCGGTTGTGAGGTGGCGTTTGTTATCGGCGACTAAACGCTCGCCAACAGCCGGTCGTACTTACGGCTGAGCATATCGTAAAACTGTTCACGCACTTGCACGATGTTGTTTTTCAACGCGGTGATTTGCTCGAGTGAGATGTCCTTGCGGCCGATATAAACCTGTTTACGGTAGACCGCAATCTTGGCGCCGTACAAGCGCAAACTGCGCTCCAGATTCTTTTCGCCCAGCATCAATAATTTTGCTTCGGCTTCGGCCAGTTTTTTAAATTCTGCCACCAGCTCGGTGTTAACAGTATCCAGCTCGACGCGGCGGGCTTGCGGCCAGCGTTCGCCGAACTGGATGGACTCTACAACCAAAGATGAATATTTGGCGAAGATGTGAGTAACAGTGCCCACCTGCGTCGATACATCCTCCAGTATCTGCAGACGGCGATTGTCGCGCGCGCTGGTTGGCTGGTTATTGTTTTTGCGCACAACCACCCAAGCGGTGACTGCGGCGATCACAGCGCCCAAGCCAATTTTCAAGGAAGTGTCAGTTAATTGTAGGAAAAGCTCGTTATCCATTTGGTATTGCCCCTCTGTCAGAAAAACGGCGGTTTTGCTTCGTTGACAGGGGTTTTGCAAAATATAGGCCAGCGGTGTGTTATCTCAACGGTTTAAGCAAAGGCTCCAATCCATTCAACCGGATTTCATACATCAACCCCAGCAATTGACCGAGCTTGCCCTTGGGGAATCCCTCGCGGCCCATCCACATCAAGTAGTGTTCGGGAATATCGGCAATCACATGACCTGCGTACTTGCCGTAGGGCATGGGTGTGGTGACCAGTTCTTTGAGCAACTGGGGATCAAAAGGGAATTCGTCCACGATTATCCACCTGCCAGTTTCACGGTGAAGCCGCGCTTTTCCAGCTCGGCCTTAAGTTTATCGCGCTGGTCGCCCTGAATTTCGATTACCCCATCCTTCATCGAACCACCTACACCGCAGGTGACTTTTAATGCTTTGGCGAGGTCTTTTAGTTTGGCTTCGTCGAGCGGTACACCGGTGATGGTTGTGACACCTTTGCCGTTGCGACCAGCAGTCTCGCGGCGAATACGCACTATGCCATCGCCCTGCGGAATGGTTTCAACAGCCTTTTCTTCTTTGATACGGCCAGTCTCGGTGGAATAGACGAGGCGGGAGTTTTTGTCTTTGTTCATAGGTTTTCTATTGATTTAAAGTCGAAGGGGTTGAGCAGTTTGACGGGAAATCGCTCAAAGTCTTTTAGATTGCGCGTCACCACAAGCAGTTTGTGCTCCAAAGCAGTGGCGGCAATCATGGCATCTTCATAGAGGCTATCGGATTGTTTGTGCATTAGCTTTGCCCAGATTCGGAAGACGCCAGCGGTCATGGGTAGGATTTTCTGCGTATCAATAAGTTGGAGTGCCCAGCGTTCAATGGCATCGGCTTTTTGGCTATCGCGCTCGCGGGTAATTTCAATTCCTGCCTGAATTTCGCCCAAGGTTACCGCACTCAAGTAGATATCGGCATCTTGCACCGATTCCATCCAAGCCAAGACCCCGCCATGGGGCTTAGGCTTGCGCAGTTCAGAGATGATATTAGTATCGAGTAAATACATTGGGTTAGAGCTCAGCGGCGAGGCGGCGTTTGGCCGTACCGCGTGCGGGTAACTCAATGTCCTGTGGCGCTTGCGGCGCAAGCAATAGTTCTTTGAGCGATGGGCGAGCGCCATTGTTAAGGCGCTCCCATTCCGTCACTGTAATTAGCACTGCAGTTTCTGCGCCGCGCCGCGTCACCAATTGCGGTCCATCACTAATGCAGGCGTCGAGTAGTTCGCTAAAGCGGGCTTTGGCATCCTGGACTGGCCAAGTATTCATTTTAGTCTCCATATGACTAGTTATCTGACTAGTTTACTGCTGGCGCGCTATGCCTGCAATCCTCTTTTGGCTGCTAGAATGCGCGCCGCATTGTAACGGGAATAAGTTATGGCTATTCAAATTAACGGCCAATGGTTGCCGCAATGGCAAGCACTAGCTGATGCGTTTGCGGCTAATTTTAGCCAAGGTGAGGAAGGTGCCGGTCTGGCGCTGGTACACCGCGGTGAGTTGGTGGTGAATATCTGGGCTGGGCAGCACAGTAATAAGCTCGCCGGGCTGGAGCGGGTTGATTGGAGTGAGGATACGCTCGTCAATATTTTTTCGGCGGGCAAGGGGCTGGTCGCACTCTGCGTTTTGCAATTAGTAGCCGAAGGCAAATTGCAGTTGGACGAGCCGGTTGCCCGTATTTGGCCAGAGTTCGTACAAGCTGATAAAGGCGCGATTACCCTACGCCAGCTGTTGTGCCATCGCGCGGGCCTGTCTGCCTTTCATCAACATATTCCCAACGAGCATATTTTTAATTGGGAATTGATGACCCAAGCCGCTGCCGCTGAAATGCCTTGGTGGACGCCGGATACTGCACAAGGTTATTCGCCGTTTATGTTCGGTTGGATTTTAGGTGAGCTGGTTAAACGCGCGAGTGGTTGTGCGAGTTTTAATGAGTATTTCCAAACGCGCGTGGCGCAGCCGTTGAACATAAATTGTCACTTTGGTGTGCCAGATTATTTGTTGAATGCGATTGCCGATACCGGCCCGCTAAAACGCCCATTGGGAGTTTCGACCAGCTCAACTGGTGCCGATAGCATCGCCTTGGGGAAATTAATGAAGGCAGATCCGCGCGGCGTCACCAATCGCGCTTTTTCCAACCCCATCAGCTTGATGACGACAACAAATTCGCGCGAATGGCGCGAGGCACAAATTCCCGCGGCAGGTGCGCATGCGGATGCGCGCGCACTAGCGACTATTTACGGCGCCTTGGCAAACTCTCTGCAAGCCTTATTAGCGGAAAGGGTGTTGCCATTATGTTGGCAAGAGCAAACGTTTGAGGATGATCGTACGCTGGGATTGCCGCTGCGTTTTAGCCACGGGTTTATGCTGTCGCAACATGATCGCGCCGATTGTCGCTATGGTCGCGGTGCGCGTGCATTTGGTCATCCCGGCGCGGGAGGTTGTATCGGTTTTGCCGATCCGGATTTTGAACTGGGTTTTGGTTATGTCACCCATCGCATGGGGCAAGGTTTATTAATCGACGAGCGCGCCGTGCGTTTGATCGATGCGGCTTATCAAATACTGGAGCAGAACAATGTCTGACATTGAAGAACAACTCATTGATGTACAAACCCGTGTCGCATATCAGGAGGATACCCTCGCACAATTAAATGAAGTTATTACGAAACAGGATGCGGAAATCGTGCAGTTAAAACAGCAAGTGCGCCTGCTTGCTCAACGGGTTGATGAACTGGTGCGCGATCCTGCACAGGGTGATGCTACTGAAATTATCAATGATCGACCGCCGCATTATTGACGAATGTTTCGCAGTGTTCTTATTGCTTAAATCTGGGCCAGTTATTTGGCGAGAGCATGGCCTTAACTGGCACGAAAATTTGCATAAGTAATAATAATAGTGAACTAATGCCCTAATAGAGCGCGACCAAAAAATTCTTGTCTACACTTGGCATTTAACGAGTCTTTTTTGGTACAGGGCAACATTATTCACTATGCAGCATTCCAGTTCACCGAGCGGCTTGGCAAATCCATTGCCAGCTGATCTCGACATTGAAAACGCGTTGGATGCGTCCAACATCGCGTCTTGGAACTTGGATGTAACAAGCGGTGAGATGCATGTTTCTCCAGAGCTCACTGAATCACTGGCCGAATCTGCGCCTGAATTGTCATGCCTTGCCGATTTGTTATCGCTCTTACCCAAAGCCGATAAATACCTCTTTCTTCAATCCTTTAGCGCAGATCCGCAGGATCAAGATACTGAGCGCTTGCGTTCTTGTGATGTGCGCCTGACGGGTATTGCCGGTGAACCGCGCGTGCGTTTTGTGGGGCGTTTGCAAGCGGGCCCGGATATTAAAGGCCGTCGCTTTGCTGGTATGGTAATCAGTGCGCGTCATTTATTGGCAGGGCAGGGCAATGGCTATGCGCTGCAATTTTTATCCGGCTTATTCGCCGAAAGTCCAGTTCCGAGTGTCATCACCGACAAACACGGTGTTCTTTTACATATGAATCAAGCGATGGAGCGGCTGTTTCATTTGTCGCATCGCCAAGCGGAAAGTTCTGCCGGTTTCTACTCCGTTTTGCGCGATAAGCGAATTTGCGCTGACCCTGACTTGTCGGCGGCAGTGCGCAAGGTATACCTTGAAGGGAAAATACAAACGCTGGAGATGAATTACTCATTAGGTAATATTCATCGCAGTCGTTTTATTTGCGATAAGAATTTGTATTTCCGCGCAAGTTTTTTACCCATCCGTGATCGTTCGGGTGAGACCGAGCGAGTATTAATTCAGCTGCAAGATTTATCGCGCGAAAAAAGTGCGCGTGATGCATTGCAAGAAAGCGAAGCCAGCTACAAAGCCTTTATCACTAATAGCTCGGAGGCAATTTGGTGTTACGACATGCAGCCACCCGTCGCCATCCACTTGGGGCAGGAGGCACAGGTTAAAAAAATTGCGCAGAGCGCGCGCCTGGTGGAAGCCAATAAAGTCCTGCTAGCAATGCTTGGCGCCACTTCGCTCGATGATATTCTGGGCATGGGATTGGTGGAGAGTGGCTCAACGAATTATGTCTTTGATTTGGATTTTTTTGTCAAAAATAATTATGAAATGATTGATCACGACATAGTGCGCCAGGATCATCGCGGTAAACATTATTATTTCCAGATTTGTTGTACCGGAATTGTGGAAGATGGTTTGCTTAAACGCGTGTGGGGCACCACCAAAGACATTACCGCGCGTAAACGCTACGAAGATAAATTGCGCTACCAATCCTTCCATGACTCGCTCACCGCATTGCCCAACCGCGAAAAACTCTACGCCGATATGGAGGAATGTTTTGCGCAGCGCAGCGCCGATCAAATCAGTGCGCTGCTGTTAATTGATCTGGATCGTTTTAAAGAGATTAACGATACGCTCGGGCACAATGTGGGCGATCATTTATTGCAATTAATTGGCCCGCGTTTGGCGAATGAAATGTCCGAGGTCCCGGGCACAGTGGCACGTTTAGGTGGCGACGAATTTGCGGTGTTTTTACCGCGGATTCGCAGTACGCACCAAGCGGTTGTATTTGGTCATCGTCTGTTGGATGCGCTCGCGCAAGAATTCGATCTGGATGGTTTTACCACGCAAATTTCAGCGAGTATTGGCATCTCCATATCGCCGCAACAGGCGCAAGATCATCACGCGCTCATGCGCTACGCCGATATCGCAATGTATTATGCAAAGGGGCAAATGTTGGGCTTGTCGATTTATAGCCCTGAATTTGATCCTCATTCAACTAAACGCCTTGCGATTGTCAGTGAGCTGGGGCGTGCAATTCGCGAAAACCAACTGTGTTTGTACTATCAACCCAAGGTGATTCTGGATGAAAGACGCTGCTATGGTTTTGAAGCGCTAATTCGCTGGATTCATCCTGAGTTAGGTTTTGTTCCGCCTGCTGATTTTATTCCTATGGCCGAATTAACCAGTTTAATTCATCAACTCACTGCCTGGGTGTTGGAGAAGGCGATTGAACAATGCCGTCGCTGGCAAGACCAGGGCATGTCATTGAGTATTGCAGTGAATTTATCCGCGCGCAATTTAATGGATGACAATATTACCAAGTTGGTGGAGCGACTGTTGAATAAATATCAGCTGCCCGCATCCCGACTGGAATTGGAAATAACTGAAAGCACAATCATGACCGACCCAACCCGCGCACTGCGAAATCTGGATGCATTACATGAGCTAGGTGTGCATTTGGCGATTGATGATTTTGGGACTGGCTATTCGTCGCTAGCCTATTTGAAACGTTTGCCGGTGCAAACACTAAAAATCGATAATTCGTTTGTGCGCAATATGCTGGAAGATTTGCAAGACGAATTGATCGTCAATTCCACCATTCATCTCGCACACAATTTGGGTTTAACGGTGGTGGCGGAGGGCGTAGAAAATGAAGCGTTATTAGCGCGCCTCAGTGAAATGGGTTGCGATGAAGCGCAGGGCTATTTTATTGGCAGGCCGATGGCGGTGGTTAATGCGGATGAATGGATTGTTGAGTCGGGATGGATCAAGCAGCCACCACAATAAGTGGCTGCCCAAATTGGAGTTAGAAACCCTCGGTTTGCATATGTGCTTCAACATATTTCAAACGCTCTTCAATCAATGCCGTGCGATAGTTGTTACCTTGGGTGAGTTTCAAGGCATTGCGCAGCTGGATTTGAGCGCGATCGTAAACACCATTCAAAATAAAGTATTCCGCACGCGCCTCATGCACGCCAAGAATATTCCCCGCGAGACCGTTCACCTCCGCTAATAGATACCACACGTAATCGTCCTTGCTGCGTTTGCGGGAGTAGCGTTCAAGAATATCGGCGCATTGCTGATAAATTCCCGCCTTCATCAGCGCCTCAGCATGGCGAATAATTAACGGATAACTGTTGGGATGTTGTTTTAATTGCGTTTCGAGAATGTCCAATCCCGCTTTGTAGCGCTCAGCGGCGACCTCAATATCGGAACGCATAATTTGATAGGTAATCCGGTTGGGATCTTTTTCCAATAGCGGCACAAGGGCATCGCGTGCGGCATCAAACTGGCTGGCTTCAGTGAGCGCCAGCACCAGCCCATAGCGGCTGACATCGGGGTTATCGCTTTCTTTATCCAATTCACTTTTAAACATTCTGGCGGCAATTTGTGGTGTTTCTTCGGCGCGAACGCGAACACGGGTGCGCACCAGTTGGAATTCCAGATTGTCTTCAAAGGTTTTGCGCTCATATTGCATCGCGCGGTTGCGCGCATCAGCGACACGGGTTTCGCTTACCGGGTGAGTGAGCAGATATTCTGGCGGGCGGCGATTCAGGCGGTTAGCGCGCACCATCTGGTCAAACATATCGGCGGCGGCGTAAGGATCCAGACCGGCCTGAACGATTGTCTGCATACCAATGCGGTCGGCCTCCTGTTCATTCTGGCGGCTAAACGCGAGCGATGCCTGCTGTGCAGCGGCTTGGGTACCCATAATCGCGGCCACACCGGCATCGCTATTGCTGTTCGCGGCCAATACCAGACCGGCGAGCATCCCGGCGAGCATCGGCACCATCATGTTCTTTTGCTGTTCAAGGCGGCGCGCATAGTGGCGCTGGCTCAGATGCCCCAGTTCATGGGTGAGTACAGCGGCCAGCTGGTTCTCGGTTTTGGCGTACATCAACAGGCCGGTATGCACACCGACAATATTTCCGGGTACCGCGAAGGCATTAAGCGTGTTATTTTCGGCGACAACCAGATCGATACGTTTATCATCCAATTGGCTGTGCGGTATCAACCGATCAAACAGCTGCTCCAGATAGTCAATGATTAGGGGGTCCGATGTAGTTGGCACCTGGCTGCGATAAGCTCGGAGCCAGCGCTGCCCCAGCATTTTCTCCTGCGCCGGTGAAATCATGATTGAGCTGGTATCCCCCAAATTGGGTAGTTCTACCTCGGCGTGGCTTGCAAATGGGTTTACGATCAAGCTGGTAATTAGCAGAAACGCCACTCCCACAGGAGTAAATAGACGTTGGTTGAGGGTGGAAAGGCAGCGCTGAAAAGACATTAACACGTTACTGATTGACTCCTGCTGGAATCCGCCCGGATAGGTTTGGCGGCAAAAAAATAGGGCTTAACTCTAGCCTTTTTGACGCGCAAAGACTAGGTTAGCAACCTTTTATGACCATAAGCCTCATTACTGGTTCTCGTCGCCACGGAATAAATGCTGGCGGCTAGCGATATTGCTGGCTCGGATGCTTATGAAACGACGTTCTTTGTGATAACGGGTAACACGCCTTGAGTGACACTATTGATTGCTTTACCCATCCTGTCGCCCGCGAATTGGATACCTGCGGCTTGCGCTGCCCACTGCCGCTGCTCAAGGCGAAGCAAGCATTGCGCGATATGGCTGCTGGCGAGATATTGCGTGTCCTGGCGACCGATGTAGGATCGGTGCGCGATTTTCAAGCATATGCGCAATTGAGTGGACATGAGTTAGTCGCCTTTGCGGAATTGGAAACGGTTTATTGTTATCTACTTAAAAAGTCGGCTGCATAGCGCCAGCGCGTGAAGAATTGATCAATCGGTAGTGTTCTTATTGAATAAATACTGATTTCCAAGTGAGTTTGTTATGGTGAAATGGTGTTGCAGATGTAATCCGGGTTCGTGCGCTTTCTGGCTAGTGGCAGCAGTGTGTATGTTCGCCAGTCAGTTGTTGCTGGCCCAGGGTAGCAACGTACAAAGCAGTACTAATTCTATCTTCAACGCAACCATCGACCTCAACCCCGCCACCAGTGTTATCAAAAGCGAAAACGACAAGCGCCGTTATCGCTATCTGGTACTCGATAACGAACTGCGTGTTCTCCTTATCTCTGATCCAGCTACAGAAAAATCGGCTGCTGCTTTAGATGTAGGTGTCGGTGCGAATCAAAATCCGTCGGATCGCGCCGGCCTCGCCCATTTCCTTGAGCACATGTTGTTCTTGGGCACGGAAAAATATCCGCAAGCGGGTGAGTACCAGGAATTTATCTCCCAACATGGTGGCAGTTTTAATGCTTACACTGCGGCGGAAAATACTAATTACTTTTTTGAGATTGATAATGATCAATTAGATACCGCGTTGGACCGCTTTGCGCAATTTTTTGTGGCGCCACTTTTTAGTGCTGAATACGTTGAGCGCGAGCGCAATGCGGTAAATGCTGAGTACCTTGCCAAATTAAGAGATGACGGGCGCCGCGAGTGGGATGTTTATCGTGAGCTGCTGAATCCTGACCATCCCAGCGCTAAATTTTCAGTGGGCAATTTAACCACGTTGGCCGACAGGGAAGGGCATTCGGTACGCGAGGATATGCTTGCGTTCTATCATCAACACTACTCATCGCACCTGATGAACCTGGTAGTTTTAGGGCGTGACAATTTAGACGCCCTGGAAGTTGCTGTGCGTGCCCGTTTCGGCGCAGTGCCTAAGCGCGAAGTTAACATCGCCAACAATTATCCCCCGCTGTTTGGTCAACAAGGCTTACCCGTGAGTGTGGAAATAAAACCGGAAAAAGAACTGCGTCAACTGACCTTTAACTTTCCTATTCCCAATCCGGACCGGTTTTATCAAAAGAAACCCTTTGCTTATATCGCCCACTTGCTTGGGCATGAAGGAGAGGGAAGTTTGTTATCGCTGTTAAAACGGCTGGGTTGGGCGGAGGGCATTTACGTTTCCACTGGGTTGCAAAGTCGCAGCGATGCAGTATTTCGGCTCAGCATACAGCTAACGCCTCAGGGCGTGCGGGCGCGCAATCAAATAGTGTCATTGGTATTTCACAATATTGAGCAACTTCGGGCGCGCGGGCTGTCATCATGGCGTTACGCGGAGTTGCAAGAGTTGGCCGATCTGGAATTTCGCTTTCAGGAAAAACGTGCCCCTATACAGACGGTGAGTACCTTGGCTCAGGCGATGAAAATCTATCAGCCAAAAGATATTTTACGTGGCGACTACGTTTACACCGCTTACGATGAACGGTTAATTAAAAAAAGCTTATCCTATCTAACCAGTGACAATTTGTTGTTAGTGTTAACAGCACCCGATGTCGAACCTTATCGCGTATCGCCATTATATTCAGTCCCGTTTGTTGTGCGTGCCGGTGTGCCAGAGGTGCTGGATTTGCGGCCAGCAGTTCGCAAAGAAATGTTTTTACCCGAGAAGAACCTGTTTATGCCACGGCGATTGGCAGTGAAATCAGGATCTATGTTGGAAGAGGCTGGTGCAGCTGATGTCAAACCACAGCTGATTCTCGGTAACAAAAGTATGCGTGTATGGTTCGCGCAAGATCAACAATTTATGCAGCCGCGCGCGCTGATTAATTTGCGCATCAAGTCGCCTTCGGTGGCTGCCAGTGCAGAGGGTGCTGCGCAAGCACAACTCTTCGCTGCGCTGATTGCCGACAAGCTCAATGAATATTCCTACCCAGCCAAACTCGCCGGTATTGATCACTCGATCACGGCAAATGTGCGTGGTTATGATCTCAGTATTTTCGGTTATTCCAGCCGTCAGGGATTGCTGATGAATAAAATCATGGAGCTCATGCGCACCAATAAATTTAAAGAAGATCGTTTTAGGCTGGTCAAAGAAAATTTGCTGCGCACCTGGCGTAACCAGAATAAAAATCTGCCTTATCAGGTTATCGCCGAACAGGTGCCGGTACTGCAATCTGATCCTTATTGGAGCAATGCGCAGCTAATTACGGCACTGGAAAATAAAACACTGGAGCAATTCTCACTGTTCGCGAGCCGTCAATTAATCGATGCAAAAATGGATGCCCTTTTTTACGGAAATTATTTTCGCGCTGAAGCATTAAAACTTGCCGTATTGGCCGAGCATGAATTATTGAGTCGTCAGGCAGGACGCGATCTGCCACCAGTAAAACTGCTGCTGCTACCAAAGGGTTCGGAAAAACCCTGGCTTTACACTCATGGTTTGGATCATAGCGATAATATTGTTGAACTGCTGATCCAAAGCCCATCTATCTCTACTGATGATACCGCGCATATGATGCTTGCCCGGCAATTGCTCCAGCCTGCATTCTACAATCAATTACGTACAGAAAAGCAGATGGGCTATGTGGTGGCTGCGATAGCGGCGCCCCTACTGAATCTTGAAAACAGTTTGCTGATAGTGCAATCACCCACTGTTGCTGAGGAAGATATTGTCAGAGAAATTGATTTGTTTTTAGATGAGCAATTTGAGCGATTGGGTGAAAGTTTTGCGATTAATAAGCAGTCGCTCATTAAAAAAATGCGCGAGCCTGCGCGCTCACTCAAAGAGCAGGGCGAGCGTTATTGGAGTGCAATCTCAACACACGACAGTCATTTCTCGCGCCGTCTTGATCTTGCGGAAGCCGTTGCGCGGATTACGCCTGAGTCACTTAATAATTTTTATCGCGCGGTATTCATGGATAAAAATCGTCGCCTCTGGTTAACCTCTGATGCACTTACCGAACGTGAAAATTTTTTTCTCGTCGATGACCTGCTAATTCATAAGCAACAAATGCTAAGCGTCGAACAACCTTGATTTTTGAGTAGGGCTTTCATGCACCGCGTCACAATGAGTTTGTTTGTTTTTATGCTTTTTTTTGGTGCGCTTTTAAAGAAATTTATCATTCTTTTTACTGATTACTGCTTGGTGAATCGTAAAACTTTGGGTAATAATGCCAGCCCTGTTGCGAACATGTTTTTTTATTGGCGTAGTTATATTCAAAGCGCTTGGTTCAGCGATTTGTGCACTAAAGTCGTGCCCCTTCAAAGTGTTACCAAATTGGCTAGGGCTGGTAAAAAATTCCCACTTATGCAAGAATTCGGGGATTTTTTACACAAGTAAAAGGAATATTCCCCCTGTAACTCCATGAAAGTTCTGTACATTTTGTATAAATGCGCAAATTTTGTGCGAGGCCCAGATCCAAATTCCTGTATTAGATACTACTGCTACGTGATATGCGCCTGCGCGCATAGCTGAGGAGATTTGAATGCTACAAGATATTGATGCCATTGAAACAAAAGAGTGGCTGGACGCCCTTAAGTCAGTTGTTCGTCACGCCGGTAAAGACCGTGCCGCTGAGTTGTTGAAATCACTGTCTGAGTCCGCCGTTAACCATGGCATTGAACAGCCTTCATCTATTCGCACCCCTTATCGCAATACCATTCCTGTAGATAAAGAAGTCGACTATCCCGGCGACTTGAAGATGGAGCGCAAAATTCGCTCAATCATTCGCTGGAATGCCATGGCCATGGTCATGAAAGCCAATGACAACGATGACGGCCTCGGTGGCCACATAGCCTCATTTGCCTCATCCGCTACCCTATATGATGTAGCCTTCAACAATTTTTTCCGTGGTAACGACGGTGATATCCCCGGCGACCTGGTCTATTTCCAAGGTCATATTTCACCTGGAATTTATGCGCGCTCTTACGTAGAGGGCCGCTTGAACGAAGCACATTTGGATAACTTCCGCCGCGAAGTCAACGGCGGCGGTTTGTCATCATATCCTCATCCGTGGTTAATGCCGGACTACTGGCAGTTCCCAACCGTATCTATGGGCTTGGGCCCTATCAAAGCAATTTATCAAGCGCGTTTTAATCGCTACATGGAAGCGCGCGGTCTTACTCCGGTAAGCGACCGGAAAGTCTGGGCATTTTTAGGCGATGGTGAATGCGATGAGCCGGAAAGCCTGGGTGCTATTTCGCTTGCTGCACGCGAGAAGCTCGACAACCTGATTTTCGTGATTAACTGTAACTTGCAACGTTTGGATGGCCCGGTACGCGGCAACAGCAAAATCGTGCAAGAACTTGAAGGTGTATTCCGTGGCGCTGGCTGGAACGTGGTTAAAGTTCTGTGGGGCGCTGGTTGGGATCGTCTGCTGGAAAAAGATAAAACCGGCTTGTTGCAAAAGCGTATGGACGAAGTCGTCGATGGCGAGATGCAGAATTACAAAGCTAACGGTGGTGCTTACACGCGTGAACACTTCTTCGGTAAATATCCAGAGCTGTTAGAGCTTGTCAGCGATATGTCCGACCAAGATATTCTGTATCTTGCGCGCGGTGGTCACGATGTTAAAAAGGTCTATAACGCCTATCACAATGCCGTGAACACCAAAGGTCGACCAACGGTTGTCCTTGCTCAAACTGTCAAAGGTTACGGCATGGGTTCATCCGGTGAGGCGATCAACAAAACTCACTCGGCCAAGCATTTGGCGGTGGAAGATCTGAAAAAATTCCGCGACCGCTTTGAGTTGCCAATAAAGGATGAGGAGCTGGAGGCTCTGCCGTACTATCGTCCAGCGGAAGACAGTCCGGAAATGCAGTACATGCGCTCGCGTCGCAATACGCTCAAAGGTTACTTGCCATCGCGTAAAGCGGATTTCGATCCAGTTGTGGCTCCCGCACTGGATGCATTTGCTGCGCAGTTAAAGAGCACTGGTGATCGCGAAATTTCTACCACCATGAGCTTCGTGCGTATTTTGTCATCGTTGGTGAAAGACAAGAATATTGGCAAGCAAATTGTTCCGATTGTGCCTGATGAAGCGCGTACCTTTGGTATGGAGGGCATGTTTAAAACCATCGGTATCTACTCGTCCGAAGGTCAGAAATATACTCCGCACGATGCTGCACAGATGATGTCTTATCACGAATCGGCTAATGGTCAGATTTTGGAAGAGGGTATCAATGAAGCGGGTTCCATGGCCTCGTGGATCGCTGCAGCAACGGCCTACAGCAACTACCGCGTGCCGATGATTCCGTTTTACATTTATTACTCCATGTTCGGTTTCCAGCGTATTGGTGACTTGGCTTGGGCAGCTGGCGATTCACAAGCTCGCGGCTTCTTGGTGGGTGCTACCGCCGGCCGTACCACCTTGAATGGTGAAGGCCTACAGCATCAGGATGGTCATAGTCATGTAATGGCAAATACCATTCCCAACTGCCGCACCTATGATCCCACCTATGCCTATGAACTGGCGGTGATCATTCAAGACGGCATCAAACGCATGTATCACGACAAAGAGAATATGTTCTATTACATCTCTTTGATGAATGAAAACTACCAACATCCTGAAATGCCCGAAGGTGCCGAGGAAGGCATTATCAAAGGTATTTACCCATTGGAAAAAGGGTCTGGCAAAGCCAAGAACCGCGTGCAATTGATGGGTGCCGGTACTATTTTGCGTGAAGTGCGTTTTGCTGCTGAAATCTTGCGTAGCGACTTCGATGTAGAAGCGGATGTGTGGAGTGTAACCAGTGTTAACGAACTGACCCGTGACGGTCAACGTGCCACTCGCTGGAATATGTTGAATCCGACTGCTGCACCGCGCAAGCCGTATGTCACTCAGGTTCTGGAAGCGAGTGAAGGCCCGTTTATTATCGCTACTGACAATCTGAAAACTTACTCTGAACAGCTGCGTGCCTATATTCCAGGCTCATACACAGTTCTGGGTACAGAAGGCTTTGGGCGCAGTGATACCCGTACCCAGTTGCGTCATTTCTTCGAAGTAAACCGTTACTTTGTGGTGATTGCAGCACTCAAATCTTTGGCAGACCAAGGCAAAATCAAAGCCGATGTGGTTGCCAAGGCCATTACGAAATTTGGCATTGATCCGGAAAAAGCGGATCCAATGAGCGTATAAGACCATCGCCCTCTCACAAAGAGGGCGATGTTGTTTGTATCCGTCCAAAACATTTATCAAATGTAGAAATAACCGATTAGCGAGGAACTACTACAGTGGCAATTCAAACTATTAAAGTGCCTGATATTGGCGGCGCAGAAGGCGTTGAAGTTATCGAAATCTCCGTAAAAGTGGGCGATGTTGTCGCCGAAGGTGATTCGATTGTCGTGCTTGAAACCGACAAGGCTTCAATGGAAATCCCGGCCGATAAAGCAGGCAAAGTTGTCGCTATCAAAGTGAATCTGGGTGATAAAGTCTCGCAAGATGCTGTATTGCTGGAAGTAGAGGCCGAAGGTAGTACTGAAGCTCCCGCACCGCAAGCTGCTGCTCCAGTTGCAGCGGCTCCGGCGCCAGCTGCGGCTGCCGCGACATCGAGTCCTGCAGCACCGGCTGCCGCAGCTGAAACTCAAATGGTTGTTCCCGATATCGGCGGCGCTGAAGGCGTTGAAGTTATTGAGATTTCGGTAAAAGTGGGCGATGAAGTTGCCGCAGGCGATTCATTGATCGTACTGGAAACCGATAAAGCATCGATGGAAATTCCAGCTGACGCAGCCGGTAAAATTGTTAGTCTCGCAGTAAAAGTGGGCGATAAGCTTTCCCAAGGTTCAGTAATTGGCTTGCTCGCTACTAGCGGCGGCGCTCCTGTTGCAGCAGCACCTGCAAAAGTGGAAGCTGCTCCCGCAGCGGCGGCTGCACCAGCTCCTAAAGTTGAAGCACCGAAAGCAGCACCAGCGCCAGTAGTGGATGTTGCGCAAACTGGCGATGTTTACGCAGGCCCAGCTGTGCGTAAACTGGCTCGGCAACTCGGCGTTGATATGGGCAAAGTCTCTGGCACTGGCCCACGTGGTCGTCTGGTGAAAGATGATGTGCGCGCTTACGTTAAACCTATCGTGCAAGCAGCCCAATCCGGCGCATCTTTTGGTGGTTCAGGTATTCCAGCTTTACCCGTTGTTGATTACTCCAAATTTGGTGAAATCGAAATTGTTAAAATGAGCAAGATCAAGAAACTGACTGCTGACGCTATGGTTCGCAGTTGGTTGAATGTTCCGCGTATTACCCAGTTTGACGATGCTGACATCACCGATCTGGAAGTTTTCCGTAATAGCATGAAAGCCGAAGCAGAAAAACGAGGCAGCAAACTGACTCCATTACCTTTTATTGTTAAAGCTGTTGCAGCAGCGTTGGTGGCAGAGCCGTCATTTAATGTTTCGGTGCATCAGGATGGTGAAAGCATTGTGCACAAGAAATTTGTACACATTGGTATCGCGGTAGATACGCCCAACGGCTTGCTGGTTCCGGTTGTGCGCAATGTTGATAAAAAAGGTCTGTTTGAACTGGCCGACGAAATTAATGTGCTGGCTAAAAAAGCACGTGATGGCAAGCTTACCCCGGCGGAGATGCAGGGTGGCTGCTTCACTATTTCCAGCCTGGGTGCTATGGGTGGTAACGGTTTTACGCCAATGGTATCTGCGCCTACAGAAGTGGGTATTCTGGGCGTATCCCGTGCGCAAATGAAGCCTGTGTGGAATGGTAAAGAGTTTATTCCGCGCAATATGCTGCCATTATCATTGTCTTACGATCACCGTGCAGTGAATGGTGCTGATGCAGGTCGCTTTATGACTTATCTGGTAGCTGTAATTGGCGACTTGCGCCGCTTGTTGTTGTGATAGTTTGAGTTTGTGCAATTAAAAAAAGGTCAGCGATTGCTGGCCCTTTTTTGTTTCCGATCTTTTTTGCTTCTTTTGTTTTTTTACCTGCGTTGCTTTTCAATTGTTGCCAGTTACACTAAATAAAAAATTATATCGGCATGTATTCGGTCATTTGATTTCTCTGCTGAGTGATATAGCGATGACCAATGTTAACAATATTCTGCGTTTTACGATGATGGTGATGTCTGCGGTTTTAATTGGTTGCCAAAACATTACCCAGTTCGATGACCCGACCAATACTTATACCCCCGAAACTACTTATCAAAAACTGATTGGTGAATATCCTTTTATTGATATTGCCAGCCGTGCTGTTCCTGAAGCTGTGCAAGAAATTAAAAACATCACTTATGTACGCTATGGCGAGCGCGCATTACAGTTGGATTTGTATCTACCTAAGACCGTATCCACTCAGCAAAAAACTGGAATCGTATTTGTTCATGGCGGTGGTTGGCGTGCGGGTTTTCGCACCAATTTCACTCCTATGGCGATTGGTTTGGCGGAGCGCGGTTATGTGGCGGCAACCATCAGTTATCGGTTGTCACCTGAAGCACAATATCCGGCAGCAATTCACGATGTGAAAGCAGCAATTAGATGGCTACGTAAAAACGCCAAAAAATACGGGATCAATCCTGACCAAATTGCGGTGGGTGGCGGCTCAGCAGGAGGGCAGATCGCGAATCTTGTTGGTGTGACCAATGGTTTGGAGAAATTTGATCCGCAAGCGAGAAGCTCAAATATTTCAAGCAATGTGCAGGCGATAGTAAATATTGATGGCTTATCGGATTTTACCTCGGAAGCAGCGCGCTTCCATGAGGATGATCCACGTAAAAATCCCTCTGCAGCGGGTGCCTGGTTTGGTGGACGCTATGCCGACAAAACCGCACTCTGGCATGAAGCGTCGCCACTTTTTTATGTGAACAAAAGCACCCCGCCGGTTTTATTTTTAATTAGTGCGCAGGAGCGGTTTAGTGTGGGGTACAAAGAAATGATTAAAAAAATGAAGCCGTTCGGAATTCCTCATCAGGTCACACAAATTCCGGATTCGCCGCATTCTTTTTGGTTGTTCGACCCATGGCTGCGACCATCAGTTGATATTGTGGCAACATTTTTAGACCAGCAATTTAAAATAACGCATAGCGATAATGCCCGCTAATCGCGTAGCCAAATAACATATCTTCGAGTTTCGGACCTGCGCCAATATTGTGGGCGATTAACGGGCGCAGGCCATCTGACGAGCGTTGATCCGTTACTATCCCAATGTGCGGTAAATTGCCGGGTAGCATCCAGGTGACTAGGTCGCCTGCCTGATAATCATGCGGCGTATTAGATACAATCAATTTTTTGCCGTGGCGGGTAAAAAAAGTTTGCAGATTAGGAACGCGGCGATGATCGATATTAGTATCGGTTTTGGTTTGTCCCCAATTCTTTTTCGCCGGGTAAAGTGAAAAATTCTCGCGCATATCCTCGTGGACTAACTGTTGTAGATCTATGCCGAGTTTGCGGTAAGCGCGAATAATAACATCGGTGCAGACGCCGTATTGCGCAGGAACGTCACCCATTGGGTAGGCGATTTTAAAATAGGCGCCGTTGTATGTCACTTGCTCCTTTGTCTGCGCCAGTGCGGCAGCGACAAGCTGTTGAGTCTGGTTCTCGTGAGTAACAATGTTTTCGGCGCTGCCGTGTTGCGTAGCAAACAACAATAATCCCGTGAAGAGAGTTGCCAACAATTTACTCATTGTATTTACCCCTTAACTTAATCTATCAACACCGTTTAAATTTCAGCCCCGGACGATTTGTGTTGCATATTGGTTTTCCAATAGAGCAATTTTGCAAAGGGCGAAATTGTTTTTTCCAGCAGTGCAACGATCATAAGCCCCAACAGAATCCCGCCGCCATTGGCAAGAATATCCATCACACTGAACGTGCGCGGCGGATTAAAATGTTGGACGATTTCGATGGCGATTGAATAGACAATTAAAAATGCCGCGCGTTGCCACATCGGCCAAGTAGGGCGTGCAAAACTTATGGAAATGGCCGCAACGCAGTAGCCTGCAAAATGCATCAATAAATCGTTGAAAACGGGAACAGAGTTTTCCGGGTGGGGTGTCAGGCCGAGATAGGCATAAATCGCCAACAAACTATAAAACTGTGCAACGCACAACAAACGCCAAAACATAATCAGCTCTCCAAAAAAGTTCGGGAGAGCATATCAGTTTGGTTTGACGGGAGCGATTAGTGATTGTGTAAGGCAGTTGATGCCTAAACAGGCTATTTAACCAGAGCGACTAATGGTTCTGCAGTGTAAAGATCCTGTGGGATATTAATATTAAAAAAGGGATCGTAGGTTTCAGCTGGAAAATCCACTTCAACCGCCCGTTGTTGTTTAATCCAGTCTTGTAAGCGGGGCATGGCGTCGGCCTGCAGCTGCTCTTCAATTTTGCCAATGAGCGAGGCGTGCCAGAGTGCAAAAACAGGATGCGCGCGGTTGTTGGAGGTCGCAATGGCGAGTTGTGCGCGCTGTCGGGTGACCGCATCAAACAAACGCGCGACCAAGTCGGCGGGGAAGAACGGGCTGTCAGAGGCAAAGCTGGCCAGCCACTCCGCATTGGGGTTATCAGCCTGCATCCGGCCTAATCCGGCATGAATGCCAGCTAAGGGCCCCAGATTGTTGGGGTAAATGTCGGGCACCACCGGTAGACGCGAGCGTGCAAAACGCAGGCTGTTGCCATTGGCGTTTAATAGTAGCGAACTCACTTGAGGTTGGGCGCGATCAATAGTGCGCTGTAACAGTGTTTTGCCCGCAAGAGGTAGTAAGCATTTGTCGCCGCCGCCCATGCGGCGCGCCAAACCTCCGGCCAGAATTACACCGACAACGGATTCAGAAGTACTCATAGGATTGTGCTGCGTCAGGATTATTGTAGAGGATCGATTGGACGCGCTTGCCGAGAGTGGCGCGTCAATCCTTCTTTGAATTATCGACTAGTTTAACGCCTGACGCGACGCATAACTATGCTTTTTGTGTGAAGCGTTTGTCAGTGTATGGATTTGTTCTAAATGGCCTCCTTGCCTTTTTCTGCTTAGAGCGCTCCGGCCAGGATTTGTTGGTGGGCGTAGTCCACTGCACGTGCGGTTAAGGCCATGTAAGTGATGCTCGGATTTTGCGTTCCAGAGCTGGTCATGCAAGCGCCGTCGGTAACAAACACATTGGGCACATCGTGCATTTGATTCCATTTGTTCAGCACACTGGTCTTGGGATCGTGCCCCATGCGCGCTGTTCCCATCTCGTGGATACAGGCACCCGGTGCCGTGGCGTTGTTGTAGGACGTAATGCTGGTACAACCGGCGGCCTCCAGCATTTCTACCGCGCACTTGACGCCGTCTTCGCGGAGCTTGTGCTCATTTTCGCGCAGCTTGGCGTCAAAGGTGATGAGCGGCATGCCCTGCGGATCGGTCTTGCTGAAATCGAGATACATACGGTTTTCGTGATAGGGCAGCATTTCGCCAAAGCAGGTCATGCGCAGGCTGTAAGCGCCTGGTTTAAAGATCACCTCTTTGAGCGCACTGCCAATCACTCCGGTTGGTGAATTGTTAATACGGCGCGCTTCACCCTGATAACCAAAGCCGCGCAGGTAGTCCGGCCTTTTACTTTGTTCATCAATATTAGTGAAGCGAGGGATGTAGAAGCCCGCCGGTTTGCGGCCGGAATAATAGGTATCTTCAAGGCCCGGCAAAATCCCGGATGCACCCATGCCGTAATGGTGATCCATGAGATTGTGGCCGAGTTCACCACTGGTATTACCCAACCCATTTGGAAAGGTTTCCGAGCGGCTATTGAGTAAAATAGCCGCGGTGCCCACCGTGCTCGCATTGCAAAAGATAATGCGCGCAGAAATAGTCAACTGCTCACCGGTTTCGGCATCTTTGATGCGCACACCGGTTGCGCGGCCACTGGTGGCGTCATAAATAATTTCTTGCACAATACTGTTAGGGCGCAGAGTCAAGTTGCCGGTTTCTTCTGCGACCGGCAGGGTTGCGGACTGGCTACTAAAATAGGCACCAAAAGGGCAGCCGCGCCAGCAGCGATCGCGCGATAAACACTGGCCGCGTTTACCTTTGTGCAGTTCCGGTTTGTACTCGCTCAGATTGGCGACACGCCCCGGTGTAACAACGCGCTCAGGGAATTTCGCGGCCACACTTTCCCGTAGATATTGTTCAGCGCAATTAAGTGGGAAAGGTTTTAAAAATACGCCATCGGGTACTTGCTTGAGATTTTCCTTTTGTCCGCTAACGCCCACAAATGTTTCGACGTAGTTGTACCAAGGTTCGATATCGGCGTAACGAATAGGCCAATCGATGGCGATGCCTTCTTTTTTATTGGCTTCGAAGTCAATGTCGCTCCAGCGATAGCATTGACGCCCCCACATTAATGAACGCCCGCCAGTATGGTGGCCGCGAATCCAGTCGAAACGTTCATCTTCCTGATAAGGATATTCGTCGTCTTTATTGATCCAATGTTTGTTTGCCTGGCGTACCCACCATGGCAGGCGATCCTGCTTGTGGTAGTGCGTGGCAATTTCGGTCTGCGGAACCCGGTCTTCATGGGGAAGATCCCACGGGTCCATTGTTGCTGTGGGGTAATCGCCATGAGCAACAGCGCGGCCGCGCTCAAGTACCAGGGTTTTATAACCTTTGGTACACAACTCCATCGCAGCATAACCACCGCTAATTCCAGAGCCAATCACAATTGCGTCAAAATCGGTTTCAGTTGTTCTTATCATTTTTAGAGCGCCCAAGCTTTATTGTTAACGTCGTCCAGCGAAATGCAGGGTTTGTAAGTCACAGGAATAGGCAGATAATTCAAAAACGTTTTGCCAATTTCTTCCGTGGTTAAGTAATAGGCGATGACGTGTTGTTTGAACTCTACCAGGGCCTTCTTGGCGTTCGTCGTATCATCATTCTGACTCAGCTCAAGCGATTGTAATGTCTCTACTTGAGCGGCTGGTGAGAGCTGTAAAAACTGTTGTTGGCTCAGATAACTTTCTAATGCCAACCACCGGGTTTTAAATGCGGCTTGATAGTTGGAATCAAAAACTTGCCCCAACATGGAATCGAGCCTGATGTGCACTTTTACATCGGTTGCAGAGGGGCTGTCGGTGCGTGGCAAAATGGTGTCCGCCAGCAGCGTAACCAGCGTAAATTGTTCCGGTGTAAAAAAGTGCAAAAGGCTGGAGTTTGCGGCGCTGTCCGCCGTTGTTACGGGATTTTTATCGGGTGTTTGTTCAGAACAACCGGACAAAATTGCGCTCGCTAAGGATGCGGATATAGCACTACCGGTTATCCAGGCGGTATACCTGAGAACTTCGCGTCTGTTCATGGGAACTTGCCTATGTTGGTGGCGTTTTTATTGTTAGTCTGGCGGGCGATTGGGCTATCCCATAAACTCGCGCAGCATATAGTCGACAATGCCATAAGGTGCTGATGAAGTAAATTAGCGAGCCTTAGTCGCACAGCGCCGTCTGCCAGATTTATCGCCAATTACCTGATAGAGGCGGTGCTAGCATGACATTTCTTAACAGCGCGCAAGTTGACACCTGCGCTCTGGAAATTTCCTTTGCGGTTTTCCAAACCGTTTTTTTGGAGTCTGTATGGATTTACATTTGGAAGATTTTCGCCGCGAATACACTCAAGGTGGATTAGAGCGCGATGATCTGGCGGCTAACCCGCTCGAACAATTTGATCGCTGGATGCAGCAGACGATCGCATCGGGCATTCCCGATCCCAATGCCATGACTATCGCCACGGTGGATGCATCGGGTCAGCCATCGCAGCGCATCGTGTTGTTGAAACATCTCGACGATAAAGGCTTTGTGTTTTATACCAATCTCAATAGTCGCAAGGCGCAAGAGCTAAAACAAAACCCCAAAATCAGTTTGCATTTTCCCTGGTATCTATTGGAGCGGCAGGTAAAAGTCTGCGGTGTGGCCGAGCAGTTGTCGGCAACAGAAGTGATGAAATATTTCGTCTCGCGCCCGCGCGATAGTCAACTGGGTGCATGGGCATCGCAACAGAGCCGACCGATTTCATCGCGTGCATTGCTTATGCAACAATTCGAATCAATGAAAAATAAATTTGCCAAAGGCGAGATCCCCGTGCCTGATTTTTGGGGTGGCTTTCGTGTTAAACCCCACCAAATCGAATTTTGGCAAGGCGGCGCGGCGCGTTTACATGATCGCTTTCAATACAATTTGCAAGAAAACGGCGTGTGGGATATTCAGCGTCTCGAACCATGATGAAATTTATCGCATTAAAGCATCCCGGCGGTGTCGATCAGTTGGTGTTGCAAACTATGGCAATGCCGCAGCCAAACGACAACGAGGTTTTAATTCGTGTGCATGCCGCGGGCATCAATCGCCCGGATATTTTGCAGCGGCAAGGTGTATATCCACCGCCGGCAGATGCATCACCTATTTTAGGTTTGGAAGTAGCGGGTGATGTTATTGCCTTCGGCGCAAATGTAGGGCGCTGGAAACCGGGCGATAAAATTTGTGCTCTGGTGAACGGGGGTGGCTATGCCGAATATGCCGTTGCTCCTGCCGATCAGTGTTTACCAATTTCACAGGATTTTTCTTACGTGCAAGCAGCTGCCTTGCCGGAAACTTTTTTCACCGTGTGGCACAACCTGTTTCAACGTGCGCAGTTAAAAGCAGGTGAGAGCCTGTTAATTCACGGTGGTAGCAGTGGAATAGGAACGACGGCAATTCAGTTGGCGCGGGCTTTCGGTGGGCAAGTATTTGCAACTGCCGGATCCGTGGAAAAATGTGCGGCAATTAGTTCCTTGGGTGCGACGGCAATTAATTATCGGGAGCAGGATTTTGTCGCAGTAGTTAAAGAGCAAACTAAAGAGCAGGGCGTGAATGTGATTTTAGATATGGTCGGTGGCGACTATATCCAGCGCAATTTTTCTGCGGCTGCAAAAGATGGACGCATAGTGAGTATCGCCTTTTTGCAAGGCAGCAAAATTCAAGTGGATTTTATGCCACTGATGCTTAAACGTTTAACCTTGACAGGTTCTACCTTGCGTGCTCAATCCGCGCAAGTAAAAGCTGTTATTGCGCGAGAGCTTAAAGAAAATATCTGGCCGCTGTTAAACAACAAATCGATTGAGCCTGTGATTGATTCGGTATTTCCTTTTGAGCAAGTGGCTGCTGCGCATGAGCGCATGGAATCCGATCTGCATATTGGAAAAATTATTCTGACTATTAACTCCCCTCTTTGAAACGGGGCGCGTAGCCAGAGGGTCTGGGGGCGATTCAAATCCCTCCTGACTTCTCTTTGTAAGGTAGAAATAAATGGTTAGTGCTTCACGATCTCGCCGTCCCTTGGATGGCATTCGCGTTATCGAGGTAGGGCAATTACTTGCGGGGCCGTTTGCGGGCTGTATGCTCGCGTACTTCGGAGCGGAAGTCATAAAAATCGAACCACCGGAAGGCGATCCTATTCGCGGTTGGCGTGTATTGGAGAATGGGACCTCGCATTGGTGGCGCAGTATCGGCCGCAATAAAAAAAGTATCACGCTGGATTTAAAAAAACCTGAAGGCCAAAAAATTGCACGACAATTAATTGATAGTGCCGATGTGGTGATTGAAAATTTTCGCCCCGGCGTGATGGAAAATTGGGGGATTGGTCCGGAAGAGATTAAATCGTCCAATCCGAAACTGGTTTATGCGCGCATTTCCGGCTACGGCCAAACTGGCCCCTACGCCAGCAAACCGGGTTTTGCTTCCGTGTGTGAGGGGATGAGCGGCTTTCGCTACGTCAATGGCTTTCCTGATCAGGCACCGGTGCGCCCCAATTTAAGCATTGGCGATACCATTTCCGGTATTCACGCCGCGCTGGGTATCGCCTTGGCGTTGTTGGAGCGCGAGCGCAATACTGATGGCGAGGGGCAGGTTGTGGATGTTGCGCTCTATGAATCTATGTTTAACTTAATGGAAGCGGTCGTGCCGGAATTTTCCGGTGCCGGTGTTATTCGTGAACCGTCCGGCACCACAGTAACGGGAATTGTGCCCACCAACACCTATCGCTGCAAAAATGGTAAGTATGTGGTGATTGGCGGTAATGGCGATTCAATCTTTCAGCGTTTGATGGACGTTGCCGGGCACCCGGAAATGGCCAATGATCCGCGCATGGCAAATAATGCGGGGCGTGTACAACACGAATCGGAAATCGATAATGCACTGGCGGCTTGGTGTATGAGCAGAGATGCTGATGACATTTTGCAATTACTTGAGCAAGCGCGTGTTCCTGGCGGGCCCATCTATAATGTACAAGATATGTTTGCTGATCCGCACTTTAACGCGCGTAGCATGTTCGAGCAGGTAGAGATTAATGGTAAGCCGCTAAAAATTCCGGCGATATTACCCAAATTGTCGGACACTCCCGGCCGTACTGATTGGCCTGGTGGCGAGGTGGGTAGCCACACACAAGAAGTTTTGCAGTCAGTGTTGAATTTATCGCAAGTACAAATCGACGAACTAAAAACAATGGGCGTTATTTAAGGTACTCAATATGAAATTGAAATCGGGTTTATATCGCCATTACAAAGGCAATGAGTATTTTGTATTTCAAGTAGCGACTCACAGTGAAACTCGTGAACCGCTGGTGTTTTATCGCTGCTTGTATGGCGATTATTCCTGGTGGGTTCGCCCGCTGGATATGTTTCTCGAATCGGTTGAGTTGGCGGGCGAAACTATCCCACGCTTTCGTTTTGAACGGGCACTAACAGAACAGGAGCTGGCTAATTATTTGGCACCGCTAGTGGAAGTAAAAAATTCGTGAGTGATCTTGAACAAGAAAAAAATCCTGAGAGCAGCACAATTTTTTCTACTGAGGACGCGCAGTGGATGGCGTACGCATTACAGCTTGCTGCCAAAGGCGAGGATATCGGTGAGGTTCCGGTTGGAGCGGTTATCGTTCAGGATGGAAAAAATATTGGTGAAGGTTTTAATCAACCGATAACGAGTCATGATCCTACTGCACACGCCGAAATTATCGCCCTGCGTCAGGCGGCAGCTCGTATACAAAATTATCGTTTAATAGGTTCCACCATTTACGTCACACTTGAACCCTGCACTATGTGTGTCGGTGCGTTGGTGCATGCGCGGATCGCGCGTTTGGTGTTTGGTACTACTGAAACCAAAGCGGGGGCGGTAGTGAGTAAATCGCAATTATTAAATAACGATTATTTTAATCATCGAGTGGATTACGTTGGCGGGTTAATGGCGCAGCAGTGCCAGCATCAGCTCAGTCATTTTTTTGCCGCGCGACGGGAGCAAAAACGCAAGGCGAAGCTGGAGCAACGACAGTTGAATTCTGATGGTGTGGAGAGGAATTTAACAGGTGTAGACGATTTGCTTTGATAATGCGGCGCAGATAAAAATCACGCTGCATAAACACGGCCCGTAAATAAGTAGGGGCCGCATAAGCGGCCCCGTACAGATTCTATCCTTAACTAGAAGTAGTCAATCGCGTCGATTTTCCTTTCGAATCCCTGACCGCCTTTCCTCCTGCGCTAGTGCAATCCTTTGATGTCTCCCGACATCGCTTCCCTAAACAGGTGGGCGCATCCATTGACCTTGCCTGGCCAGCTCACATCATTGTCTACTTCCTTGGTAGAGCCATTATGCTGATTAGATAGTTGACGAGCTAGTCGCTAAAGTCGCTATATTTTGTAAGACATTGACTACAACATAGACCCTAAAGCTCTAGAAATCCTCTACTTTATAACCTTATAGCAGGGAATATACTCACGTCCGGGTAACTTCATCCGGCTCTGACGGGCGAATGACTCCAGCAGCTCATCGACCGGGTGCATGATTTCGTAATCACCGTGCAGCTCAAAATGGCCGTACTTTTCAATCGCACAGATACCTTCCTCTTTTACGTTTCCCGCCACAATTCCGGAAAAGGCGCATCGCAAATTGGCTGCCAGTTGGTTGACCGGCTGGTTTTTGTGTAGCTCCAAATTGCGCATATTTTCATGGCTTGGAATAAATGGCTGTTGCAATTCCGGACTGATTTTTAACTGCCAATTAAAGTAGTAAGCGTCGTCACTGTGCTTGCGGAACTCGCGTACTTTTCTGATCCCTTCTTTCATTTCCTGCGCAACGGCAGGGGGATCATTCACAATAATTTTGTAATGCGCTTGCGCTTCTGCGCCAAGGGTATCGCCTATAAATTTATCGATCCGCGCAAAATATTCGGCTGAAGTTTCAGGGCCCGTAAAAATAAGGGGGAAGGGAATGTCTTTATTGTCGGGATGCAAAAGCAAACCAAGGATATAAAGTATTTCTTCTGCAGTACCCGCGCCGCCAGGGAAGACAATAATGCCGTGACCAAGACGCACAAAAGCTTCAAGGCGCTTTTCTATATCGGGCATAATAGTGAGTTGGTTTACGATGGGATTGGGCGCTTCCGCAGCAATAATGCCAGGCTCGGTAATGCCGATATAGCGGCCATTGGTAATACGTTGTTTTGCATGACCAATAGTTGCGCCTTTCATTGGGCCTTTCATGGCACCGGGGCCGCAGCCAGTGCAAATATCCAACCCGCGCAGGCCTAATTGATAGCCGACCACTTTGGTGTAGTCATATTCAATACGATTAATTGAGTGACCGCCCCAGCAAACCACGAGATTGGGATCAAGACCTGGTTTCATCAAGTTGGCGTTGCGCAGCATATGAAAGACGGCGTCGGTGATCCCTTCGGATGTTCCCACATTAAATTTGGGATTGCGACTGAGTTCGTCATTGTTGTAAATCACATCGCGCAGCACTGTAAATAAATGCTCGCTAATGCCGCGAATCATTTTCCCGTCGACAAAAGCGTTACCGGGTGCATTCTTCACTGCGAGTTTTATGCCGCGCTCTTCCTGTACGATGCTGATCTCGAAATCTTTATAACGCTCCAGCAACTCTTTACCGTTATCAGTGTCGTTGCCGGTATTGAGTACGGCGAGCGCGCAGCTGCGAAATAATTTGTACAAGCCGCTTTGGCTGGAATCCAATAATTTGGCGACTTCTACTTTGGACAGGATATTTAGTTGGTCGATAGGGGCGATCAAAGCGCTTACTGTTTCGTACACGCCTTCTGCTTGTGCAGCAGCCTCGTTTTGATTCACGTTACTCATAATATTCCTTAGCATCGGATGATGCGGTAGTTCCGGTGTGTAGCATTGAATTTATAAAATCAGGAGTTCATAAAGCCAGTGTAGTGTTATTTTGCCAATTGTGCGCATAGGTGCGCTTGCTCATTTGTGTAATTGTCAGCAATATTACGTATCAATAAATGTTTTGAACAAAAATTAAACACCTTGCGGTTAAATCTGCCGAGCAAAAGAGAATCCTATGGAATATTTACCTTGTGTTGAAAAACTCAATCAACCGCAATTGCCGGTGACAGCAAGTGTTATTTGGCTTCACGGGTTAGGTGCTGACGGCAATAATTTTGCACCTTTAGTGCCAGAATTACAGTTGCCCAAGGATTTATCTGTGCGGTTTATTTTTCCGCACGCACCGCAAATTCCAGTCACGATTAATGCGGGTTATATCATGCCGGCCTGGTACGATATTTTGGAGATGAATCTGGACCGTAAAGTTGATGAGCCGCAATTGATCGCGAGTGCTGATGCCGTGCAGCGGTTGGTTGAACGTGAAATTGCGCGTGGTGTGGCGAGTGAAAAAATTATATTGGTGGGGTTTTCACAAGGCGGAGCAGTCGTTTATCACGCAGGGTTAACCTATGAAAAACCACTGGCAGGTTTGCTGATATTGTCGAGTTATTTTGCCACTTACGCCAGTGCCAGTATAAACCCCGCAAATCAAAAAACACCGATATTAATTCAGCATGGCAGCCGCGACCCGGTTGTTAATGAAGCTCTCGGGCAGCGCGCCTATCGCTTTTTACATGATCAAGGTTGTGCTGTGAGTTACGAATCTTATCCAATGGAGCACACTGTGTGTATGGAGCAAATTGAATCTATGTCGAAGTGGATTCAATCGGTGTTCATTAAATAGAAAGTTTGCGCTATTCAGTTAAGCATGCAGGATCAAATTGGTATTCATCATTTAACCAGCCAATAATTTCTCGTGCGTAAGGGCTGTTGGTGAATTGTTTATAGGTTTCTTGCAATGCCTGTCGCTCTTGCTGCGTCAGTTTTTTTAAGCCGAGATCTTGCAATTCATGAATGTCCCGTTGCAGTTGTTTCGCCAGTTCGTTGCCGCAAAGGTTGTTGCAAATGCTGGTAAATGACGCAGCTGCCGAGTAATTTTCTTTCTCGCGATAGGCCAGCGGTAAGCTGGCCAGCGGGATTTGCGATAGCCAAGGCTGGTTCATAGGATTGACTGCATGCCCCGCAATCTTGCCTGCTAATTGGCTGTGGCCTTGATCAAATGCGCGCAGCTGCAATAAATTGGATTTCACCGCACCGTCATTGACGGGATAGTTATCCCATAAAAACGGTTTGCGGCCGATTAATTCTGTAACCTCGGCGAGATGTTCAGCAGGATAGTTGGTTGAGCAGACTTTTTCGCCAGTCCAAAACATATCAATACTTTTATCCAACTGCTGCTCAAAGGTTTGCCAGTAATGTTCAGGCATCGCACCAAACACACGTTCTAATACGGGATCAAAACTGTAATAGGTTGGGCAGAAGACTATTTTTTTTGCATTGCTGGTTGCGGCTGCTTGATGGGCTATATCAATCTGGATTTGCGCGAGCTCGGGAATATCGCCGCGCATATCGTCAAATAAAATGCATAGGATATCCGGTTCCAAGTGATTAATTTGTTTGATGCGTTGATCTAACTGCGCGCGCTGGTCGTGGGAATTGTCGAGATAAATTTCATGGGGGCTGAGACCAATCCCGAACTGCACATTAGCTGCGCGATAAATTTGGCGTAAATCAGCAAGGGATTTTTTAGCGTCAGCAGGCCAATCTGTTTGCCAGTTTTTGCGTAAATTTTTGTCGTCTTTTGGTGCGTAGATGTAAAAACTGTACTCATTCAGTGCAAGAAACTGCGCGTATTTTTTTCGATCCTCCCAGCTCCAGCTGCGGCCAAAAAATCCTTCAATGATTCCAAAGGGTGGTGTGCAGTTATCATTCTTGTGCATAGTGGGGATCTACAGGCTGGATGGTAATTGGATTAGTGGGATTTTTGGCGAGCGACGATATTTTTACGCTTATCTGCGTGGATATTCATCGCTGCTGATCCCGCGCATTAATTGACACTCAAAACCCATCTGCCTATCATAGCGGCCTTTTTAAACCGTGCAATTTCTACGATGTTTATGCGGTTTTGGTGGCGTTAGGATACTAAGCGCTACCAAATGTGATTGATGCAAATGTTCGGTGTATTCCTAGCTTATCAGTTTCGTTTGCGCCTAAAGGCTTAATTCTAGGATGGTAAGCATATAACTTTGAAGCTGGTAGGAAGTTTATCCTTCACTACTTGTCGGAGTCGGGTCGGGCTCAAACTAACAGAATAGAAATCAACCACTTGTTCAGGTATATCGCCTGGGCATTTTTGTTTGTGGAGTAGAAATGACAAACCCTGATGTGCGTCCTACCGATTTGCCCTCCTGGAAAAACCTTGCTGCCCATGCAGCTCAAATGAAGTCCCAGCATCTGAAAGACTTGTTTGCCGCTGATGATAAACGTTTTGATAAGTTCTCCCTGCAATTATCCACTCTGCTATTCGACTACTCCAAGAATTTAATTACTGATGAAACCAAAGCGGCGCTGCTGGCACTGGCCAAAGAGTCCAATGTGGAAAGCTGGCGTGGCAAGATGTTTGCTGCTGAACATATCAACGCGACTGAAGATCGCGCGGTTATGCATGTCGCGCTGCGCGATAAATCCTCCAAGCCGATTGTGATTGATGGTGCTGATGCGCGCACTTCGATCAATGCTGAGCTGGAGCGGATGCGCAAGCTGAGCGAAAAGTTACGCTCGGGCGAGTGGGTTGGTTTTACCGGCAAGACGATTACCGATATTGTCAGTATCGGGATCGGCGGTTCCAATCTTGGGCCATTAATGGTGTGCGAAGCACTCAAGGCCTACAGCGATAAACGCTTCACTATGCATTTTGTTTCCAATATCGACGGCGCACAAATTGCCGAGGTGTTGGACGGTTTGAATCCGGAAACAACCCTGTTTGTTATCTCTTCAAAAACCTTTACCACACAAGAGACCATGACCAATGCGGGCACCGCAGAGCAGTGGTTTATGGCGGCGGCGGGTGATAAAGCGGCAATCGCGAAACATTTTGTGGCGGTATCGACCAATCGTAAATTGGTCACTGCATTTGGCATCGCCGAAGAAAACATTTTTGATATGTGGGATTGGGTCGGTGGTCGTTTCTCACTCTGGTCGGCGATTGGTTTGCCGATTGTATTGTCCCTCGGTTATGAGCTGTTTGATGAGTTGCTGAAGGGCGCTTATGAAATGGATCAGCATTTCCAAACCGCGCCGTTGGCGGAGAATGCGCCGGTGATGTTGGCATTGGTGGGAATCTGGAATCGCAATTTCCTCGGCTACCCCGCGCAAGCGCTGCTGCCCTATGACCAATGCCTGCACCGCTTCCCTGCTTATATGCAGCAGGCGGAAATGGAAAGTAATGGTAAATCGGTAAATTGGGCGGGCGAGCAAATCAGTTATGGCAGTGTGCCGCTGGTGTGGGGCGAGGTGGGCATCAATGGCCAGCATGCTTTCTATCAAATGTTGCATCAGGGTACCGATATTATCCCCGCCGACTTTATTGGTTCCGTCGCACCCACTGTTGCAGTTGAAGGTCATCACGATGCCTTGATGGCAAACTTCTTCGCCCAAACCCAAGCGCTGATGCTGGGGATTGATGCGGATCAGGTGCGTCGTGAACTGAGTGCTAAAGGCATGAGTGCTGCGCGGATTGAGGAAATTGTGGAACACAAGGTGCATCGCGGTAATCGACCGACCAATACTTTCTTGCTAAATAAAGTCGATGCGCGCTCTTTGGGTGCTCTGATCGCGCTTTATGAGCACAAAATTTTTGTACAAGGTATCATTTGGCGCATTCATTCATTTGATCAATGGGGAGTGGAGCTGGGTAAAGTACTCGCTGCGGGGATTCAGCCTGAATTGGATCTGGCGAAAGAAACCAATCCGAAACACGATGCTTCAACACGCAATTTGATCGATTTTTACAAGCGCGCCAAAGCAAATTAAGCACTACATAGCCGAGAGACTCTCAACTAGAGTGCCGGGCAAAGTACCTGGCACTATTGCGCGCAGACCAGCAGGTTTGCGATAGATACAGCCCAAGAGCAATGGTATTCCTAATGACTGACCTACTAAGCATTGATCCAAGACTTGCCGAGATTACTGAGCGAATCATTGCTCGCAGCAGTGAAACCCGTGCTGCCTACCTCGCACGTGTCAACAAATTCCGCCGTAACGGACCTGCTCGTCATCATCTGGGTTGCGCCAATCTTGCCCACGGTTTTGCCGCTTGTAACACCTCTGATAAAGAGGCACTGGCCGAAGGTCAGGCCGCTAATATCGGTGTAGTCAACTCCTACAACGAGATGCTTTCCGCCCATGTTCCCTACGGTGAGTACCTGGAGCCGATCAAGGCTGCCGCCAAAGAAATGGGTATGACCGCGCAAATGGCAGGTGGTGTACCGGCGATGTGCGACGGCGTAACCCAAGGCTTTCCGGGCATGGAGCTGTCGCTGTTCAGCCGCGATGTGATCGCAATGAGTACTGCGATTGCGCTTTCCCACGATATGTTCGACAGCGCTATATGTTTGGGTGTGTGTGACAAAATCGTTCCTGGTCTGATGATGGGGGCGCTATCGTTTGGCCAACTGCCAATTATTTTTATCCCTGCAGGCCCCATGACTCCCGGTTTGCCTAACGCTGAAAAGGCCAAGGCACGCCAGTTATTTGCCGAGGGCAAAGTAGGGCGCAAAGAATTATTGGCCGCTGAGAGCGCGTCATACCACAGCGCCGGCACCTGTACTTTTTACGGTACTGCTAATACTAACCAAATGTTGATGGAAATCATGGGCGTCCACTTGCCTGGCAGTACTTTCATCAACCCCTATACTCCGTTGCGTGAGGCGTTAACTCGCGCTTCCGTGCATCAACTGGCGCGCATCACCCGCGATGATCCTGTCACGCTTTCCGATATTGTGACCGAGAAATCAATTGTTAACGGCATTGTCGGTTTGATGGCAACGGGTGGTTCAACTAACCACGCTATGCACATAGTCGCTATCGCCCGTGCTGCAGGCGTATTAATTGATTGGCAGGATTTGTCTGACATTTCAGATATAATTCCGCTCATGTGCCGCATCTACCCGAATGGATTGGCTGATGTAAACCGCTTCCAGGCTGTTGGTGGTATGGGCTTCCTTATGCGCGAGCTGCGCAAGGCCGGTCTCTTGCATGACGATGTAAAAACCGTCATGGGTGGCACAGGTCTGGCGGCTTACACTAAAGAGCCGTTTTTGGAAAATGGCGAAGTGGTCTGGCGCGAATCAGTGATGGAAAGCCTTGACGATTCCGTGCTGCGCCCGGTTGCCAAGCCTTTCGCTCCAGAGGGCGGCATGAAGTTGCTGAAGGGCAATATTGGCCGCTCAGTGATCAAGATTTCGGCGGTTAAACCGGATCACCGCAAGGTTGTTGCGCCTGCGATCGTGTTCCACAGCCAAGAAGAGCTGCAGTCCGCATTCAAACGCGGCGATTTGGAAAAAGATTTCATTGCAGTGGTGCGCTTCCAAGGGCCAAAAGCCTGCGGCATGCCAGAGTTGCACAAGCTGACTCCACCGCTGGGGGTGTTACAGGATCGCGGTTTTAAAGTTGCCCTGCTGACCGATGGCCGTATGTCTGGCGCCTCTGGTAAGATTCCGGCAGCGATTCACATGACACCTGAAGCCTTGGATAATGGCCCGATTGGCCTAATCCGCGATGGCGATATGATTGAGCTGGATGCTGAATCCGGCACGTTACAACTGCTGGTCAGTGAGGAGGAGCTGAGCTCTCGCCAATCTGCCCAGTGTGATTTATCAGCAGTTCACTATGGCATGGGGCGCGAATTGTTTGCGCCCCTGCGTGCCACAGTCGGTTTGGCTGAAGAAGGAGCTACCGTATTTAACTGGTAATAGCCCGTTAAATCCCGGACCCCGAACCCGCGTTCGGGGTCTTCGTTTTTAAAAAAGTAAATCCACTTTTCAAGATTCACAAACAGGATTACCCCTCATGCTTGAAGCATTTGATTTTGTCATCTTTGGTGGCGCTGGCGATTTGGCTCTGCGCAAGTTGATCCCCGGCTTATACCGCGCCCATCGTGAGGGCTCTCTACCTGCAGGCTCACGTATTATTCCGACCTGTCGCAATACCCAAATGGTTGCCGAATACAAAGATAAGGTGCGCGATGCAGCGGAAAAACACCTTAATTCAGATGAGTTCGATGCTGCCGCTTGGGATGCCTTTGCCAAATGCCTGTTCCCGGTTTTTGTGGACATAGGTACGAAAGATGAACATTGGGATGCCTTGGCGCAATTGTTAAATACCGGCGGTAATAGTCAGCGCGTGTTCTATCTCTCTACGCCTCCATCTGTATTCAGTATCTGCTGCAAACATTTGCATGAAACGGGATTGATTACCGGGACGTCACGTGTGGTAGTTGAAAAACCGCTGGGATACGACGCTAAAACGGCAGAAGAGATAAACAGCCAGATCGCCGAATACTTCGACGAAGACGCTATCTTCCGCATTGACCATTACCTCGGTAAAGAAACTGTACAGAACCTGCTGGCGTTGCGGTTTGCCAACGGTATGTTCGAGCATCTGTGGGATGCTAAATCTATCGATCACGTTCAAATCAGTATTTCTGAAACGGTAGGCCTCGAAGGTCGTGCAAGTTTCTATGATGGCGCCGGTGCGCTGCGCGATATGGTGCAAAACCACATCCTCCAATTGCTCTGCCTGGTGGCGATGGAGTCACCGAACAAGATGACCGCCGAGCGCATTCGCGCCGAAAAGCTCAAAGTATTAGAGAGCCTGCGCCCGCTCAACGGTAATACCGTCAAGTACAACACGGTGCGTGGCCAGTATGTTGCGGGTGAGATGGGGGGCAAATTGGTTCCAGGCTATCTGGATGAATTAGGCCAGGCAAGCAACACCGAAACCTTCGTCGCGATCCGCGCCTACATCGATAATTCTCGCTGGGCGAACGTGCCTTTCTATCTGCGCACCGGCAAGCGTATGAAGCAGCGTTTTGCGGAAATCGTTATCCAGTACAAAGATGTTGCACACCGTGTTTATCCAGAATCAGCTGGTATGGCCACGCCCAACCGCCTGATTATCCGCCTGCAACCGGAAGAAAGTATCAAGATCATCATGGTCTCCAAAGATCTGGAGAAGCACGAGACTCACCTGCGTCCCGTCGTGCTCAACCTGAACTTTGCCGATACCTATAAAGATTTCTATTCGGATGCTTACAAGCGCTTGATGCTTGATGCGGCGGCCGGCGATGCAAGCCTGTTTATTCATCGCGCCGAAGTTGATGCAGCCTGGGCATGGATCGATCCGATTGCCGAGGCCTGGCAGCGTCCGGAAAACAAACCCCACGGCTACATGGCGGGAAGTTGGGGCCCACAAGCCTCCGCCCAGTTGATGGCGAGCGATCGTCGTCGCTGGTTCTCCATTGACGAAGTCTTGTCTGGAGCGGATCAGGAATGGTAACTGAGCGTTTGTTTGATAGCCGCGCGGAGATGATCGCCGCGCTGCAAACAGAATGTGAGTCAGCGTTGCGTGAGGCAATTGAAGATCGCGGTGAGGCGACTTTTATGGTCTCTGGCGGAAGTACCCCTGAGCCACTTTATAAAGCACTTAGCAATTCCGATCTGGATTGGGAATCAGTCTATGTTGCTTTGGTCGACGAGCGCTGGGTTGATTTTGAGCACGATAAAAGCAACGAAGCCTTTACTGTAAAATACCTGATCCAAAATAAAGCGGCATCCGCCAATCTGGTCGGTATGAAAAATTCAGCAGAAACCGCTGCCGAAGGTTTGGATGATTGCGAAAGCGCTTATCAACAATTGGCGCAACCCTTTGATGTCACCATTTTGGGTATGGGATCCGATGGCCATACTGCATCGCTTTTCCCTCATGCGCCGGGTTTGGATCAGGCGTTGAATCCAGAGTCTGAGCAATTGTGTGCGGCGATTACCGCAATACAAAGCGAAGTAACCGGTGCGATCACCGAGCGTATGACATTAACCTTGGCAGGTTTGCTCCGCTCCAAAACTTTAGTGTTGCTGCTGACTGGCGATGAAAAATTGGCAGTGTTGCGCTCAGCCCAAGCGGGCACTGATGTAAAAGAAATGCCGATTCGCGCAGTCTTGCAACAACAAAAAGTGCCCGTTGTGGTTTATTGGGCGCCTTGATTTTTACCGAATTCCGAACTGATCTGCTGTAGGTTGGTTTCAAGCAGGTTATTTTTCGAACTTTTTGAACAACGAGGGATATACAGTGGCTTTAACTATCGATCAAATTGTCAGAGTGGCGCCAGTCGTACCGGTTATGGTGGTGGATCGCATCGAAGATGCTGTGCCTTTAGCATGGGCACTCTACAACGGTGGCTTGAAAGTGCTGGAAATCACCCTGCGCACCCCCTGTGCGCTGGATGCTATCACTGCGATGGTAGAAGCATTGCCTGAAGATGCGGTGATCGGTGCCGGCACTATCATTACCCCGGCAGATTTGGAAAAAGCAGTGAAAGCCGGTTCGACCTTTCTGGTAAGCCCGGGCACAACCCCCGCGTTGATTGAAGCGGCTAAAGCTTGTCCTGTTCCCCTGCTTGCTGGTGTTGCGACACCAACCGAAGCGATGAACCTGTATGTACAAGGTTTTACCCATCAGAAATTTTTCCCGGCTGAAGCAGCGGGTGGCGTGCCTATGCTGAAGTCGATTGGCGGTCCATTGCCGCAAATTACCTTCTGCCCAACTGGTGGTATTGATCTGGCTAAAGCGCCAAGCTATCTGGCTCTGCCCAACGTGCATTGTGTTGGCGGTACCTGGATGGCACCGAAAGAATTGATGAAAGCCGGACGCTGGGACGAAATCGAGCGCCTCGCCCGTGAAGCAGCCAGCTTACCGCGCAGCTAAATCGTAGGGGCGCTGCTTGCTGCGCCCTAATCAGTACAGCAAATATTAAAACAGGGCGCGGCAACCAGCGCCCCTACAGTAAAAATCAATGAACAGATTATTCAGGAGAATGTAATGATTAGAGTGGCAATTAACGGTTACGGTCGTATCGGTCGCAATGTACTGCGTGCGTTGTATGAATCTGGCAAGCGCGATCAAATCCAGATCGTTGGCATTAATGACTTGGGTGATGCCCATCTCAATGCTCATCTGACCAAATACGATTCAGTTCATGGCCAATTTAACGGTACCGTGAAATTTGAAGGCGATACCATGTTCGTCAATGGCGATGCTATTCGCATTACTGCTGAACGCGACCCTGCCAAATTGCCCTGGGGTGAGTTAAATGTTGATGTTGTGTACGAATGTACCGGCATTTTCACCAGCAAAGAAAAAGCAGGTTTGCATTTGTCTGCTGGTGCCAAGAAAGTCATCATTTCTGCTCCAGGTACTGATGTTGATGCGACCGTTGTATTCGGCGTAAACGACAAAGTATTGAAAGCGACTGACACCATTATTTCTAACGCATCTTGCACCACTAACTGCTTGGCCCCCATTGCCAAGGTGTTGAACGATAACTTCATTATCGTGCAAGGTTCTATGACCACGATTCACTCCTACACCAACGATCAGGTGTTGTCTGACGTGTTCCACAAAGATATTTATCGCGCGCGCTCTGCTACCCAATCAATGATCCCTACCACCACTGGTGCTGCAAAAGCAGTTGGTTTGGTATTGCCGGAATTGAAAGGCAAAATGGATGGCATTTCTGTGCGGGTTCCTACCATTAACGTTTCTTTGGTTGATCTGAACGTATTGGTGGAAAAAGATGTAAGCGTTGAAGCAATTAACGCAGCGATGAAAAAAGCGGCAGAAACTGAAATGCCAGGTGTTTTGGCATTTGTAGATGAGCCTCTGGTTTCTATCGACTTCAACCACAATCCGCACTCTTCCAACTACGATTCACTGCAAACCAAAGTCTATGGAAAATGGGTAAAAGTGTTGGCTT